>NZ_JAIZQO010000008.1:0-432858 GCF_020419725.1 Burkholderia sp. AU38729 | reverse complement strand
TGCGCGCGCCGGCCGCACCCGGCTGCGTCGCGTAGACGCCGCCGGCCGGGTACGCCTGCGCGACGGGTGCATCGGGCCGCTTGTAATGCGGCGCCATCGTGCAGCCCGTGGCGAAGAGCGCGACCGCGATTGCAGTCAAAGCGTGTTTTTGCATCATCACTGTCCCTTGTTGCCTTCGTCGCCGTTGCCCGGCTTCTCTTCGTGGTGCGAGTGCTCCTGAGCCAGGCGCAGCGCCTCGTCGACGTCTTCCTTCTCGCCGCTGAAGATCGCGCGGATCTTCACGAAGAACATCGGGATCATGAAGATCGCGAGGAACGTCGCCGTGATCATCCCGCCGATCACGCCCGTACCGATTGCGTGCTGGCTCGCCGAACCCGCGCCGTTGCTGATCGCGAGCGGCATCACACCGAGAATGAACGCGAGCGACGTCATCAGGATCGGACGCAGCCGCAGGCGCGCCGCTTCCAGCGCGGCCTCGATCGGCCCCATCTTCTCCGTCATCTGCAGTTCGCGCGCGAACTCCACGATCAGAATCGCGTTCTTCGCGGACAAGCCCACGGTCGTCAGCAGGCCGACCTGGAAGAACACGTCGTTCTCGAGGCCGCGCATCGTTGCCGCGAGCAGTGCACCGATCACGCCGAGCGGCACCACCATGATCACCGAGAACGGGATCGACCAGCTTTCATACAGCGCCGCGAGACACAGGAACACGACGAGGATCGAGATCGCGTACAGGATCGGCGCCTGCGAACCGGACTGGATTTCCTGGAACGACAGGCCCGTCCACGAATAGCCGATACCGACCGGCAGCTTCTTCGCGATCTGTTCCATCGCAGCCATCGCCTGACCCGTCGACTTGCCCGGTGCGGCCTGACCCTGGATTTCCATGGCCGACACACCGTTGTAGCGCTCGAGCTTCGGCGAACCGTACGTCCAGTGACCGGTCGCGAACGAACTGAACGGCACCATCCCGCCCGACCCGTTGCGCACGTACCAGATGTTCAGGTCTTCCGGCGTCATCCGGAACGGTGCGTCCGCCTGCACGTAGACCTTCTTGATCCGGCCGTCGGTATCCAGGAAGTTGTTCACGTACTTCGACGCCCAGGCGATCGAGAACGTCTGGTCGATCGCATCCGCCGTCACGCCGAGCGCGTTCGCCTTCTCGCGATCGATGTCGACCTTGTACTGCGGCGTATCGTTCAGGCCGTTCGGACGCACACCCTGCAGCGTCGGATCCTTCGAGGCCATCCCGAGCAGCTGGTTACGCGCGGCCATCAGCGCATCGTGGCCGAGACCCGCGTTGTCCGTCAGCTCGAAGTCGAAGCCGGCAGCGGTGCCGAGTTCTGGAATCGACGGCGGGTTGAACGGGATCACGATCGCGTCCTTGTAGCCCGCGTAGCGCCCGAACATCCGGCCGATCAGCGCCTGCACCTTCTGGTTCGCATGCTGACGCTGCGAGTAGTCCTTCAGGCGAACGAACACGAGACCGGAGTTCTGGCCGCGGCCGGCGAAGCTGAAGCCGTTGACCGTGAACGCCGATTCGACGATTTCCTTCTCGTCCTTCAGCAGGTAGTCGGAAATGTTCGCGAGCGTCTTCGCGGTCGTTTCCTGCGTCGAGCCCGACGGCGTCTGCACGATCACGAACATCAGGCCCTGGTCTTCATCCGGCAGGAACGACTTCGGCAGGCGCACGAACAGCAGGCCGACCGCGACGATCACGACGAGGTAGATGATGAGCCAGCGGCCCGAGCGCTTGATCACGTGGTGCACGCCGACGTGGTACTTGTCGCGGCTGTTGTTGAACGTGCGGTTGAACCAGCCGAAGAAGCCCTTCTTCTCTTCGTGATGCCCTTGCGGGATCGGCTTGAGGATCGTCGCGCACAGGGCCGGCGTCAGAATCAACGCGACCAGCACCGACAGCACCATCGCCGACACGATCGTCAGCGAGAACTGACGATAGATCGCGCCGACCGAGCCGCCAGAGAACGCCACCGGCACGAACACCGCCGACAGCACGAGCGCCACGCCGACGAGTGCGCCGGTGATCTGGCCCATCGCCTTGCGGGTCGCCTCCTTCGGTGACAAGCCCTCTTCCGCCATCACCCGCTCGACGTTCTCCACCACCACGATCGCATCGTCCACCAGCAGGCCGATCGCGAGTACAAGGCCGAACATCGACAGCGTGTTGATCGAGAAGCCCACCATCGACATGATCGCGAACGTGCCGAGCAGCACGACCGGCACCGCGATCGTCGGGATGATCGTCGCCCGTAGGTTCTGCAGGAACAGATACATCACGAGGAACACCAGCACGATACCTTCGAGCAGCGTCTTGACCACTTCCTCGATCGACAGCTTCACGAACGGCGTCGTGTCGTACGGGTACTTCACGACGAGGCCGTGCGGGAAGAACGGCGCCAGTTCGTCGATCTTCGCGCGCACGGCCTTCGCGGTGGCGAGGGCGTTCGCGTTGGTCGCGAGCTGGATACCGAGTGCCGCGGTCGGCTGACCGTTGTACTTCGTGTCGAAGTTGTAGTTTTCACCGCCGAGCTCGAGCTTCGCGACATCCTTCAGGCGAACCTGCGAGCCGTCCTGGTTGACCTTCAGCAGGATGTTGCCGAACTGCTCGGGCGTCTGCAGCAGCGTCGACTCGGTGATCGTCGCCTGCAGCATCGTGCCCGGCGTGGACGGCGTGCCGCCGATCTGGCCACCTGCGATCTGCACGTTCTGTGCGGAAATCGCGGTCGACACGTCGACCGGCGTGAGGCCGTAGTTCGTCAGCCGGGTCGCATCGAGCCAGACCCGCATCGCGTACTGCGAGCCGAACAGCGTGACGGTACCGACGCCATTCAACCGGCTGATCGGGTCCTTCACGTGCGACGCCACGAAGTTCGCGAGGTCGTATTTGTTCATGCTGCCGTCTTCGGAGTTGAAGGCGAGCACCAGCAGGAAGCTGCTGCTCGACTTCGTCACCGAGAGGCCGAGCTGCTGCACGACCTGCGGCAGAATCGGCGTCGCGAGCGACAGCTTGTTCTGCACCTGAACCTGTGCGATGTCGGCGTTGGTACCCGGCGCGAAGGTCAGCGTGATCGTCGCGTTGCCCGAGTCGTCACTGGTCGACGACATGTACAGGAAGTTGTCGAGACCGCTCATCTGCTGCTCGATCACCTGCGTCACCGTGTCTTCCACCGTCTTCGCGGAAGCGCCCGGGTAGTTCGCGGTGATCTGGATCGAGGGCGGCGCGATCGTCGGATACTGCGAGATCGGCAGCGTGAAGATCGCCGCAACCCCGGCCAGCATCAGGATGATGGCGATCACCCACGCGAAGATCGGGCGATCGATAAAAAACTTTGCCATGAAACAGGCTCCCTGTTATTGCGCGCTCGAAGCAGCGGCAGCACTCGCCGGCGCGGCGCCCGATGCGGCAGCACCGGAAGCGGCAGCGGCGCCGGAACCGGCGGCAGCCGGCGCGGCGGTGGCGGCGACGCCCGATGCGGCGGCAGCCGCCGGTGCGAGCTGTGCCGGTACCGACTTCACGGTCGCACCCGGGCGCACCTTCTCGCCGCCCTGCACGATCACGTGGTCGCCCGCTTGCAGACCGCCTTCGACGATCCAGTTCGGGCCCTGCATGCCGGTGGTCTTCAGCGGACGCGGCTCGACCTTGTTGCTGGCGTTCACCACCATCGCGATCGCCTGGCCCTTCTGGTCGTGCGTGACGCCGATCTGCGGCACCAGGAACGCGTTCTCGTTCACGCCTTCCTCGATCCGTGCGCGCACGAACATGCCCGGCAGCAGCACGCGGCCCGGGTTCGGGAACACCGCGCGGATCGTCACCGAACCGGTGGCCTGGTCGACCGTCACGTCCGAGAACTGCAGCTTGCCGGCTTCCGAGTAGGTCTTGCCGTCTTCCAGGATCAGCGACACCTTCGCGGCGCCCGGGCCGCTCGTCTTCAGGCGGCCGCTCTGCACGTCCTGGCGCAGCTTCAGGCCTTCGAGGCTCGACTGCGTGAGGTCGACATACACCGGATCGAGCTGCTGCACCGTCGACATCAGCGTCGCCTGGCTCGCCTGCACGTACGCGCCCGGCGTCACCTGCGAGATGCCGACACGGCCGGTGATCGGCGACACGACGTCGGTGTAGCCGAGGTTGATCTGCGCGGTATCGACCGCTGCCTTGCCGGCCGCGACGTCCGCCGCGGCCTGGCCTTGCGTGGCCACTGCGTTGTCGTAGTCCTGCTTGCTGACCGCGTTCGCGGCCACCAGCACCTTGTAGCGCGCGACCAGTGCGTTCTGCGTGACGAGGTTCGCCTGCGCCTTCGCGAGCGTTGCCTTCGCGCTGTTCAGTGCGGCGACGTACGGCGCCGGATCGATCTTGTACAGACGCTGGCCGGCCTTGACGTCGGTGCCTTCGGTGAATTCACGACGCAGCACGATGCCGTCGACTCGTGCGCGCACCTGCGCGACGAGGAATGCGCTGGTGCGGCCCGGCAGTTCGCTGAAGACCGGTACGGCTTGCGGTTGGACGGTGACGACGCCGACTTCCGGCGTTTGCGGCGGCGGTGCCGATTCTTTTTTCCCGCACGCGGCCAGGAAAACGGCGGCCGTCGCGACAGTGATTAAGCGGTATGGAACCCGTTCGACGCGCATGGAGCGACCTCTGTGTATAACCAATGGAATAAGTGCCGCACCCCACCGGAGGGAGCGCGACACGGATGCGCCTCACGGCGCAGATCGAACACCTGAAATACTGGACTGCTAGATACAGCAAGCGGCACGAAACCTCCGTGCCGACAGGTTGCCCCGCACTGCGGACTGGAACTTTGGCGGGAATCAGCAGAGTGGGATATTAACTGATTGCCACTTGGGTCATTCGATCGTAGGGTGGTATTGTATATACATTCATGAATGTATGTAAAAAGCCCGTTTATGCCCCGCCTGCCGTCCAGTCTTACGGATTGTTACCAATCGCAAGCATAGCCAGTCTATATGACTGCGCAGAGGGTTGCAGACCCTAAATTCACCTACGCTCATTCCAATCAGGCCTGCACATGGTCAGACGTACCAAGGAGGAGGCGCTCGAGACGCGTAACCGCATTCTCGACGCCGCCGAACACGTGTTCTTCGAGAAGGGCGTGTCGCACACGTCGCTCGCGGACATCGCCCAGCACGCCGGCGTGACGCGCGGTGCGATCTACTGGCATTTCGCGAACAAGAGCGAACTGTTCGACGCGATGTTCGACCGCGTGTTTCTGCCGATCGACGAGCTGAAGCGGATGCCGCTCGACGCGCCGGGCGGCAATCCGCTCGAGAAGATCCGGCAGATCCTGATCTGGTGCCTGCTCGGCGTGCAGCGCGACGCGCAGTTGCGCCGCGTGTTCAGCATCCTGTTCATGAAGTGCGAGTACGTCGCGGATCTGGAGCCGCTGCTCCAGCGCAACCGTGCGGGCATGAGCGAGGCGCTGCACGCGATCGATGCCGATCTCGCGGGGGCCGTGCGGCTCAAGCTGCTGCCCGAGCGGCTCGATACGTGGCGCGCGACGCTGATGCTGCACACGCTCGTCAGCGGTTTCGTGCGCGACATGCTAATGCTGCCCGACGAGGTCGACGCCGAGCAGCATGCGGAAAAGCTCGTCGACGGCTGTTTCGACATGCTGCGCTTCAGCCCGGCGATGCTGAAGGACGGCGACTGACCGCGCGTCGAGCGCGCGCTTGCGGGGTTGTTTGTTTCATCGGGCGGCGCGCCGCCCGCGCCCTCCCCCCTCTCCCTCCCGTTTCAGGCCACCGTCGCGCGCTGCGCGCGGGCCCGCCGGTTCGACGCGGCGACCGAATCGCGCTTCGGCATCGGCGCACCGGCCAGCCCCGCGATCCACGCGTCGGTCGACATCACGGCCGCGAAGTTCGACTGGAACACGACCGCGTACGTGCGGTGAATCTCCTCGGCGCTCACCGCGCCAGCTTCGTTCTCGTACGGCAGCGCACCCGTCGCGTCGTTCAGGTACTCGACATTCAGCCCCGCGTGCGCCGCGTGATAGACCGTCGACGCATTGCAGTTGTGCGTCATGTAGCCGGCCACCGCGAGCGTGTCGATCCCGTGCGCGTCGAGCCACGCAGCGAGGTCGGTCCCGGCGAACGAGCTTGCCTGCTGCTTCTCGATCAGGTGCGCATACGGCCGGCCGGCAACGACCGCGTGCAGCGCGACGCCGTCGGAGCCGGGCGCGAAGATCGGCGCGCCGGCCGGTGCGACGTGCTGGACGACGATCACCGGCACGCCGGCCGCATGCGCGGCGTCGATCGCGCGGCCGATGTTCGCGAGCGACACGTCGAGCGGCGGATAGTCGATCGGCAGGTTGCCCGTCACGTATTCGTTCTGGACGTCGATCACGATCAGTGCGCGACGGGGAACGGTTTGGGAAGCGGAATGCGGGACGGCGTTCGACATGGCGGGCTCCTGGTGCGGTGGCGCGGCCCCGCCCCGGAACGGGACGGCCAGCGGCGCGATGCGATGCATTGTCGGCGCGCATCGCTCACGGGGACAGTGGCCCGATAGCCATTCTTCGATAGAATCGGGCCATCGCCATTCCGGATCCCGCCATGACCGCCGCCGCCTCGTCCACCCGGACCGCCCAGCCTGCTCCGACCGTCGTTGCCGTGATCGCGTACGACGGCATCAGCCCGTTCCACCTGTCGGTGCCGTCGGTCGTATTCGGCAAGGAACGCGACGCGGCCGCCTCGCCCGCGTTCGAGTTCCGCGTCTGCTCGGCCGAACGTGGCCCGCTGTCGACGACGGGCGGCTTCACGATCACCGCGCCGTACGGGCTCGACGGGCTCGACGAGGCGGACATCGTCATCGTGCCGGCATGGCGCGACCCGGACGAAGCGCCGCCCGACGTGCTGCTCGACGCTGTCCGCGCGGCCGCCGCGCGTGGCGCGCAGCTCGTCGGGCTGTGCCTCGGCGCGTACGTGCTCGCTGCGGCCGGCCTGCTCGACGGCCGCCCGGCCACCACGCACTGGGCGTGGGCCGACGACTTCGCACAACGCTTTCCGCGCGTGAAGCTCGATCCGGACGTGCTGTACGTGGACGACGGCAACCTGATGACGTCGGCCGGCACGGCCGCCGGGCTCGACTGCTGCCTGCACGTCGTCCGGCTGCGCTTCGGCTCGGACGCCGCGAACCAGATCGCGCGCCGCCTCGTGATCCCGCCGCACCGGCAGGGCGGGCAGGCGCAGTACGTGCCTCAGCCGGTGGCCGCGCACCCGCGCGATGCGCGGCTCGCGGGCCTGCTCGACTGGGTGCGCGCCCACCTCGACGTCGCACACAGCGTCGATTCGCTCGCCGAACGCGTGCTGATGAGCCGGCGCACGTTCACGCGCCACTTCCGCCAGGCGACCGGCACGACCGTCACCGCGTGGCTGCAGGCCGAGCGGCTCGCGCGCGCGCAGCATCTGCTGGAAACCACCGGGCAATCGATCGATGCGATCGCGCAGGCGGCCGGCTACGGGTCGAGCGTGTCGCTGCGCCAGCATTTCGCGGGCGCGCTCGGCACGTCGCCGTCGGCATATCGAAGGGAATTTCGCGGCGCCGGAGCCGGCGCCGAGGTCGTGCGGTAACGCGCGCGGCGAGCAGCCTCGCAGCGGAACCGGCCGGCCGCTCAGCCGCCGTTGATCCAGCGCGCCGCGTACAGCAGCAGCGCGACGAAGACGATCATCGCGGCCCACGCCCACACGGGCACGGTGCCGGCGCCGCGATGCGGGAGCGCGCTGGCGGCACGCCCGCTCAGCGCACCGCCAAGGTGCGGCGGCAGCGCACGCTTCGTCGCGGCCACCAGCGACGCCGGCCGCAGGAACACGTGCTGGCGCCGTGGCACGGCCGAGCGCGCGCGATTCGGTGCAAGACCGTGCTTCGCCTGCACGACCGTGCAGAATTCACGGAAGAAATCGTCGGTCCATTCGCGCAGCGTGTTTTCGATCTGCCGCCCCGGCAACTCGGTGAGCGGGCCGCTTGCCGTCGCCCAGACGACGTACTCGATGCGCGTGGCGTTCGCATCGTCATCCGGCATCAGCACGAGTTCGACCTGGCCGCGCAGCGCGCCAAGCCCGTCGGCCCGCGCCTTGAAGTTGAGCACGCGGCGCGGCTGCCCTTCCGCGTCGCCCTGCTCCGCGGCCGCATGCGCGCGCACGTCGTAGCGGGCGCGCAGCGGGCCGAGCGGCACCGTGATCGTCAGCGCAAACTCGCCATGCGCAAGCTTCACGAAGGATTCGCAATGGTCGAAGCTCGCGCGCAGCAACGCGAGATCCTCGAATGCCTCCCGCACGACGGGCGGGGCGAGCGGTATGCGTAACGTGTCGTTCAGTTCCATGACGCCTCCCCGATGAACACGCGCCGCATCAGGACGTCTCGACGAGACTGTCGATCCGTGCGGCGTCGAAGGCAACGTAGTGCGCGAGCGCCAACGCAGCCGCCTTCGGTGCCTCGTAACTCCACGCGGCGTTCTCGATCACGCCGTCTTCGGTCTGCAAGTCGAAGTGCACGGCCTCGCCCCTGAACGGGCAGGCCGACGTAACCCCCGACTTCACGAGCCGGCGCATGTTGACGTCGCTGCGCGGCAGGTAGTGGATGTCCGGCAGGCCCGTTTCGCGCACAGTCAACGCGCCGTGCGAATCGGCGTACGTAATGCCGCGATGGATCACGCGCACGCGATGGCGGTTCGGCACGATTTCGAGACGAGGGTCGGCTGCGTCGGACATCGTTTCTCCTTGGGGCGGCCCGGCCAGGCCGGACTCAGGAAACGAAAAAGCCACGGCACGAGTGCCGTGGCTTTCATTATGGGCGAAACCGCAGCCGAATGCGCAACCCCGGCCGGGGCCGCGCGCGGCGGGCTACTGTGCGCTCCACTGGAAGGCGGTTTTCGCGCCGCCCTTCGCGCCGACCGTGACGGCGTGGGATTCCTCGTTGCCCTGGTACGACGCCTGCACCGTATAGCGGCCCGGCGGCACCTTCACGAGCATGTACGGCCCGCGCGCGTCGGTCTTCAGCACTTCGGTACCCTTGCCGTCGACGATCCGCACATGGACGTCGGCCAGGAACTCACCGCCCTTGCCGGTGAACCGCAGCGCCAGCGGCCAACTCGGCTCGTTGCGCTGGAACGCCGTCGATTCGTCCAGCCCGACGCCGCCGGACACGAAGGTGACGTCGCCCTGCTGGCGCGCGGCGGGCAAGCCGTCCGACTGCGCGTACGCGCCGGTCGCTCCGGCTGCGAGGCCGGCGGCCAGCGCCGCGGCGACGGCAAATCGGGACACGTTGCGTAGATATTGCATGGCTCTCTCCTTGGGGTCGGAACACATACAGGGCGCCGCGCCAAACCTTCAATACGGCGGCGGCGCCCGCCGCGGCCGGCCTGGCCGGCCATCGGCCGTCGCCGGTCAGCTCAGGTCGACCGGCACGAAGATCTGTGCATTATCGCGCTGGATCAGCAGAGCAAGACTGTTGCCCGCCCCCTTGACCGCTTCGCGCAACTGCTCGGGGCTCGTGACCGGACGGCCGTTGACCGCGAGGATCACGTCGCCGGGCTGGATTCCTGCGTTGGCGGCCGGCCCACCGGCCTGCTGCACGATCAGGCCATGCGACAGGTTGGCGGCACTGCGCTCCTGCGGCGACAGCGGACGCACCGCGACGCCCAGGCGCCCCTGCTCGACCGGCCCGCCGTCGTTCGACGCGAGCTTCGCGTCGGCCATCGCGCCGAGCGTCACGCTGATCGACTTCTTCGACTTGTCGCGCCAGATCTGCAGGTCGGCCTTCGAACCCGGCTTCAGGTTCGCGATCTGTGCGGGCAGCGACGTCGAATCGGCAACCGGCGAGCCGTTGACCGACAGGATCACGTCACCCGGCTGCAGGCCGGCCTTCGCGGCCGGGCCGTTGGCGTCGACCGAGCTGACGAGCGCGCCGTCCGGCTTCTGCAGCCCGAACGAGCTCGCGAGCGTCTGGTTCAGCCCCTGCACGGCGACGCCGAGGCGGCCGCGGCTCACGTGGCCCGTCTTCACGAGTTCGTCCTTCACCTTGATCGCTTCGTTGATCGGGATCGCGAACGACAGGCCCTGGAAGCCGCCCGTCTGCGAGTAGATCATCGAGTTGATGCCGATCACCTCGCCCTGCAGGTTGAACAGCGGGCCGCCCGAGTTGCCGGGGTTCACCGGCACGTCGGTCTGGATGAACGGCGTGTAGTTCTCGTCCGGCAGCGCGCGCGACTTCGCGCTGATGATGCCCGACGTGACCGTGTTGTCGAAGCCGTACGGCGAACCGATCGCGACGACCCACTGGCCGACCTTGCTCTGCGCCGGGTCGCCGATCTTCACGGTCGGCAGGCCGCTCGCGTCGATCTTCAGCACCGCGACGTCCGACTGCTTGTCGGAGCCGACGACCTTCGCCTTGTATTCGCGCTTGTCGGTCAGCTTGACCGTGACGACGTTCGCACCGTCGATCACGTGCGCATTGGTGAGGATGTATCCGTCGGAGCTGATGACGAACCCGGAACCGAGGCTCGCGCTCGGCTGGTCGTCCGGCTGCGCGTCGCCGCCCATGCCCGGCACCTGGCCGTAGAAGTGCTTGAAGAACTGGTAGAACGGGTCGCTCGGATCGATCGGCAGCTGCGGCTGCGGCACGCGCCGCGACACCTGCTTCACGACGTGCTTCGCGCTGATGTTCACGACCGCCGGGCCGTAGGTCTCGACGAGCCCGGAGAAATCGGGGATGCCGGTCTTCGCGGCCGCTTCGGCCGGCATCAATGCGGCGGCCTGCGCGGGCGTGATGATCTGCGGATCGGCGCGGTGGGTGCCGGCGACATAACCGGCGGACAGGGCGGCCGCCACGGCGACCGCGACGGCGCCGCGCGCAAGGAATCGGGTATTCATCGTAGGACCTCCTCTTTGTTAGGACGCAGCGTAACGACCCTGACTTAAAGGAGGCTTAATCAGCCTTAAGCGGGGCTTAAGCGGCCGCCGGCGCCTGCGCGGGGTCGTGCTTCACACGGATTCGGACGGCTGCGGCGCCTCGGCCGGCATCTCGGCATCGCGAAACACGACGCTGACGAGCAGGCCGCCCGCGGCCGCGTCGCCGAGCGACACCGTCGCGCCCTGCTGCGCGGCCACGCGCTTGACGATCGCGAGCCCGAGCCCGCTGCCCGACACGTCGGTGCGCGCCCGCGCGGAGCTGTCGCGGTAGAAGCGGTCGAACACGCGTTCGCGCTCATCGGCCGGAATGCCGGGCCCGCTGTCGCCGATCTGCACGCACGCGCGGCCGGCCGCGTCGCGGGTCAGCGATACGTCGATGCGGCCGCCGTCCGGCGTGTACTTCACCGCGTTGTCGAGCAGGTTGCCGAACATCACGCGCAGCGCGCCGACGTCCGCGACGACGCTCGCCGCGCGCGTCTCCTCGAAGCCGAGATCGATGTCGCGCCGTTGCGCGAGCGGCGCAAGCGCGGCCACGCATTCGGCGAGCAGCGCCTGCAGGTCGACCGGCTCGCGCATCGTCGCGCCATCCGGTTCGGCGCGGGCGAGCGCGAGCAGTTGCTCGGTGAGGCGCGTCGCACGCGACACGCCATCCTGGAGATCGGCGATCGCCTCGCGGCGCGACGCGTCGTCCTTCGCACGGGCGACGAGCTGCGCCTGGATCTGCACGGCCGCGAGCGGTGTACGCAGTTCGTGCGCGGCATCGGCCACGAAGGCCTTCTGCGTGTCGAGGGCGGCCGCCAGCCGCGCGAGCAGCCCGTTCAGCGCGCGCACGAGCGGCTGCACCTCGAGCGGCAGGCGCCCATCGGGCAGCGGATCGAGCGCTTCCGGCCGGCGCGCCTCGACCGCGCGCGTCACGCGGCCGAGCGGCGCGAGCCCGCGTCCGACGATCACCCACACGGCCGCGCCGAGGAACGGCAACAGCACGATCAGCGGCCACAGCGTGCGCAGCGCGACGTTCGCCGCGAGCCGGTTGCGCACCGACAACGGCTGCGCGAGCTGCACGACGTTGTCGCCGACGATCGCGCCGTACACGCGCCATTCGCCGCGATCGGTGCGTTCGGTCGAGAAGCCGAGCTCCGCGCGCGGCGCGATCGGCGCACGCGGATGCGAGAAGTACATCAGCACGCCGTTGCGGTTCCAGATCTGGATCACGATACCTTCGTCGCCGTTGGTGCGCGAACCGAACACCTGCGAGAACGGCTCGGACGGCAAGGCCGCGGCGATTTCCTGCAACTGGTAGTCGAACAGTTCGTTCGCTTCGGCGAGCGCCTGCCGGTAGATGAGCCAGCCCGCGAGGCCCACGCCCGCGACGACGATCGCGAGCAGCCAGATCAGCAATTGATGACGAATCGACCTCACGCGTCAGCTTTCCTTGACGACCATGTAGCCGAGCCCGCGCACGTTGCGGATCAGGTCCGAGCCGAGCTTCTTGCGCAGCGCGTGGATGTAGACCTCGACCGTGTTGCTGCCGATCTCCTCGCCCCAGCCGTACATCTTCTCCTCGAGCTGGCTCTTCGACAGCACCGCGCCGGGCCGCGCGAGCAGCGCCTCGAGCAGCGCGAACTCGCGCGCGGACAGCGCGACGGGCGCGCCGTCGAGCGTCACCTGGTGCGAAGCGGGATCGAGCGTCAGCGCGCCGTGGCGGATCAGCGATTCGCTGCGCCCGGCCTGGCGACGGATCAGCGCGCGCATCCGCGCGCCCAGTTCGTCGAGGTCGAACGGCTTGACGAGGTAGTCGTCGGCGCCCGCGTCGAGCCCCTTCACGCGGTCGGCCACCGCGTCGCGCGCGGTGACGATCAGCACCGGCAGCGCCAGCCCGCGTGCGCGCAGCGTGCGCAGCACGTCGATGCCGTCGCGCTTCGGCAGGCCGAGATCAAGCAGCAGCAGGTCGTACGTCTCGCCGCCGAGCGCCGTCAGCGCGGCGTCGCCGTCCTGCACCCAGTCGACCGCGAAGCCGTCCGAGCGCAGCGCCTTGCGCACGCCTTCGGCAATCATTCGATCATCTTCGACAAGCAGAATCCGCATCGGGACAGGCATCCATGGGGCGAGTCAAACACGCCGACCATTGTAGCGCCGCGAACCGGGCGCGCGGCACCGTGCAATGCAACAGAAAGGCGGATTGCAAGGGGGCTGTCCGGACTTGTCTCTACAATGTGCGCTTTGGCGCCGCGCGCGCCCTGCCCGAACGTCGTGCTTCCCCCGTATTCGCTCATGCCGATTTCCGATCTTTCCACCCGGTTCGCCCCCCGCGCCCGCGTCTGCCTGAAGGCGGCCGCCATCGTCGCCACCTGCACGGCCCTCGCCTTCGCGCCGCCCGCGCAGGCCCGCAAGAAATCCCACAAGGAAGCACGCAAGACGGCCGTCGTGTCGCCGGCCGCGCGCGCGGCCGGCCTGCCGGCGTCGGTGCTCGTCGCGCTGCAGCGCGCGAAGGTGCCGGCGTCGGCGATGAGCGTCGTCGTCGAGCGCGTCGGCGATCCCGAACCGCTGATCGCGTGGAATGCGAGCCGGCCGATGATGCCGGCCTCGACGATGAAACTCGTGACGACCTTCTCGGGCCTGTCGATCCTCGGCCCCGACTACCGCTGGCGCACCACCGCCTACACGGACGGCACCGTCGACCCGGACGGCACGCTGCAGGGCAACCTGTACATCAAGGGCACCGGCGATCCGAAGCTCGTGCCCGAAGAGCTGATCGATCTCGTCGACAAGCTCCGCAAGGCCGGCGTCAAGCGCGTGGCAGGCGGACTCGTACTCGACAAGAGCTACTTCGCGACCTCGACGCGCGACCTCCCTTCGTTCGACGACGACGCGAGCGCGCCGTACAACGTCGGCCCCGATCCGCTGCTGTACGCATTCAAGGCCGTGTCGTTCACGGTCACGCCGGGCGACGACGGCAAGGTGGCCGTCGACGTGCTGCCGCCGCTCGCGGACCTGTCGATCGACAACCAGCTGGTCGAAGGCACGGGCTCGTGCAGCGCGGCCGCCGCGGCCGCGCGCCCGACGCTGACGGCCGGCGGCGGGATCATGACCGCCTCGTTCGCGGGCGACTACCCGCTGCGCTGCGGCGCGCACACGACCAACCTCGCGATCCTCGATCACACGACGTTCTTCGCGCGCGGCTTCCTCGCGCTGTGGCAGCAGGACGGCGGCACGATCGCCGGGCCCGTGAGCGAGGGCAAGGTGCCGACCGCCGCGCGGCCCCTCGCCGTGCATCACAGCCCGGTGCTCGGCAGCATCGTCTACGACATCAACAAGTTCAGCAACAACGTGATGGCGCGCAACCTGTTCCTGACGATCGGCGCGGTCAGCGGCAAGCCGCCCGCGACGCCCGAGCAGTCGAGCCGCGTGATCCAGGCGTTCCTGCAGAAGAACGGCATCGCGATGCCCGACCTCGTGCTCGAGAACGGTTCGGGCCTGTCGCGCGAAGAGCATGTGAGCGCGCTGTCGCTCGCCGCGCTGCTGCAGGCCGCGAACGCGAGCCCGGTCGCGCAGGCGTTCGTCGATTCGCTGCCGATCGCCGGTATCGACGGCACGATGAAGAACCGCCTCACCAACGCCGGCGTGCTCGGCAACGCGCACATCAAGACCGGCACGCTGCGCGACGTGCGCGCGATCGCCGGTTACGTCGCCGGTGCGGACGGCCAGAGCTACATCGTCGTGAGCTTCATCAACAACGACCACGCGGAAGCCGCGCGCGCCGCGCACGACTCGCTGCTCGAGTGGATCTACGCCGGCGCGCACTGACGTCGCCGCGCGCCGCGACATACGGCGCGCCCGTGGCCTGCTGCCGGCGCGCGTCGGCCCGCCTCGGCATCGGGCGGCACCGCGCAGCGGGTCGCCCTGACGCGCCGCCGGGGCCGCCTGCCGGTGCCTGCGCACACCGAATCCCGCCCTCTCCGGTTTGAAACGCCGGCCGCCACCGGCGCGCGACACACCGCGCGCCACCCACGACCGCAAAACAGGGCCATACCGCCCGCCCCCGTGCCGCGCGGCTTCCGTAAAAACCCTGTCCTCAGAGGGAACCCTCTACGCTGCCCCCTCGCCTAGCGCTTGGCGATTGCGTAGGCTGTTGGCCTGACCGATATCTACAACGGGCCATACGCCCGGCCTCAAGGCTTGCAGGGGAAAGAAGGAGACACGCCCATGCGATTCGACGTCGAATTGCTTCTGCTCGCGCTGGCGCCCGTCTTCCTGCTCTGCATCGCGTGGGAGGCCTGGCACCTCGCCCGCACCCGTGCGCAGGACGCTGTCTATGCGTGGCGCGACACGCTGTGCAACGCGGCGCTCGCGCTGATGCACCAGGGCGCCGACAAGGTCGCATGGCTGTTCGTGATCCCCGTCTATGCGTACTGCTATCAGCACTATCGCCTGTTCACATGGCATGACGGCTGGCTGTCGTTCGCGGTGCTGTTCGTCGCGCAGGATTTCCTCTACTACGTCTTTCATCGCGCGAGCCATCGCGTGCGCTGGCTGTGGGCCGCGCACGTCGTGCACCACTCGTCCGAGCGGATGAATTTCTCGACAGCGTTCCGCCAGAGCCTGATGTACCCGGTCGCGGGGATGTGGGTGTTCTGGCTGCCGCTCGCGTTCGCCGGTTTTCCGCCGCAACAGGTCGTCGGCATCGTGCTGATCAACCTCGCGTTCCAGTTCTTCGTGCATACGCAGGCGATCGGCAAGCTCGGCTGGCTCGAATACGTGCTGAACACGCCGTCGATCCACCGCGCGCACCATGCGCGCAACCCGCGCTACATCGACCGCAATTACGCAGGCGTCCTGGTGATCTGGGATCGCCTGTTCGGCAGCTATGTCGAGGAAACGCCCGACGATCCGCCGCAGTACGGAATCGTCGAGCGGCTAGGCTCGAACAACCCGCTCGTCGCGACGTTCCACGAGTGGATGTCGATGGCCGGCGACGCGTTGCGCGTCGCCGGCTGGCGCAACAAGCTGCGCGCGATTTTCGGCCCGCCCGAATGGGCGAGCGCTTATCATGCGCAGATTGCCGAGGCCGCGAACCCCGATCCGCGCACCGTGCCGCTCGCGGCCGCGCGAGACCAATAAACCGTTTCAGCCAACGGCCGCCGCGCAGCCCGGAACCGAGCAGGCACGCGGCAGATGAGAAACACATCAGGCCATATCTACGAGGAGATCGAACGATGCAGACACAACAACACGCACCCGCCCGCACCCGTCAGCGCATGCTGCGCACCGCGCAACTCGCGATCGCCGGCGCCGCGCTCGCGCTGCTCGCCGCGTGCGGCGGCGGCGGTGACGACAACAACAACAGCGCATCGAACACGCCGCCGTCGGGCGTGAAAATGCAGGTCGTGTCGTTCGGCGACAGCCTGTCCGACGCGGGTACCTACTCGCAGATCAAGCTCGGCTTCGGCGGCGGCCGCTTCACGACCAACCCGGGCCAGGTGTGGACGCAGAACGTCGCGCAGTACTACGGCGACACGCTGCAGCCCGCGAACCAGGGCGGTTTCGGCATTCCGCTGCAGGCCACCGGCGGCCTCGGCTACGCACAGGGCGGCTCGCGCGTGACGCAGCAGCCGGGCATCGGCCACGCGGACGCCAGCGTGCCGAACCCCGATTACGCACAAGCGACCACGACGCCGATCGCCGACCAGGTCAAGCAATACGTGTCGCAGCACGGCAGCTTCAACGCCGGCCAGATCGTGCTGCTGAACGGCGGCGCGAACGACATCTTCTACCAGGTCGCGGCGCTGCAGGCCGGCGCGATCACGCCGACGCAGCTGCAGCAGAACATCGGCGCCGCCGCGCAACAGCTCGCGGGCATCGTGCAGCAGATCGTCGCCGCCGGCGCGACGCACGTGTTCGTGTCGAACGTGCCGGATATCGGCGGCACGCCGCTCGCGCTCCAGAGCGGCTCGCAGACGACCCTCACGCAACTGTCGATGCTGTTCAACGGCACGCTCGCCGCGACGCTGCAGGCACTCAAGGTCGACACGACCAAGTACGTGCTGCTCGACACGTTCACGTGGCAGGACGGCATCCTCGCGAACTACAAGGCGAACGGCTTCGCCGTGTCGAACACCGACACCGCCTGTAACCTGAAGGCGATGGTCCAGGCCGCCACGCAGTATGGCGTCGCGAACGCAACCGCATTCGGCTCGTCGCTGTTCTGCTCGCCGCAGACCTACACGGTCGCGAACGCGGATCAAACCTACATGTTCGCCGACACGGTCCACCCGACGACGCGCCTGCATGCGCTGTTCGCGCAGTTCGCGCAGTCGAAGATCGCGGCCTCGGGCGTCGGCAAGTAAGCCGCCGGCCACGCGCCCAAACGAAAACGCCCGACCGGTTTACCGGTCGGGCGTTTTTCATTCGTGAACCGCGACGGGTATCAGTCGCGCGCTTCGAACGCGGCGGCCGCGCGGCCGAGGCGATCGTTGACCGCGATCCATTCGACGGTCTCGGGCAGCTTCTCGACGAGAATCCGCGCCACCTGCGCGCGGTCGAGCGCACGCAGCATCCCGTACAGGTCGCGCGCATACGCCTGCGGATCCTCCGGCGCCGCGACGAAATGCACGCCGTCAGCCTGCGCCCAGCGCCCCGCGCGCGATGCGCGTGCGACGAGCGCGACACGCTCGCCGTCGGTCTGCGCGGCCGCGAGCAATGGCTCGAGCGCGTCGAACGGCAGCAGCGCGAGCGGCGTGCGCGGCGCGTAGTGCGCCTTCAGCGTGCCCGACGCGCGCGGCGCGGTCGCGTCGCTGCCGTCCGGCAGTTGCGGTGCGCGACCGAGCACGGCGGCGATCTGCTGCGGCGTCACGTGCCCCGGGCGCAGCAGCGCCGGGAAACCGCGCGACAGGTCCAGAATCGTCGATTCGATACCGACTTCCGATGCGCCGCCGTCGAGCACGTGCACGGTGTCGCCAAATTCGTCGCGCACATGCTGCGCGGTGGTCGGGCTTACATGGCCGAACCGGTTCGCGGACGGCGCAGCCACGCCGCCATGCCCGCCGCGCCGCGCGCTGAATGCGGCCAGCAGCGCCTGTGCGACCGGATGCGACGGGCAGCGCAGCCCGACCGAATCCTGGCCGCCGCTCACGGCGTCCGGGATGCGCGCGTGGCGCTTCAGGATCAGCGTCAGCGGGCCCGGCCAGAACGCATCGATCAACGCCTGCGCGTCGGCCGGCAGATCGTCGGCCCAGTAGCCGGGATCGCCGCCCGGCGGCAGGTGCACGATCACCGGATGGTTCGCGGGCCGCCCCTTCGCCGCGTAGATGCGCGCGACGGCCTCGGGATTCGCCGCGTCGCCGCCGAGCCCGTAGACGGTTTCGGTCGGAAAGGCGACGAGCTGGCCCGCGTCGAGCAACGCGGCGGCCGCGTCGATCTGCGCGGCCGTCACGGCGTTCGGGAGGTCGATGGACATCGGCTGGCGTCTCAGTCGAGCGGCACGCGCAGCAGCTGCGCGCACGCGGTGGCCGCGGCAACGGCTTCGTCGCGCGTTTCGGCCGTGAAGTTCACGTGGCCCATCTTGCGGCCGATGCGCGCGTCTTCCTTGCCGTACAGGTGCAGGTGCGCGGTCGGCATCGCCGCGACCGTGTCCCACGGCGGCGTGACGGCATCGGCCGCCGCACCTACGCCGGCCGCACCGTTCGGGAACCACACGTCGCCGAGGATGTTCAGCATCGCGGCCGGCGAATGCTGGCGCGGGTTGCCGAGCGGCATCCGCGTCATGGCACGCACCTGCTGCTCGAACTGGCTCGTTGCGCACGCATCGACCGTGTAGTGGCCTGAATTGTGCGGGCGCGGCGCCATCTCGTTCGCGACGAACGAACCGTCTTCCAGCACGAAGAATTCGACGCACAGCACGCCGACGTAGCCGAGCGTATCGGCGATCCGCACGGCGGCCTGCTGCGCCGCTTCGACACGCGCGGCATCGGCGGCCGGCGCGGGCACAACGGTCAGCGCGAGGATGCCGTTGTGGTGCACGTTCTGCGCGAGCGGGAACGCAGCCGAGCGGCCGTCCGCGCCGCGCGCGATCAGCGCCGACACCTCGTATTTCAGCGGCAGGCGCTTTTCGAGCACGCACGGCACGCCGTTCAGCGCCGCATGCGCGTCGCGCACTTCCTGCGCGGTGCTCACCCGCACCTGGCCCTTGCCGTCGTAGCCGAGGCGCGCCGTCTTCAGGATGCCCGGCAGCACCGCGTCGAGCGCGGCATCGTCGAGCGCGGCGAGCGCCGCCGACGATTCGATCACGACGTGCGGCGCGACGGGCACGCCCGACGCTTCGATGAAGCGCTTCTCCGCGATCCGGTCCTGCGCGACCGCGACGCAGCGGCCGGCCGGTGCGACGAACGTCGTGCGCGCGAGGAAATCGAGGCTCGCGGCCGGCACGTTCTCGAACTCCGTCGACACCGCGTCACACAGGTCGGCCAGTTCGGCGAGCGCGGCTTCGTCGTCGTAGGCCGCGCGCAGGTGGCGGTCGGCGACCGCGCCGGCGGGGCTCGTCGGATCGGGATCGAGCACGGCGACGCGATAGCCCATCGACTGGGCGGCAAAGCAGAACATGCGGCCGAGCTGGCCACCGCCGACCATGCCAAGCCACGCGCCGGGCAGGATCGGGGAAACGGAATCAGGAGTTGCGGTCATGTCAGTGGTCGGTCGCGGCGGGCGCTGCCCGCCGCAAGTGGGGAGGTCAGGCAGCCGCTCGAATGGCAGGGCGGCCGCCGGTGCGCCGTCATTCCAGCGGCGGCAGCACCATTGCGTGCGCGGCTTCGTTCTGGCGCACGCGGAACGCGGCGAGCCGGTTCGCATAGTCGACCGAGTTGCCGGACAGGATCGACACCGCGAACAGCGCGGCGTTCGCCGCGCCGGCCTCGCCGATCGCGAACGTCGCGACGGGCACGCCCTTCGGCATCTGCACGATCGAGTGCAGCGAATCGACACCCTTCAGGTACTTGCTCGCGACCGGCACCCCGAGCACCGGCACCGTCGTTTTCGCGGCCAGCATGCCGGGCAGGTGCGCGGCGCCGCCGGCGCCCGCGATGATCGCGCGCAGCCCGCGCTCGCGCGCCTTCTCCGCATAGTCGAACATCTCGTCGGGCATCCGGTGCGCGGACACGACCTTCGCTTCGTACGGCACGCCGAATTCCTGCAGGATGGCGACCGCATGCTTCATCACGTCCCAGTCGGAACTCGAACCCATCAGCACGCCGACGAGCGGCGCGCTGTGCGTGTGGGCGGTCTGGACTTCACTCATTTCGTGCGTTCCTTCTGGTCAGGCCAGCGACTGGCCCGTGATGCGCTCGAGCGCTTCCTGGTACTTCGCGGCCGTCTTCTCGACGACGTCGGCCGGCAGTGCCGGTGCCGGCGCCGTCTTGCCCCACGGCTGCGCCTCGAGCCAGTCGCGCACGAACTGCTTGTCGAACGACGGCGGGTTCGTGCCGACTTCGTACTGGTCGGCCGGCCAGAAGCGCGACGAATCGGCGGTCAGCACTTCGTCCATCAGGTACAGCTGGCCGTGGTTGTCGAGGCCGAATTCGAACTTCGTGTCGGCGATGATGATGCCGCGCGTGGCCGCGTAGTCGGCCGCTTCCTTGTACAGCTTGATCGAGATGTCGCGGATCGTCGCGGCCAGCTCGGTGCCGATGCGGCGCTCGGTTTCCTCGAACGTGATGTTCTCGTCGTGCTCGCCCATCTCGGCCTTCGCGGCCGGCGTGAAGATCGGCTCGGGCAGCTTCTGCGCGTTCTGCAGGCCTTCCGGCAGTTGCACGCCGCACACGGCGCCCGACGCCTGGTATTCCTTCCAGCCGCTGCCGGCCAGGTAGCCGCGCACGACCGCTTCGATCATGATCGGCTCGAGGCGCTTGACGACCACGCCGCGGCCCTTCACCTGCTCGACCTCGTCGGCCGCGACAACCGCTTCCGGCGCGTCGCCCGTCAGGTGGTTCGGCACGATGTGCGCGAGCTTGTCGAACCAGAAGTTCGCCATCTGGTTCAGCACGCGGCCCTTGTTCGGAATCGGCTCGCCCATCACCACGTCGAATGCCGACAGGCGATCGGTCGTGACGATCAGGAGCTTGTCGTTGCCGACCGCGTAGTTATCGCGGACCTTGCCGCGACCGAGGAGCGGCAGCGAGCGGAGCGTGGATTCGTAGAGGGTAGACATCGTCTTTTCGCAGATAAGGAGCCAAACAAAAAGGGAAACGCCGTTCCCCGCGGCAGGCGGGAACGGCGGTCTTGCAATACGTCGGCGAACCGCCGGGCGACGGCGCCCGGGCGGTTGCCGGCCGGCCCTCGTTCGGCCGGACGGAGCGGCTGCGGGGCCGGATCAGATCCGGCCGGACAGCCTTGCCGTTGCCCACATCGGGCGCGGCAATCGTACTACAGTCTCAGCGCACGACCTGTGCGAGCGCGCCGGACTTGTACTGCTCGGCGATCTTGTCGAGCGCCACCGGCTTGATCTTGCCGGCCTGGCCTTCGCAGCCGAACGCGAGGTAACGGTCGACGCAGACCTGCTTCGCCGCTTCGCGCGCCGGCTTCAGGTAGTCGCGCGGATCGAACTTGCCCGGGTTCTCGAACAGGTAGCGGCGGATCGCACCGGTGATCGCCAGACGCAGGTCGGTGTCGATGTTGATCTTGCGCACGCCGTGCTTGATGCCTTCCTGGATTTCCTCGACCGGCACGCCGTAGGTTTCCTTCATGTCGCCGCCGAATTCGCGGATCTCGGCCAGCAGTTCCTGCGGCACCGACGACGAACCGTGCATCACCAGGTGGGTGTTCGGGATGCGCGCGTGGATTTCCTTGATGCGCTGGATCGACAGGATGTCGCCCGTCGGCTTCTTCGAGAACTTGTACGCGCCGTGCGACGTGCCGATCGCGATCGCGAGCGCATCGCACTGCGTGAGCTTCACGAAGTCGGCGGCCTGCTCCGGATCGGTCAGCAGCTGCTCGCGGGTCATCGTGCCTTCCGCGCCGTGGCCGTCTTCCTTGTCGCCCTTCATCGTCTCGAGCGAGCCGAGCACGCCGAGTTCGGCTTCGACCGTCACGCCGATCGAGTGCGCCATCTCGACGACCTTGCGCGACACGTCGACGTTGTACTCGTACGATGCGACCGTCTTGCCGTCGGCTTCCAGCGAACCGTCCATCATCACGCTGGTGAAGCCGCTGCGGATCGCGGCCATGCAGACTGCCGGCGACTGGCCGTGATCCTGGTGCATCACGACCGGGATGTGCGGGTACGACTCGACTGCTGCTTCGATCAGGTGGCGCAGGAACGGCTCGCCCGCGTACTTACGCGCGCCGGCCGATGCCTGCATGATCACGGGCGCGCCGACCTGGTCCGCCGCCGCCATGATCGCCTGGACCTGTTCCAGGTTGTTCACGTTGAAGGCCGGCAGGCCGTAACCGTGCTCTGCCGCGTGGTCCAGCAATTGACGCATTGATACGAGAGGCATTGTGGAACTCCATGGAATGAAAACCGGTGCGCCCTGACGCCGGCGCGGCGCTCGCTCCCGGTCGAACCCGGGGTGGCGCGGCGCGGCTGAGCGTCGAATAGCCGCATTTTATCGCGAAGCGCCTCCGATTCCGACCGCCCGGTGGCGCCGACTCGCAATTTGTTACGTTCGCACGGCACAATGCGGGCAAAAATGAGAAAAAAAGCCGCGCGGGGCTTCGACCCCACGCGGCTTTCGCGCGAAAAACGGTGCCGGATCGATTTTTCAGCCGACCCGAGCTTCAGCGGGCGCTCAATAGTGCTCGCCGACCCGCACGATCTTCAGCGTGTTGGTGCCGCCCGCCTGCCCCATCGGCTCGCCGACGGTCAGCACGACCATGTCGCCGTGCTGCACGTAGCCCTGCTTGACGACGATTTCGAGCGCCGCCTGCAGCGCCGAGTCGCGGTCGCTGTTGAAGTCGACGTGCAGCGGCGTCACGTTGCGGTACAGCGCCATCGTGCGCTCGCTGCCGACGCGCGGCGTCAGCGCGAAGATCGGCACGTGCGTGTAGTGACGCGACATCCACAGCGCGGTCGCGCCCGATTCGGTCAGCGCGATGATCGCCTTCGCACCCAGGTGGTACGCGGTGAACAGCGCGCCCATCGCGATCGACTGGTCGATCCGCGTGAACGTGCGGTCGAGGAAATCCTTGTCCAGCTCGACTTCTTCCGACTTTTCCGCCTCGACGCACACGGCCGCCATCGTTTCGATCGTGACGACCGGGTACTTGCCGGCAGCCGTCTCGGCGGACAGCATCACCGCGTCGGTGCCGTCGAGCACCGCGTTCGCGACGTCCGACACTTCCGCGCGCGTCGGCACCGGCGCGTGGATCATCGATTCCATCATCTGCGTCGCGGTGATCACGAGCTTGTTCGACTCGCGCGCCATCCGGATCATCCGCTTCTGCAGCGCCGGCACGGCCGCGTTGCCCACTTCCACCGCGAGGTCGCCGCGCGCGACCATGATGCCGTCGGACGCGTCGAGAATGCTTTGCAGCGCCGGAATCGCTTCCGCGCGCTCGATCTTCGCGATCATCTTCGGCTTGATGCCGTACGGCGCGCCCGCGATGTTCGCGAGCTGGCGCGCCATTTCCATGTCGGTCGCGTTCTTCGGGAACGACACCGCCACCAGGTCCGCGCCGAGCGACATCGCGGTGCGGATGTCTTCCATGTCCTTCGCGGTCAGCGCGGGCGCCGACAGGCCGCCGCCCTGGCGGTTGATGCCCTTGTTGTTCGACAGCTCGCCGCCCACCTTGACGATCGTGTGGATCTCGTCGCCGAGCACGCGCTCGACGGTCAGCACGATCAGGCCGTCGTTCAGCAGCAGCAGGTCGCCCGTGCGCAGGTCACGCGGCAGTTCCTTGTAGTCGAGCCCGACGCGCTCGTCGTTGCCCAGCTCGCAGCCCGCGTCGAGGATGAAGGCCTGGCCCGGCTCGAGCGTCGTCTTGCCGTTCTCGAACTTGCCGACGCGGATCTTCGGGCCCTGGAGGTCGGCCATGATCGCGATCTCGCGGCCGACCTTGCGGGCGGCCTCGCGCACCATCTCGGCGCGCTGGCGGTGATCGTCGGCCGTGCCGTGCGAAAAATTGAGCCGCACGACGTCGAGGCCCGCCTGCATCATCTGCAGCAGAATCTCCGGCGAACTGGAAGCCGGGCCGATCGTGGCGACTATCTTGGTGGCGCGCTGCATGAAACTCCTCATCTGGATCAAGGTGGATGCGCTGGGTGAAACGCTGCGAGAGCCGGAAGCGGCAGGCCCAGCGGCCGCCGCTCCGGGGGGCGTGCCGGTGCTTGCGCCCGGCATCGCTTTGTTCTGAATCTCGTGGTGCTGCTCGGCCGCGTCGCCGGCGGCCGCCGGTGCGCGCGGGGCGGTGTTCGCCCGCGCGGGCGCGCGTTTGCGCTTGCCCGCGCCGGCCGGCTGCTCCGCTTTCGCGGAGCGCACGGCCTTCGTCACCCCTGCGCGCGCCGCCACGCTCAGGCCGCCCGCGTTTCCAGCACTTCCACCGCCGGCAGCTTCTTCCCCTCGAGGAACTCGAGGAAAGCGCCGCCGCCCGTCGAGATGTAGCTGACCTGGTCATGGATGCCGTACTTCGCGATGGCCGCGAGCGTGTCGCCGCCGCCCGCGATCGAGAACGCGGACGATTTGGCGATCGCTTCGGCGAGCGTCTTGGTGCCGTTGCCGAACTGGTCGAACTCGAACACGCCGACCGGGCCGTTCCACACGATCGTGCCGGCCTTCTCGAGCTGGCTCGCGAGCGCCTTGGCGGTATCCGGGCCGATGTCGAGGATCATGTCGTCCGCTTCGATGTCGGCGACCTGCTTCACCGTGGCCGCGGCCGTCGGCGAGAATTCCTTGGCCGTCACGACGTCGGTCGGGATCGGCACCGACGCGCCGCGCTCGCGCGCTTCGTCGATGATCGCCTTCGCCTCGTTGACGAGGTCGGCTTCCGCGAGCGACTTGCCGATCGACAGGCCGGCCGCGAGCATGAACGTGTTCGCGATGCCGCCGCCGACGATCAGTTGGTCGACCTTGCCGGCGAGCGACTTCAGGATCGTGAGCTTGGTCGACACCTTCGAGCCGGCGACGATCGCCACCAGCGGGCGGGCCGGGTTGCCGAGCGCCTTGCCGAGCGCGTCGAGTTCGGCGGCCAGCAGCGGGCCAGCGCACGCGACCGGCGCGTACTTCGCGATCCCGTGGGTGGTCGCTTCCGCGCGGTGCGCGGTACCGAACGCGTCGTTCACGTACACGTCGCAGAGCTTCGCCATCTTCTGCGCGAGCTCGTCCGAATTCTTCTTCTCGCCCTTGTTCACGCGGCAGTTCTCGAGCAGCACGACCTGGCCCGGCGCGACGTTCACGCCGTTCTCGACCCAGTTCGACACGAGCGGCACGTCACGGCCGAGCAGCTCGGCGAGGCGCTTCGCGACCGGCGCGAGCGAATCTTCCGGCTTGAATTCGCCCTCGGTCGGACGGCCGAGGTGCGACGTGACCATTACGGCCGCGCCGGCGTCGAGCGCGGCCTGGATGGCCGGCACGGACGCGCGCACGCGCGTGTCTTCGGTGATGTTGCCCTGGTCGTCCTGCGGAACGTTCAGGTCGGCACGGATGAATACCCGCTTGCCGGCGAGCTGGCCGGCGGCGATCAGGTCGGTAAGACGCTTGACTTGGCTCATGTTGAACAAATTGAAGTAGTGGATGGGGAAAGGGGGTTCACGCTGGACGTGCGCGGGCTGCCGCGAAAGGGCGCCGGATGCGGCCGTGGCTGGCGGTTCGCATGACGCGCACGGGTAAAAAATCTCGAACGGGCATTCTAGCCGATCCATCCGGCAGACTGACCCGCGGGCGGCGAATTCCGCCTATTTGGGATCGCGCGCGGGAACGGACCCATTGCTGCAACGCAGTAATGCACGCGCGCAGGCGGCCGGCGCCCGGCGGGCCTGAGCGGCGGCCCATCAGAAGACCAGGCGCAGCGCGGTGAAGACGAGCATCCCGACGACGATCGTGCCGAGCATGCTGCGCCGCCACAGGAACCAGCCGAGGCCGGCGAGCGCCGCGTAGAACGGATGGTTGGACAGCGCGAACGACAGCCCGGCCGGCGTTTCGAGCACGTCGGGCAGCACGACGGCGACCAGGGCCGCCGCCGGCGCGTAGCGCATCGCGCGCTGCGCGCGCTCGGGCAGCACGGTGCGTTCGCCGCCGATCAGGAACAGCGCGCGCGTGACGGCCGTGACGATCGTCATCCCGATGATGACGATCCAGATTTCCGTCGCGCTCATTCGATTTCCTTTTCGGGCACGGTTTCGGTGCGGATGCGCCGCCAGTCGGCCCGCTCGACGAAGAAATCGGCCGTGCAGCCGGCCGCGAGCGCGGCGAGCACCGCGAGCGGCAGCGCGAGCCGGTACGGCAGGTCGAACGCGATGAGCGACACGATACCGGCGACCGCGACGGCCGCGAGCGTCGAGCGGTTCGCGACCGCCGACACCATGATGGGGATCAGCGCGAGCGTGCCGGCCAGTTCCAGCCCCCAGCTCGCGGGAAAGAAGCTCGCGAGCAGGATGCCGGCGAGCGACGACACCTGCCACGACAGCCAGCTCGCGAGCGCCATCCCCCAGAAGTACGCTTCCTTGCCGGGCACGTGGCCGTACGCGAAGCCCTGTTTCTGGAACAGCAGGTAGATCACGTCGCCGTTGAAATAGCCGATCGCGAGGCGCCGCCACAGCGGCAGGTAGGAAAAATGGGGAGCAAGCCCGGCGCTGAAGATCACGAAGCGCGTGTTGACCATCGCGGCCGTGAGCAGGATGGTCCAGATCGGCAGCTTCGCCGCGAGGAGCGGCAGCACCGCGAGCTGCGACGAGCCCGCGTAGACCAGCAGCGACATCGCGCTCGCCTGCCAGAGTGTCATGACCGACTTGCTCATCGCGATGCCGGTGACGAGCCCCCACGAGAAAATCGCCATCAGCGTCGGGGAATAGTCGCGCGCGCCCTGGATCAGCGCGAAGCGGTCGGTGGCGGACAATCGAGCGAGCATGGGAAGCGGGCCGCAGCGGGCGGTTCGTCGGGGCGCCGGCGCCTCCTGCCGGGTCGACCCGTCGTTATTGGAATCGGTACCGGGCGATTATAGCGCCGGCCCCGCGCCGACCGACCGGATCGCCTTCAAATGACGCTAAAATATGCGTCTTTCCGGCTCAACGCTGCATACAACCGCATCCCAGGAGAAATCTATGTCAATGGCCGACCGCGACGGCAAGATCTGGATGGACGGCAAGCTGATCGACTGGCGCGACGCCAAGATCCACGTCCTGACCCACACGCTGCACTACGGCATGGGCGTCTTCGAGGGCGTGCGCGCGTACAAGTCGGCCGACGGCAGCACCGCGATCTTCCGCCTGTACGAGCACACGAAACGTCTGCTGAATTCGGCGAAGATCTTCCAGATGGACGTGCCGTTCGACCGGGAAACGCTCGAAGCCGCGCAGCTCGAAGTCGTGCGCGAGAACCAGCTCGAGTCGTGCTACCTGCGCCCGATCATCTGGGTCGGCTCGGAAAAGCTCGGCGTGGCCGCGAAGGGCAACACGATCCACGTCGCGATCGCCGCATGGCCGTGGGGCGCGTACCTCGGCGAGGAAGGCCTCGCGAAGGGCATCCGCGTGAAGACGTCGTCGTTCACGCGCCACCACGTGAACGTGTCGATGGTGCGCGCGAAGGCGTCGGGCTGGTACGTGAACTCGATCCTCGCGAACCAGGAAGCCACCGCCGACGGCTACGACGAAGCGCTGCTGCTCGACGTCGACGGCTACGTGTCGGAAGGCTCCGGCGAGAACTTCTTCCTGGTGAACAACGGCAAGCTGTACACGCCCGACCTGTCGTCGTGCCTCGACGGCATCACGCGCGATACCGTCATCACGCTCGCGAAGGACGCCGGCATCGAGGTCATCGAGAAGCGCATCACGCGCGACGAGGTCTACACGGCCGACGAGGCGTTCTTCACCGGCACGGCCGCTGAAGTCACGCCGATCCGCGAGCTCGACAACCGCACGATCGGCAGCGGCGCGCGCGGCCCCGTCACGGAAAAGCTCCAGTCGGCGTTTTTCGATATCGTGTCGGGCAAGAACGCGAAGTACGCGAACTGGCTGACGAAGGTCTGAGCGCGCTGCGCCACCGACCGCCCCACAAAAGAGTGATAAGAGAAAGTCTCATGAGTGAAATCAAGGAAATGCCGCTGGTCGAGCTGACAGCCAAGGATCTTCCCGCGTACTGCCCGAACCCGGCCATGGCGCGCTGGAGCGCCCACCCGCGCGTCTTCATCGACGTCTCGCACGGCGAGGCACGCTGCCCGTACTGCGGCACGCGCTACAAGCTGCGTGACGGCGAGGTCGTCAAGGGCCACTGAGCCCCGGCGGCCGGGCCTGCAGGCTGATGCAGGCCCGCCGATCGCCCAGGCGGCGCAGCCGGATTGCCGGCGCGCCGCCGTTCTCCATTCTGGCAACCCGAACGCGGCGCCTGGGCGCCGTGCTTCATTACGACATCGGAAGTCGACCTGATGCGTCGAGCGCTGGTTATCGCACCGAACTGGATCGGTGACGCATTGATGGCGCAGCCGCTTTTTGCGCTGCTGAAGAAAAACCATCCCCGCATCGCGATCGATGCCGTCGCGCCCTCGTGGGTCGCGCCCGTGCTCGAGCGGATGCCCGAGATCCACGATGTCTACGCGACCGATCTCGCGCACGGCAAGCTGCAGTTGCTGCGCCGCTGGCAGCTCGCGAGCGACCTGCGCGACGTCGGCTACGACGCGGCGTACGTGCTGCCGAATTCGCTGAAATCCGCGGTGATCCCGTGGCTCGCGAACATCCCGCTGCGGGTCGGCTACACGGGCGAGCACCGCTACGGGCTGCTGAACGTGCGGCACGCGAACCCGGACAAATCGGGCGAGCGGCCGCCGATGACAACCCACTACGCGGCGCTCGCGTATGCGCCGGGCGCGAAGCTGCCCGAGTCGATGAAGACGCTGCCCGCGCCGCGCCTCGACGCCGATCTCAACGAGACGGCGCGCGTGTCCGCCCGTTTCAATCTCGATACGCGCAAGCCGCTCGTCGTGTTCTGCCCGGGCGCGGAATACGGCCCGGCCAAGCGCTGGCCGCCCGAGCACTTCGCGTCGCTCGCCACCATCGTCCACCAGTCGTTCCCGTACACGCAGATCGTCGCGCTCGGCTCGCAGAAGGACGCCGCGGCCGCGCAGGCAATCGCCGACCACGCGCCGAACGTGCGCAACCTGTGCGGACAGACGTCGCTGTCGGAGGCGTGCGCGCTGATCGCGCGCGCGAACGCGGTGGTCACCAACGATTCGGGGCTGATGCACGTTGCCGCCGCGCTACGCCGGCCGCTCGTCGCGCTGTACGGATCGACCGATCCGCGCCACACCCCTCCGCTGTCGGACCTGGCGAAGGTACAATGGCTTCATCTCGAATGCAGTCCCTGCTTCGAACGCGAGTGCCCGCTCGGCCACCTGAAGTGCCTGCGCGAACTCGGTCCCGAGCAGGTATTCGGCGATTTGCGCGGCATGCTCGTCGGGCAGCGCTGACCCTGGCCGGCAGCGTCGCACGGCGCGCCGGGCAATCCGATTCACCGGTGTACGGCGGCTCCATCCGGGCCGCCGTGCTGAATACGGCGCGCGACGCGCGCGAGAGATAACCCCGATGCCACGTTTTGCCCGCCTCTTCGAAGCCGCCGCCGATACGCTGAACGCCTACTACCAGGCCGTCGCCGATGCCAATCTCGACGCGCTGCTGGGACTGTGGATCGACGAGGATTTCGCCAGCTGCGTATGGGCGGACGGCGAGCATCTGCACGGCCTCGACCAGATCCGCAGCGGGCTCGCCAACCGGCTCGCCACGCGCCCCGTGACGATCGAGCCGCTCGACATCCGCGTGTACGACAGCCTCGGCACGGTCGTCTATACGATCGCCGAAGCGCATCAGCAGGCCGACCTGACGGCCGAACCCGACATGGTTTTCGCGACGTACGTGATGATTCACGAACGTGGCGAGTGGCGCATCGCGCACATTCACGCGAGCCCGATTCCTGAACAAGCGGCCGGACAATTCGCCGCGAAGATCCGTCACGGGCAGGGTCCGCTGCACTGACGAAAAGACGAAGCAACGCATACGCGGGGCGATCATGAGTACGGCTTCTCCGCCCACCTCGCCGCTGACCGGGGCTCCGGCCCCCGACGACGACATACTGCGCTATCGCGCACCACGCTGGCTGCCCAACAGCCATGCGCAAACCATCGTGCCCGCGCTGTTCGCGCGGCGTCCCGTCGTCGCTTACCGACGAGAGCGATGGGAAACCCCCGACCACGACTTCATCGATCTCGACTGGGTCGCGCATCTCGACAGCGCGGCGCCGCGGCCCGATGCGCCGCTGTTCGTGCTGTTCCACGGCCTCGAAGGCAGCTCCGGGTCGCACTACGCGCTCGCGATGATGGCCGCCGCGCGCGCGAAGGGCTGGCACGCCGTCGTGCCGCACTTCCGCAGTTGCAGCGGCGAGATCAACCGTCAGCCGCGCTTCTACCATCTCGCCGACAGCGCCGAAGTCGACTGGATCCTGCGCCGGCTCGCCGCGCAGCATCGCGGGCCGCTCGTCGCGGCCGGTGTGTCGCTCGGCGGCAACGTGCTGCTGCGCTGGCTCGGCGAGCATCGCAGCGACACGTCGATCCTGCGGGCGGCCGCCGCGATCTCGACGCCGATCGACGTGCACGCCGGCGGGCGCGCGCTGTCGCAAGGCTTTGCGATGGTCTACACGCGCAGCTTCCTGAAAACGCTCAAGCGCAAGGCGCTCGCGAAACTCGACCAGTACCCGGGGCTGTTCGACCGTGAAGCCATGCTGCAGGCCGTGACGATGCGCGACTTCGACGAGATCGTGACCGCGCCGCTGCACGGTTTCGCGAACGCGGACGATTACTGGACCAAAGCGACGACACGGCCGCTGCTCCCCGCAATCGACGTGCCGACGCTGATCCTCAACGCCCGCAACGACCCGTTCCTGCCTGAATCGGCGCTGCCGGGCCCGGCCGACGTATCGCCGGCCGTCGAGCTCGACCAGCCCGCGGCCGGCGGGCACGCGGGATTCATGACCGGGCCGTTCCCCGGCCGTCTCGACTGGCTGTCGGCGCGGGTGTTCGGCTATTGCTCCAAATTCGTCGACCATGGATGACATCGTCAGGCAGGCCCTCGCCAAGTGGCCGAACGTGCCGCACTGTACCGGCTGGCTGCTGCTCGACCGGCGCGGCGAATGGCGGCTGCGCGACGACGCGGCGCAGGCGGCCGGCGAACTCGGCTCGCCGATCCGGCATGCGGCGCTGAACGCGTTCATCGGCCGCAACTACGAATGCGACGCGCAGGGCCAGTGGTTCTTCCAAAATGGGCCACAGCGCGTGTACGTCGAGCTCGCCTATACGCCGTGGATCGTCCGACTCGCCGAGCGCGACGGGCAGCTCACGCTCACCGACCAGACCGGCACGCCGTTCGAACCGGACGAAGCCTGGCTCGACGACGCAGGCGGCGTGCTGTTTCGCGCGGCCGGCACGCCGCCGCGCATCGCGGCGCTGCACGATCACGATCTCGGGCTGTTCGCCGATCATGCGGATTTCGACGCCGCGCCGCCCGTGCTGCGCTGGCGCGAGGGCCGCACACTGCCGCTCGGCAGCATCGTCGGTGCGGACGTGCCCGCGCGGTTCGGCTACGTCGCCAGCCCGGCGCAACAGGCCCGCAACACCGCTGGCAGCGGCAACTGACCCACAGCGGCCGCGGCCGCGCTTCCCGAGTATCGGCCGCTACCCGCGGCCATTCTTCTCGTCCTCGCGCTCTTCCTTGTAGCGCGCCTCGAATTCCAGCAGCCGCGCGCCGATCATCGACTGCTCGTAGAACGACACGTCCTTCGCGTCGCGCGCTTCCTTCAGTTGGCGAATCGCCGACGGCCACGCGCCGTCGAGCGCGAGCTTCTCCGCGAGCGCGCGGCGCCGCGCCAGCAGGTCACCCTTGCCGTCGCTCGCCTTCGCGAGATAGTCCCACCAGTCCGGCTGTTCGGGGTCGGCCTTCGCCTGCGCGCGGGCCTGCGCCTGCGCTTCACCGAAACGGCGCGCCGCGATCAGCGCCTGAAGATGCGCGACGATCGCCGCGTGCGACGCCGGCCAGCGGCGCTGCGCGAGCGCCGCGAGCCGCACCGCGTCGTCGGCCCGCCCCGCGCGGCGCGCGATGTCGGCGGCCAGGACGTCGAGGCTCGGCGAGCTCGTCGCCGGATCGTCCTCGCGCCGCTCGCGGGCGTCGAACGCACTGCGTGCCGACGCGAGCGCCTTGCCGGCTGCGTCGTACTCGCCGAGCAGCGCATCCGCGAGTGCGATGCCGTACCAGTTCGCCGCGACGTTCGGCGCGGTGCGATCGTCGATCTCGAACTGCATCCGCCGCGCCTCGGCCGCGATGTCGGTCGGCGCACGGTTCTGCAGGACGCGCAGCCGCGCACGCACGAACCCGTATTCGGGCGACTGGCGCGGCTGCCGGTACGGCGCGCGGCGCGCGCGATCCTCCATGTCGGCGATCCGCTCGCCGGTCAGCGGGTGCGTACGCGCGTAGGCCGGCACGCCCGCATCGCCCATCGACGCGCGGTCGAGCCGCTCGAAGAAGCCCGGCATCCCGTACGGGTCATAGCCCGCGCCCGCGAGCAGCTGGAAACCGACGCGATCGGCCTCGCGCTCGGCCGACCGCGAGAAGCGCAGCTGGTTGTCCACCGCATACGCCTGCCCGCCCACCGCGATCGCACTGCCGAGGTCGCCGCTTCTCGCGAGCACGCCGGCCAGCACGCCGAGCAGCATCGTCGCGAGCGCCGTATAGCCGGTCTTCTCGTTCGCACCGATCATCCGCGCGATGTGCCGCTGCAGCACGTGCCCCATCTCGTGGCCGACCACCGATGCGAGTTCCGACTCCGTCTGTGTCGTGACGACGAGCCCGCTGTTGATCCCGATGAAGCCGCCCGGCATCGAGAACGCGTTGATCTGCGGATCGCGCACCGGGAACAGGTCGAAGTCCGGCATATAGCCGCCGATGAAGCGCGCGGCAGCCGCGGCCGCGAGCCGTGCCGCCATCGCGTTCAGGTAGTCGCGCACGAGCCAGTCGTCGAGATAGTCGGGGTCGCGCCGCACTTCGCGCATCACGCGCTCGCCGAGCCGGCGCTCGGCCTGCGGCGTCAGCGAACCGCCGGAGCCGTCGCCCAGGTCGGGCAGCTCCAGCGCGCGAAGCGGCGCGCGCAGGCTCGCGGCCGGCGCCGACGCGCCGCCCGCGTCCGAAAACCGGCTCTCCGCGCCGCCGTACGTGCCGAACACGCCGGCCGCGATGCCGGACGGCACGGTGGAAATCGACCGCGCGCCGTCGGCCGCCGATTCGAGCGGCGGCGCGGACGCGCTCTGCGCACGGCCGCTCGGCGGCCATGCGAGCGCCACCGACAGCGACACGGCAAGCAACTGTTTGACACGCATGGCAGGATGAAAGCGACGCCGTCCCGCGCGCCCGGCGCGCATCGCGGCGTTTGGTCTGAATATTCGGGTCATTGTACCGGCGGCAGCGTGACTGTCCCGTTCGGCATGGACGCCATCTGCGTCCCCGGCGCCGCGCATGCCACTGCTATGATAGGCGCCCGTTGAACCGCTGGATCGGAGCGGGGCGCAGAGACGGGATGCGATGCCCCGGCCAATCGCGATGCGCGATCGCGGGACGCGCTCGCGCACGCCGTTCCACTAGAGGAAGACATGTCAGGACTCACCCATTTCGACGCCGCCGGCCATGCGCACATGGTCGACGTCGGCGGCAAGCAGGAAACCCAACGCATCGCGATCGCGCGCGGCACGATCCGGATGCTGCCGGCCACGTTCGCGCTGATCCGCGACGGCAAGGCCAAGAAAGGCGACGTGCTCGGCGTCGCGCGCATCGCGGCCATCCAGGGCGCCAAGCGCACGGCCGACCTGATCCCGCTGTGCCATCCGCTCGCGCTGACGCGCGTGGCCGTCGAGTTCGACCTCGACGACGCGCTGCCGGGCGTCCACTGCGTCGCGCAGGTCGAGACGTTCGGGCGCACCGGCGTCGAGATGGAAGCGCTGACCGCCGTGCAGGTCGGGCTGCTGACCGTCTACGACATGTGCAAGGCCGTCGATCGCGGGATGGTGATCACCGACGTGAGCGTGCGCGAGAAGCGCGGCGGGAAGTCGGGGGACTGGAAGGCGGAGGAACCGGCGGGTTGAGCGGCCCTGCGGCGGTCGATCCGGCCGGAACCGCTGACGGCCAGCCCTTGCCCGGCCGGATGACGTGCGCGCGTTGCCCGCCAGGCCGACGATCCGACCAGATTTGAAATGCCGTTGAAGGGCAAATTCGAGATATCCGTCGCTTATCTCATACAATTACGGGATTCCGCACGAGAGAGCGTGCGACCCAGCACAAAAAAAAGCGAGCACGGGTAATGAATTCGCAAGCATTGAGAAGCGCACTGCTGGCCGGGCCGATCCAGGACGAGCGACTCGTCAAACTGGAGACGCCGCTCGGCCCTGACGTCCTGCTGCCCCATCGCGTCAAGGGGCGATCCCGGCTCGGACGGCATTTCGAGTTTGCGGTCGACGCCGTGTCGGTGTCCGATGACATCGAACTCAAGAAGCTGATCGCGCAGCCGGTGACACTGCGGATCCAGCAGGCCGACAAGTCGTACGCGCCGCACCACGGGTACGTGCACGCTGCCCGCCGGCTCGGGTCGGACAGCGGCCTCACGCACTACCAGATCGTCTTCGCCTCGTTCCTGCACTTCCTGAGGTTCCGCCGCGACCAGCGCATCTGGCAGGACAAGTCCGCCGACGAGATCATCACCGACGTCCTGAACCAGCATCCGCAGGCCAAGGGCTGTTTCGACTTCAGGCTCTACCAGCCGCTGCCGTCCCGTTCGTTCTGCATGCAATACGAGGACGACTGGAACTTCGTGCACCGCCTGATGGAATCGGAAGGCCTGTACGGCTTCTGGGAGCAGGCGCAGGACGGCAAGTCGCACCGGCTCGTCATCGTCGACCGGATCGACGCACTGCCGGCCCTGGCGCCACAGACCCTGCGCTTTCATCACGCCGGCGCACACGACGAAGCCGACACGCTCGTCCAGTTCTCCGGCACGCGCACACTGCGCAGCGTCGCGCGCACGACGCGCTCGTTCGACTACAAGCAGCCGCCCACCGCATCGAATCCTAAGGCGACTCACCTGCCGACGATCGCGAACCAGGGCGACCTGCCACAGCAACTCGAAGTCTACGAATACACCGGGGCCTACACGTATTCCGAACAGTCTCGCGGCGACCATCTGTCGAAGATCTGGATGGAGGAACAGGAGTCGCTCGCGAAGCGCTTTCACGGTATCGGCGGCGTCCGGCGCATGGACGCGGGACGCACGTTCGAGCTGGCGGATCACCCCGAACACGACAAGGACGATGCCGGCCAGCGCCGCTTCGCCGTGATCGAAACGACGTGGCTGATCGCCAACAACCTGCCCGTCGCCGATCGACAGGCCGGGTTCCCGCACAGCCTGCAGGCCGAAATCGACGACCTCGTGCAGGCCGGCGGCGCTGACCTGCCGCATGTCCTGCATCCGGACGGCAGCGCGGGCATTTTCCAGGTCAGCATCGAAGCGCAGCGCACCACGGTGCCGTTCCGCAGCCCGTTCGACCACCCCAAGCCGCCGATGCATCTGCAGTCGGCGATCGTCGTCGCGCCGCAAGGCGAGGAAGTCCACACCGACGAACTCAATCGAATCAAGGTCCGCTTCCACTGGGATCGCCTCAACGACGGCGACGAGAAGGCCTCGTGCTGGTTGCGCGCCGCCGCATCGGATTCGGGCAACGGCTATGGCGCCGTGCACCCCCATCGCAGCGGCGAGGAAGTGCTCGTCGATTTCCTCGGCGGCGACTGCGACCGCCCGATCGTCGTCGGGAAGCTGTACAACGGGGCGACGAGCCCGCAATGGCACAGCAACGGCATCCTGTCCGGGTACCGATCGAAGGAATACGCGGGCGCCGGTTACAACCAGCTGGTGCTCGACGACGCGACCGCGCAGAACCGTGTGCACCTGTACAGCAGCCAGGCCAACACGCACCTGCACCTCGGCTACCTGATCGACCACACGGGCAACAACCGCGGCCGCTACCTCGGCAGCGGGTTCGACCTGCGCTCCGACGCCTTCGGCGCGGTTCGCGCGAACCGCGGCCTGTACGTCACCACGCATCCGAAACAACCGGCGAGCCAGCCGCTCGACGTCAAGGAGACGCAACAGCAGCTCGTCACGGCGGAAGGCCTGATGGAAGCGATGTCGGGGGTCAGCGCGCAGCATCAGGGCGAGTCGCTCGACCCCGGCCACGCGGCGCTGAAGCAGTTCACCGATGCGACGCAGAACAGCGTGAGCGGCAGCGCGTCGGGCGGGCGAACCGGCGGCGGCGGAGCCGGCAGCGCCAATGCATTCAAGGAACCCGTGATGCTGTTCGGCAGCCCGGCCGGCATCGCACTGTCGACACAGCAATCGGTGCAGTTCGCCGCGGACCAGCACGTCAACCTCGTCAGCGGACAGAGCACGCACGTCGCGGCCGGGAAATCGCTGATCGCGAGTGTCCTCGACCGGATCAGCCTGTTCGCGCAGAACGCGGGGATCAAGCTGTTCGCCGGCAAGGGCAAGGTCGAAGTGCAGGCGCAGGCAGACAATATCGAGCTGACCGCGCAGAAGGCGCTGAAGCTGATCGCCGTCACGCAATCGATCGAAGGTGCCGCGGCGAAGGAAATCCTGCTGACGTCCGGCGGCGCCTATATCCGCATCGCGAACGGCAACATCGAAGTGCACGCGCCCGGCAAGATCGACATCAAGGGCGCGCAGCATGCGTTCAGCGGCCCCACTCACCTGTCGCAAACCATGCCGACACTGCCGAACTCGAGCGGCAACTACGACCAGGCGTTCATCGCACACTGGGCCGGCACCGACATTCCGGTCGCGAACACGCGATACCAGATGTTCTCGAACGGCACGCTGATCTCGGAAGGCGTCACCAACGCGGCAGGCGAGACGGGGCTCACGCAGAGCCACGTGCCGCATGACGTCGTCGTCAAGTTTTTAGGGAAATCGAATGGCTGACGGACAACAGGACAAGGTGCTCGGCACCGGCGCGGCAATGCTGACCCCGACGGATTACAAGGATCGGCCCAAGGTGCAGATCAACATCTGCGACAAGCATGTGACGCCGGCGCCGAAATGGATTGTCGGCACCTGTCCGTTCTACTATCGGCCGCTGCATGGCGCTTATCTGGAGACTGTCGAAAAAGTCAGCATGTCGAGCATCTGGTCGACCATCAAGGGTTTCGCGCTTTCGTGGGATCCGTGGACAGACTCGGACGCGGCGCACAAACTCCTCCACCGGCGCGAGGAACTGATCAAGCCAGAAAGTTCGAATTCCGACTGGTCGCGTCATGGCAACTTCATGATGCGTCATATCGGATGCGGACATAAGCCACCCGACTACTACATCAGCTACGGCTACTACTATTGCTCTGACTACGGCGCCAACCTCCTCCCGCGACTGTCCGCGCAAGGGAAAGCGTGGTTGAACAAGGCACGGAAGCTGCTGCAGGCCAACATGGAAGACGGCCTGAACCAGAACATGATGGGAGACACGATCCAGATGGCCAGCCCGACACCGGGAAACGGCGGTGTCGATATGACCTGGCCACAGTTCGAACTGGAAATGAACAACGAGAAATTCAAGGAGTTCGCGTTCAAGACGCACCCGATGGCCTACCTCGACGGGGGATTGGCGGACCTGCCGATCATGGATCTCGTCAAGATCGGGATGCGTCCGAACATCCAGGAATGGGGCGACGGAAAGACATGGGGACAGGCTCGAGATTCGGCCATCCCCGTTGCACGGAAAAAGGCCGAGGACTGGGACGTCGACGATCCGGTCGGCAAAGCGCTCGGAAGACTGCTGGTGAAGTGACATGCGAAAAGGCACACGATGGCTTTGGGTCGCGGGATGCGTTCTTGTTCTGCCGATCGCTATTTACGGATACACGGAAATGACTTCAGGGTGGGACACGGTATCAACGGAATTCATGCGCAACGACAAGCCGTACGGTGCGGGCGCATTTCGAGTGCATCGCAACGACTTCATCTCATTGAAGATTGCCAGACCGGAACTCAGGTTCAAGCCGGAAAGCGAGCAGAAGAACCCTGACGTCGCGGAGTTCGCCGAGCCCTGGATGGACGATTCGAACGAGCGGCTGAACCGGTCGACCGTCAGCTTTCTGCGCGGCACGCTGGGCGGCGGCGTCGCACGCCACTTCCAACAACCGGGCCAGACCGCGTCTTGGTGGTATTCGCCTGACTGGCAGGTCCTGTACGTCAGCACCGGCTGGATGGATTACAAGGCGCCGCGCCCCGACGACGGAGCGGCCCCTCAGACAACCAGACTCTGGAAATCGAGCGACGGCGGCCAGCACTGGTCCCAACTCGAATGGCCGGCGGACCGCAACGTCAACCGGCTGCTGTTCATCGATACGCAACGGGGCTACGCCATCGGCTGGGGACCACGCGTGTGGCGCACGGCAGACGGCGGGCAATCGTGGCAGGAAATCAAGGAGCCGCCCGGTGCCGCCGTGCAAGGCAAGCCGAGGCGGACTTTCGACAGCATCAATCTCGGCCCCGACGGTGTTTTGCGCATTGCCTATCAGGTCGAGGACGCCGAGCATCCGCAACCGGCAACCATCGTCTGGCGGCTCGGGTGGAGCCAGCATGACTTCGCCCAGGAAGCGGTACTGCCCGGACAAGTCGTCGGTCTCGAATCGCCACCGGCACCCGTCCGGGATTACGCGCTGTATGCGTTGTCACGCACCAGCAGCGCATCTGGCAGCGGCCGTGGCGCGGGCGTCATTTCGACCTGGACCAGCGAGCACCCCGACCACATCCAGGAACTGCACGCGTTCGACAACCCGCTGACGCTCAATGGACTGAGCGTGGGTCGCAACGGTGTCGTGCTGGTCCACGCGACCGATCCGAACACCGCAAACGGCGGCGGCTCGCCGATTGACCAGACGATCAGCAGCACCGACGGCGGCAAGACCTGGCGGCATGCCGCCGACAAGGCTTCACAGGGCGGCTACTTCGACCCGGAAACGAATACGCTCTATTCGGTTTTCGCCTATACGCTGCGCAAACGGCAATTCTGATTGCCGCCTGACACGCTCGCCGCGGGCCGCGTCCGCAGAATCGGACGACGCCCGCGCATGAGGCGCCTCATGATCCCTCCGCCGACGTCAGCCAGCCCTATGCGAAATCGATCTCGACTGAAGCGACTGGCCGCGATCGCGATCGGCAGCGTCGCATTGATTCTGCTGTACGAAAGCACCGGCCCTCGATGGGAAACCGTTTCGTCGCGGATTACGTGGCCCGACGGGTCGTCAGGCGTCGGGGATTTCTACGTCACCGGCAACGAGATCATGTCGTTCACGATCGCCGATCCCGTGGTGACGCTGAAGCCCGTCAGCGAGTGGAAAGACCCGATGGTCGCCGAACCCACCGAAGCATGGATGAACAGTGCGAGAGAAACCCTGAATCGGCGCACCGCGAATTTCTTCCGGGGCACGCTCGATCGGGGACTGCAGCGCTTCTTGCAAGTACCCGGTCAGCACACCGCATGGTGGCATTCGCGAGACGGTCATGTGCACTTGATCAGTGTCGGCCAGATGAGCTACACGTCGCCGGGCTCCGCAGACGACCTCGTCTCGCAGCAAACCCGTGTCTGGAAATCGCTCGACGGCGGCCGCCATTGGTCGCCACTCCCATGGTCCGAACCCGAAGATATCCATCAGCTCCTCTTCATCGATGCGCAGCAAGGCTACGCGATCGGCTGGGGCCCTGCCGTCCGGCGGACGTCCGACGGCGGCGAGTCCTGGCAGCGGATTGCACTACCGCCGGATGCAGTCGTCCCCGGTGCCCCTCAGCGCAAGTTCGACGCGGTGAGTCTTGGCCCCGACGGCATTCTGCGCGTGGCTTACCATGTCGACCGGTCTGCGACGGCCCCCGCCCGCAGCGTGGTCTACCGGCTCGCGCCGGATCAGCAGACGTTCGTCCCGGATGCTGTCCTGCCGAACCAGACCGTCACCCGACTCGCGTCGACGCCGGCCACGGCCGGCGGCTATGCGCTTTACGCGCTGTCTCTGCTCGACAGCGAGAGCGGCAACGACGCTACACCGGATCACACACACCGGACCGGCGTGCTTTCAACGTGGACGAACACGCGACCTGAGCACGTCCGGCAATTGACGACATTTGACAAGAAGCTCATCCAGCGTGATCTCGATGTGGGACGCGACGGCCTGTTGCTCGTATATGCGACCGATCCCCAGCAGGCAATCGATGATCCGCCGGTCCCACTGATGTTCAGCAGCACCGACGCAGGCATGACCTGGAAACAGCATGACGACAGAATCGCCTATCAAGGTCGGTACTTCGACCCGGATTCGAACACGCTCTATTCGCTGCTCGACAAAAGACTGAAGAAGCTGTCGTTTCCGGTGAGAAATACCCCCGCCTCAAAAGACTGAATCCCCTCGCTACGCCTGGGGACTCCGTTCGATGCAGAAATCGCTGCGCTGCGTGCGTACAAGCAGGCGCTCGTCAGCACGATCGATGCGTGGCTCGCGTGCAGCGACGAACAGGTCGATCCGGCCGCACTGAAGCGCACGCTCGCGGCGGCGTTCGGCGTGCCGGCCCGTCCAGCCGAAAAACGGCGAATCGGCGTTCGGCCGCAATCCGGACGTCGACGTCGAACGCGGTGGCACGTCCCGCCCGATGCTGTTCGTGCGCGCCGGCTTCGACATCGCATGCGGCGACGACAACCTGCTAACCGCGTATGCATGGGAAAACGGCGGCTGGCGACGCGTATGGCAGCGGATTCCGGCTCTCGGCGCTACCTGGCGGGCAGGTCGCGGTCGCACCGGCCAACGGCTCGGCTGCGCAACGCACGGTGTTCCATTCAGAGAACGACTACGTGCTCGACGAGAACTCGGATTGCGGAATGCGCCCAAGCCACCGTGCCGCAGCACGACCCTGGCGCTGCAGCACCGAACCGTATGCAGGTTCCCCAGGTTCGTCAGTTACCGCGCTGCGGCTCGAACACGAACGGTTGGGTCAGCAGGAACGGGTTCGCGGTCGCGCCCGTCTGCACGCAGGTCGCGTGCGTCATCGCGTCGACAGCCGCGCGGTCGGCCGCCGCATTGCGGCTGCTCGTCGTCACGGTGACGTTCTGCGCTTCGCCGGACGTCGTCATCAGCGCGCGCACGAGCACGGTCGCCGGGCGCGTGAGCGGCTTCGCGGTATCCGGATAGACGGCGCGTGGAATGTGACAGGTCAGCTTGCTTTCCTGCGACGACGTCAGCATCGCGCAGCCGGAAAACAGCATCGCGACGGCGGGCAGGATCAGGTAGGTCGAGCGAATAGCCATGGTCGAATATCGTTCTTCAGCACTGTTCCGGACACACGCGCCGCGCACCGGAACACGTCGCCCGGCCGCATCGCATGCATCACACTGCGCCGCGGCCATCGGACCGGCGCCCCGTTACGGCCGCACGGCCGATCGATGCTCGGCCGCGATCCTGCGTGGCGGACTTCCCGGGTAGCCCGGGCTTTGCCTGTGTTCGCGCTACCCTCGCCTCACACGGGTCGGCACGCGAGCGCTTTCGCGCATTGTGCACGCCCTGCCCGGCAAGCGGCGGCGATTTGACAATGGTTGACGCGAATCGCCGGGCCTTCAGCCGGAATCCATGCAATCCGCGAGGTAATCGATGCGCGGCCGGAATCGCCGTGTTCGCGCCGGGCGCTAACGCCCGACGCGCACCGCCGCTCCGTCGCGGCGCGGCACATGCCGGAATTCCCCGTTCCGGCAGGCGCTGCGCGCATCAATCCGAATCGTCGTCGTCCTCGTCGTCGGCCGCATCGGCCGGAACTTCGCCGTATTTCGCGACGACCGCCGCCTTGAACGGCTTCAGCGCCGGCTGCTGATCGCACAGCTTGTACAGCGCGGCCAGTTGTTGCGGCCAGTCCTTCAACTCCTTCGCAAACACGTGCAGGCGTGCGACGGTGTCGAGCGCGTCGGCCTCGCGACCGGCCAGCGCCTGCAGCGCCGCGTAGCGGCGCAGCACCGTCTCGCCGGGCAGCAGCGCGATCGCGCGCTCATGGGCGGCGAGCTTGGCCGGCAGGTCGTCCGCCGAAATCGGGAGGAGCGTGGCCGCACCGTATTCACCCCACGCGCCGAACAGCAGCGACGGCGCATCGCGGTACTGCGCTGCCGGATCGCTACCGTAATACAGCACTTCCGCGCGCTGGTAGTCGCGCAGCACCGGCACCGCCGCCAGCACGCCGCCGACCGACAGCACCGCGAACAGCCCGAATGCCGCACGCCCCGGCAGGATGCGCAGCGACTTCACCTCGAGCAGCCCGATCACGAACATGGCCGGCAACAGGAAGAACATGTACTGCTGCGGATACTCGACCAGCGCGTGCATCAGCAGGATGCCGATCAGCGCGAAGCCGAACACGCGCATGCTCGACTGCGGCGCGCGCACCGCGCGCACGAACCACGTCACGAGCGCGACGACGAGCACGCCCAGGCCGACGAGGCCGGACTTCGCGAGCAGGTCGATGAAGATGTCGTGCGAGTTGTTCGCGATCTCGACGCCGCCGAGCGAGCGCACGAGCGCGAACTGGTGCGACGGGAATTCACCCCAGCCGACACCGAGCAGCGGATGCTCGCGGAACATCGCGAGCCCGTACTTCCACAGCGCGAGGCGCGGTGCGATCTGCCCCGCGTCACGCATCCGGTCGGCCGCGGATTCCGCGAGACCCAGGTGGTAATGGACGTTCGCCCAGCGCACCGCGACGTTCACCGCGATGAACGCCACCGCGAGCACGACCGGGATCGCCCACGCACGCGCATTACCCGGCGCGCGGCGCGATTCGAGCCAGGCCATCCAGAAGCCCGCGACGACCATCACCGCGACCTGCAGCCACGGCCCTCGCGACACCGTCAGCGCTAGGCCGGCGGACAGCACGATCGACAGCGCAAGCCACGCCCATGCCGCAAGCCGGCGCGTCTGCACGAGATACAGCGCGCCCGCGAGCGCGAACGCGATGTAGCTGGCCAGATGGTTCGCCTGCGCCATGTTGCCGTACGGACGGCGATCGACCGCGACGTTGTACACCACGACGAACGGCGACAGCGCCGACTCCAGATGGAACAGCTGCACGATCTGCGTTCCGACCGCGAACACGCCACCGATGAGCAGCGCGCCGGCCATCATTCGCGACACGGCCTCTGCCAGCCCGTCGCGCGCGAGCGCATAACCGGCCTGCATCGCGACCAGCGCGGCGGCGAGGTAGCCGACCGCCAGCCAGTTCATCGACGGCACCTTGAGCGGGATCAGCGCGACCTGCGCGATGAGTACCACGGCGAACCCAAGCGGCGCGACGAACGCGGCCGGCGCCGCAAACGGCTCGGCCGGGCGGCCCGTGCGCGCGAGCAGCACGACGGACACCCCCACCAGCAGATACAGCACCAGCGCCGAAAACTCGGAATAGAAGGTCGGGATCGGATACGTGTGATTCGTGATCGCGTACGGCACGATCAGGGCGACAGCCAGCGCAACGAGCGGCAACGAACGGGAAAAAGTAGAAGGCATGAGCGAACCGGATGTCAGCAACCGGCGCACTATACAAAACTTTCCCCCCTCTGTGCGGGGCCTTCGCGCCGCGACCCGACGCCGGGTGGCCGCGCCGGCCGGCTGACGAGGCGGCCGGCATGCTGCCCGCGCCGCCGTGCTCCACCTCCGACACTAGGCGCGACACTCCGCCGGCGCATATTTCGCGGGCAGCGTCGCCGCGTCGACCGGCAGCGGCCCGGCCCCCGGCGCGGGCAGCGATGACGCCCCCTTGCCGGCGGCGAAGCACTCCCACACGATCGCGCCGGCCTGCATCGCGCCCTTTTTGAGCGGCACGCGGGCGGTGGGCGAGTCGGCCTTGTCGGGCGCGGACGGCACGAGCACCAGCGTGTTGGTGCCGGCCGCGGCGACGCGCGTGGTGAACGCGACCGTGATCTGGCCGGTCTCGCCGTCGATCACAACCGATTCGACGTTGCGGGTCCCGGCCGGCGGGCTGTAGCCGCCGTCGAGGCTCGCACCGCTTGCGGCGTTGTCGGCGACGGCGAGCCGCGCGGACGACGCAAGCGCGAGCCCTTCGCCGACGCGCGAGCGCGCAAGGTAATCCTGATACGCGGGAATCGCATAGGCCGCGATCACACCGACGATCGCCAGCACGATCATCAGTTCGATCAGCGTGAAGCCGGCCGGCCGCCAGCGCGGCGACGGCCGGTTCGCGCGCCGCAGATCGGCGGCCACGCGACGGAACAGGGAAACGGAAAAGGCTTCGAACATGGCAGGCTCCGGAAACGAAAAACGCCTGCCGGTAAAGGCAGGCGTCTCGATCGTAGCCAGCAGGCCGTGAATCCGGCAGTCGGCCGGACGGCCAATGTCAGTGCGCGTGCGGTACGTCGCGGCGCTTCCTGAGCGTGTAACCGATCGCCACCACGAACAGCGCGCCCGCGATGCTCGCACCGTAGAGGACCTCCGGCGTATCGAGCACCGGCCAGCGGTCGCCGACCGGGTCGTTCACGATCAGGCCGCCCGCGATCCATCCGAGCAGTCCCGCGCCGAATGCCACGAAGATCGGGAAACGGTCGAGCAGCTTCAGCACCAGCGTGCTGCCCCACACGATGATCGGCACGCTGACGACGAGGCCGAAGATCACGAGCGCGATCCGGTGCGACGGGTCGGCCTGTTCGGCCGCGCCCGCGATCGCGATCACGTTGTCGAGGCTCATCACCGCATCGGCGATCACGATCGTCTTCACGGCGTCCCACAGCCGGCTGGCCGGCTTGATGTCGTCATGCGCGTCGCCGGCCGGCGCCATCAGCTTGATGCCGATCCACAGCAGCAGCAACCCGCCGCCGAGCTTCAGGAACGGCACGTCGAGCAGCGCGACCGCGAACGTGATCAGCGCGACACGCAGCAGGATCGCCCCCGCGGTGCCCCAGACGACGCCGCGCAACCGCTGGTTCGCGGGAAGGTTACGGCACGCGAGCGCGATCACGACTGCGTTGTCGCCGCCGAGCAGGATATCGATGATGACGATCTGGAGAACGGCGCCCCAGTGGAGCGACGTCAGGAATTCGAGCATGGCGTGAAGGGCAGGACGGCGGCCGCCCGCGGGCGGCCCGGTTCATCGCCGGCACATGCGCGATGCATGCCCGGTGCTTACGAATTCATTGCGCGAGCATAACAAAAAACGCCGGCAAAGCCGGCGTTTTCTGCAGGACGAACCCAGGGGAAATATTACAGCGCCTTCTTCAGCAGACGGCCCATTTCCGACGGGTTGCGCGTCACGGTGATGCCGCACGCTTCCATGATTTCCAGCTTCGCTTCGGCCGTATCCGCACCGCCCGAGATCAGCGCGCCGGCGTGGCCCATGCGCTTACCCGGAGGCGCCGTGACGCCAGCGATGAAGCCGACCACCGGCTTCTTCATGTTGTCCTTGATCCACTCCGCCGCATTGGCTTCGTCCGGACCACCGATTTCGCCGATCATCACGACTGCGTCCGTATCCGGATCGTCGTTGAACATCTTCATCACGTCGATGTGCTTCAGACCGTTGATCGGGTCGCCGCCGATACCGACTGCCGACGACTGGCCGAGGCCGAGTGCCGTCAGCTGGGCAACCGCTTCATACGTCAGCGTGCCCGAACGCGACACGACGCCGATGCGGCCCTTGCGGTGGATGTGACCCGGCATGATGCCGATCTTCAGTTCGTCCGGCGTGATCGTGCCCGGGCAGTTCGGCCCGAGCAGCAGCGTCTTGCGGCCTTCGCGACGCATGCGGTCCTTCACTTCGATCATGTCGCGCACGGGGATGCCTTCCGTGATGCAGATCGCGAGATCCAGATCGGCTTCGACCGCTTCCCAGATCGCAGCCGCTGCGCCTGCCGGCGGAACGTAGATGACCGACACGGTCGCGCCGGTTTCCGCCTTCGCTTCCTTGACGCTTGCGTAGATCGGAATGCCTTCGAAATCTTCGCCGGCCTTCTTCGGGTTCACGCCCGCGACGAATGCTTCGCGGCCGTTTGCGTATTCACGGCAGGCGCGCGTATGGAACTGACCGGTTTTGCCGGTAATGCCCTGCGTGATGACCTTCGTGTCCTTGTTGATCAGAATCGACATGTATTTTGACCTCTGTTCGATGGGCGTCGCGTACAAACCGCGCCGCCATGCGTATTCGATAGCGTTACTTGCCTGCGGCAGCCGCGACGACCTTCTGCGCAGCCTCTTCCATGCTGTCCGCCGAGATGATCGGCAGGCCCGAATCGGCCAGCATCTTCTTGCCGAGGTCCTCGTTCGTGCCCTTCATGCGCACGACGAGCGGCACGTTCAGGTTCACGGCCTTCGAACCGGCGATCACGCCTTCCGCGATCACGTCGCAGCGCATGATGCCGCCGAAGATGTTCACGAGGATTGCCTTCAGATCCGGGTTCTTCAGCATCAGCTTGAACGCTTCCGTGACCTTCTCGGTGGTCGCGCCACCGCCGACGTCCAGGAAGTTCGCCGGTTCGCCGCCGAACAGCTTGATCGTGTCCATCGTCGCCATTGCCAGGCCCGCGCCGTTCACGAGACAGCCGATATTGCCGTCGAGCGAGATGTACGCGAGGTCGAACTTCGACGCTTCGATTTCAGCCGGATCTTCTTCGTCCAGATCGCGGTACGCGACGATTTCCGGGTGACGGAACAGCGCGTTCGAGTCGAAGTTGAACTTCGCGTCGAGTGCGATGACCTTACCGTCGCTGGAGACGTTCAGCGGGTTGATTTCGGCCAGCGATGCGTCGGTTTCCCAGAATGCCTTGTACAGGCCTTGCAGGATCGCGCGCGCTTGCGGGATCGAAGCAGCCGGCACGCCGATCTTCGCGGCGAGGTCGTCGGCTTGCGCGTCGAGCAGGCCCGTCGACGGTTCCACGATGACCTTGTGGATCAGTTCCGGGTGCTTTTCGGCAACTTCTTCGATGTCCATGCCGCCTTCGCTCGAACCCATCAGCACGATCTTTTGCGTCACGCGATCGACGACGAGGCTGACATACAGTTCCTGCTTGATGTCGGCGCCTTCTTCGACCATCAGACGGTTGACCTTCTGGCCTTCCGGGCCCGTCTGGTGCGTGACGAGCTGCATGCCGAGGATCTGGTTCGCGTATTCGCGGACCTGCTCGATCGACTTCGCCACCTTCACGCCGCCGCCCTTGCCACGGCCACCTGCGTGAATCTGAGCCTTCACGACCCATACCGGGCCGCCGAGCTCTTCTGCCACCTTGACGGCCTCGTCAACCGAGAACGCCGGCTTGCCGCGCGGTACCGCGACTCCGAATTTCCGCAGGATTTCCTTACCCTGGTACTCGTGAATCTTCATGCGTGATTCCCTTCAGTCTGAGAGTTGGATGAAAAGTCGCTTTAGACGCTTCTTCGAATGATTTCCGTTCATTCCTTCGTGCTGCCTTCACCGGGCACGTCCGGCCGGCTCGCGCCATACCAGCGCGGGTAGTACTGCCGCACGACCTCGCCGTCGAACCGCAAAGCCCGGCAGCGGCCGAGCTGGAAAGGCGCTTCGTCGTGCACGCCGCCATGGTCCGGCCCTTCGCCCCCCTCCTCGCGCACGTTCCACACGTCACCGGCGAACGCCTGGATCGCTGCCGTCGGCAGCACGGCGCACAGTTCGGTGAGATGGGAGCAGCCTGCGACGCCGGCGAGCAGCCGGTTCGCGTTGCGGCGGAAATTGCGGAAGAGATTGAGCCCGATGAGGGCCCGATAGGCGGGAGTGGCGGATTGACAGTGACCGGGATAGGGAACCCATTCCGAAGACGCTTCGGCGTCGACGACATTGAGGTCACGATCGATAGTCACGCGCAGCCAGAGTTCGTGGATCGGCAGGCCCTGGGGCCGGATGCCCGACGCAAGCGCGACATCGCGCGGCTTGTGGTCGGTCAGGCAGGCTTCGATGTCCCACAAGCCGTCGCCGCGCTCGTAAGCTTCCGCTCGGATTGCGCGTTGATGTCGCAACTGACGGGGCACGGGCTCGGATAGCGGCATGCTGGAGGTTGAGGCCGAAGAGGAAAACCCAAGGATTTTAGCATATTGGGTATTTGAGACAGTTTGACGCGACGGCGGGTATTCCCGCCTGTCCGGAAGCGGTTGCATTGCAGCAAAATCGCGCGCCACGCGCGCGATCGGTGCGATCAGTCGTCGACCAGGAAATCGTCGCCGACCTTCAGCAACTTCACGATGGTCGCACTCGAGAAGCCGCGCGCGGCGAGAAAGCGCGCCTGCTTCGCACGCTCGGCCGGCGTTTGCGGCAGTGCACCGAATTTCTTGCGCCAGACCGCCTGCGCACGCGCCCATTCGGTCTCGCGGAGCTGCGCATTCACCTCTTCGACGAGCGTGTCGCCCACCGCATGACGCTTCAGCTCGCTGACGATGCGCGCAACGCCGACACGCGACGCGCGACGATGCACGAGACTCTCGGCAAAGCGCGCATCGGACAGCCAGCCTTCCTGTTCCAGCGCATCGAGCACGGGTTCGACGGATTCGTCTTCGCCGACGTAGGGCGCGAGCTTGCGCGCGAGTTCCGTGCGACTGTATTCACGGCGGGACAGATAGCCGAGCGCGCGGCCCTTCAGCGATCGCTGAGGCTTCGACGACTTGCGCTCGGTAGCGCCCGGAGCGTCACCCGATGAAGTGCTGGAAGAAGCACCCGGCGCGCGACGTGTGCGGCGCGGATGCTGGCTGCTGCGCGTATAGACATCTTCCCTGGCCGGCGACGATGCATCGGCTGCGCGATCACCCGGGAAGCTGACACCGGAAACACGACGGCGGGAGCGGTCGTGCGCGTCGAACGATTCATCGTCGTCGAACGGATCGTCCGGGACGGCAATCTCAAACGAAACGAGGGCATCGTCGGATGCCCTCGTCGCGGTGCGGTTCGCGGCATCGCTGCCCGCGCCCCGCTGATCAGCGCCCGAGGATCCGGTTCGCCGGCCGGAGCGACCCGCCGTTTCGGGCGCGTCGCTCTCCTCCGGCTCGCCAGCCTGACCTCGGCGCCCGACCATCACTCTTCTTCGTCCATCGCCTCGGCTTCGTCCTGGACTACACCGTCGGGCATGGTGACCACGCCAAGCGATTCGCGAATGCGGTTCTCGATCTCGCGTGCGATTTCCGGATTCTCGCGCAGGAATTCACGCGCGTTGTCCTTGCCCTGGCCGATCTTCTCGCCGTTGTAGCTGTACCAGGCGCCGGCCTTGTCGACGATCTTCGCCTGCACGCCGAGATCGATGATCTCGCCCTGACGCGAAATGCCTTCGCCATACAGGATGTCGAAGATCGCTTCGCGGAACGGCGGCGACACCTTGTTCTTGACGACCTTCACGCGGGTTTCGTTGCCGATCACCTCGTCGTTCTTCTTGATCGAGCCGATCCGGCGGATGTCGAGACGCACCGACGAGTAGAACTTCAGCGCGTTGCCGCCCGTCGTGGTTTCCGGGTTGCCGAACATCACGCCGATCTTCATCCGGATCTGGTTGATGAAGATCACCAGGCAGTTCGTGCGCTTGATCGTGCCGGTCAGCTTGCGCAGCGCCTGCGACATCAGGCGGGCCTGCAGACCCGGCAGCGAATCGCCCATCTCGCCTTCGATTTCGGCCTTCGGCACGAGCGCCGCGACCGAGTCGATGACGATCATGTCGATCGAGCCCGAGCGCACCAGCGCGTCGGTGATTTCAAGCGCCTGCTCGCCGGTGTCCGGCTGCGAGATCAGCAGCTCCGGCACGTTCACGCCGAGCTTCGCTGCATATTGAACGTCGAGCGCGTGCTCGGCGTCGATGAACGCCGCCGTACCGCCGATCTTCTGCAGTTCGGCGATGACCTGCAGCGTCAGCGTGGTTTTACCGGACGATTCCGGACCGTAGATCTCGACCACCCGGCCGCGCGGCAGGCCGCCGACGCCGAGCGCGATATCGAGACCGAGCGAGCCCGTGGACACGACCTGGATGTTCTCGGTCGCCTCGCCGTCGCCCATGCGCATGATCGAGCCCTTGCCGAACTGCTTTTCGATCTGGGCAAGCGCGGCGGCCAGCGCCTTGCTCTTCTCGGCGGTCATCCCGGAGCCCTTCTTGCTATCTTCCATGAATCGTCCTTTGCTATGATGAGCAGCGTCTGTTAGAGGCGCGCCCACTTTCAAGCGCTGCCCACGAATGCAGACACTGTATAAAAAAACAGTGTTTTGTGCAAGCCCGCAATGCAGAGCGTTGTACACGAATAACTTCGGAGACAGCCGGCCGGCGCGAACGCCCCCGCCGGCCATCGGTCAGCACCATGCGAATTCTCATCGCGGAAGACGACAGCATACTCGCGGACGGCCTCACCCGGTCACTCCGCCAATCGGGCTATGCGGTCGACCACGTGAAGACCGGTGTCGACGCCGATACCGCGCTGTCGATGCAGACATTCGACCTGCTGATCCTCGATCTCGGGCTCCCGAAAATGCCCGGGCTCGACGTGCTCAAGCGCCTGCGCGCCCGCAATTCCAACCTCCCCGTGCTGATCCTGACGGCCGCCGACAGCGTCGACGAGCGCGTGAAGGGGCTCGACCTCGGCGCCGACGACTACATGGCCAAGCCGTTCGCGCTCAACGAACTCGAGGCGCGCGTGCGCGCGCTGACCCGGCGCGGCGCGGGCGGCGGCCCGACCGTCGTGCGCCACGGCTCGCTCGCGTTCGACCAGGTCGGCCGGATCGCGTATGCGAACGATCACGTGCTCGACCTCTCCGCCCGCGAGCTCGGCCTGCTGGAGGTGCTGCTGCAGCGGATCGGCCGGCTCGTGTCGAAGGAGCAGCTCGTCGACCATCTCTGTGAATGGGGCGAGGAAGTCAGCAACAACGCGATCGAAGTCTACGTGCACCGGCTGCGCAAGAAGATCGAACCCAGCGGCGTACGGATCTCGACCGTGCGCGGCCTCGGCTATTGCCTCGAGAAGGTCGCGCCCGCCGCGCCGGTCGACACGGCAGCGCCCCAGCCCGCGGTGGCCGGCACGCCGTTGCGCTGAATCCGGGCGTCGCCGCGATGGCCACGCCGGCCCATCCCCGCCATCCGACCGGCGCGCCGTCGTCGGCCGCCGACGAGGCGCGCGACGCGCGCTACGAGAACCCGTTCGCGCCGCCCGACGAAACCGATGCGCCCGAGGCGCCGCGCCCGCGCTCGCTGTTCGGCGAAATCCTCGACTGGATGCTCGCGCCGCTGCTGCTGCTGTGGCCGATGAGCATCGCCGTCACCTATCTGGTCGCGAAGACGATCGCGAACGGCCCGTTCGACCGCGCGCTCGAGACCAACGCCTATGTGCTCGCGCGGCAGATCCATCCGGTGAACGGCGTCGCCGAACTGACGCTGCCGGAGCAGACCCGCGACTTCCTGCGCGCGGACAACGTCGACAGCGTGTACTTCCAGGTGCTCGGCACACGCGGCGAGCTGGTCGCGGGCGAAGCCGACATGCCGCTGCCGCGCGACGAGGACCGCCCGCCGCCAGGCGTCGTCATGTTCCGCGACGACCTGCTGCGCGGCAACGACGTGCGCGTCGCGTATACGACGGTCGCGCTGCCGCAAGCGGGCAGCCCGCAGCCCGTGCTCGTGCAGGTCGGCGAAACGCTGGACAAGCGCAACGCGCTCGCGAACGACATCATCAAGGGCGTGATCCTGCCGCAGTTCGTGATCCTGCCGCTCGCGATCCTGCTGGTCTGGTTCGGGCTGTCGCGCGGGCTCGCGCCGCTCAACGCGCTGCAGGCGCACATCCGCGCGCGGCGGCCCGACGACCTGTCGCCCGTCGAGGCGCAGCGCGCGCCGCCCGAGATCGAGCCGCTCGTCACGTCGTTCAACGACCTGCTCGCGCGCCTCGAACAGAACATGGCGCTGCAGAAGCGCTTCATCGCCGACGCCGCCCATCAGATGAAGACACCGCTCGCGGGCCTGCGCACGCAGGCCGAATTCGCGCTGCGCCACCCCGTCCCGCCCGACGTGCAGCGCTCGCTCGAGCAGATCGCGACGAGCTCCGAGCAGGCCGCGCGGCTCGTCACGCAGCTGCTTGCGCTGGCGCGCGCCGAAAACCGCGCGAGCGGGCTGACGTTCGAGCCGGTCGAGATCGCCACGCTCGCGCGGCGCGCGGTGCGCGACTGGGTGCAGGCCGCGCTCGCGAAACGGATGGATCTCGGCTACGAAGGCCCGCCGGACCCGCCGGACGACGGGCCGCTCGACGTCGACGGCAATCCGGTGATGCTGCGCGAGATGCTCGGCAACCTGATCGACAACGCAATCCGCTACACGCCGGACGGCGGCCGCATCACGGTGCGCGTGCGCGCCGAACCCGCGGCGCGGCTCGTGCATCTCGAAGTCGAGGACACGGGGCCGGGCATCCCGGCCGCCGAACGCGAGCGCGTCGTCGAGCGCTTCTACCGGATCCTCGGCCGCGAAGGCGACGGCAGCGGCCTCGGGCTCGCGATCGTGCGCGAGATCGCCACGCAGCACGGCGGCACGCTGACGCTCGACGATCACGTCTACCAGCACGCACCGCGCCTCGCCGGCACACTCGTGCGCGTCAGCCTGCCGCTGGCCGAAACTGCCCCGGATTAACCCTGATGGGCGCCGCCACAGCACGCCGCGATTGAGTCAAAATCTACGATTTAACAGAAAATAAAAGCACTTCGCAGCACGATGAGCGCACGAAACCACCGATTCGGCGCGGGTTAACCTGCAGTCGTTTTGCACGCGCGAGTCAGTCGGCCGTAAGTTTCCGTACCAATAATCCTCGACAGGCCCGCCCACCCAAGGCGGCCGCACATCTATATCAAGGGACTTGGAGACGACTCATGGCAACGTTAGGCGGGCAAATTTCCCACTCGCCGATGACGGGCGAAGAGAAGAAAGTGATCTTCGCGTCGTCGCTCGGCACCGTGTTCGAGTGGTACGACTTTTACCTGGCCGGCTCGCTCGCGGCCTACATCAGCAAGAGTTTCTTTTCCGGCGTCAATCCGACCGCCGCCTTCATCTTCACGCTGCTCGGCTTCGCGGCCGGCTTCGCGGTGCGGCCGTTCGGCGCGATCGTGTTCGGCCGCCTCGGCGACCTCGTCGGCCGCAAGCACACGTTCCTCGTGACGATCGTGATCATGGGCGTCTCGACGTTCGTGGTCGGCTTCCTGCCCGGCTACGCGTCGATCGGCATCGCCGCCCCCGTGATCTTCATCGCGATGCGGCTGTTGCAGGGCCTCGCGCTCGGCGGCGAGTACGGCGGCGCGGCGACCTACGTCGCCGAGCACGCGCCGGCCAACCGTCGCGGCTTCTACACCGCGTGGATCCAGACGACCGCCACGCTCGGCCTGTTCCTGTCGCTGCTCGTGATCCTCGGCGTGCGCACGTTCATCGGCGAGGAAGCGTTCGGCAGCTGGGGCTGGCGCGTGCCGTTCGTCGCGTCGATCCTGCTGCTCGCGGTGTCGGTGTGGATCCGGATGCAGCTGAACGAATCGCCGGTGTTCCTGCGCATCAAGGCGGAAGGCAAGACGTCGAAGGCGCCGCTGACCGAAGCGTTCGGCCAGTGGAAGAACCTGAAGATCGTGATCCTCGCGCTCGTCGGCCTGACCGCCGGCCAGGCCGTCGTGTGGTACACGGGCCAGTTCTACGCGCTGTTCTTCCTCACGCAGACGCTGAAGGTGGATGGTGCGAGTGCGAACATCCTGATCGCGATCGCCCTCCTGATCGGCACGCCGTTCTTCCTGTTCTTCGGTTCGCTGTCGGACAAGATCGGCCGCAAGCCGATCATCCTCGCGGGCTGCCTGATCGCGGCACTGACCTACTTCCCGCTGTTCAAGGCGCTCACGCACTACGCGAACCCGCAGCTCGAGGTCGCGACGCAGAAGGCGCCGATCACGGTCATCGCCGATCCGGCCGCCTGCTCGTTCCAGTTCAACCCGGTGGGCACGTCGAAGTTCACGAACTCGTGCGACGTCGCCAAGAGCGCGCTCGCGAAGGCCGGCCTGAACTACGAGAACGTCGCGGCACCGGCTGGCGCGACGGCCCAGATCAAGGTCGGCGACACGGTGATCCCCGCCTATGAAGGCAAGGCGGCCGACGCGAAGGCGCAGGGCGCGGCGTTCGACAAGACGCTCGCGGCGACGCTGAAATCGGCCGGCTACCCGGCGAAGGCAGACCCGGCGCAGCTCAACTGGCCGATGACGATCGTGATCCTGACGATCCTCGTGATCTACGTGACGATGGTCTACGGCCCGATCGCGGCAATGCTGGTCGAGATGTTCCCGACGCGGATCCGCTACACGTCGATGTCGCTGCCCTATCACATCGGCAACGGCTGGTTCGGCGGCTTCCTGCCGGCCACCGCGTTCGCGATCGTCGCGGCGAAGGGCAACATCTACTCGGGCCTCTGGTATCCGATCGTGATCGCGCTGGCCACGTTCGTGATCGGCCTGCTGTTCGTCAAGGAGACGAAGGACTCGAACATCTACGCGCAGGATTGATGGCGGGTGCGCAGCGGGGACGGTCGGCGGAAGGTCTCCTTCCGAGGACCGACTCCCGCCCGCAATGAAAGCCGGCATGGGCCGCCGGCAACTTTTTTCGGGAAAGATGGAAAAAGGTATTGACAGCGGACCGCCCGATCGACATAATTCAAGTCTTCGGCGAATTAGCTCAGTCGGTTAGAGCGACGGAATCATAATCCGCAGGTCCGGGGTTCGAATCCCTGATTCGCCACCAAATGCGAAAGCCGCTGTTTCGAAAGAAACAGCGGCTTTTTCATTTGTATCTTCCGAACACCATGTCCTGGCGGCCCGCGGTGTCGGGCCGGGCACAGCCCGGCCTTTACCTGCAATCACTGTCACGCCGGATGACCGTGCGGCGCCTCGTCCAGTCTCGCCAGCCACGCGTCTGCCGAACTCGCTTCCCCGAGCTGGAATCGCGCTTCGCTGAAGTACTTCAAACCGCCCCAGAGCGACGCGTCGCCGACAACGAACAGGCGATGCCTTGCACGGGTCACCGCCACGTTCAACAGGTTCGGCTTGGATGCTGCCCAGTTCGCGGACGCGGCACTTTCGTGGTCCGCCCCGAGAACGAACACCACGACGCTTTCCTCCTTTCCCTGAAACGTATGTACGGTGCCGATACGTTGCGAGCACCACTGTCTCCATACCTTGCTCGAGGGCCCTCGCCGCCCCGTGTCGGCCACCCATTGGATTGCCTGCAAGCGGTCCGACAGCGCCTTCCTGATCGCCTTGAAGGGGGCGATCACGTACAACGGTGGCAAAGCGCCGGAGTCCGCATACAGACGAATCACCAGCGCCGCAATCACTTCGATTTGCGCCGGCACGACCTGCCGGTCCGACGTGCGGCCGCGCACATCGATCCACGCGCTCGCCCCCAGTCTTTCGAGCGGATCTCCGGAAGGGGCGCGGGACTTAAGCCCGTAGACCATCTTGTCCCGATACGCGATCCGGTTCGCGATCGTAAACATCTTGTCGCAGCAGCGGCGATGCACACGAAGCGGGCTCCCGATCCACAATGGATCATCGCCTTCTACCGGCACGTACGTACCGAAGGGATTCGCCTCGTCGGCCAGCCGTTGCACCGATACCCTAGCGGGCGAGCATCGTCCATCGGACGTGTGCGGCGACAGGTCCGCCAATGCATTGATCAATCGAGTCGGCACCGTGAACACCGGTTCGATCTGCAACGGATCGCCGACGACCACCGCGCGTCGCGCTCGCCACAACGCTCCTACGGCAGCTTGCGGCACGGCTTGACCGGCCTCGTCGATGAATAGCCAGCCGATCGACCGCGGCCCCATGCCGCGAAACTGTCGAGCAAACGACGCGAACGTCGACGACACAACCGGCACCACCATGAACAGGCTCTGCCATATGAATTCGGCTTCCGCAGGATCCTCCAGACGGGTCCCGGCAAGCAGTTTCTGAATCGCCACCAGATTGCCGCCGAAGCCGCCCCCTTTCCTCGACACTTCTGCGAGCCAGGCCTCGTGCAGCGCAAGCCCCGCGACGAAAAGACCGGACCGCAGTCGCGCAAATTCGTCGTCGTGCCCGAAGCCGTTCCGCTGCACTTCGTCCGATTCGAGCTGGTCGGAACCGACCGGCAAGCTGGCCTTACCGAATCGGCGGCACCCATCGGCAAGCAATGCGTGCTTTTCCGCCCACACGCGACGGGCATTGATCAACTCCGCACTCGCCCGTTTCGCTTGCGACTGCGCATTGTCCAACGCGTTGCGCGCGGATGCGGCATCCAAACGACATTGCACGGCGGTACGGCGTGCGTCGATCTGTGCACGCGCATTCGTCGCCACCTGTTCCATGTGCCGTCGCGCCCCCTCCGTCCGAAAAAAACGGGAAAAGAATCCGGGGCGGGCGCGATCGAGCAATCGCTCTTCCTCCTGCAATTCCGCGAGCGCGGCATCGGCTGCCGCCGTCCTGCCGTCGCACGCCGCAAGTTCAGCGCTTGCGTCGCGACCATGCTGCTCCGCCTGTCGCAACGCGTCCGCTGCTGGCTGCGCAAACTGCGCCTCGGTTACGTGGCCCCACGCCGAATGCAACGCTCTAAATGCCACCCGGTCGGAGAGCGCCGCCTGGTAGGCGGATTCCGCTTCGAGAAAGGACGCCCTCGCGGACTGGAAGGTCGGGCCCGAGTAGCGGTCACGCCACGCCCAGAACGCCTGGGGGTCGCTCGGCCCGCCACGCTCGCCCAACGGCCGGGAATCGATAAAGAAACGCTCCTTGAAACGCCATCGATTGTCGCCGTTGCCCAACGCACATGACACGAGCCCCCAGGGCACATCGTCGGCGTCAAGCCGCGTCATTTTGCGGTCACCCACCTGCGCCGCAATCTTGTGCGCGATCGGCTGCAAATAGCGCACCCCGCTCCACTCGGCACCGAGTTGCTTCTGCTTGGGCAGATCGTTCGAGATATTCTCGACCGCCGCGTTGTTCGACGAGGCCACTACCATCTCGAACCCCGTGAGATCGGCGCGCAGCGTGCGAATTCGCGCCACATCGCCGTCCATGAAGCGGATTCCCGTGCTCACGTCCGCCAATGCGTCCGCCGCGCGCGCCAACTTCGCCAGTCGACTCGCGCGTCGCACTACGTTCTCGCAAATCATGTCGCGAAGCAGGGTCGTTTTCCCGGTTCCCGGTGGTCCGTTGACGGAAAACACGCCGTCTTCCTTCAAGTGGTCGAACGCCGTGTTGATCGCAAACTGCTGCATCAAACTCATTTTTTGCGACGCATCGGCAGGCCAGCGCCCGGCGTTCGTTTTTTCCGGACGTAACGTATCGATGATCGCCGCACGACCGGCATCGGTATAAAGATCGACTCGCCGCGCGGGGTCGCCCGGCGTCAGATACGCGCGGAGCGCCGCCGGCACGTCGCCGGCATCGACCGACGCCATGCAGCGCTCGATATCCTCGATATAGAAACTGTTCAGGATGTCGACCGTGGGCGCATCATCCTGGGCCTCGTCGCCAGCTTCGTCATCGTCCGCCGGCGCCGCCCGATCCAGCGCACCAGCATCGTCCCTTGCGACTTCCGCTCCGCCGTTCGATGGCTTGGTGCGCGGCTTCTTCTCGCGCGTCACGATTTCCAGAAGCGCCACCGTGGAGCCCGTCTGCGATTCCCAGTTGCTCCACGCCGCCAGCAGATCGCGCAATTGCAGGATTTCGTCTCCCGTGAGCGGAATAGACGGCTCGTCCGGTTTCAGGCCAGCGCGTCTCCGGCGGCGCCGTTCGGTCTCGAAATTGAACAATTGGTCCGATAAGCTCCGCCGAGCACGGTCGAAGGAAGCCGAACCGAGCATCTCGAGGCCGTCGCTCCGGGCTGTGCCGATCGCCCACGGCGCAGTTGATACGGACAATGGATCGAAAGCAGGTTCGCCGGCAGCGTCCAACGTTATCCGTGCCATGCATGAACGACCGTCGAGTGCAGTCCGCTCCTCTTCCTCCGGCGCAATGCACGCCCCTTCCGGCGAAAGCGTATTGGCGAAGTCGACGATGGCTTGCATGTCGAATACACCGAGATACAGCCGGAATCCCGTCAATTCGCGCTCTTCCGGGATTGCCCCGACTGCCCACAACGACGCCGCACCTGGTGCGAGATCGGCCGGTTCGATCCATTTAAGCGAATCGTCGTCGGCATGATCGAATACCTGCTTCAAATCGAAAGGAATGAAGAATTCGATCTTGTGCCAGTAATCGAGAATATGATGAATCCGTTCCACGTCGGCCATGCTTTCTCAGGCTCCTCGTTCGGCTGATTTTGTCTAATCATATTCCCGAATTCCGAGTCACCGCCGACGACCACAGATCGAATACCTGTAACGACACGGTATTCGACACTTCCGCAATACGTTGAGAGCCGGCATATTCCAGATCATTCAAACTGCGGATCCGGAAAAAAACATCGCCGACTGGAGATTTTCAGTCGAACCTTCGTGCGCTTTTAATACGGGCATGCCGTCGTGAGCAATCAAATAAACATCGTACCGACGGGCATCGCAAACCGGTAGAACCATGTCGACTGACCCGCGACGGGCAAGCACGTGATGCAATGTCGAGCAGCGCCCCGATACGCTGCGGCGGAAGCGGCCGAATCGACGGTCGGCCGGCCGTGCGCTACGCCGCCACTGCCCCGCGCCGCACCTCCGGCGCGTTGCCCCCCACCCGCCCGCGCCAGTTCTCCCCACCTTCCAGCGACGGCGTCGACTCGAACACCTCCGCGATCCAGTCGGCGAACACGCGCACCTTCTGCGACAGATGCCGGTTGTGCGGATACACGATCGAAATCGGCTTCGGCTTCGGATTGCAGTCCGGCAGCACCTCGACCAGCGAGCCGTCGAGCAGGTGCGGCAGCACCATGAACAGCGTCGGCTGGATCATCCCGAACCCTTCGAGCCCACATGTCACATAGGCATCCGAATCGTTGACCGTGACGCTCCCGTTCATCCGCACCTCGAACGGCTTGCCGTCGATCATGAACACCCACGGAATTGCCCGCGCGCCGTGGCTCGACCGAAAATTCACCGCGTGGTGGTCGGCGAGATCGGCAATCTCGTGCGGCTCGCCGTGACGCGCGAGGTAGTCGGGCGACGCGCAAGTCACGCGCTTCAGCATCCCGATCCGCCGCGCGACCATCGACGAATCCTCGAGCGGCCCGACCCGGATCATGCAGTCGATCCCCTCCTCGACCGGATCCACGTAGCGGTCGGAGAGCCCCAGTTCGAGCGTGATGTCCGGATAGCGCTGCCGGAAAATCGACAGCGACGGCAGCACGATGCGCCGCCCGAGCGAACTCGGCATGTGAACGCGCAATACGCCGCTCGGCTTGCGGTTGCCGGTCTGGAAGCTCGCGTCGGCCTCCGCGATCTCCGAGATGATCTTCATGCAATGCTCGTAGTACGCCGCACCTTCCGGCGTCAGCGACAGCCGGCGCGTCGTGCGGTGCATCAGGCGCACGCCGAGCAGCGCCTCGAGATTCTGGATGATGGTCGTCACCGACGCGCGCGGCATCGCGAGCGTGTCGGCCGCGCGCGTGAAGCTGTTCGCGTCGACCACGCGGGTAAAAACTTCCATTGCCTGGATTCGGTCCATGCTGCTCCCCCTTCGAATCGCCAACGAAACAGAATAGAGCGCGCGACGGGCGTGGCACAAGTCCCCACCCATTGTTCTCCGATCCCGAATAGTTCCGGCGTTTCGGACTGGAAAGTGATCGATTTCCGTTCAGTCCCACCCGGCGATCGTTCCGGCCCCGCCCGATTACGGTCGCCCGCCGCGCGTTACCGCACGAATCGCTCGCGATACCCCTGCGGCGATACGCCCAGCACGCGTACGAAACAGCGGCGCAGCGTCTCCTCCGAGCCGAAGCCGCACCGCGCGGCGATCCGCTTGACGGGCCATGCCGTTTCACCGAGCAGGCGTTGCGCGGCTTCGACTCGGATCTGCTCGACTGCGCGCGCGGGCGTGCGGCCGGTTCCGGCGCGGTAGTGGCGCACGAAGCTGCGCTCGCTCATGCGCACGCGCTCGGCCAGCGCGGGCACCGACAGGTCGGCCGCCAGGTGCTCGGCCATCCACGCGTGCAGTTCGCCGAACCGGTCGTCGGTGCGCTGCATCGACAGCATCGTGCTGAACTGGGCCTGCCCGCCCGGACGCTTCAGGAACACGACGAGTTCGCGCGCGACGTCGAGGGCGGTCGCGCGCCCGAGATCCTCCTCGACCAACGCGAGCGCGAGATCGATGCCGGCCGTCACGCCGGCCGACGTCCACAACGCGCCTTCGCGGATGAAGATCGGATCGGATTCGACGCGCACATTCGGATAGCGTGCCGCGAATTCTTCGCAGCGCGCCCAGTGCGTGACCGCGCGCCGCCCGTCGAGCAAGCCGGCCTCGGCGAGCAGGAACGCGCCGGTGCAGACCGATGCCACGCGCCGTGTGCGCGCCGCCTGCTGTTGCACCCAGCGCACCAGCCGCGCATCCTTCGATGCCGCATGCACGCCCTTGCCGCCGGCGACGATCAGCGTGTCCGGATGGCGCGCCGCCGAGCGCAGCGATTCCGCCATCACGACCAGGCCCGACGATGTCTCGACGGGCCCTGCCTCGGCCGCGATGACGCGCGGCGCATACGGCGCCGGCTGGCCGCGCTCCTGCGCCAGCTCGTTGACGGACGCAAACACCTGCAGCGGCCCCGACACGTCGAGCAGCTGGGCACGAGGGAACGCGAGGATCAGGATCGAACGCGGGGCGGCAGGCATGATGATTGGCTGAAAACGTGGGTGATATGGCAATTTCGCCAAACACTACGCGCCTAGAATCGACCCGTCCATCCCGTACCGGCTACGGCCCGCCCCCATCCAATCGGAGTCTTCGCATGACCCTGCATATCGGCTTTCTCGTGTTTCCAGGCGTCCAGCAACTCGATCTCACCGGCCCGCACGACGTGCTCGCGTCGCTGCCCGACGCCACCGTTCATCTGGTCGGGAAGTCGCGCGACTCCGTCGCATCGAGCAGCGGACTCGCGCTCGCGCCGACCTGCACGTTCGACGACTGTCCGCCGCTCGACGTGATCTGCATTCCGGGCGGGATCGGGATCAACGCGCTGTTGCTCGATGCCGAAACGATCGCGTTCGTGCAGCAGCGCGCGGCCGCCGCGCGCTACGTGACGTCGGTATGCACGGGTGCGCTGCTGCTGGGCGTGGCCGGCCTGCTGCGCGGGCGGCGCGCGACGACGCACTGGGCGTTCCACTCGCTGCTCGAGCCGCTCGGCGCGGTGCCGGTGCGCGAGCGCGTGGTGCGCGACGGCAACCTGATCACGGGCGGCGGCGTCACGGCCGGCATCGACTTCGCCTTGACGATCGCCGCGGAGCTGGCCGGCGAGGAAGAAGCGCAGGCGATCCAGCTGCAACTCGAATACGCGCCGGCACCGCCGTTCGACGCCGGTTCGCCCGACACCGCACCGGCAGCGGTCGTGAAGCGCGTCACCGAACGGTCGGCGGCAGGTTTCGCGACGCGCAAGGCGACGATCGAACAGGCGCTGCGCGCGAGGTCGCGCTGAACGCCGGTGCCGGAAAATCGACTTGAAAGCTCGAAGACTGGAAGACGAGAACGACGCGCATTCGCGCCGGAGAACCCATCGATGAACATCGTCCGCAGCGCCGCGTTCACCGCGGACCGCGCATGGGGCGCGCTCGACATCGCGAACCTGAACGGCATCACGGTCCGCCTGCACTGGACCGACCAGCCGTATCGGTGGCACGTCAACGACGGCGAGGAAGTGTTCGCGGTGCTCGACGGTCGCGTCGAGATGCGCTACCGAGAAGCAGGCGCCGAGCACGCGACGGTGCTCGAAACGGGTGACGTGTTCCACGCATCGGCCGGCACCGAGCACGTCGCGCATCCGCTCGGCGAAGCACGCATCCTCGTGATCGAAACCGAAGGCAGCGTCTGACGGCCCGCGGCCGGGTGTCGATGCCGCGCGGATGGCAACCGCCGCCTCCGCGCGGCCGGTTTCACCCGGTGATCGTCCCGGTGGCCTGCGACGCGATCAGCTTCGGCTGCGGCGTGCACAGGCACTGGCACAGGTCGTGTTCGAGCGCGACGACCTTGCCCATCACGGTCATCGTCCGCTCGCCGCCGTCGGACACGATCACGCCCGGCGACTTGCAGGCGGCGCAGAACACGGCTGCGCCGAGATAGGCGAGTTCGCGTCCGTCGAACGACGAATTGGCGATCCCTTCGAGCACGACACCGCCGTGGTCGGTCGTGTCGCCCTTCAGAATGAATTTGCGGCTCATGTTGTCGGTTCTTCCCTCGGAAATGCCGTGCAACGCGGCAGCGCGCAGGCAGTCGGAATCTGCCCGTCGATCGCGGGCGTCCCGCGAGCATATCACCGCGCGCCTCAGCCGCCTCCCGGATCAGGGTTCGTGCCGTATGCCGCCGGCGCCGCCATTCAGACGAACAGAGCGAGACACCGCACGGCGCCGCACAGATACGTGCCGAGCGCGCCGACGAAACGCGCGGGATTCGGGTCGGCCATCGTCGGCCAGGCAAGCAGGCCGATCACGAGCAGGCAGCGGCACGCGGTCGCCGCGACGATCAGCGTCAGGATCGCGCGCGATGGATCGTGTGTACCGAAATAGAGAAACAGCACCGCGAGAAACGGCGCGTATTCGGCCGTGTTGCCGTGCGCGCGCACGATCTTGTGCAACCCGTTCGCGGGATCGGGCGCGCACCCGGAACCGGTCGTGCACCGGAAGCGCGTGACGGACACGACGAACCCGAGCCCGAACAGCAGCAGCCCGAGAATGGCCGTGCAAACGAGCGCGACGGGGTGGATCGCCATGGGACTCCCGGCGAACGCGGAAATGCGCCGCAAATCCAATGATCGTACCCGTGACCGACACACGCGACCATCACGGAAACCCTCAGCATCGCCGTGCGCCGGACACAATTTTTCGGTCGGGTTCCGATCCCAATTGTCGCTCGGCCGCACCGCACGAAACCGGTGCATCGCCCCTGCCTGCCTGGGTGTCCGAGCCTGCCCGCCGACCCACCCCGCCATACGACGCCCCCGGCACGAAACGCGCAAACGTTACGCGTCGACGGCATGCACCATCACAACGCAACTTGGGTGACAGCGCGTCGCAGGCATGCGCGTTGCGCCGACGCATCTCGGTAGTGAACGCCCTTGGCAGCCCGCTGCGGAGGACTACACTAATCCTTAATGGGGTGCGGCCGGAGCCCGCGCCTTCAGGGAGACGCCGCCATGAATCGGCCGCTGAATCGTATCCTGCCGCGCGTGACCGGTCCCGCATCGGTCTGGACGTGGGTCAAGTGGTCTTTGCTGGCCGCGCTGCTGATCGCCGTGGCGATCGTTGCGCGACTCGTGCAGAGCGAGATCGAAACGTCGCGGCTGCAGGCGCACTACCTGTCCGAGCTCACCCGCGATGTCGGCTACACGGTCGAGACGGGCCCGAGCGATCACATCCGCTTCCCCGCGAACGGCCCCTACGACCAGCGCCTCGGCTACGCGATGATTCCGGCGTTCCAGGAGCGGCTGCTCGCGCGCGGCTTCGTCGTCAGCAAGCAGGCGCGCGATTCGCAGCGAATGCTGTCGCTCGGCGAGCGCGGATTGTTCCTCCCGTTTGAAGAAAAGGACCAGGCGGGCCTGATGCTGTTCGATTCGACCGGCGCGCCGCTGTTCGCGACCGTGTTCCCGCAGCGCGTCTACGCCGACTTCGACCTGGTGCCGCGCGTGGTGGCCGATTCGCTGCTGTTCATCGAGGATCGCTACCTGCTCGATGCGAACGAACCGAACCGCAACCCGGCGATCGACTGGGGGCGCTTCGGCCGCGCGGTCGCCGACCAGGCGCTGCACGTCGTCAACCGCCATCAGGCGCGCCCGGGCGGCAGCACGCTCGCGACGCAGATCGAGAAGTTCCGCCATTCGCCCGAGGGCCGCACCGCGACGCCGCCCGAGAAGCTGCGGCAGATCGCGTCCGCGTCGGTGCGCGCGTACCTGAACGGCCCGCAGACGATGCTCGCACGCCGCACCATCGTCGTGCGCTACCTGAACTCGGTGCCGCTCGCCGCACGGCCGCATATCGGCGAAATCACCGGCATCGGCGACGGTCTCGCCGCGTGGTACGGCCGCGACTTCAACGACGTGAACCGGATCCTGTCCGCGCCGACGATCGGCGACAACGTCGACGAGCAAGGCAAGACGTTCCGCGAGGTGCTGTCGCTGATCATCGCGCAGCGCGCACCGTCGTACTTCCTCAACCGCGGCTACCCGGCGCTGCAGAAGCTGACCGACAGCTACCTGCGGCTGCTGTCGAACGGCGGCGTGATCTCGCCCGCGTTGCGCGACGCCGCGCTTGCCGCGCAGATCGAACGCAGCGCGCCGCCCGCCGCCGCGCACGTGCAGTCGTTCGTGTCGCGCAAGGCCGTGACGTCCGCGCGCGCGTCGCTGCTGTCGGCGCTCGGCATCAGCGACCTGTACCAGCTCGACCAGTTCGACCTGCAGGCGACCAGCACGCTCGACAACGGCGTGCAGCAGGCGGTCGCCGAACGGCTCGCCCAGGCGTCGACGCGCGACGGGGCGCAGAAGGCCGGCCTGTACGGTTTCGAGATGCTCGCACCGAAGGACGACCCGTCGCACCTCACGTACAGCTTCACGCTGTACGAACACCGCAACGGCGCGAACCTGCTGCGCGTGCAGACCGACAGCGTGAACGAGCCGTTCGACGTGAATCGCGGCGGCCGCATCAACCTCGGCTCGACCGCGAAGCTGCGCACGCTGATCACGTACCTGCAGATCGTGTCCGACCTGCATGCGCGCTACGCAAACCTGTCGAACGCGGAACTGGCGCGCGTGAAGCCCGATCCGATCGACGGGCTGTCGCATTGGGCGCTCGACTACCTGTCGCATACGCGCGACCGCTCGCTGCAGGCGATGCTCGACGCGGCCGTCGAACGCAAGTATTCGGCGAGCCCGGACGTGTTCTACACGGGCGGCGGCGCGCAGGTGTTCTCGAACTTCGAGAAGTCGGACAACGGCCGCATCCTGACGCTGCACACGGCGTTCGAGCATTCGGTCAACCTCGTGTTCGTGCGGCTGATGCGCGACATCGTCCACTACGAGACGCTGCAGGCGGCCGGCCCGTCGTCATCGTGGCTCGGCGATCCGGAGCAACGCCGGCATTACCTGCAGCAGTTCGTCGACGGTGAAAGCCAGGTCTACGTGAAGCGCTACTACACGCGCTATGCGGGCAAGGCGCCCGACGACGCGCTCGCGCTGATGCTGAAGGACGTGCGCAAATCGCCGCCGAAGATCGCGACGGTGCTGCGCAGCGTCGCACCGAACGAATCGCTCGCGTGGTTCGATGCGCAGATGCGCGTGCAACTGAAGGGCACGCCGGCCGCGACGCTGTCCGACGACGATCTCGCCAGGCTCTACGCGAAGTACGCGATCGACCGCTTCAACCTCAACGACCGCGGCTATATCGCGAGCGTGCATCCGCTCGCGCTCTGGACGCTCAACTACCTGCGCGCGCACCCGGCAGCGTCGCTCGCCGATGTCCAGCGCGAGAGCCGCGACGCGCGTTTCTACACGTATTCGTGGCTGTACAAGACGCGCTACCACGCGACCCAGGACCGTCGCATCCGCCGCATGGTCGAGCTGCGCGCGTACGCGGAAATCACGAAGTCGTGGCGCGCGCTCGGCTACCCGTTCGCGGAAGTCACGCCGTCGTACGCGGCCGCGATCGGCGCATCGGGCGACCAGCCCGACGCACTCGCGAAACTGATCGGCCTGATCGCGAACGGCGGCCAGAAGGCGCCGACCGAGACGATCACGCGGCTCGACTTCGCGAAGGGCACGCCGTACGAAACGCACTTCGAGCGCGCGGTCGCCCGGCCGCAGCCGATGCTGTCGCCGGAGATCGTCAACGTGACGCACACGCTGCTGCGCGACGTCGTGCTCAACGGCACCGCGCGCCGCCTCGCGGGCGGCTTCACGCTGCCCGACGGCAAGACGCTCGACGTGTACGGCAAGACGGGGACGGGCGACCAGCGCTTCAACGTCTATGCGCGCGGCGCGCGGCTGATCGAGTCGCGCAAGGTGAACCGCAGCGGCACCTTCGTGTTCGTGCTCGGCGACCGGTTCTTCGGGGTCCTGACCGCCACGGCGCACGAGCCGTATGCGGCACGCTACGACTTCACGAGCGCGATGGCCGTGCAGTTGCTGAAGTCGATGGCGCCGGCGCTCGCGCCGCTGATCGAACGCCCGGCCGGCACGCGCACCGCGGGCCCCGCCCCGCAGGCGGAAACGCCCGCGCCGGGCGCCGCGACCGCGCAACCGTCCTGACGGCCACGCGTCCGTTCATGCGCCGGCGCGCCGCTCAATGCGAGCGGCCGTCGTAGTGCGTGACCGGCAGCGCGTCGATATCGACATCCTCGAGACAGCGCACGTTGATCGCGGCCATCGCGGTGCCGTTCGGGTGGACGCCCTCGCCGAACGTGTGAATCCCGCAGCGCTTGCAGAAGCGGTGCTGGATCACGTGCTTGTTGAACGTGTAGGTGGCGAGATGGTCGTCGGGCGTGAGGAGCGTCATGTGGTCGCGCGGCACGAACCACATCAGCGCGCCCTTGCGCCGGCAGATCGAGCAGTTGCACGCCATCACGCCCTGCAGGTCGCCTTCCGCCTCGAACTTCACGTCACCGCAGTGACAGCTTCCGCGATAAAGCATGGTCGTCTCCCGGTGCGGCCCGTGCGCATCGACGGCGCCCCGGCGGAACACCGTTGGCCGGGCCGATCCAAGCGGGTACAGTAGCGCGCACCTGCACCGCACGCAATGTCCGTGCGGCGCCCGTCCCGACCCTGTCCAAACCAAGGAAAACCGTCATGCTCGAACTGCGCCCCGGCTGCGAATGCTGCGACAAGGACCTGCCGCCCGATTCGGCCGATGCACGCATCTGTACGTTCGAATGCACGTTCTGCGCGACCTGCGCCGACGACGTGCTGAAGGGCCGCTGCCCGAACTGCGGCGGCGACCTGGTCGTGCGCCCGCGGCGGCCGGCGAGCCTGCTCGCGAAGTACCCGGCGTCCACCGAACGCATCCACAAGCCGGGCGGCTGCGCGAACGCCTGACGGCGCCGCACGGCCCGCCCCTCCCCGTCACGACATCTCGATCCGTGCGCGCGTCACCGCGAGCAGCGCGGCCATCGCGCGGCGCGCACCGTCCTCGTCGCGCACGCGGATCGCGTCGCTGACGGCCGTGTGCTCGGCGAGCGACGCGTTGTATACGTCCGCGCGGCGCGCATTGAGCTGCAGTTGCGCCTCGAGCGTGCGATCGATCAGCGTGCCGAGCGGTACCAGCAGTTCGTTGCCGCCGGCCTCGAGCACGCTCAGGTGAAAGCGCAGGTCGGCGCGCACCCATTCGTCGACGTTGCGCGCGGCGGCCATCGCGCGCGCCGCGCCGTCGATCGCGTCGAACGTTTCCGGCGTATGCATGCGCGCGGCGAGCGCGGCCGCGTACGGCTCGACCATCTCGCGCATTTCCTGCAGCTTCAGCGCGAACGCGATCGGCGGCGCGACACGCGCGTACCAGTCGAGCAGGTCGGCGTCGAGCAGGTTCCAGACGCCGCGCGGCCGCACGCGCGTGCCGATCTTCGGCCGCGACTCGACGAGCCCCTTCGACGTGAGCGTACGCAGCGCCTCGCGCATCACCGTGCGGCTCACGCCGTACATCACCATCAGGTCGGGTTCCCTCGGCAGCAGCGACTCGGGCGGGTAGTCGCCGCGCAGGATCGCCGTGGCGAGCCGGAAGGCCGTTTGTCCATGCAGGTCGCGTCGAATGATCGTTCTCCGTTATGCGAGTACCCGGGCGTGCCGGCTGCCCACTATCTGCACAATAGTGCTATTAATACTATTTTTTATCGGGCTGCGCTAGGATAACCGCGAAAGCACGCGACCGCGCGCCGCGCCCGACTGCCCGCGCCGGTCAACCCTGGAGACTCGCACCGTGAAAATCACCCGCCTCGAAACCTTCGTCGTCCCGCCGCGCTGGCTGTTCCTCAAGATCGAAACCGACGAGGGCATCGTCGGCTGGGGCGAGCCGATCGTCGAAGGCCGCGCGCACACGGTCGAGGCTGCCGTGCAGGAGCTGGCCGACTACCTCGTCGGCCGCGACCCGCTGCTGATCGAGGATCACTGGCAGGTGATGTACCGCGCGGGCTTCTACCGCGGCGGCCCGATCACGATGAGCGCGATCGCGGGCGTCGACCAGGCGCTGTGGGACATCAAGGGCAAGCATCACGGCGTGCCCGTGCACGCGCTGCTCGGCGGCCAGGTGCGCGATCGCATTAAGGTGTATTCGTGGATCGGCGGCGACCGGCCGAGCGACGTCGCGAACAATGCGCGCGCGGTGGTCGAGCGCGGCTTCAAGGCCGTGAAGATGAACGGCTCCGAGGAGCTGCAGATCGTCGACACCTACGACAAGGTCGAGCAGGTGATCGCGAACGTCGCGGCGGTGCGCGACGCGGTCGGCCCGCACGTCGGGATCGGCGTCGACTTCCACGGCCGCGTGCACAAGCCGATGGCGAAGGTGCTCGCGAAGGAGCTCGATCCGTACAAGCTGATGTTCATCGAGGAGCCGGTGCTGTCGGAGAACGCCGAGGCGCTGCGCGACATCGTCAACCAGACCAACACGCCGATCGCGCTCGGCGAGCGGCTCTACTCGCGCTGGGATTTCAAGCACATCCTCGCGGGCGGCTACGTCGACATCATCCAGCCCGACGCATCGCACGCGGGCGGCATCACCGAGTGCCGCAAGATCGCGACGCTCGCGGAGAGCTACGACGTCGCGCTCGCGCTGCACTGCCCGCTTGGGCCCATTGCGCTCGCCGCGTGCCTGCAGCTCGACGCGGTCAGCTACAACGCGTTCATCCAGGAGCAGAGTCTCGGCATCCACTACAACCAGGGCAACGACCTGCTCGACTACCTGCGCAACCCCGAGGTGTTCCGCTACGAGGACGGCTTCGTCGCGATCCCGCAGGGCCCGGGGCTCGGCATCGACGTGAACGAGGAGAAGGTGCGCGAGATGGCGAAGACGGGGCACCGCTGGCGCAACCCGGTGTGGCGTCACGAGGACGGCAGCGTCGCCGAGTGGTGAGTGCGATGCGCGGCGTGCGGCTTCGGCCCGCGCGGCAAGTATCGATTCGAGAACGGCTGCCCGACGGGCAGCCGTTTTTGCATGCGCGGTGCGGCGCCCGGCACGTGCCGGATGCGCGACGGCAGCCTTGTATCGCGCCGCGCGCGCCCTGCCGTCAGCCGATCGCCGCGAACCCCGGCACGCTGAACGACAGCACGGCGGCCGCGACGAACACGCCGATCATCGTCAGCGCCTCGAGATGCAGGATGTTGCGGAACGTGTGCGCATCCTCGGTCGACGCGGTGCGGCGCAGGCGCGGCAGCGCCGCGAAGCGGTTCAGGCCGCCGAGCACGAGCGCGAGCGCGACGAGCAGCAGCTTCAGCAGCAACACGCGCCCCCACGTGCTGCCATCGAGCGGCGCGAGCGAACCGCCGAGCCCGCGGAGCGCATTGAGCGCGCCGGTGCCGAGCAAGAAGACGACCGCGATGATCGACGTGCGCGACAGGTGCTGGCCGATGCGGATCAGCGCGCCGCGCGCGACCGACGACCCGAGCGCCGGCAGCACCGCGAGCCCGCCCGCGAGCACGAGGCCACCCCACACGGCCGTCGCGAGCAGGTGCAGCGTCTGCACGCCGACCGCCGCGGACAGCGCACCCGTATCGGCCGCATGGCCGAGCGACGCCTTGCCGGCCGCGACCACGATCACCGCGAGCCACAGCACTGCGTGTGCAACCGGGCCCTCCGGCTTCCCCAGCGCGACGATCGCGAGCACCACGGCGCCGGCGAATGCAACGCTCCACGCGAAGCCCGTATGCGTCTGCATCAGCATCACGGGAATCGCGGCGAACGCGCCGCCGAGCCCCGCCCCGCTCATCGTCGCCGCCTCATAGACGAGCCAGCCGAGATCCGCGAGCACCAGCGCCAGCGCCGCCGCGACCAGCGAATGTTGCGCGCGCAGCCACGCGGGATGCGACGGCGCGACGACCGGACGCGCACCGTCCTTGCCGAGCCATGCCTTGAGCAGCGCCGAGCCGACCGCCATCGCGAACGCCGCGTCCATCAGCGCCGCGAGCGCGACCTGACCGATCCACAAGCTGTCGAACTTCATCGCGCACACCCTCCCGAAAGCGGCAGGCCGGCGAGGTGGCAGCAACGGGATGGACAGCGTGAGGAAGGCAACGGCACGGTAGAAAACGTCATCGATGAATCCGGAAACGGGAGAAATGACTGGACCTGCGGCGGAGGCGGCGCCGCGCGACCCGCGAGTGTACGGTCTTCGATGGGGAAAACGCACGCCGGTTCACACCGACACGTCGCAATGCGCGTCAAATTGTCGCAAGTCGCAAACGGACAGGAACCGATGACCTTTTGCCAAATAGCCGTCATTACCCATCGATGATAGAATGCCGCGTCGCAGCAGCCCGGCTGCCTTGCCGTCATGCGCCGAGCCGATCGTAGCCCGGACAACAGGTCCCCGTCGAATAAACATGGAGTCTCGTGTGTCTTCAAGACGCCTCTTCCGTCCGCTGCTCGCCGTTCTGATGTTCGGCGGCGCGGGCCTTATGAGCGCTGCCCAAGCGCAGACCAAGCCCACGGAGCAAGCGCACGCCCAGCAGGCGCCGCTCAAGGCACCCGATACCATGGCCGAGCGTGTGCGCGGCTGTACGGCCTGCCATGGCGTCCACGGCCAGGGCACGGACAACGACTACTTCCCGCGGCTTGCCGGCAAGCCGGCCGAGTACCTGTACAACCAGCTCGTCAACTTCCGTGACGGCCGGCGCAAGTACCCGCCGATGAACTACCTGCTGACGTACCTGAACGACGACTACCTGCGTGAAATGGCCGAGCACTTCTCGGCCGAACGCCCGCCGTACCCGGCGCCGGCGAAGCCGACGCTGCCGGCCGCGACGCTCGCGCGCGGCAAGCAGCTCGTCACGCAAGGCGACCCGTCCCGCAAGCTGCCGGCCTGCGTGGCCTGCCACGGCGCGACGCTGACCGGCATGCAGCCGGCGATCCCGGGCCTGGTCGGCCTGCACGCCGACTACCTGAGCGCGCAGATCGGTGCATGGCGTTCGGGCAACCGTCACGCGAAGGCGCCTGACTGCATGCATGAAGTCGCTTCGAAGCTTTCCGACGAAGACGTGACGGCCGTGACCGCATGGCTTGCCGCGCAACCGGCGCCCGCCAACCCCGTGCCGGCTCCGGCGCGTTCGATGAAGACTCCGCTCGCCTGCGGCAGCGAACCGCAATAAGGCAAGGGAGACAGACACAATGAAACGCAAGTCCCTGTTTGCACTCTCGGCCGTCGCGATCGTCGCGGCTGCTGCCCTCGTGCCGGTCCTGTGGCCGGGCAACGATACGCTGCACGGCGCTTCCGCCGTCGCGGCCACGCCGGCCGACCAGGCCGCGCTGATCAAGAAGGGCGAATACCTCGCGCGCGTCGGCGACTGTATCGCGTGCCACACCGTGCGCGGCGGCAAGTCGTTCGCGGGCGGCCTGCCGATGGCGACGCCGTTCGGCACGATGTACACGCCGAACATCACGCCGGACGACAAGGACGGCATCGGCAAGTGGACGTCGGACGACTTCTACCGCGCGATGCACACCGGTCGCTCGAAGGACGGCAGCCTGCTCTACCCGGGTTTCCCGTTCGCGAGCTACACGAAGGTCACGCGTGCGGATTCGGACGCGATCTACGCGTACCTGCGCTCGGTCGCGCCGGTGTCGGTGCCGAGCCGTCCGCATGAACTGAAGTTCCCGTTCAACAACCGCAACCTGCTGATCGGCTGGCGCACGCTGTTCTTCAAGGAAGGCGAATACAAGCCGGATCCGACCAAGTCGGTCGAATGGAACCGCGGCGCGTACCTCGTCGAAGGCCTCGGCCACTGCTCGATGTGCCACACGTCGATCAACATGATGGGCGGCCCGGTAACGGGCTCGGCATTCGCCGGCGGCCTGATCCCGCTGCAGAACTGGTATGCGCCGTCGCTGACGAACGACAAGGAACTCGGCCTCGGCGACTGGCACGTGCAGGAGCTGTCCGACCTGCTGCAGGCCGGCGTGTCGCAGAAGGGCGCGGTATTCGGCCCGATGGCGGACGTGGTCCACAACAGCCTGCAGTACATGACCGACGAAGATACGCGCGCAATGTCGACGTACCTGAAGTCGATCCCGCAGAAGGCTGAAGCGCCGAAGAACATGCAGTACGAGCCGTCGAAGCAGTTCGGCAACGCGCTGTTCGACCAGGGCAAGAAGATCTACGCGGACAACTGCGCGACCTGCCACGCCGAAAACGGCGCAGGCAAGCCGCCGGCGTATCCGCCGCTCGCGGGCAACCACTCGATCATGATGGAATCGGCCGTCAACCCGATCCGCATGGTGCTGAACGGTGGCTATCCGCCGAGCACGTTCAAGAATCCGCGTCCGTACGGGATGCCGCCGTTCGCCCAGTCGCTGTCGAACCAGGAAGTTGCGGCGGTCGTCACGTATATCCGGGTATCGTGGGGCAACAACGGTACGCCGATCTCGCCGCAACAGGTGAGCGACCTGCGTTCCGCGCCGCTCGACTAAGAAGCGGCTGACACAAACGGGGCGCGGCTGCGGGAAACCGCGGCCGCGCCCTTTTGCATTTTGCATTTTGCGATGTCACCTCCCGCGCGGGCCGCGCGCGACGTCGCCGATCATAAAACTGAAGAGTGGTATCTATGTCTTTTGAATCTCTCGGCTTGGCCGAACCGCTGGTCAAGGCGGTCAACGAGCTCGGCTACACGTCGCCGACTCCGATCCAGCAACAGGCGATTCCGGCCGTCCTCGGCGGCGGCGACCTGCTCGCCGGCGCACAGACGGGCACCGGCAAGACCGCCGGCTTCACGCTGCCGATCCTGCAACGCCTGCATACGTTCTACGCGGAACATCGCGGCGCGAAGCGCGCGGTGCGCGCGCTGATTCTCACGCCGACGCGCGAACTCGCCGCCCAGGTCGAGGAAAGCGTCCGTGCGTACAGCAAGTACCTGAAGCTGCGCTCGACCGTGATGTTCGGCGGCGTCAGCATCAATCCGCAGATCGATGCGCTCAAGCGCGGCGTCGACATCGTCGTCGCGACGCCGGGCCGCCTGCTCGATCACATGCAGCAGAAGACGATCGACCTGTCGGACCTCGACATCCTCGTGCTCGACGAAGCCGACCGGATGCTCGACATGGGCTTCATCCACGACATCAAGCGCGTGCTCGCGAAGCTGCCGCCGCAGCGCCAGAACCTGCTGTTCTCGGCCACCTTCTCCGACGAGATCAAGGCGCTCGCCGACAGCCTGCTCGACTCGCCCGCGCTGATCGAGGTCGCACGCCGCAACACGACCGCCGAAAGCGTCGCGCAGAAGATCCACCCGGTCGACCGCGACCGCAAGCGCGAACTGCTCACGCACCTGATTCGCGAACACAACTGGTTCCAGGTGCTCGTGTTCACGCGCACGAAGCACGGCGCGAACCGGCTCGCCGAGCAGCTCACGAAGGACGGCATCAGCGCGATGGCGATCCACGGCAACAAGAGCCAGTCGGCCCGCACGCGCGCGCTCGCGGAGTTCAAGAACAGCACGCTGCAGGTGCTCGTCGCGACCGATATCGCCGCGCGCGGGATCGACATCGACCAGCTGCCGCACGTCGTCAACTTCGACCTGCCGAACGTGCCGGAAGACTACGTGCACCGGATCGGCCGCACGGGCCGCGCGGGTGCGACCGGCGAAGCCGTGTCGCTCGTGTGCGTCGACGAGAAGCAGCTGCTGCGCGACATCGAGCGGCTGATCAAGCGCGAGATTCCGCAGGAAGTGATCGCGGGCTTCACCCCCGATCCGAACGCGAAGCCGGAGCCGATCCAGCAGCGCCGCGGGCAGCAGCAGCCGCGCGGCGGTGGCGGCGGCGGTGGCGGCGGCGGCAATCGCCAGCCGCGCGCAGGCGGCTCAGGCCAGCCGGCCGCGAAACGCGACGGCAATGCGCAACCGAAGGCTACCCAGCAGAAAGCCGCGAAGCCGCGCACGCAAGGGCAAGGCGGCGCGGGCGGCACCGGCGGACGTCCGGCCGGTGGCGGCAACAGCGCGCGCCCGGCGAATGGCAATGCCGCGCACGCGAACCGCAACCGCTCGTCGCGCAGCGGCCAGCGCGGTCACTGAAGCCGTGCGGCTGCGCGCCGCAGGTGCTCGACCTGGCGTTGCCAGCGTGCGAGCACCTCGGTGCGCTCCCCTTCCAGCGTGAACGTGACACCTGTCGCGAGACGCGCATAGCCGACCCGCTGCGCATCGCCGTGCGCGATCGTCGCAGCGAATCCGGCCAGTCCGCCGAAGTCTCCTTCGAGCGGCGCCATCCTCAATTGCGCCTGAAAGAACGCGCCGTCCGCGACCAGCGTCAACGCGGCCGATCGCCGTTGCGCGATCGCGCGCGCCGCACGCGATTGCGGCCAGAGCGCCAGCAGCAGCGTGCGCGCATCGTGTGCATAGATTTCGCCGACGCCGAGCAGCGTCGTGCGCAACTGACCATCGTCGGTCGCGACGATCAGCGACGCGGCGAGGTCGGCATGACGTTCGAGCGCGGTACCGTCGAACAATGAGACGACGGCCGGCGGCCACGCATCGAACGTCCATTGTTCGAGCGCGTCGCGATGGGTATCGGTCATGATGGCGTTGCCCCGGTGGACAAGCGGATGAAGAGCCGCAGCATACGCGCGTCGGGCCGCGCCGCGGCGCTCAGCGCAGGAACACGTGCCGCGTGATCTTCGTGAGCGGATAGTGAACGCCCGGCTGGATCTTCGCGGGCAGGTCGAGCGGCTTGAGCAGCATCTTCACGCACATGTCGGCCGACAGGTTGCGCCGCACGAGCGTGCTGATGCGCGCGGCGCGTTCGCGGTTGTACTGGCTGTCGCCGACACGATCCGGATAGCGCACCGCGAACACGTGGCGCAGCGCGATCTCCGAATCCTCGTTCTTGATTTCCATCACGCGGCGCGCCAGCGCGCCGAGCACCGCAAGGCGGCCATTGCCTTCGACCTGGTTGTACTTCTTGAAGAACTTGAAGAAGTGCTTGTAGTGGCGTACTTCGTCGGTGCGAATGTTGTCGGTGATTTCCTTCAGCACGGGCTCGTCCGAGCACTCGTTGATCGCGCGATAGAGCGTGGCCGTGCCCGTCTCGACGACGCAGCGCGCGACCATCTCGAGCGCGCGGGTCTTCTCGAACGCCTCGACCTTGCAGGTCTGCGAATACTCGGCGAAGAAGTTCGCGAACGCGGTATCCCAGTCGAACTCCGGCCACACGTGCGCGATGTACGCCTTCAGCGCGCGCCCGTGCTGCAATTCTTCGTGCTCCCATGCATTGTTGAGCCATGCGGAGACTTCCGGATCGTCGTTGAAGAACTGGCTCAGATTGCTCGTGTAGAGATCCGAGCCGCTTTCGATGAACGACGACGCGCACAGCAGCAGCAACAGATCCTCGTTGGCGGCGGCACGTTGACGATCGATCCGGTTCAGGTCGATGTCCTCGATTCGCCACGGCATCACATGCGTCGTTTTGGTGTCCATGGTAGTGCGCTCCCAGTCGTCGCGTGGGGCCGGCCCATGCCTTCGGCACAGGCGCCGGCCATCCCGCAGGCGGCGTTTTACTTGCGTTTATAGTGGATTGGTCCGGCCGAACCATGCTGGCATCTTAGCCGGACTTTGATGTTCATGCTTCAAAGCACTGACCATACCCGACAAGCGCAGTTCCACGGCGTCTGTTGCCGTTCGTTAGACGAGTCCTTCAAACCGCTTGCGCCCGCGCGGTGATAGGGGGCTTGCCGCAAACGAAACGGGCGGCCAATCGGCCGCCCGCGAAGCACACGACATGCCGGCGAAAGTCGCCAGGAATCCGTCAGAAACCGGCCGCCAGACCGTCGCGCCGGCTGTCGCTCGCGGCCGCGTAGCCGCGCTCGCGATCGTCGCGATCGAGACGCCAGATGAACTGCCCCGAACCGAAATCCATGTAAGGATCGTCGATCGACTTGATCGTATGGCCGCGTGCGGCCAGCGCATCGACGGTCGCGCGATTCATCGTCGCCTCGACGTCGAGCGTGAAGTCGCGGTTGACCTTCCAGCGCGGCGCATCGCAGGCCGCCTGCGGTTGCTGCCCGTAGCCGAGCATCCGCACGACGGTCTGCAGGTGCCCTTGCGGCTGCATGTCGCCGCCCATCACGCCGAAGCTCATCACGGCCTCGGTCCGGCCGTCGACCTCCTCGGTGACGAACGCCGGGATGATCGTGTGGAACGGCCGCTTGCCGCCCGCGACGACGTTCGGCGAAGCCGGGTCCATCGAGAAGCCGTGCCCGCGATTCTGCAGCGCGATGCCGGTGCCGGGCACGACGAGCCCCGAGCCGAAGCCCATGTAGTTCGACTGAATGAAGCTCACCATCATCCCGCGCTCGTCGGCCGCCGACAGGTAGATCGTGCCGCCCGAATGCGGCCGGCCGGCGGCGAAGTGCGTCGCGCGCGCGGGATCGATCAGCTTCGCGCGTTCGGCGAGATACGCATCGTCGAGCATCTGCTCGGGCGTGACTTCCATCGCACGCGGATCGGCGACGTAGCGATAGACGTCCGCGAACGCGAGCTTCATCGCCTCGATCTGCAGATGCTGCGAGTCGACCGAGTCGACTGGCCACTCGGTCACGCCCGCGTGCTCGGCAATCCCGAGCGCGATCAGCGCGGCGATGCCCTGCCCGTTCGGCGGAATCTCGTGGATCGTGTGACGGCCGAAGCGCTTGCCGATCGGCTCGACCCATTCCGGCCGGTACGCCTGCAGGTCGGCTGCGGTCAGCGCGCCACCGCCTTCGCGGGAGAACGCGGCGATGCGCTCGGCGAGCGCGCCCTCGTAGAACGCGCGCGCCCCCTCCTTCTGCAGCGTGCGCAACGTCTGAGCATGGCCCGGCAGGCACACGCGCTCGCCCACCTGCGGTGCGCGGCCGTGCGGCATGAAGGTGTCCGCGAAGCCCGGCAGTCCCTTGAGTTCCGGCACCGCGGCCGCCCACTTGTGCGCGACGATCGGCGGCACCGCATAGCCGCGCTCCGCGATCTCGATCGCCGGTTCGAGCAGGTCCGCGAACGGCAGCGAACCGAACTTCGCATGCAGCGCTTCCCAGCCCGCGATCACGCCCGGCACGGTGACGGTGTCCCAGCCGCGCGTCGGCTTGTTCGCGATGCCGTTGCCCGCCTCGCCGTGGCGCTTGCGGAAATAGTCGACGTTCCATGCGGCCGGCGCGACGCCCGACGCGTTCAGCCCGGACAGCCGCTCGCCGTCCCACACGAGCGCGAACGCATCGCCGCCGAGCCCGCACGACACGGGCTCGACGACCGTGATCGCGGCCGCGGCGGCGAGCGCCGCGTCGACCGCGTTGCCGCCCTTCCACAGCATCCGCAACCCCGCCTGCGCGGCGAGCGGGTGCGACGTCGACACGACGTTGCGCGCGAACACCGGGATGCGGGTCGTCGGATACGGGTTGTGCCAGTTGAAGCCAGTCATCGGTTCCACCTCGTCGAAAGCTGAATGATCGCGCCGGACGCGCACCCCGCGCGCGCGGACAATCCGCCATTGCAGCGCGATCGGCACAATCGCACAAATTCATTTGTGAAATGAATCCATGCAATTTCCACATGAATATCGGGCAAGCCTGCGGGCCGGGCCGGCCTAACGCCGTTGCCGCCCTTACAATACCCGCTCCGTCTCACGACACGACCATCGAGCCATGACCCGAGATCCCCGCCTCACCCTCAACGCGCGCCAGCAGGAATTGCTCGAATGGGTGCAGCGCGACGGCTTCGTGACCGTCGACGATCTCGCCGCGCATTTCGCGGTGACGCCGCAGACGATCCGCCGCGACGTGAACTGGCTCGCCGACCTGAACCTGCTGCGCCGCTACCATGGCGGCGCGAGCCTGCCGACCAGCTCGGAGAACGTGTCGTACACCGCGCGCCAGCGGATGTTCCACGACGAGAAGCGGCGCATCGCGGCGCTCGCGGCGTCGCACATTCCCGACCAGGCGTCGCTGTTCATCAACCTCGGCACGACCACCGAGGAAGTCGCACGCGCGCTGAACCGCCACCACGGGCTGCACGTGATCACGAACAACCTGAACGTCGCGTCGATGATGAGCGGCTACCCCGACTGCGAGGTGCTGATCACGGGCGGCATCGTGCGGCCGTGGGACAAGGGGATCGTCGGCGAACTCGCGATCGACTTCATCCGCCAGTTCAAGGTCGACTACGCGATCATCGGCACATCGGCGATCGAGGCCGACGGCACGCTGCGCGACTTCGACACACGTGAGGTGCGCGTGGCCGAGGCGATCATGCAGCATGCGCGCACCGTCTATCTCGTGACCGACCATTCGAAGGTCGGCCGTCCCGCGCTGGTGCGCCAGGGTCACCTGAGCCAGGTGCACGCGCTCTTCACCGACAAGCCGCTGCCGCCCGAGATGGCCGATACCGTGGCGGCCGCCGGCACCCAGGTGTACGTCGCCGAGTGACGGTTCCGATGCTGCACCGCACCTAAAACTTCAAGTGAAATCAAGAAGTTGGCGTCGCGAGCAAACCGCTTGCGCGCAGCCCGGCTGTCAAACGGAAAATTAACGGGGCCCGATTTGTCGTTGCCCGCGCGCTCGACTAGACTCCAGTTCCCCGGCCTATTTCGACCGTTCCGCCTGTGCCAGGGCGCGGACGAATGGCATGGCCGGCGAATACAGCTTTCCCCCCAAGCCATACCCCGCTGGGTATCGCGCGTCGGCCCGTGCGCCGGCTGCGCGGGCTGACTGGTCGCCATGGAGAGAACGATGCTGAGTCCGCATGAATTCGCCACGCTATTGCTTGTGAAGGACGCTCCCGATCAAACCCACATGGATCGGGACGAAATCGACGCGCTGCTCGAACAGCAGCTCGTCCGTCTGGAAGGCCTCGGTTCGGGACGCAAATACTGCGTGACCGAAACCGGCGACGCCGCACTGCGATCCATCAAGTACCGCTATTCGTAAAACCACACCGTTTCTGACCTGACCGCGCCGCCCGGATGCCGGGCCGCGCGGCCACTTCCGCTTCCGTCCCCCAACCCCGCCCCAGCCTGTTTCAACCGCCGCGCAGCGTCGGATCGACCGCCGCCCGCCAGCTGATGGCCTGCGCCCGCGCACCGTTGAAATACGCGATCCAGCCGGCACGCGCCGCCGCGTCCGGCGCCGCATAGTGCGTCGAAAGTTCGTTTACGAACGCACAATAGTTCGCATCGGTCAGCCCACGATACCGTTTCGCCACGTACGCGTCATATAGCGTCGAGTAGACCGGCTGAGCGTCCGCGCCCCAGTCCCGCGCCGTGCCGCCGCATGACGTCTGCAGGTCGGCGAACGACGGCGTGCGCCAGTTGCCGGCGAGCGGCGGCATCCCGGCAGTGCACCCCGCCAGAAGGACGGCGCACGCGCCGGCCCACATCCCAATACGCATGATTCACCTCGCGAAACGGTCGATTTCGCCAGTATCGTCCGGGATCGTGCCGCGCGCTACTGGCCCCGCTTTATCGAACTTTACTTTTTCGATTTCGTTCGTTAAATTTCGAATTCGAACATTTTCTGTTCAACCCTTTCCCTCAGACGATAAGGACAGCAGGTGACCCAACCGAATCGCTACGATCTGCTCGTCGTCGGCGGCGGCATCAACGGCGCGGGCATCGCGCGCGATGCGGCCGGCCGCGGCCTGTCGGTCATGCTCTGCGAGCAGGACGATCTCGCGTCGCACACGTCGTCGTCCAGCACGAAGCTGATTCACGGCGGCCTGCGCTACCTCGAGTACAACGAGTTCGGACTCGTGCGCAAGGCGCTGCAGGAGCGCGAGACGCTGCTGCGCGCGGCGCCGCACATCATGTGGCCGCTGCGCTTCGTGATGCCGCACATGCCGAACCTGCGTCCGGCCTGGCTGATCCGCATCGGCCTGTTCCTTTACGATCACCTCGCGAAACGCGAACTGCTGCCCGGCTCGCGCGGCATCGACATGCGCCGCCATGCGGCCGGCGCGCCGCTGATCGACTCGATCAAGCGCGGCTTCGTCTATTCGGACGGCTGGGTCGACGACGCGCGCCTCGTCGTGCTGAACGCGATGGATGCGAAGGAGCGCGGCGCCCAGATCCTGACGCGCACGAAGCTGGTGTCCGCCGAACGCCGCGGCGACGAATGGGAAGCGCGACTGCAGCACGCCGACGGCTCGATCCGCGTCGTGCATGCACGTGCGATCGCGAACGCGGCCGGCCCGTGGGTCGGCGAAGTGCTGAAAGGCGCGCTCGGCCGCGGCGCGCACCACAGCGTGCGGCTCGTGAAGGGCAGCCACATCATCACGCGCCGCCTGTTCGATCACGACCACGCGTACATCTTCCAGAACCCGGACAAGCGGATCATCTTCGCGATTCCGTACGAGCACGATTTCACGCTGATCGGCACGACCGACGTCGAATACACGAACGATCCCGCGAAGGTCGCGATCGATCGCGACGAGACGCAGTACCTGTGCGATTCGATCAACCGCTACTTCAAGCGCAAGATCTCGCCGGCCGACGTGCACTGGACCTACTCGGGCGTGCGCCCGCTGCTGGAAGACGAGAACGCCGCGAACGCATCGGCCGTCACGCGCGACTACCGCCTCGAGCTGGACGACGGCGCGGGCGCCCCGCTGCTGTCGGTGTTCGGCGGCAAGATCACGACGTTCCGCAAGCTCGCGGAAGAAGCCGGCGACATGCTGTGCCGCGCACTCGGCCGCGACGCGAAGACCTGGACGGCCGGCGTCGCGCTGCCGGGCGGCGACATCGCGAACGCGAAGTTCGACGCATTCGCCGATACGTTCGCCAAACGCCATGCGTGGCTGCCCGCCGCGCTCGCCCGCCGCTATGCCCGTGCATACGGCACGCGTGCGGAACGCGTGATCGACGGCGCGAAGTCGCTCGCCGATCTCGGCACCGAAATCGCACCGGGCATCTACGACGCCGAACTGCGCTACCTGCGCGACGCCGAATGGGCGACCTGCGCGCAGGACGTGCTGTGGCGCCGCTCGAAGCTCGGCCTGCACGTCGCGCCCGGCACGCTCGACGCGGTGACCGCCGCGGTCGACGCGTGGTTCGCCGCCGCGCACGCGCCGCACGCCTGACCGGAATGCAGTTGCAGTTGCTTGACCGACGTTGACTCACCGACGCGCCGCCCCACATGCGGCGCGCATCACAACTAAGCCAAATCCACGGATGGAGATGAGAGACATGCAGGATCAGTACATCCTCGCGCTTGACCAGGGCACCACGAGTTCCCGCGCGATGCTGTTCGATCGCCAGGGCAATATCGTTTCGATCGCCCAGAAGGAATTCGAGCAGATCTACCCGCAACCCGGCTGGGTCGAGCACGATCCGCAGGAAATCTGGTCGACGCAAGCCGGCGTCGCCGCCGAAGCCGTCACGCGCACGGGCCTGAACGGCACGTCGATCGCCGCGATCGGCATCACCAACCAGCGTGAAACCACGATCGTGTGGGATCGCGAGACGGGCCAGCCCGTCTACAACGCGATCGTCTGGCAGGATCGCCGCACGGCCGACTTCTGCGATTCGCTGAAGGCGCAAGGCTTCGAGGCGAAGGTGCGCGCGAAGACCGGCCTGCCGATCGATTCGTACTTCTCGGGAACCAAGATCCGCTGGATTCTCGACAACGTGCCCGGCGCACGCGAGAAGGCCAAGCAGGGCAAGCTCGCGTTCGGCACCGTCGACAGCTGGCTCGTGTGGAACTTCACGAAGCACGAACTGCACGTGACCGACGTGACGAACGCGTCGCGCACGATGCTGTTCAACATCCACACGCGCGAGTGGGACAACGAACTGCTCGACATGCTCGACATCCCGCGCAGCATGCTGCCGGAAGTGAAGGCGTCGTCGGAAATCTACGGCCACACGAAGACCACCGTGTTCGCATCGAAGATCCCGCTCGCGGGCATCGCGGGCGACCAGCACGCGGCACTGTTCGGCCAGATGTGCACGACGTCGGGCATGGTGAAGAACACCTACGGCACCGGCTGCTTCCTGATGATGAACACCGGCGACAAGCCGATCGAGTCGAAGAACAACCTCGTCACGACGATCGCCTGGCAGATCGGCGACGACGTGCAGTACGCGCTGGAAGGCAGCATCTTCATCGCGGGCGCGGTGGTGCAGTGGCTGCGCGACGGTGTCGGCATCATCAAGTCGGCCGCTGAAATCGAAGCGCTCGCCGCGAGCGTGCCGCACACCGACGGCGTCTACCTGGTGCCCGCGTTCGCCGGCCTCGGCGCACCGCACTGGAACGCGCGGGCGCGCGGTTCGGTGTTCGGCGTCACGCGCGGCACGACCTCCGCGCACCTCGCACGCGCGGCGCTCGATTCGATCGCGTACCAGTCGCTCGACGTGCTGGCCGCGATGGAAGCCGATTCGGGCATCAGCATCGGCGAGCTGCGCGTGGACGGCGGCGCGAGCGCGAACGACCTGCTGATGCAGTTCCAGGCGGACCTGCTCGGCGTCGACGCGGTGCGTCCGCAGATCACCGAGACGACCGCGCTTGGCGCGGCCTACCTCGCGGGTCTCGCGATCGGCTACTGGAAGAACCTCGACGAAGTGCGCGACCAGTGGCAGCTCGATCGCCGCTTCTCGCCGTCGATGCCGAAGGAGCACGTCGAACGCTGCATGTCGGGCTGGCAGCGTGCGGTGCGTGCCGCGAAGGCATGGGCCGACGACGCGCAGTAACCGTCAGGCATCCGGACGAAATACAACAACACCGGCGGACCGCGCACTGCGCGAGTCCGCCGTGATTCAAGAGAGACAAACATGTCACCTTATATTGCGGAATTCATCGGCACAGCGATCCTCGTGCTGCTCGGCAACGGCGCGGTCGCAAACGTGCTGCTTGCAAAGACCAAGGGCAAAGGCGCGGACCTGATCGTGATCGTGATGGGCTGGGCGATGGCCGTGTTCGTCGCCGTCTACGTGACCGCATCGTTCAGCGGCGCGCACCTGAACCCGATCGTCACCATCAGTCTCGCGCTCGCGGGCAAGTTCGCGTGGTCGAAAGTCGGCGGCTACGTCCTCGCGCAGATGCTCGGCGGGATGGCCGGCGCGCTGCTCGTGTGGCTCGCCTATCGCCAGCACTTCGCGAAGGAAGCCGATGCGGACCTGAAGCTCGCGGTGTTCTGCACGGCGCCCGCGATCCGCAGCGTCACGCACAACGTGCTGACCGAAGCGATCTGCACGTTCGTGCTGATCCTCGGCGTGCTGTACCTCGCGTCGCCGCAAGTCGGCCTCGGCGCGCTCGACGCACTGCCCGTCGGCCTGCTCGTGCTCGGCATCGGCATCTCGCTCGGCGGCCCGACCGGCTATGCGATGAGCCCCGCGCGCGACCTGTCGCCGCGCATCATGCACGCGCTGCTGCCGATCCCCGGCAAGCGCGACAGCGACTGGCGCTATGCATGGGTGCCCGTCGTCGGTCCGCTGCTCGGCGGCGCCGCGGCGGCCGGCCTGTACCTGCACCTGCACACGACGATCTGATCGTCGCTTGACCGAAACGCGCGGCGATCCTCGCCGCGCGTTTTGCTTTCCTTCCTTCGTTCGCCTTCCCTCGCGCTCCGCCGCTTCGCCGCTTCGTTTCCGCTACCGGCCTCACTCGGCCGAGACCAGCGACTTCAGCTTCACCCCCGTATCCGCGACAGCCGACGGGCTTACGTCGATCCCGCGCTCGACCAGCATTCTCGCCACCCGCATGTCCTTGACGAACCCGGACACGCGGCCGAAACCGCTTGCGGCGACGAGCCGCGCACCGGCGTCGAAATGGAAATGGATTTCCGCGTCGTCGCCGAGCGCGCGCGCGACCGATAGTTCGCCGAGTACCGGCTCACCGGCCACCTGCAACTGCGCGTCGTATTGATCCGACCAGAACCACGGCGTCTCGCGATACGGCTCGTCGGCGCCGAGCATGTTGCGCGCGGCGACGCGCGCCTGGGTCTCGGCGCCGTGCCACGTCTCCTGCCGGACGGGCCGCCCCGACAACGCACTCGGGAACACCGCGACGTCGCCGGCCGCGTAGATGCCGCGCGCCGATGTCTCGAGCCGCTCGTTCACGACGATGCCGCGCTCGACGGCGAGGCCCGCCTCACGCGCCAGCTCGTCAGCCGGCTCGATTCCGATGCCGGCGACGACCGTGTCGGCGATCAGCGTGTCGCCGTCGTCGAGTACGACGGCCAGCGCGCCGCCCGTCGTCCGCTCGATCGCAACCGGCTTCCGCTTCACGCGAATGGCCACGCCCTGCCGTTCGTGAAGCGCGTGCACGCGCGCCGCGATCGCCTCCGGCACTGCGCGCCCGAGCAGGCGCGACGCCGCATCGAGCACCGTCACGCGGCACCCGCGCAGTCGCGCCGACGCCGCGACTTCGAGGCCGATGAAGCCGCCGCCGATCAGCACGACCCTCGCATCGGGCGCGAGCCGCGTGCCGAGCGCCGCCGCATCGTCGAGCGTGCGCAATGCAAACACGCCGTCCAGCGTCGCACCCGGAATCGTCAGGCGACGCGCGCGGCCGCCGGTCGCGAGCAGCAGCGCGTCGTAGCCGACCACGCTGCCATCCGACAGGCGCACTTCGCGTGCGCCCGGATCGATGCGCTCGACCGTCGCGACGACCGGCTCGATACGATCGGCCGCCCACGCCGCCGGATCGCGCAACCGGCACTGCGCCGCGCTGCGTTCGCCGGTCAGCACGCCCTTCGACAACGGCGGCCGCTCGTACGGCAGGTGCGCCTCCGCGCCGATCAGCACGATCCGCCCACTCCAGCCGGATTCACGCAGCACCTGCGCCGCGCGGCCGCCCGCGTGGCCCGCGCCGACGATCGCCATCACCCGATCGTTCGTCATCGCGTCACACCTCGATCAGGATGCGGCCGTTGTCGATCTTCGCGCGGTATGTGCGCAGCTTCTCGCAGGCGGGCGCGGACAGCGGCCGGCCGTCGCGCACGTCGAAGCGCCCGTTGTGCTTCGGGCATTCGATCACGTGGTCGATCACAAGCCCGTCCGCGAGATGTACTTGCTCGTGCGTGCACAGGCCGTCGCTTGCATAGACTTCGCCGTCGATGCGGTAGATCGCGTACGTGTGGCCGGCATGGTCGAAGCGCGCGACGTCTTCGTCGTCGATGTCGTCGAGCGCGCCGGTGTCGATCCATTGCGTCATGTTGCGTGTCTCCGGGGTTGGAAGAGTCGATATCGGTCAGGCGCGCGCGGCATCCGGCACGGGCCGCACGACGTAATCGGTCGGGTCGCGCGTCTGCCGGACCAGCGCCGGCACGATCTCCGCGTATGCGGCCAGCGTGCTGCGATACGGCGGCGGCATGTCGGCCTTCACCGCCTCGTGCAGCTTCGGCAGCGCGTGGAACGGCACCATCGGGAACATGTGGTGTTCGACGTGATAGTTCATGTTCCAGTACAGGAAGCGGAACACCGGATTCATCATCACGGTCCGGCAGTTGCGCCGGTGATCGAGCACGTTCTCGGGCATGCCCGCGTGCTGCGTGAGGCCGAAATACAGGTACAGCCACGCACCGTAGAGGCTCGGCAGGCCGATGTAGAGGAGCGGCAGGATCGTGTGCCAGTAGAGCGAAGCACCGGTCACGAGTGCGTACACCGCGAGATGGATGCGAGACTCGCGCACCACCTTCGGCCGTTCCGATTCGGGCACGTAGGTGCGCTCCTCGTCGTCGAGCCGGCCGGTGAAGGCCGTCGCGATCATCTTGCGCAGCTCGCCGGCCACATGCTTCAGCGCGACGATGTTCAGCGCGAGCGAGCGCCAGTCGGTCGGCTTCGGCGCGGCGATTTCCGGATCGCGCCCGACGACCAGCGTATCGGTGTGATGACGTGCATGGCTCCACCGCCACGCCGTCGCGCGGCGGAACACCTGGAACGACGCGACCTGGTACAGCACGTCGTTCATCCAGCGCGTGCGGAACGCGGTGCCGTGCCCGCATTCGTGCCAGCGCGAGTCGGCCGGGCTGCAGTAGAGCGTGCCGTACACGAAGAACGCGGGGATCGCCCACGCCGAATGTGCACGCCACGCCAGCCATGCGAGCCCCCCGCTGATCGCGATCGCCGCATACCAGATCAGCGTGTCGCGAAGCGCGCGCGCGTCGCCACGCTGCATCAGCTGCTTCATCAGCGGCCGCGGCACCGGGCATCGATACCACTCGGCGTTGGCGAGCCCGGCCGCCTGCGCGCGCTCGCCGGCGCCGCCGATCATCCGGTATGCCTGACGGCGCGCCACCGTGCGGTCGTGCGCCTGGTCGTCGATATGAGCCACGTGCGTCTCCTGGATTCCTTGTTCGTTGGAAGCGCGGCAAGCGCTTCGGCATGGAATCAAAATTAGGCCCGCGGCCTCCCCCGCTCAATCGAAACGTTGACGAAATTTCGCCATCGTTTTAGCGTTCCCCGCATCGCCACGTCTCGATGGCGACACCACGATGGAGACAACCATGGCAGGCGAATCCGGGCCGCGCTGGCGCAAGCGCACCGCACGCTTCGACGAGATCGCGGCGCTTGCCGGCGTCAGCACGACCACCGTCGACCGCGTGCTGAACGAGCGCGGCAGCGTCTCGGCGCAGGCCCGCGAACGCGTGGTGGCAGCCGCGCGGCAGCTCGGCGTGCCGCGCCAGCTGCCCGACACGCGGCACGGGCTGCTCCACGTCGACGTGCTGCTGCCGGATACCGACGCGGCTTTCTTCAAGCGGCTGCAGCTGGCGCTGCAGCGCTCGCTGCAGATGCTCGATCGGCGCGTGGTCGTGCACCGGACGATCCTGCCCGCCGCCGACGACGAGCGGGCCGCCGCGCTGATCGAACGGCCCGCCTACCGGCGCGCGGCGCTGATCGTCACGGCACGCGACACGAGCCGCGTGCGCGACGCGCTGGCCGGCGCGATCGCGCGCGGCGAGACCGTCGTCACGATGGTCACCGACATCGGCGGCATCGACCGCGCGCACTTCGCCGGTATCGACAACTACCGGGCCGGGCGCACGGCCGGCTATTACATCGGCCGCCTGGCGGCACGCCCCGGCCGCGTGCTGCTGCTCGGCGGGCGCATGGGCTACCGCGCGCACGCCGACCGGATGGCCGGCTGCCGCGACCAGCTTGCCGAAGCGTTCGCCGCCGTCCGCTGCGACGACGAGCCGGTCGAGACGCTCGACCAGGACGATCGCTGCTACCGCGCGGTGACGAAGGCGCTGCAGGCGCACGACGACGTAGTCGCGATCTACAACAGCGGCGCCGGCTCGGCCGGCATCGAGGCGGCGCTGCGCAAGGCCGGCGCGGCCGGTCGCGTCGTGTGGATCGGCCACGAGATGATCGACCTGCACCGCACCTTCATCGAATCCGGCGCGATGGATCTCGCGATCGACCAGGATCCGGACGGCCAGGTGATTTCCGCACTGCAGCACGTGCTGCATGCGTGCGGGATCGTCGAACAGCCGCCACCGGCCGATCCGGTCGAATTCCGCGTGTTCTGTCCGGCAAACGTGCGGACGAGCGCGTACCTGCCAGCCTGAATTCGAACGCCCGGCACACCGTCTGTCGCGCCGCACGCGCATTGCGAAAAAATCGACCGCCGCATTGGCGATTTTTCGCCAACGTTTGTCATGCAGCCCGCGCCGCGCCTCCGTACATTGGGCAACCCATCCCATGACAACGGCGGACAGGAGACGATGGCTGAACCGATCCTCATCGGCGTGAACCTCGACGGCGTGCTCGAACACGACGGCCTGCCGTTGCCCACGCCCGCCGAACGCTTCCGGATGGTCGCCGGCGCCGGTGTGTTCGACTACATCGAAAAGAACCCGGCGCGCGGCGAGGACCTGTCGCCGTATTTCGCGCTGGTCGAACGTCATGCGCTGCCGATTCGCGTGATCGGCGGCATCTGGTGCGCGGGCCGTGACGAAGCGCACGTCGCCGAGATCGTCGACGCGGGCGCGCGCTTCGGCAGCACGGTGCTCAACTGCCAGTTGCATGCGCATCACGCGAGCGGCCATCCGCTGTCCGATCGCGAGGTCGCCGATTTCTACCTGCGGACCTACGAGCGCGGCGAGCCGGCCGGTTGCCTGCCGAGCCTCGAAGTGCACGTCGACATGTGGAGCGAGGATTTCACGCGTGTCGCACGCGTTGCACGGCTTGTCGAGCAGGCCGGCGTGCCCTTCCGGATCACGCTCGATCATTCGCACCTGCTGTTCAAGATCGGCAACCACACCGAACTCGATGCATCGGGCATCCGCGACGCGGCCGACGGCGGCCGGCGGTTGCTCGACCCTGCATCGCCCGACGCCCTCTACGCCGACTGGATCGCGCGCGGCTGGGTCCGGCATGCGCATGCGCGCAGCGTGATGCCGAACAATCCGGACAACCCGTGGATGCGCCGCGCCGACGGCAGGCCCGGGCGCGGCATCCAGTATCCGTTCGTCGCGCCCGCACCGGGCACCTATCACGACGTATGGCGCGCGGAGGCGCTCGACACGTGGAAGGCCGCGCTTCGGCAGTTGCTGCACGCGCAGGCCCACGCACAGCCGGCGCGCGTCGAGCAGATCAGTTGCGAATTCATCCCGTTTCCCGACTACGGCGGCGGCGCGCGCTATTCGATCTTCTACAACAACGTCGCGTGCGCGCACTGGCTGCGCGACACGTGGCACGCCGTCGCCGCGCCGCCGGCAACCGACGTCGCGCACACCGGCACCTGATTCGATCCCCGCCCCCACTCGAGACCCAAGGACAGAACGATGACGCAAGCCCTCCATTTTTCGCTGAACCGGATGAGCGCCCCGCGCTTGCCGTTCGACCGTTACGTCGCGCTGTGCCAGCGCCTCGGCGTCGACACGATCGAGATCCGCAACGATCTCGACGGCGTCGAGATCGCCGACGGCACGCCGGCCGCCACCGTGCGCGCAACGGCCGAAGCCGGCGGCGTGACGATCCTGACGATCAACGCGCTGCAGCGCTTCGAGCAATGGAACGCCGAGCGCGCGGACGAGGCGACCGTGTTGGCCGACTACGCGGCGCAATGCGGCGCGCGTGCGCTGGTGCTGTGCCCGACCAACAGCCGCGGCGACACGCGCAGCGCGGTCGAGCGCCACGCGGATCTCGTGAAGGCGCTGAAGGCACTCAAACCGATCCTCGACGCGCACGGCCTGCTCGGCTTCATCGAGCCGCTCGGCTTCGAGGAATGCGCGCTACGCCGCAAGTCGGATGCGGTGAAAGGCATCTACGACGCAGCGGGCGAACAGGTGTTCCGGCTCGTGCACGACACGTTCCACCATCATCTGTCGGGCGAGGACATCTTCTTCCCGAACCTGACGGGCCTCGTGCACCTCTCGGGCGTCGAGGAGGACGACCTGCCGGTCGACCGGATGCGCGACGGCCATCGCGTGCTGGTCGGCGGCGCCGACCGGCTCGGCAATATCCGGCAACTGCGCGAACTGCTCGCGCGCGGCTACCGTGGCGCGTTCTCGTTCGAGCCGTTCGCGCACGAAATCGCCGAGGCCGACGACATCGAGGACCGACTGCGCGCGAGCATCGACTACGTGCGCGGCGAACTGGCGAATCAATGAGCGCCGCCACGGTGCACGGCCAACTGAAGCCGCGCACCGGCGCATATCCACGAAATCAACAGGAGAACGGAATGATCGAATTCGCGTTGTTCGGCGCGGGACGGATCGGCAAGATCCATGCGGCGAATCTCGCGCGCCATCCGGGCGCGAAGCTGAAATACGTCGTCGACCGGCATGCGCCGTCGGCCGAAGCGCTGGCTCACGCGCACGGCGCGCAGGTGGCCGACGTCGAGCGCGCACTCGGCGATCCGGACGTCCGGGCGGTCGTGATCGCGTCGAGCACCGACACCCATGCGGACCTGATCGTCGCGGCCGCGAATGCGGGCAAGGCCGTGTTCTGCGAGAAGCCTGTCGACCTGAGCGTCGAGCGCTCGCGTGCGTGCGCGGACGCCGTCCGGCGCAGCGGCGTGACCTGCATGATCGGCTTCCAGCGCCGCTTCGACCCGACGTTCGCCGCGCTGAAGGCGCGCGTCGAGCGCGGCGACATCGGCGCGCCGGAAATGCTGGTCGTCACGAGCCGCGACCCGGGCGCGCCGCCCGTTGACTACATCCGCAGTTCGGGCGGCATCTTCAAGGACATGCTGATCCACGACTTCGACGTGTTCCGCTGGATTCTCGGCGACGAAGCGCAGACGCTGCACGCGACCGGCAGCTGCCTGACCGATCCGGCCGTGCAGGATGCGGGCGACATCGATTCGACGGCCGTGACGATCCGCACGCGGCGCGGGCTGCTGTGCCAGATCAACACGTCGCGGCGCGCCGCGTACGGTTACGACCAGCGTTTCGAGCTGCTCGGCAGCAACGGGATGCTGCAGGCCGGCAACGTGCGGCCGACCGAGGTGAGCGCGTGGCTCGCGGCCGGCATCGCGACGGACGTGCCGGAGCCGTTCTTCCTCGAACGCTACCGGCACGCGTATGCGGCCGAGATCGCGCATTTCGTCGATGCGCTGCGCGACGGCACGCCGGTCCGCACGACGATCGACGACGGGCTGGCCGCGCTCGAACTAGCCGAGGCCGCGATGACTTCGTGGAAAACGGGGCGCGTAATCGAGCTGTGACGTCACCGGCGACAAGCGGTGACAGGCGGCGGCGAACCGCGCAAGCGGGCCGCCGCCGGACGATCGGCAACCCACCCGGGGGAGACACAGTCAGCACGCGGCCGCATCGGGAAATTTTGCCGAAGCGTCGCGCGACGTGTGCGCGAATGCACGTATGATGGCGAATTGATCTGTGTCGCCGACCTCCCGCCTTTTCACCACCATGCTCGATCACCTTATCTGCGACTGCGACGGCGTGCTCGTCGACAGCGAAATCATTGCCGACCGCGTCCTGCTCGACACGCTGTCCGCCACGTTTCCGAATCTCGATTTCGAAGCTGCCGCCAAGTCGGCGTTCGGCCAGCAGACGTCGCGCTTCCTGACGGGAATCGAATCCCGCTTCGGGATCGAGATGCCGGCCAACTTCATCGAGACCATCGAGCACAACATCGAGCGCGCGCTGGCGCAATCGCTCGCGCCGATCTCCGGCGTGCGCGACGCACTACTGAAGGTGACCCTGCCGGCGGCCGTCGTGTCGAACAGCCGGCTCGCGCGCGTGCGCAGCTCGCTGAAGCGCGCGGCGCTCACCGAGATCTTCGGCGATCGCGTGTTCAGCTCCGAACAGGTGGCACGGCCGAAGCCCTACCCCGACGTCTACCTGCATGCGGCGCACGCGCTCGGCGTCGCGCCGGAGCGCTGCATCGTCGTCGAGGACAGCGTGTCGGGGTTGAATGCCGCGCGGGCGGCAGGCATGAAGACGATCGCGTTCGTCGGCGCGAGCCACATCCCCGACAACTACGCGGACGCGCTGCGCGCGATGGGCATCACGCGGATCATGCGCAAGATGGATGAACTACCGGCGTTCGTCGAAGCCGGCATGCGCGGCGAATTCGGGGACGTACAGTCCTGATGGTCGTGCCGGCCCGATCACGCTGATCGGGCCGATCCGGCGTGCACCGGTTCACGCACGCCGTGCAACGGGCGCGCGAACGCGCCCGCCTTCCCCTTCCCCGTACTCAGGCCGGTTCGCAGCAGCGCTCGCGCGCGGCGGCCAGCGCCTCGCGGAACTCGACGAGTTCCGCGATCGTCAGCATCGGCAGCCCGTGCTGTTGCGCGAAACGCTCGACATCGTCGCCGCGCGTCATCGTGCCATCCGGATTCATCAGTTCGCACAGCACGCCGGCCGGCTTCAGGCCCGCGAGGATCGACAGGTCGACCGTGCCTTCGGTGTGACCGCGGCGCGCCAGGACGCCGCCCGGTTGCGCACGCAGCGGAAACACGTGGCCCGGGCGCACGATGTCGTGCGGCTTCGCCCCTTCTGCGATCGCCGCGCGGATCGTCGTCACGCGATCGGCCGCCGATACGCCCGTATGCACACCTTCGCGTGCCTCGATCGACACGGTGAACGCGGTGCCGTTGCGGCTCTCGTTGGTCTGCACCATCGGCGGCAGCTCGAGCGCACGCACGGTGTCGTCGGTCAGGCACAGGCACACGATGCCGCTGCATTCGCGGATCAGCAGCGCCATCGTCTCGGGCGTGATGCGCTCGGCGGCAACGATCAGGTCGGCTTCATTCTCGCGGTCGTGGTCGTCCTGCAGCACCACGGCACGGCCTGCGCGCATCGCGTCGAGCGCGGCGGCGATGCGCGGCGGCATCGGTTCGGAATCCAGCAACGGGAGATCGGCAAAGGCGTCGGCGGGGGCCGACGAAACGGACATCAAGGACATGTGAAACGCTCCTCGCAAATACGATTTGGGCGAAAAACGTTTCAGGGCATTGCAAACAGACAGAACGACAACCCGCTTCGCACACATGGCGAAGCGGCCCTGACGGACATGACTATCTGCACATCTTCTCTCATCCGGACTATGACCGTCGGCTCTGGCATTCGACCAGATCTGCTGACCCCGCGCGAATGCGCGGGCGCTCGCGGGCTCGCCGGCTTACGCCAGCCTACCGCCGGTGGGGAATTTCACCCCGCCCTGAAGACGCACTGATTTGCCGGATGGGCCAACCCCATCGACGGCGGGCCAAGCATACAACAGCTGCGCGCGCGGCGCAGCGAACACGGCCTAAAACCTTACTGACGACCCCGTCTAACGGCATCGTCCAAACGGCCGACGGACGACCCGCGATCGCGCCCGAACGACGCGTACGCGGCTCGCTTCCGTGCGGCCTGCGTTACGCGGTCAGCCGGCCGCGTGCGCGGCATGTGCCGCGTGCGCCGCATCGGGCACGAGCCAGCGCGGCGGCACCTCGGGGCTCACCGTCACGCGAAATGCACGCGCTTCGCTGTCGCCCGGGTTGCGCAGGCTGTACGGCTGGTCGGCATCGAACACGATCGCGTCGCCGGTTGCGAGCAACTGGCGGCGGTCGTGCACGCTGACTTCGAGCGTGCCCTCGCTGACGACGAGGTTGACCGTCGTGCCGGGCGCGCGGCGGGCGCCGGGCTCCGTATGCAGCGGTGCGATCCGCAGCTCGTGGAACTCGGCCGCGGCCGGCTCGCCCTCCGGGTACAGCGCCCGCGCCGAGAAGCGGCCGTTCGAGCTGACGACCCGCGACGCACGCTCGGCCGCCAGATGCTCGAAGCCGTTCACCGCATGGCGGCGCAGGAAGGCGGCGACCGATACCTTCAGCGCCGCGGCGATCTTGCAGAGCACCTTGATCGACGGCACGCTGCGCGCCGACTCGATCTGCGCGAGCATCGCGCGCGACACGCCGGACAGCCGCGCGAGCGCATCGAGCGACAATTGCCGCTCGGCACGCAACCGCGCGAGGTTCACGCCAACGACCTGTTCGAGCACGTCGAGCGACGCGGACGCCCGCGCATCGGCGGCGTTGCCGGATTCGAAGGAAGACACGTCGCGCACGAGCGCCAGGGATGAAGACATAGCATTGCCTCCGGGCCGCGGTGCAGCCCTGCGAATGGGGTAAGCCGGGATCGGAATCGGGTTGCGCCAGCAACGGCGCGTATCGAGACGCTATCACCCGGTCTTGCACCGGCAAACGAAGTTATCTTCACACCGTTATCAGCATCGCGGAGGAATGCGTTCCTCGCGAACCTTTTCCCGCCGCTATCGCGTCGTGCCGGCGCCGCGCGTTGCACCGTTCATTGCGCCGCCGGCGCCGTGCCGCGCGCCGGCCCGCGCGCGTCGAGCCGCATCGCGCACCACGTGACGACGAGCGCCGCGAACGTCACCGCGACGGCCACCCAGGGCAGCGCATCGAGCGCCAGGCCGTGTTCCAGCGCAACGCCGCCAAGCCACGCGCCGAGCGCATTGCCGACGTTGAACGCGCCGATGTTCAGCGTCGATGCGAGATGCGGCGCGCTCGCGGCCTTCTCGACCACGTGCGCCTGAAGCGGCGGCACCGTCGCGAATGCGGCGATCCCCCATACGAACACGGTGACGGCCGCCGCGACCGGATGGTGGCTCGTCTTGGCGAACACGACCATCACGGCCATCAGCGCGACGAGGATCGCGATCAGCGACGGCATCAGCGCGCGGTCGGCGAGCTTGCCGCCGAGCGTGTTGCCGATCGTCAGCCCCGCGCCGAACAGCACGAGGATCGGCGCGACCGCGCGCGGCGAATAGCCCGACACGGACTGGAGAATCGGCGCGATGTACGTGAACACGACGAACACGCCGCCGAAGCCGAGCACGGTCATCAGCAGCGCGAGCCACACCTGCGGCTCCTTCAGCACGCGCACTTCGTGGCCGAGGCCGACCGGCCCGCTGTCGTGGCGGTTCGGCACCAGCGCGGCGACGCCGCCGAGCGACAGCACGCCGAGCGCGGCGACGATCCAGAACGACGCGCGCCAGCCGAGCAACTGGCCGACGAAGGTGCCGAACGGCACGCCGAGCACGTTCGACAGCGTGAGTCCCGTGAACATCAACGCGATCGCGCTCGCGCGCTTGTCGGCGGGCACGAGCGCCGCGGCGACCACCGCGCCGATCCCGAAGAACGACCCGTGCGCGAACGAGGTGACGACCCGCGCGACCATCAGCATCGCGTAGCCGGACGCGGTCGCGCACAGCACGTTGCCGACGATGAAGATCGCCATCAGCCACTGCAGCGCGGCCTTGCGCGGCATGCGGCTCGTCAGCACCGCGAGCAGCGGCGCGCCGGCCGCGACGCCGAGCGCGTAGCCGGTGACCAGCAGGCCGGCCGACGGCAGCGACACGGCCAGGTCGCGCGCGACTTCGGGCAACAGGCCCATGATGATGAACTCGGTGGTACCGATGGCGAAGGCGCTGATCGCAAGCGCCAGTAACGGAATGGGCATGAGGTTCTCCGGAAGGCGGCGGATGCGGCGCCCGGGCGGTGCCGCACCGCACAAAAGGCAGGATGTGCGCATTGTCCCGAAGATGCCGATATTTGATAATTGACGTGGCGTTTGAACCATTTTCAAATATTTCTGGAAAATCGCATGGATCGACTGGGCGATATCCGGCTGTTCGTCGAGGCGGCCGAACTGGGCAGCCTGTCCGCCGCCGGGCGCAAGCTGAACCTCACGCCGGCCGCCGCGAGCGCGCGCCTGGCGAAGCTCGAGGCGGCGGTCGCCACCCGGCTGTTCGACCGTTCGACCCGGCAGTTGCGGCTCACCGACGAGGGCCGCCTGTACCTGACCGGCTGCCGGCAGGCATTGCAGGCGCTCGACGACGCGAACGCGCTGCTGCAGGCCGGCCGCAACGTCGTCGGCGGCCGGGTGCGGCTGTCGGCGACGTCCGATTTCGGCCGCCGCCGGCTGCTCGACTGGCTCGACGAATTCACCGCGCGCTACCCGGACGTGACGTTCTCGCTGACGGCGTCCGACTCGACGGTGAACCTGTGGCAGGACGAGATCGACCTCGCGATCCGCTTCGCGGCGCCGCCCGACGGTGCGCTGATCGCCCGCCGGCTCGCCGCGGACCGGCGCGTGCCGTGCGCGTCGCCGTCGTTCATCGAACGTCACGGCGTGCCGCGTGACCCGCACGATCTGGCCCGCTTTCCGTGCAACGTGATCACGGTGGCGTCCGGCCCGATGAACACATGGCGCTTCACGCGCGGCGACGACACCCAGACCTGCACGGTGCCGCTCGCCACCGCGTTCGAGACCAACGACGGCGGCCTCGCCCGCGAGTGGGCGCTGCGCGGCCGCGGCATCGTGCTGAACTCGATATGGGATGTCGCCGACGACATCCGCGCCGGGCGGCTCAAGGTCCTGCTGCCGGACTGGCGCCACCAGAGCGCGCCGCTGCACGCGATCTATCCGGGCAAGCGCTACATGGCGCCGCGCGTGCGTGTGCTGCTCGACTTTCTCGCCGAACGCTTCGCGCGCGAGGAAGCCGTGCACGAAGACCTGCTGAACGCGTGCCGCTGACGGCCGGCACGCTGACGCCAAGGGGTCGGAACCTGGAGCGCGGCGTCGCGCGGCCGCAACCCGCCGCCCGTCCCGGCCAAGCATGAAAAGCTATAATGAAAGGCTTTCCCGACGGCTTTTCATGCTGGCTGCGCGCCAACCGCGTGCAGCGCACGGCCGTCCCGATTCACCCTATAGACGACGCCCCCAGGTCAACCACTGCGAACGGCGAACCCCCATGACCAAGAAAGTTTACGTAAAGACCTTCGGCTGCCAGATGAACGAGTACGACTCGGACAAGATGGTGGACGTGCTGAATGCGGCCGAAGGCCTCGAAAAGACCGATACGCCGGAAGACGCGGACATCATCCTGTTCAACACCTGCTCGGTGCGTGAAAAGGCGCAGGAGAAGGTGTTCTCCGATCTCGGCCGCGTGCGCGAGCTGAAGGAAGCGAAGCCCGGCCTGCTGATCGGCGTCGGCGGCTGCGTCGCGAGCCAGGAAGGCGCATCGATCGTGTCGCGTGCGCCGTACGTCGACCTCGTGTTCGGCCCGCAAACCCTGCACCGCCTCCCACAGATGATCGATGCGCGCCGCGAGAGCGGCCGTGCGCAGGTCGACATCTCGTTCCCCGAAATCGAGAAGTTCGACCACCTGCCGCCCGCGCGCGTCGAGGGGCCGAGCGCGTTCGTGTCGATCATGGAAGGCTGCTCGAAGTACTGCAGCTACTGCGTGGTGCCGTACACGCGCGGCGATGAAGTGTCGCGCCCGCTCGACGACGTGCTGACCGAAGTGGCCGGCCTCGCCGACCAGGGCGTGCGCGAAGTCACGCTGCTTGGCCAGAACGTGAACGCGTATCGCGGCGCGCTCGCGGCCGGCTCGTCGGAAATCGCCGATTTCGCGACGCTGATCGAATACGTCGCCGACATCCCCGGCATCGAGCGGATCCGCTACACGACGTCGCACCCGAAGGAATTCACGCAGCGCCTGATCGACACCTACGCGAAGGTGCCGAAGCTCGTGAGCCACCTGCACCTGCCCGTCCAGCACGGCTCCGACCGCATCCTGATGGCGATGAAGCGCGGCTACACGGTGCTCGAATACAAGTCGGTGATCCGCAAGCTGCGCGCGATCCGCCCGGACCTGTCGCTGTCGACCGACATGATCGTCGGCTTCCCCGGCGAGACCGAGGACGATTTCGACAAGATGATGGCGCTCGTGCACGAGATGGGCTACGACACCAGCTTCTCGTTCATCTACAGCCCGCGCCCCGGAACGCCGGCTGCGAACCTGCATGACGACACGCCGCGCGAAGTGAAGCTCAAACGCCTGCAACATCTGCAGGCGACCATCGAGGAAAACGTCGCGCGCATCAGCGCGTCGATGGTCGGGAAGGTCGAGCGGATCCTCGTCGAGGGCCCGTCGCGCAAGGACCCGAACGAACTCGCGGGCCGTACCGAGAACAACCGGGTCGTGAATTTCCCGGCGCCGCTCGCGTCGCACCCGCGCCTGATCGGCCAGATGATCGACGTGAAGATCAACCACGCCTACCCGCATTCGCTGCGCGGCGAACTCGTGCTCGTCAGCGACGACGCGAGCGCGGCCACGCACTGACTGACGCTCAACAGGAGCCCGACGCCACTTTGAAGCCGACCCAAGCACTGGAATTCGTCGCGCCGCGCGACGACAACGCGCGCCTCGCCAACCTCTGCGGCCCGCTCGACGAGAACCTGCGGCAGATCGAACAGGCGCTCGACGTCACGCTGTCGCGACGCGGCCACCGGATCGCGATCCGCGGGCGCGGCGCCAAGCTCGCGCTCGCCGCGCTCGAGAACTTCTACAACCGCGCGCGCGATGCGCTGTCGGTCGACGACATCCAGCTCGCGCTGGTCGAAGTGCGCCACACGTCCGGCAACGGCCGCCAGGACACGCTCGACGTGCGCTTTCGCGGCGACCCCGACCATCCGTTCGACGAGCCCGTCGTGCAGCTCGACGCCAGCGAGCCGGACGAGGAGCCCGCGCCGAAGCTCTACACGCGGCGCGCCGACCTGCGCGGCCGCACGCCGGCGCAGCGCGAGTACCTGAAGCAGATCCTGTCGCACGACGTGACGTTCGGCATCGGGCCGGCCGGCACCGGCAAGACCTACCTCGCGGTCGCGTGCGCGGTCGACGCGCTCGAGCGCGACCAGGTCAAGCGGATCGTGCTGACGCGCCCGGCCGTCGAGGCCGGCGAACGGCTCGGCTTCCTGCCGGGCGATCTCGCGCAGAAGGTCGACCCGTACCTGCGTCCGCTGTACGACGCGCTGTACGACCTGCTCGGCTTCGACAAGACGGCGAAGATGTTCGAACGCCAGATGATCGAGATCGCGCCGCTCGCGTACATGCGCGGTCGCACGCTGAACCACGCGTTCATCATCCTCGACGAGGCGCAGAACACGACCCCCGAGCAGATGAAGATGTTCCTCACGCGGATCGGCTTCGGCTCGAAGGCGGTCGTGACCGGCGATACGAGCCAGGTCGACCTGCCGCGCGGCCATAAGAGCGGCCTCGTCGAGGCGCAGCAGGTGCTCGGCGGCGTGCGCGGCATCGCGCTCACGCGCTTCACGAGCGCGGACGTCGTGCGCCATCCGCTCGTCGCGCGCATCGTCGAGGCGTACGACGAATTCCACGCGCAGCACCAGGACGGCTGACCGGCCGGCGGCACCCGTACGCCGCCCCGGCCCGACAGCCCGGCCCGGCCCGCCACACGGCGCGCCGGGCTTTTTTTCGCCTGTGCGAATTCGGGTGCGATCGGCCGTTTGGTGTATCCTCAACGCGTCCTAATCGCCGTACGCGTCATGAAATCCTCCCGTTCCCGCAAGTCCGGGCGCGCCCAGTCGGCCGCGCCCGCCTCCCCCCGCCTTTCGCTGTTCGATGCGAAGGGCAAGGCCCGGACCGTCAACGCGCAAGGGCTGCGAATCGACTTCCCGGATGGCCGCAGCCTGATGTTCGACCTGTCGGGCAGTTCGGGAGAAGCCGCCGTCGCGATCGTCGCGCAGCACAACGATCCGGCCATGCGCGCGAAGCTCGCGCTCCAGCCCGAGCACTACGACAGCGTGACGCTGCACGTGGGCGCCGAGCCCGCGCCGCGCGAAGACGACGCCGAGGACGCGCTGCGCGAGCTGGAACTCGACCTGTCCGTGCAATACGGTGACGAAATCACGAGCGACGTGCGCAAGACGCTGCCCAAGCGCAAGCTGATCGCCGAATGGATCGAGCCCGCGCTGTTCGCCAGCGCGCAGCTCACGGTGCGCTTCGTCGGCGAAGAAGAAGGCCGCACGCTGAACGCCGGCTACCGCCACAAGGACTACCCGACCAACGTGCTGACCTTCGCGTACGATGCGGCGCCCGACGGCACCGTGATCGGCGACCTCGTGCTGTGCTGCCCGGTCGTCGAGAAGGAAGCGCACGACCAGGGCAAGCCGCTCACGGCCCATTACGCGCACCTGCTGGTGCACGGCGCGCTGCACGCGCAGGGCTACGACCACGAGACGAGCGACGAGGACGCAGCCGAAATGGAAGCGCTCGAAGTCGACATCCTCGCGAAGCTGGGCTTCCCGAACCCGTACCAGTAAGCCCTCCGCACGATGCGCAACGCCGCGACGCTCCCGCCCGCCTACCCGCCGTCGATCGGCGCCGGGCGCCTGCTGACGGAAGACGAGCTTGCGGCCTCGCTCGCGCATACGATGCGCGACTGGGATGGCCAGCAGGATCTCTGGCTGTTCGGCTATGGCTCGCTGATCTGGAACCCGGGGTTGCCGACCGTCGCCGCGGTGCGCGGCAAGGTGCATGGCTATCACCGCGGGCTCTACCTGTGGTCGCGCGTGAACCGCGGCACGCCCGAACGCCCGGGCCTCGTGCTCGCGCTCGATCGCGGCGGCTCCTGCTCGGGCATCGCGTTCCGGCTCGCCGGCCCGACCGCGCAACCGCACCTCGAAACGTTGTGGAAGCGCGAAATGCCGATGGGCTCGTACCGGCCCGCGTGGCTGCCGTGCTCGCTGGAAAGCGGCGAACGCGTGAACGCGCTCGCGTTCGTGATGCGCCGCGACGCGCCGACCTACACGGGCAAGCTGACCGATCCCGTCGTGAAGGAAGTGTTCAGCTGCGCGGCCGGCCGCTACGGCACGACGCTCGACTACGTGAGCCGCACGGTCGACGCGCTGCGCGCGAGCGGCATCCCCGATCGCGCGCTCGAAGGGCTGCTCGCGCGATGCCGGTGACGCGGCCCGGCGCCCGGCTTGCCGCCACGCGCTGCCGCGCCGCATGCGCATTCGAACGAGGGCACGCCCGATGATGAAACCGTCACGCTGGTCGCGTTGCAGGATTGCCGCGCTGCTCGTTGCCGCGAGCGTCGCGCTGTCCGGCTGCGGCATCCTGGGCTGCGGCGGCGCCGCGACCAACGGCGCGGCCGCCGGCGGCTGCTCGGCCGGCATGCGGTTCTGAACCGCGGCGCGGCGACCCCACCCGCGTGCGTCAGAATGCCGCCCCCAGCCACCTCCGCCGGACGTTTTCCCGCGTCACGCCCCCACCCCTTCCGCACCCGTTTTTTGCCGCCGCTGCCCCGTCGCGCCTTTCTGAGATAGGATGGAACCGAGGACGATGCCGCGCCCGGCGCGGCCGTCCGCGAGCGGGGCCCGCGCGAGCCGCCCACCCTGGCCGTGCGGCCGGTGTGACACGGTCGCGTCGTGCCCTTGGTGTATCCTTGCCTACTCCGTGACCGCGCGCTCCGGCATGACCCGGGCGCACCACCATGAACGATTCGTATCCCAGTCGTAAGCTAACCGACAAACCGCAAGAAAAGCGCTCGCTGCTCGAGCGCCTGACCGACTTCATCTCGCCCGAGCCCGAATCCCGCGGCGAGCTGCTGGAAATCCTCCAGGATGCCCACGAGCGCAACCTGATCGACGCCGATTCGCTGTCGATGATCGAAGGCGTGTTCCAGGTATCCGACCTGTGCGCACGCGACATCATGGTGCCGCGCGCCCAGATGGACGCGATCAACATCGCCGACAAGCCCGAAGATTTCATCCCGTTCGTCCTCGAGAAGGCGCACTCGCGCTACCCCGTGTACGAGGAGAACCGCGACAACGTCATCGGCGTGCTGCTCGCGAAGGATCTGCTGCGTTTCTATGCCGAAGAGGAATTCGACGTGCGCGGGATGCTGCGCCCGGCCGTGTTCATTCCCGAATCGAAGCGCCTGAACGTGCTGCTGCACGACTTCCGCGTGAACCGCAATCACCTCGCGATCGTCGTCGACGAATACGGCGGCGTCGCGGGCCTGATCACGATCGAGGACGTGCTCGAGCAGATCGTCGGCGACATCGAGGACGAATACGACTTCGACGAGGAAGCCGGCAACATCATCTCGGGGCCCGACGGCCGCTACCGCGTGCGTGCGCTCACCGAGATCGAGCAGTTCAACGAGACGTTCGGCACCGATTTCCCCGACGACGAAGTCGACACGATCGGCGGGCTGATCACGCATCATTTCGGCCGCGTCCCGCATCGCGGCGAGAAACTGCAGCTCGGCAACCTCGTGTTCGAGATCCAGCGCGGCGATGCGCGCCAGGTCCACGTACTGCTGGTGCGCCGCAATCCGCTCGCCAGCCGTCGCGCCGAAACCTCGCACGAGGACTGACCGTCGCGCGCCAGCCGCGCGTTCCACAACCGCTCGCCCACTTCCGCTTCACATGGACGATCCGATCCTGTCCCGCCCGGCTGGCGGCCTGCTCGCGCCGACTCCCGGCCGCGCGCTGCCGCGCTGGCACTACCCGGCCGCGCTGCTCGCCGGCGCAGCCAATACGCTCAGCTTCGCACCGACGCCGCATGGCGGCTGGCTGCAACTCGTCGTATTCGTCTGGTTTTTCGCGCAGCTCACGCGCACCGCAAGCTGGCGCAGCGCCGCGCTCACCGGCGGCGCGTTCGGCTTCGGCAACTTCATCACCGGCGTCTGGTGGCTCTACATCAGCATGCACGTGTACGGCGAGATGGCCGCGCCGCTCGCGGGCGGCGCGCTCGTGCTGTTCTCGCTGTACCTGTCGCTGTACCCGGCGTTCTCCGCCGGGCTGTGGTCGTTCTGCGCGGGCCATGCGTGGCATCGCCGCGCGCCCGACCCGCGGCCGTTCTCGCCGACCTGGCACGGCGCATTCGCGTTCGCGAGCGCGTGGGCGCTCGGCGAATGGCTGCGCGGCACCGTCCTCACCGGCTTCCCATGGCTTGCCAGCGGCTATCCGCAGGTCGACGGCCCGTTCGCGGGCTTCGCGCCGGTCGCCGGCGTGTACGGGATCGCGTGGGTGCTCGCGCTGTTCGCCGCGCTCGTCGTGCAGGCGCTCGCCGCCGCCCGGCCGTCGCCGCTTGCCGAGCCCCGCGCCGGCGATGCGCGCGTGCGCATCGCCGCGCCGGCCGGCATCGCGCTCGCGCTGATCGCGGCCGGTCTCGGCCTGTCGCAGGTCACGTGGACCGTGCCCGCGAACAAGCCGCTCACGGTGCGGCTGCTGCAGGGCAACGTGAAGCAGGACATCAAGTTCGAGGAAGCGGGCATCGACGCGGCGATCAAGATGTACACGCAGATGATCATCGAGAAGCCGGCCGACCTGATCGTCACGCCCGAAACCGCGATCGCGGTGATGATCCAGGAGCTGCCCGAGCCGTTCGCCGTCGCGATCCGCAAGTTCAGCGACACGACGGGCTCGGCCGTGCTGTTCGGCGCGGTCGGCGCATCGGTGACCGAGGACGGCCACTACGTCGACTATACGAACAGCCTGTACGGCGTGACGCCGAATTCGCGCGACATCTATCACTACGACAAGCACCACCTCGTGCCCTTCGGCGAATTCATCCCGTGGGGCTTCCGGTGGTTCGTCGACCTGATGAAGATGCCGCTCGGCGACTTCGCGCGCGGCGCGCCCGTGCAGAAGCCGTTCCTCGTGCACAACCAGCCCGTGATGGCCGACATCTGCTACGAGGACTTGTTCGGCGAGGAAATCGCCGCGACGATCCGCGACAATCCGCAGCCGCCCGGCGTGCTCGTCAACGTGACGAACCTCGCGTGGTTCGGCGACACGATCGCGCTCGACCAGCACCTGCAGATCGCGCGGATGCGCTCGCTCGAGACGGGCCGGCCGATGCTGCGCGCGACCAACACGGGGATGACGGCCGCGATCGATGCGCGCGGCCGCGTGCTCGGGCAGCTGAAGCCGTTCACGATCGGCTCGCTCGACGTGCGGATCGAAGGCACCAGCGGCTTCACGCCGTACGTGACGAGCGGCAACAACATCGTGCTCGCGGTGTCGCTCGTGCTGCTCGCGTTCGGCTTCACGTTCGGCCCCGGGCTGCGCCGGCGCAACGGCAAGAAGAACGGCGACGACCAGCCGGAATGACGCAACGGGCGACCGCTGCGCAGTGCGTGGCGGCCGCCGTCGAATGCAACTTGCAGCAGCGGCCCGCAGCCGCGAAACGGCCGGCCGCTCAGGCCTGCCGGGTCGCCCCCTCCGCTTGAACCGGCTGCGCGGCGAGGCGCCGCAGGTCGCGGCTCACCTCCTCCATCACCGGCGCCCACGCGCCGAAAACCGGTTGCCGGTACAACGTCGCGGTCGGATACCACGGGCTGTCCTTGCGTTCGAGCAGCCACGGCCAGTGCGGATTCACGTCGAGCAGCACCCAGGTGCGCGCGCCGAGCGCACCCGCCAGGTGTGCGGCCGACGTGCACACGGTGATCACCAGATCCAGCGCGCCGATGAACGCAGCCGTATCGTCGAAGCTCGTCAGTTCCGCCGTGACGTCCTCGATCGCGAAGCCCGCCGCGCGCGCCGCCTCGACATCCGCGTTCGCGCCCGGCTGCAGCGAATAAAACGCGACGCCGTCGATCCCGCGGAACGCGTCGGCATAGCGCTCGAGCCCGACCCGCCGGAACGGATTGCGCTGGTGCCCCGCGCTGCCCGTCCACACGAGCCCGACCTTCAGCCGGCGGTCGCCCGCGAGCCGCGCGCGCCACGCATCGCGCGCATGCGGATCGGCCCGCAGATACGGCACCGACGACGCGAGTGTCGACGCTTCCATGCCGAGCATCAGCGGCAGGCCGATCAGCGGCACTTCGTAATCGAAGGCCGGCAGCAATTCGATGCCGCCGCCCGCGCTGAATGCGTCCGCATGCGCGCCGAGGCTGCGCTGCATCAGCGTGCCCACCAGCGGGAACGTATTCCAGACGAGCCGGCCGCCCTCGCGGTGCACGCGCTCGGCGAGCGGCGCGACGAAGCGGCAGAACTGCAGCACGTCGCCGAGCCCCTGCTCGCCCCACACGAGCAGCGTCTTGCCGGCGAGCGGCTCGCCCTGCCAGCGCGGGCCCGGCAGCACCGGCCGGCGGCCGCGCAATTCGCCCGCGCCGTCCCAGCGCGCCTCGTGGCCGCGCCAGCCGGCCGCGACGTTGCCGCGCACGAGCTGGATGATCGCCAGGTTGAAGCGGAACGACGCGTCGTCGGGCGCCAGCTCGCACGCGCGCGCCGCGTAGCGCTCGGCGTCGTCCCAGCGCTGCGCCTCCTTCATCGCCAGCGCGACGTTGTTCATCGCGAGCGCGTTGTCGGGCGCGAGCTCGACGAGCCGCGCCGCGCACGCGAGCGCGGCGTCCAGGTCGTGCGTCGCGAGCCGCGCGACGACGAGATTGATCCACGCCTGCACGTCGCGTGGATCGAAGCGCACCGCCGCTTCGAGCAGCGCGATCTCCTCCGCGCGGCCGCTGCCCGACAGCCGCAGCGCGATCGCGAGGTTGTTGCGCAGCGATGGCCGGTCGGCATCGAGCGCCAGCGCCGCGCGATACGGCGCCACGGCGTCCGCGTGGCGGCCCGCCATCTGCAGTGCGTAGCCGTGGTTGAAGTACGCGGTCGCGCCCGGCTGCACGCGCGCCGCGCATTCGGCGAGCGCGAGCGCATCGGCCGTACGCTGCCGCGAGACGAGCGCGCCGGTGAGTTGCGCGAGCGCATCGGCGTCGACCGCATGCAGCTGCGCGGCGGCGGCAAGCCACAGATCGTGCGCGGCATGTTCGCCGCGCGCCTGCGCATCGGCGGCCTGCCCGAGCAGCGCGAGGAAGGGCGGAAGCAGCGGAATGAGGATATCGGTCGGATCGTCCATGCAGTCGGAATCGGCTAGCGGTGGCGCGGCACACGTCGCGCGCACCGCAATACGCGCATCTTAACGCCCGCGCGAAGCCGCGCGGCACGCGCGTCACGCCAGGCCGCGCGCGGCCGCCCGGCGGCCATCGGTCACGCCCGCGCGGGCCGCCCGAACAGGGCCGACGGTGTGCCCTCCCGCGTTCCGGCCGCATCCGCTCGCCGATCCGGTAAAATTACGCGTTTCAGCACACTAACAAGCCGCGCCGCCGCGCGAGCCGACCCTCCGGGCCCCGCCCGGAGCGCCGCCCGCAACGGAGCGCCAGCGCCACGAAGGCTCTTCATGCTTACGTTTCAGCAAATCATCCTGACGCTGCAGTCCTACTGGGACAAGCAGGGTTGCGCCCTGCTCCAGCCCATCGACATGGAAGTCGGCGCGGGCACCTCGCACGTCCACACGTTCCTGCGCGCGGTCGGCCCCGAGCCGTGGCGCGCCGCGTACGTGCAGCCGTCGCGCCGCCCGAAGGACGGCCGTTACGGCGAGAACCCGAACCGCCTGCAGCACTACTACCAGTACCAGGTCGTGCTCAAGCCGGCGCCGGAAAACATCCTCGACCTGTACCTCGGCTCGCTCGAGGCGCTCGGTTTCGACCTGCAGCAGAACGACGTGCGCTTCGTCGAGGACGACTGGGAAAACCCGACGCTCGGCGCGTGGGGCCTCGGCTGGGAAGTGTGGCTGAACGGGATGGAAGTCACGCAGTTCACGTATTTCCAGCAGGTCGGCGGCCTCGACTGCAAGCCGGTGCTCGGCGAGATCACGTACGGCCTCGAGCGCCTCGCGATGTACCTGCAGAAGGTCGAGAACGTGTACGACCTCGTGTGGACCGAGTGGGAGGAGCAAGGCCCGAACGGCCCCGAGCTGCGCCGCCTGTCGTACGGCGACGTCTACCACCAGAACGAGGTCGAGCAATCGACTTACAACTTCGAGCACGCGAACGTCGACCTGCTGTTCACGTTCTTCAACAGCTACGAAGCGGAAGCGAAGAAGATGATCGACGCGCAGCTCGCGCTGCCCGCGTACGAGCTCGTGCTGAAGGCCGGCCACACGTTCAACCTGCTCGATGCGCGCGGCGCGATCTCGGTCACCGAGCGCGCGGCGTACATCGGCCGCATCCGCGCGCTGTCGCGTCTCGTCGCGCAGGCTTACTACGACTCGCGCGAGAAGCTCGGCTTCCCGATGCTCGGCAACCCGCCGGGCGTGCCGGGCCTCACCACCGACGCCCAGGACGCCGCACAACCGGCGTGGGCGCCGCCGCTCAAGGTCGAACGCAAGATCGATCAGGACTGACGAGACGAGATTCATTCCAATCATGACGCACAATCATCCCGCCCCCCTGCTCGTCGAACTGCTGACCGAAGAGCTGCCGCCGAAGGCCCTCGCGCGCCTCGGCGACGCATTCGCCGAAGGTCTCGCGCAACGCCTCGCGGCGCGCGACCTCATCGAAGGCGAACTCGTGTTCGAACGCTACGCCACGCCGCGCCGCCTCGCCGTCGTCGTGCAGAACGTGCGCGCCGTCGCCCCTGAAAAGCAGGTTCGCGAAAAGGTCCTGCCCGTGTCGGTCGCGCTCGACGCCGAAGGCAAGCCGACCGCGCCGCTCGCGAAGAAGCTCGCGGCGCTCGGCCACCCGAACCTGTCGATCGCCGATCTCGAGCGCGCGCAGGACGGCAAGGCCGAAGCATTCTTCATCAACTATTCGGCAGCCGGCGCGACGCTCGCCGACGGCCTGCAGGCCGCGCTCGACGAAACGCTCGAGAAGCTGCCGATCCCGAAGGTGATGACCTACCAGCGCCCGGACGGCTCCGACGTGAAGTTCGTGCGCCCCGTGCATCGCCTGACGGTGCTGCACGACGATCGCATCGTGCCCGTCACCGCATTCGGCGTCGACGCCGGCGACACCACGCTCGGCCACCGCTTCCTGTCCGACGGCCTCGTCGCGATCCAGCATGCGCGCAGCTACGCCGACACGCTGCGCGACAAGGGCCGCGTGATCGCGCAGTTCGCCGATCGCCGCGAAACGATCCGCACGCAACTGAACGAGCACGCGAACGGCGATACCGTCGTGATGCCCGAGTCGCTGCTCGACGAAGTGACGTCGCTGGTCGAATGGCCGGTCGTCTACCCGTGCCGCTTCGAGGACGAATTCCTGCAGGTCCCGCAGGAATGCCTGATCCTCACGATGCAAACCAACCAGAAGTATTTCGCGCTGACCGACGTCGCCGGCAAGCTGCGCTCGCGCTTCCTGATCGTGTCGAACATCGAGACGAAGACGCCGGGCGAGATCATCGAAGGCAACGAGCGCGTCGTGCGCCCGCGCCTCGCCGATGCGAAGTTCTTCTTCGAGCAGGACAAGAAGAAGCCGCTCGCCGACCGCGTGCCGCAGCTCGCGAACGTCGTGTATCACAACAAGCTCGGTTCGGCGCTCGCACGCGTCGAGCGCCTCGAGGCGCTGGCCGGCGAGATCGCACCCGCGATCGGTGCCGACGCCACGCACGCGAAGCGCGCCGCGCGTCTCGCGAAGGCCGACCTGCTGACCGACATGGTCGGCGAGTTCCCGGAACTGCAGGGCACGATGGGCACGTACTACGCGCGCCACGACGGCGAAGCCGACGACGTCGCGCTCGCCTGCGCCGAGCACTACCAGCCGCGCTTCTCCGGCGACGCACTGCCGACCACGCCGGTGTCGACCGCCGTCGCGCTGGCCGACAAGCTCGAGACGATCGTCGGCATCTGGGGCATCGGCCTCGCGCCGACCGGCGAGAAGGATCCGTTCGCACTGCGCCGCCACGCGCTCGGCGTGCTGCGCCTGCTGCTCGAGAAGCAGCTGCCGCTCGATCTCGTATCGCTGCTGCGCACGGCCCATGCACGCTTCGAAGGCGTGCCGGGCGTGGCCGAATCGACCGATGCGATCCTCGCGTTCTTCATGGACCGCCTGCGCGGCCTGCTGCGCGAGCGCGGCTATTCGGCCGGGGAAATCGATGCGGTGCTGAGCCTGAACCCGACGCGTGTCGACGATCTCGTCGCGCGCCTCGACGCGGTGCGCGAGTTCACGCGCCTCGCGGAAGCCGAAGCGCTCGCGGCCGCGAACAAGCGGATCTCGAACATCCTGAAGAAGTCGGAAGGCGGCGCGAACGGCACGGTGCAGCCGACGCTGCTCGTCGAGGCGGCCGAGAAGGCGCTGCACGAACAGCTCGCGGCCGTGACGCCGCACGTGCAGTCGCAGCTCGAGGCGCGTGCGTACACGGGCGCGCTGTCGGCGCTCGCCGCGCTGCGCGCACCGGTCGACACGTTCTTCAACGACGTGATGGTCAACGCGGAAGATCCGGCACTGCGCGCGAACCGTCTCGCGCTGCTGTCCGCGCTGCACCAGCAGATGAACTGCGTCGCCGACATCTCGAAGCTCGCCGCATAAGGGCCGCACGATGCCGACCAGCCCCAACCGAAAGCTCGTCGTCCTCGACCGGGACGGCGTGATCAACGTCGATTCGGATGCGTTCATCAAGACAACCGACGAATGGATCGCGCTGCCCGGCGCCCTCGAGGCGATCGCCCGGCTCAACCACGCGGGTTATCGCGTGGTCGTCGCGACCAACCAGTCCGGCATCGGTCGCGGGCTGTTCGACATGGCCGCCCTCAACGAGATGCATCTGAAGATGCATCGCGCGGCGGCTGCGGTCGGCGCACGTATCGACGCGGTGTTCTTCTGCCCGCACACGGCCGAGGATCACTGCGACTGCCGCAAGCCGAAACCCGGCATGATGCAGATGATCACCGAGCGCTTCGAGATCGATCCCGATCACACGCCGGTCGTCGGCGATTCGCTGCGCGACCTGCAGGCCGGTGTCGCGGTCGGCTTCCAGCCGCACCTCGTGCTCACCGGCAAGGGCAAGAAAACGCTCGCCGCCGGCAACCTGCCGCCCGGCACGAAGGTCCACGACGACCTGCGCGCGTTCGCGCTCGATTTCCTTTCACACGAACACGAGTGATGCAGCCGCCGCGCGCATCCTCCCTAACGCCAGACTTACGCCGATGCGCTTCGTCCGCTCCCTGCTGCTGCTGATCTACTTCGTCTTGTACACGGTGCCGTATGCCACCGCGTGCTTCATCGCCTTTCCGTTCATGCGCTCCGACGCGCGCTACTGGATGGCCGCCGGCTGGTGCAAGTCGACGCTGTGGGTCGTGCGCTGGCTGAACGGCATCCGCTACCGGATCGAAGGGTACGAGAACCTGCCCGACGGCCCGGCGGTGCTGCTGTCGAAGCACCAGTCCGCGTGGGAGACGCTCGCGTTTCCGGCGCTGATGCCGAGGCCGCTTTGCTACGTGTTCAAGCGCGAGCTGCTGTACGTGCCGTTCTTCGGCTGGGCGCTCGGGATGCTGCACATGGTCAACATCAACCGCAAGGAAGGCAAGAACGCGTTCACGTCGGTGATCCGCCAGGGCAAGAAGCGTCTGTCGGAAGGCGCATGGATGATCATGTTCCCGGAAGGCACGCGCACGCCGGTCGGCAAGCAGGGCAAGTACAAGACGGGCGGCGCGCGCTTCGCGATCGAAACCGGCGCACCGGTCGTGCCGATCGCGCACAATGCAGGTCGGGTGTGGCCGCGCAACTCGTTCACGAAATTCCCGGGCGTCGTCACCGTGTCGATCGGCAAGCCGATCGCGAGCGAGGGGCTGACGCCCGATGCATTGAACTCGCAGGTCGAAGCATGGATCGAAGCGGAAATGCGCCGGATCGATCCCGATTCGTATCGCCAGTCGGGCAATGCGGGCACGCGCGATGCCGCGCGTGTCTGACGCCCCCAGGTTGCAGCCGTTGCGTACGACAAAAAGAAGCGAACTGATGAAACAGCGTCCGCGGCCACGGCCTGCCGTCGTGGCTCTCGATCATCGCCAGATGGACCTGCCGCTCTTCGACGGGCCGGCCGCCGCGCCGTCGGCGCCCGCCACGCCGCCGGCGCCGCCCGAAGCGGCGCCCGCGGCGCCCCTCGATCCGGGCCTGGCGCCCGACCGCTCGCGCGTGCGCACGTTCGCACTCGACAGCCGCGTGCTCGAATACCGCCTGAAGCGCTCCGCGCGCCGCACGATCGGCTTCACGATCGACGGCAGCGGGCTGTCGATCACAGCACCGCGCTGGGTCACGCTCGCCGACATCGAAGCGGCAATCTCCGAGAAACAGCGCTGGATCTTCGCGAAGCTCGCGGAGTGGAAGACGCGCACCGAACAGCGCGCGCTGCCGCAGATCGACTGGCGCGACGGCGCAGCGCTTCCCTATCTCGGCAAGACGGTGACGATCGCACTCGGCGCGGGCGCCGTCGCGTTCGACACCGATGCGCTGCGGCTCTCGCTGCCGCTGCCCGTGCAGGCCGACATGCAGCAGATCAAGGATCGCGTGCAGGGCTGGCTGCAGGGCGAAGCCAAGCGGATCTTCGGCGAACGCCTCGCCGTCTATGCGGAGAAACTCGGCGTCACGTATTCGATGTACGCGCTGTCGTCGGCCGCGACGCGCTGGGGCAGCTGCTCGAGCGACGGCAAGATCCGGCTGAACTGGCGGCTGATCCATTTCCCGATGTCGATCATCGACTACGTCGTCGCACACGAGCTGTCGCACCTGCGCGAGATGAACCACAGCCCGGCCTTCTGGCTGACCGTCGAATCGATCTTCCCCGAGTTCCGCGAAGCACGGCACACGCTCAAGCATCACCCGCCCGAGTTGCTGCCGTCGCTGTGATACGCACGGCGTCGCCGCCAACGGAAAAGGGCGATGCGGGTCACCCCGCATCGCCCTCTTTTGCTGCCGCGGCGCCCATCGCACGCCGCAGCCCGGTTCATCCGGCGCTCAGCGTGCCTTCTTCTGAATGAACTCGATCTTGTAGCCGTCCGGATCCTCGACGAACGCGATCACGGTCGTGCCGTGCTTCATCGGGCCCGCTTCGCGCGTGACCTTGCCGCCTTGCGCCTTGATCTGCTCGCAGGCCTTGTACGCGTCGTCGACTTCGAGCGCGAGGTGGCCAAAGCCGTTGCCGAGGTCGTAGGCCGGCGTATCCCAGTTATGGGTCAGCTCGATCACCGTGTTGTCGCATTCGTCGCCGTAGCCGACGAATGCGAGCGTGAACTTGCCTTCCGGATAGTCGTCGCGGCGCAGCACCTTCATGCCGAGCAATTCGGTGTAGAACTTGATCGAGCGGTCGAGATCGCCGACTCGCAGCATCGTATGCAGCAATCGCATGTGTTGTACTCCTGTGGGGACTTTCCAGAACCGGGAATTTTACCGGAGTCGGGTGAATTTCGCCGGGGGCGCCTAGCCGGGGGCGCCTAGCCGGGGGGCGCCTGGCCGGGAGCGCCGCCGCGGCTGCCCACGGGCGTCCAGCCGGAGGCGCCTCGCCCGAGTGCGCCAATACGATTCGTCGACATCAACCGGCGCGAGCACAACGGCGGAAAGCGGCACGATCCGACGCGCCCGGCGGCTGCGCCGATCGGGTAACATCCTTCCACCTCGCACCAAAAACGGGCATGCGACCTAGTGCCCGAACGCGACCACCCCTCCCCCGAGACAGCCACACTGCCGTGCGAAACCGCCGATTCGAGCGCGCCGGATGCGCCGCCCTCCCGATCATGCAGCTGCCGCGCCGAACCGGCGAGGTTCGCCGATGACCACGCTCGCCGCCGCCCCCGTGCGCCGCGCGCTCGACACGCGCGCCGTCGGCCTGATGCTGCTGCTATGCGCGATCTGGGGCTTCCAGCAAGTCGCGATCAAGAGCACGAACGCCGCGATCGCGCCGATGTTCCAGGCCGGGCTGCGTTCGGTGATCGCGGCGGTGCTGCTGTGGGGCTGGGCCCGCTCGCGCGGTACGCCGCTGTTCCAGGCGGACGGCACGTTCGGCGCGGGCCTCGCGGCCGGGGCGCTGTTCGCCGGCGAATTCATCTGCGTGTTCTTCGGGCTGACGCTGACGAGCGCGTCGCACATGGCGATCTTCCTGTACACGGCACCCTGCTTCACCGCGCTCGGCCTGCACCTGTTCGCACCGGGCGAACGGCTGCAGCGCACGCAGTGGGCCGGCGTCGGCCTGGCATTCGCCGGCATCGCGCTCGCATTCGCGGACGGCTTCCTGAAACCGCGCGGGCCCGGCGCGTCGGTACTGGCAGGGCTCGCCGGCGACGCGCTCGGGATCCTCGGCGGCGCGATGTGGGCCGCGACGACGGTCGTCGTGCGCTCGACGGCGCTCGCGCGGGCGAGTGCAAGCAAGACGCTGTTCTACCAGCTCGCGGTATCGGCGGTCGTGCTGGTCGCGCTTGCCGCGCTGTTCGGCCAGGTGTCGTTCGCGCACGTCACGCCGGTCGCTGTGGCAAGCCTCGCGTACCAGTCGGTGATCGTCGCGTTCGTCAGCTACCTGTCGTGGTTCTGGCTGCTGACGCGCTACAGTGCGTCGCGCCTGTCGGTCTTCACGTTCCTGTCGCCACTGTTCGGCGTCGCGTTCGGCGTGCTGCTGCTCGGCGAATCGGTCGGCTGGCGCTTCATGTCCGCGGCCGCGCTCGTGCTGACCGGCATCGCGCTCGTCAACGCGCCGCCGCGCCGGCGTGCATGACGACCCGGCGCAGCACGCGCGCGCCCACGCAATAAAAAAGGCTGCCTCGCAAGGCAGCCTCTTGTTCGCATCCGGTACGGCTCGCGTAACCGGCCTCAACCGGCCTTGCGCACCGCCGCGAGCGCCTGCGCGACGCCGACGTATTCGGCCACGCTCACGTCCTCCGCACGGCGTGCGAGATCGAAGCCGAGCGCGTCGAAATCGATCGACTCGCGATAGTCGCCGAGCGTATTGCGCAGCATCTTGCGGCGCTGCGAGAACGCGGCGGTGACGATTTCGCCGAGCAGCACGGGATCGACGTCCGGCAGTTCGTGCGGTTCGTACGGAATCATCCGAACGATCGCGGAATCGACCTTCGGCGGCGGCTGGAACGATTCCGGCGGCACGTCGAGCATCTTCTCCATCACGTAGCGGTACTGCAGCATCACCGACAGACGCGAAAACGCCTTCGTGCCCGGCTCCGCGACCATCCGCTCGACGACTTCGTTCTGCAGCATGAAATGCTGGTCGATGACCGCATCGGCGAACGTCATCAGGTGAAACAGCAGCGGGCTGGATATGTTGTACGGCAGGTTGCCGACGATCCGCAGCGACGGCTTGTCGCCGGGCGCCGCGAGCGACCGGAAGTCGAACGCGAGCGCGTCGCCTGCGTGCAGTTCGAGCAGCGCGCCGAAACGTTGCTGCAGGCGCCCGATCAGGTCGCGGTCGAGCTCCACTGCATGCAGCGGCGACTCGGGCGTCGCGAGGCGCTCGATCAGCGGCTCGGTCAGCGCACCGAGCCCGGGGCCGATCTCGACCATGCGCTGGCCGCGCGCGGGACCGATCGTCGAAACGATCGAGTCGATCACGCCGTGATCGACGAGGAAGTTCTGCCCGAAGCGCTTGCGCGCGAAATGGCCTTGGTGCTGTCTGCTGTTCGACATCGACTGAGTAAAACGAAAAATACGACGAAAGAGGTGAAACCGGGCCGCGTCAGGCCGTGCGGCGATGACGCGCCATCGTGACGGCCGTGTCGAGCGCGGCGATCATGCTGCCCGGATCCGCGCGGCCGGTGCCGGCCAGATCGAGTGCCGTGCCGTGATCGACCGACGTCCGGATGATCGGCAGCCCGAGCGTCACGTTGATGCCCTCGCCGAACGTCGCATACTTCAGCACGGGCAGGCCCTGGTCATGGAACATCGCGAGCACGCAATCGGCGTCCGCGAGATGGCGCGGCTGGAACAGCGTGTCGGCCGGATACGGGCCGCGCGCGTCGATGCCCTGCGCGTTCGCGCGGGCCAGCGCCGGCGAGATCACGTCGATCTCCTCGCGGCCGAGATAACCGTTCTCGCCCGCGTGCGGGTTCAGGCCCGTCACGAGGATGCGCGGTGCGGCGAGACCGAAGTCGCGCCGCAGGTCGCGATCGATGATCGCGAGTGTCTCGACGAGCCCGTCGACCGTGAGTGCGGCGGACACGTCCTTCAGCGGCAGGTGCGTGGTCGCGAGCGCGACGCGCAGCGGCTGGTGGCCGGTACCGGCCAGCATCATCACGACCCGCGGCGTATGCGTGCGCTCCGCCAGGTATTCGGTATGGCCGGTGAACGGCACGCCCGCATCGTTGATGGTGCTCTTCTGCAGCGGCGCGGTGACGATCGCATCGTACCGGCCTGCCAGCGCACCGTCGATCGCCGCGTCGAGCAACCCGAGCACGTACGGGCCGTTCGCGGCGTCCAGCTTGCCCGCCTGCACGGGCACGGCAAGCGCGTGATGCGCGACCGACACCGGCCCGCTGCCGGCCAGCGTGGCGCGGTCGGCGTCGACGGCCGCCGCACGCGCGTCGAGCAGCGTCGCATCGCCGAGCACGGTGAAATGTGCGTCGGGCCAGCGCTGCGCGGCATCACGCAGCGCCTGCACGGTCAGCTCCGGGCCGACCCCCGCGGGTTCGCCAGTCGTGATCGCGATCTGCAGCGCGGGTGTGGTCATCCGAAGCTCGCTCAGTTCGCCGGGCCGACGCCGCCGATCTTGTACTGCACGTACGACGAATCGCGCAGCTCGCGCAGCCAGTCGGCATAGGCCTGCTCGGCCTTGCGCTGGCCGATCGCCTGACGCGCGATATCCATCTGCTGCTGCACCGAGCCTTCCGCTTCGCGGCGGCTCAGCACCTGGATCAGGTGATAGCCGTACTCGGTCCGGATCGGCTGGCTGACCTGGCCGTCCTGCAGGTTGTTCATCGCGCGCTCGAATTCCGGCACGGTCTCGCCCGGGCTGATCCAGCCGAGATCGCCGCCTTGCGACGCCGAACCGTCCTGTGAGTAAGTGCGCGCGAACTTCGCGAAATCGCCACCGGCCTCGACCTGGTTGCGGATGTCGGCCAGTTGCTGGCGCGCCTGGCCTTCCGACTTGCCTTCACCCACGCGCAACAGGATGTGGCGCACGTGCGTCTGCACGATCTTCGGTGCGGCGGCGGTCGCGCCCTGGCTCTGGCGACGATCGACGAGGCGCACGATCTCGAAGCCGTCCGGCACGCGGATCAGCGTCGGGTTGACCTGGCCCGGGCGCAGCTTCGATGCGGCGTCGACGACGTCGGCCGGCAGCGCGCTCGGCGCCTTGAAGCCGAGGTCGCCGCCCTTCTTCGCGTCGTTCGCTTCCGAATTGTTCTTCGCGAGCTTCTCGAAGTCGGCGCCCGACTTCGCCTGCTGCAGCAACGCGTCAGCCTTCTTCTGCGCGACTTCGATGTCGGCCTGCGGCGCGTTGGTCGGCGCCTTGATGAAGATGTGCTGGAAGCGCAGGTCCTGCTGTTGCGACGCACTCGGGCCGCGCTGGCTCGCGATGTAGTTCGCGACCTCGGCGTCCGACACGGTGATCTTGCCGTCGACCTCACGCTCGCGCAGCTTCGACAGCATCAGTTCGGTACGCGCGTCGCTCGTGAAGATGCTCCAGGGCACGCCTTGCGCCTCGAGACGCGCGCGGTACTGCTCGAGCGTCATGCCGTTCGCCTGCGCGAGACGCTGCAGCGTGGCCTGCACGGTCGCGTCGTCGATGCGGATCCCGTCGTCCTTGGCCTTCTGCACCTGGATACGCTCGAGCACCATCTGGTTCAGCACCTGCGCGCGCAACTGGTCGGTCGGCGGCACCGGTGCGTTCTGCTGCTGCAGCCGGCGCGCGATCAGGCCGGCACGCTGGTCGAGTTCGCGGCCCGTGATCACGTCGTTGTTGACGACCGCGACGACTTCGTCGGCGAGCTGCGCACCTTGCGAACCGAGCGCCTGCGCCGCGGCCGGCGCGGCGGCGAGCAGCGCGGAGGCCGCAGCGAGGCTGGACACGACTGCCGCGAAACGAAGGGTTTTCTTCATTGCCACTGGAACTCCATTGAAATCGTGCTGACCGGTGCAGACAAGCCGGCGTTACTCGTAGTTGCTGAAGCGGGACATCGGCGGCGGCGGCGGCGGCAGCGGCGTGTAGCCCGGCACCCCGGCGCGGAACGCCGACACGAGGCCGTTGTCGACGGTCGACAGGCCCTTGAGCGTCAGCTGCATCATGACTCGCGTCGACGAACTCTGCTGTCCCGACGAATTGATGCCGTTCGCCGCCCGTTGCACCCCGACCCCGAGCGCCCAGCAGTCCGCGTCGTATTGTAAGCCGACCAGACCGTCGACCACGCGATCGCCGGCGAGGTCGTAGTTGAAGCGGCCGATCGCATACAGGCGGCGCGTGAGCGGCCATTGCGCGGACACCAGGAACTGGTTGATCGGCTGGTTGTCGAGCGTGGTGTTCGATCGCGTGTAGCGGTAGCCGACGTTGATCACGCGGCGCTCGCCCGGGCTGTAGCCGAAACCGACGCTCGACTTCACGAGCTGGTTGTTGTTCTGGTTGTACTGGAACGCCGTCTCCGACATGAAGCCCGAGCCGAGCTTCAGCGCGGCGCCGACGATCAGGTCCGAGTGGCGCGCCTGCGCGGCGGCCTGCCCGGAATTCAGCGTGACGCGCTGATCGGCGAAATAGTACTGCTGCGCAATCACGAAACGCGCACGCTCGTCGCCGGTGCGCGGATCGATGAAGCGCGACGTGAGGCCCGCCGTGATCCGGTTCGCATCGGCGATCCGGTCGTTGCCGACGAACGTGTTCGGCTGGTAGATCTCCGCGAGGCCGAAGTCCGACTCCGCGGTGTCGAACAACGGTGCGTTCGACTGGTCGCGATACGGCGTGTACACGTAGTACAGGCGCGGCTCGAGGGTCTGGATGAAGTCCTGGCCGAACAGGCGCACCGAGCGGTCGAAGATCAGCCCCGTATCGAAGCTCACGGTCGGGATCGACTCGGTGAAGCGCTTCGGGCTGTTCGGCGTGGTCGACGACAGGTAGTTCAGGTCGTACGACGCGAAGTGGTACTGGACCTTCGGCACGACGAAGTAGCCGGGGCCGTACACGCCGTACGAGATGTACGGATTGAAGACGATCCGGTCACCCTGGGTCGCATCGGCCGTCGTGATGCGGAACCGCGAATAGTCGGCTTCCGCGCCGAAGTCGAAGCCGCCGACGTTGTACTTCGTGTACTTCACGTTCAACTGCGGCTCGCGGCTGTACGGCGCGATCGACGGCGGCAGCGTCTGCCAGTGCTGGTAGCGCGCGAGCACCGACCACGGGCCGTTGTTGTACGTGATACCGGCTTCCTGCTGGTACAGCGTCTGCGTCCCGTTGATGAACTGGTTCGCCGACCCGAGGTCTTCGGGATACGTATTGTCCGAGACCTTGTTGTAGTACACGTAACCGCCGAAGCCGCCGCCGAAATTCTGCTGGTGCTGCCAGTAGATCGCGTAGCGGTTGCGGTGCGCGAGCCGGTCATCCGGCAGGTAATTGGCCGTAAACGTGCCCGAATACGACGGCGACAGGTAGCGGAACGTCGCCTCGGCCATCACGCCGCGCCGCGAGATGATGCGCGGCGTGAGCGTCAGGTCGCGGTTCGGCGCGATGTTGAAGTAGTACGGCAGCGTCAACTCGAAGCCATTCTTCGAGTCCATCGAGAACGTCGGCGGCAGCAGGCCGCTGCGCCGCTCGCCCGACAGCGGGAACGTCATCCACGGGCTCGCGAAGATCGGCACGCCCTGGAAGAACAGCACGCCGTTGCGCGCGGTGCCTTCGTCGGCACCCGTATCGAAGTCGAAGCGGCTGCCCTTGATGTACCACGCGGGGTTCGTCGAGCACTGGCACGCGGTGTAGGTGCCGTTGACGAACACCGAGCGCTCGTTGTCGACCATGTCGACGCGTTCCGCGCTGCCCGAGCCGCCCGTCACGTTGAAGTGATACTTCGGCGCCGTCATGAAGCCCTGGTTCGCCTCGATCTTCAGGTGCGCCTCGGGGCCCGCGAACGACGTGCCGGCATTGTTGATCCTGACCTGGCCGTACGCATCGGCCATGTCGGTATCCTGATCGTAGTGGATCGCGTCGGCCTTCACGACGGCGTCACCGCGCCGCAGCTCGGCCGAACCCTTCGCGGCGAGATCCTGCTCGGCCGTGCCGCTCGTGTGGTCGGCGATCACGAACGCGGCCGGCTTCGCGCCGTCCTTCAGCGGATGATCCTCGAGCTGGGGCGCGAGACGCAGATCCCACGGCGAGTCGAGCGGCTGCGGCTGCGCGGCCGCGCCCGACAGCTGCGCGTACGACACGGCCGGCACGAGGCCGGGCACGGCCAGGAGTGCGAGCGCGAGCCGCCGTTTGCGCGGCGCCCCGTCACCGGGGAAAACATTCGGGAATAGCGGTTTGGGCGGCATCTATCGTTTGGCGAATCGCCCCTTGTCAACCGCGCCGTCGCGGCACATGCGCGCGCGGCAGGCCGCACCGTCGCACCGCGACTGCGGCTGAGCGCAAACCGGGGAGGCGTTCGGGCGACCGCGCGACAGGCGGCGGGCCTGCACGGCGGAAAGCTGACGCGGGGCGCGTCAAAAAAGTCGTGGGGTATTATATGGCAAGACGTTCCCCCCTCCGCCGAGTTTCATGACGCCCCCATCCGCCGCATCCCAGCCCGACGCCCGCCTCGAAGCGCTCACCGCGTGGCTGCACCCGCTCGCCGAACGCTATGCGCTCGACCTGTCGACCCTCGCGCCCGCCTCGTCGGATGCCAGTTTCCGCCGCTATTTCCGTGTCGCGTCGGCCACGAGCGCCGGCGGCACGCTGATCGCCGTCGACGCGCCGCCGCCCGAAAAGTGCCGTGAATTCGTCCAGGTCGCGCAACTGCTCGCCGCGGCCGGCGACCACGTGCCGGACGTGCTGGCCCACGATTTCGACTCGGGCTTCATGCTCGTGACCGATCTCGGCCGCACGTCGTACATCGCGGTGCTCGATCCGGCCGACCCGGCCGCCGCAAAACCGCTGATGCGCGCGGCGCTCGACGCGCTGATCCGCTTCCAGCTCACGTCGAAGCCCGACGTGCTGCCGCCGTTCGACGAGGCATTCCTGCGCCGCGAGATGGAGCTGATGCCCGAATGGTTCGTCGGCCGCCACCTCGGCAAGCCGGTCACCGACGCGATGCGCGGCACGCTCGACCGCACCTTCGCGCTGCTGGTCGCCAGCGCGCACGCGCAGCCGCAGGGTTTCATGCTGCGCGATTTCATGCCGCGCAACCTGATGGTGTGCGAGCCCAACCCGGGCATCCTCGACTTCCAGGATGCCGTCCACGGGCCGCTGACGTACGACGTCGTGTCGCTGCTGCGCGATGCGTTCATCAGCTGGGACGAGGAGTTCGAGCTCGACTGCTTCGCGTACTACTGGGAAAAGGCGAAAAAGGCCGGCCTGCCGGTCGACCCCGATTTCGGCGAGTTCTACCGCCAGCTCGAATGGATGGGGCTGCAGCGCCACATCAAGGTGCTCGGCCTGTTCGCGCGGATCAATTACCGCGACGGCAAGCCGCATTACCTGAACGACCTGCCGCGCTTCATCGCGTATGCGCGCAAGGTCGCGCTACGCTATCGCCCGCTCGTGCCGTTCGCGAAGCTGCTCGACGAGCTCGAGGGCAACGCACCGGCCGACGTGGGCTATACGTTCTGATTTCTGATCGTTCCGACTCTCCTGACACCCGGCCGAACATGAGCAACACCCTGACCACGGCGATGATCTTCGCCGCCGGGCGCGGCGAACGGATGCGCCCGCTCACCGACACCCGCCCGAAGCCGCTGCTCGAAGCGGGCGGCAAGCCGCTGATCGTGTGGCAGATCGAGGCGCTCGCCCGCGCGGGCATCGAGACGATCGTGATCAACCACGCGTGGCTCGGCGAGCAGATCGAGGCTGCGCTGGGCGACGGTTCGCGCTGGGGCGTACGGCTCGTGTATTCGGCCGAAGGCGAAGCGCTGGAAACCGCGGGCGGCATCGCGCAGGCGTTGCCGCTGCTCGAACGCGACGGGCAGCCGGCCGTGTTCGCGGCGGTCAGCGGCGATGTCTACTGCGCGTTCGACTACCGGTCGCTCGCGCCGCGCGCCGCCCGGATGGCCGCGCTCGATGCGCCGGCGATGCACCTCGTGATGGTGCCGAACCCGCCGTTCCACCCGGCCGGCGACTTCGCGCTCGGCGACGATGGCCGCCTTGCGCTCGACGGCGCCGCGCGCTTCACGTTCGGCAACATCGGCCTGTACGACACGCGGATGTTCCGCGATCTCGCGCCCGGCACGCGGCGCGCGCTGACGCCGTACTATCGCGCGGCGATCGAGGCCGGCCGCGCGAGCGGCGAACTGTATGAAGGTATCTGGGAGAACGTCGGCACGCCCGCGCAACTCGGCGAGCTGGATGCGCGGCTGCGCGCCGCGGAGTGACCGGCTGACGGGTCGTCGGGCTGATTGATCAACAGACCGGTCAACTGACTGGTTGGCTAGCTGGCTGACGGGCGAACTGGCGGCGTTGGCCTGGCCGATCAAAGGGTCCGCGCATGTCCGACCGCCATGCCGGCCCGACTCCCGCCCATCAAACGTGCCCCGTCCTGCTGCGCCCACCCCGCGCGCAGCCCCGCCGCTCACGCGGCTTCCGCTTCTTCCCCGCCTGCCGCCGCACGCTGCTGCTGCAACGCCCACATCTGCGCATACAACCCGTCGGCGCGCACGAGTTCGTCGTGCGTGCCGCGCTCGACGATCCGCCCGTGGTCCATCACGAGGATCTGCTGCGCGTGCACGACCGTCGACAGCCGGTGCGCGATCACGAGCGTCGTGCGATGCCGCGCGATCTGGTCGAGTTCGTGCTGGATCGCGCGCTCCGAGCGCGAATCGAGCGCCGACGTCGCTTCGTCGAACAGCAGCACCGGCGGGTTCTTCAACAGCGTGCGCGCGATCGCGACGCGCTGCTTCTCGCCGCCCGACAGCTTCAGCCCGCGCTCGCCGACCGGCGTGTCATAACCCTTCGGCAAACTTTCGATGAAATCGTGGATGTGCGCGGCACGCGCGGCCGCGATCACCTCGTCGCGGGTCGCGCTCGGCCGGCCGTACGCGATGTTGTAGTAGATCGAGTCGTTGAACAGCACGGTGTCCTGCGGCACGATCCCGATCGACGCGCGCAGCGAGTCCTGCGTGACGTCGCGGATGTCCTGGCCGTCGATCCGGATCGCACCGCCCGCCTGCCGGTCGAGATCGTAGAAGCGGAACAGCAGCCGCGACAGTGTCGACTTCCCGGAGCCGCTGTGGCCGACCACCGCGGTCGTCGTGCCCGCATCGATCGTGAACGACACGTCGTGGAGGATCTGCCGCGCCGGCTCGTACGCGAAATTCACGTGCTCGAAGCGCACCTGCGCGCCGGCGACCGCGAGCGGCCGCGCATCGGGCAAGTCGGCCACTTCCTTCGCGGCCGACAGCAGCCCGAACATGCGATCCATGTCGGTCAGGCTCTGCTTCAGCTCGCGATAGACGACACCGAGAAAGTTGAGCGGGATGTACAGCTGCAGCATGAACGTGTTGATCAGCACCAGGTCGCCGAGCGTCAGCTTGCCCGCGAGCACGCCCTGCGTCGCGCGCCACAGAATGAACACGAGCCCCGTGCCGATGATCGCCTGCTGGCCGAAGTTCAGCACCGACAGCGAATTCTGCGAACGGATCGCGGCCTTCCGGTAGCGCTTCAGGTTCTCGTCGTAGCGCTGCGCTTCCCACTCCTCGTTGCCGAAGTACTTGACCGTCTCGTAGTTGATCAGCGAATCGATCGCCCGCGAGTTCGCACGCGAATCGAGTTCGTTCATCGTGCGGCGGAAATGCGTGCGCCAGTTGGTGACCTTCACCGTGAACACGATGTAGGTGACCAGCGCCGCGAACGTCACGTACGCGTAATAGGCCTCGTACTTGACCACGAAGAAGCCAAGCACGAGCCCGACCTCGACGAGCGTCGGCAGGATGCTGTACAGCGAATACGAAATCAGCTGCTGGATGCCGCGCGTGCCGCGCTCGATGTCGCGCGACATGCCGCCGGTCTGACGCTCCAGGTGAAACCGCAGCGACAGCCCGTGCAGGTGCCGGAACACCTGCAGCGCGAGCTGGCGCACCGCGCTCTCGGTGACCTTCGAGAACAGGATCTCGCGCAGCTCGGTAAACAATGACGTGGACAGCCGCACGAGCGCATACGCGACGACCAGCAACCCCACGCCGCCCGCGAGCACGATGCCGGCCGACTGCTCGGCGCGGCCGATCGCGGTGATCTGCTGGACGTAGGACAGGTGGTCGACGATGCGCTTCATCACGACCGGCACGCCGAGGTTCGCGACCTTCGCGCCGATCAGGCAGCCGAGCGCGAGCGCGACGCGCCATTTGTAGGTGGTCAGGTACGGCAGCAGCGACCGGATGGTTTGCCAGTCGTTGCGGGGCCCGGTCGAAGCCGGCGCGGGCTCGCCGGAAGCAGGAAATCGGCGCATGGGGGAAGGATCGGCGGCGGTGCCGGACGCGTGCATCGGCGGCCGGCTCGCTCACTTTCTCGTACAATTTGCGAACGTTGTATTGTCGCAGAAGCCGCTTCGCGCCGCTGCCGGCGCCCTCGCCGGCCAGCCTGCGCGCGGCGGCGTATTTATTACAGGATGAAAGCCCCCGCCATGACCGATTCGACCCTCGAACTCCCGCAAAAGCAGCCCGCGCTGCGCGTCGTCCCGCAACCGCACGACGCGAACGTCCACGGCGACGTATTCGGCGGCTGGATCATGTCGCAGGTCGACATCGCCGGCTCGATCCCCGCGAGCCAGCGCGCGAACGGTCGCGTCGCGACGGTCGCGGTCAATTCGTTCGTGTTCAAGCAGCCGGTGTTCGTCGGCGATCTGCTGAGCTTCTACGCGACCATCACGCGTACCGGCAACACGTCGATCACGGTCGACGTCGAGGTATACGCGCAGCGCATGCGCCTGATGGGTGAAATCGTGAAGGTCACCGAAGCGACGCTCACCTACGTCGCGACCGGCACCGACCGCAAGCCGCGGCAACTGCCGCCGCTCTGACGGACGAGCGCCGCGCGGCGGCGCTTCCCCCTGCCTTCGGCCGCCTCAGTGCGTGGCCGTCAGCCCGAACTCCCGCATCGCGGGCAGGAAATCGTGGTTCAGCTTCGGCTTGCGCGACAGCTTCACCAGCACGTAGCGCTGGAACGGCGCGAGCCGCTGCCACTGCGCGAGCTCGGGCGCCATCAGCCCGGCCAGCGCGCTCTGCTGCACGAGCGACTCCGGCACGCTGTCGGTGGCACGCCAGGCCGGCTGCTCGTCCGGCTGGAACCACGAGGGCTCCAGATCCGCGTGCGTACGCAGCATTTCGAACAGCGCGTGATCGAAGTTGGGCTCGATCGCGGTGTCGTCGTCGGCCGGAAAGCGCGCGAGCAGCTTGCGGTCCTCGAGCGGCAGCAACTGCCACTGCTCCAGTGAGATCCGCAGACCGAAACGGTCGAGATTGAAACGCACGATCATCGGGATGTACGTGAAGTTTTCCGACGAAGCGTGTTCGAAGGCGAATAGCAGTGGAGCGTCGCTGAGTCCCATGATCGTTACCTGATGTGGCGGATACCGGCGCGGCCGGCTTGCCTGGGGTATTTTAGAACCTCTGCGCGCGGGTGGCGGATACGATTGCCGCCGGCCGCGCGCCGAATCAACGGGAGTGCTCGTGAATCCGACCGAATCCGGCGACCTGCGCGACGAACCGCGCGGCGCGATCGAACTGTCCGTGCGCCGCACGCGCGGCGGCGCCGTCGAAACCGCACACGACTACGTCGGCCAGGAATGGCCCGTCGCACTCGTCTTCAACGGTATCTCGCATGCGGTGATGATGTGTACGCCGTGCGATCTCGAAGCGTTCGCGGTCGGTTTCGCGATCTCGGAAGGAATCGTCGCGCGCGGCAGCGACATCAAGGACATCGAGGTGATCCTGCACGCCGACGCGCCGCTGCCGCATGCGGAAGTCCACCTGGAGGTCGTCCAGCAGGCGTTCGCCGCGCTAAAGGACCGGCGCCGTGCGCTCGCGGGGCGTACCGGCTGCGGCGTCTGCGGGATCGAAAGCATCGACCTGCTCGACCTTGCGCCCGAACGCGTGCCCGATACGGGCTTTCTCGCACGCCTCGCCCCCGACGCGCTGACGCGCGCGGCGCAGGCGCTGCCGGTTCACCAGGCGCTCACGCGGCTCACGGGCGGCCTGCATGCGGCCGCGTGGTGCGACGCAACAGGCGCGATCCGGATGGCATTCGAGGACGTCGGCCGCCACAACGCACTCGACAAGCTGATCGGCTCGCTCGTGCTGTCGCGCGCCGACGCGACCGACGGCTTCGTGTTCCTGTCGAGCCGCGCGAGCTACGAGCTCGTGCGCAAGGCCGCACGGGTCGGCATCCCGCTGGTCGCGACGATCTCAGCGCCGTCGTCGCTCGCGATCGAGATCGCGAAAGCGGCCGGCTTGCGGCTCGTCAGCTTCTGCCGCGAAACCGGCCACGTCGACTACGGCACGGCCTGATCGCGATCCCGGGAGCGCGCCGGCAGTCCGCTGCCGGCGCGCCCTGCTCCGTCAGACGGTCAGTCGAACTGACGGAAATCCGGCTTGCGCTTCTCGAAGAACGCCGTCATCGCCTCGCGCGCTTCCGGCGCGCGCAGCATCGTGGCGAAGTGGCCCGCTTCCTCGGCCATCCGCGCCTGCGTCGCCACCCCGCCCGTATCCTTCAGCAGCGCCTTGGTCACACGCAGCGATGCCGCCGGCAGCGCCGCGAGCTTTGCCGCCTGCTTCGCCGCGAACGCGTCGAGCTCGGCCGCCGGCAGCACACGGTTGACGATGCCGATCCGGTGCGCTTCCAGCGCGTCGAACGCTTCGCCGAGCAGCAACTTCTCGGCCGCGACCTGATGGCCGGCCAGACGCGGCAGCAGCGCGCTCGACGCGGCTTCCGGGCACAGCCCGAGCTGCGTGAACGGCAGCGAGAACGTCGCGGTGTCGGCCGCGTAGACCAGATCGCAGTGCAGCAGCATCGTCACGCCGACCCCGATCGCCAGGCCCGGCACCGCGGCCACGATCGGCTTGCTCGCGCTGCTGATCCGCGCGAGAAACTGGAACACCGGCGCGGTGTCGTCCTTCGGCGGCGACTTCAGGAAATCCTCGAGATCGTTCCCCGCGGTGAAGTTGCCGTCGCCACCGCGCAGCAGGATCACGCGAACCGCCTTGTCTTCCTGCGCTTCGGCGAGTGCGTCGGCCATCGTCTGGTACATCGCCGCCGTCAGCGCGTTCTTCTTCGCCGGGCGCGCGATCGTGATCGTCATCACGCCATCGGCGCGTTCCACTTGAATTTCGGCCACAACCGTCTCCTTTGACTTTCCTCTATCGGAATGAAAAAACGGTGCGCGAGCTCGTGGCCCGCGCACCGTCGTAGCTTGTCGTCGTGCTCCGCTTACAGGCGTTCGATGATGCCCGCGGCACCCATGCCGGTGCCGACGCACATCGTGACCATCCCGTACTTCAGGTTGCGGCGGCGCAGGCCGTGCACGACGGTCGCCGCGCGGATCGCGCCGGTCGCGCCGAGCGGGTGGCCGAGGGCGATCGCGCCGCCCATCGGGTTGACCTTCGACGGGTCGAGGCCGAGATCGCGCATCACCGCCAGCGATTGCGCGGCGAACGCTTCGTTCAGCTCGATCCAGTCGAGATCGTCCTGCTTCAGACCGGCGGCCTTCAGCGCGGCCGGAATCGCTTCCTTCGGGCCGATGCCCATGATTTCCGGCGGCACGCCACGCACCGCGAAGCTCACGAAGCGCGCGAGCGGCGTCAGGTTGAATTCCTTGAGCACCTTCTCCGACACCACGAGCAGCGCGCCCGCGCCGTCCGACGTCTGCGAGCTGTTGCCGGCCGTGACCGAGCCCTTGTTCGCGAACACCGTGCGCAGCTTCGCGAGGCCTTCGATCGACGTATCCGCACGCGGACCTTCGTCGAGCTTGATCTCGCGCGTCTTCACGTCGACTTCACCCGTCGCGAGGTTCGGGAAACGCTCGGTGATCGTGTACGCGGCGATCTCGTCGTTGAACTCGCCGGCCTGCTGGGCGGCAAGCGCCTTGCGGTGCGACTCGACCGAGAACGCGTCCTGGTCTTCGCGGCTCACCTTCCACTGCTCCGCGACGCGCTCGGCCGTCAGGCCCATCCCGTACGCGATGCCGAAGTCTTCGTTGCGATCGAAGATGTGCGGCGACATCGACGGCTTGTTGCCCATCATCGGCACCATGCTCATCGATTCGCAGCCGCCCGCGAAGATCGCGTCCGATTCGCCGACGCGGATGCGGTCGGCCGCCATTGCCAGCGCCGTGATGCCCGACGCGCAGAAGCGGTTGACCGTCACGCCGCCGACCGTCTGCGGCAGGCCTGCGAGCAGCGCGCCCATGCGCGCGACGTTCAGGCCCTGTTCGGCTTCCGGAATCGCGCAGCCGATGATCGCGTCTTCGATCAGCTTCGTGTCGAAGCCGGGCACCTGCGCCACCGCCGACCTGAGCGCGTGGACCAGCAGCTCGTCCGGGCGCGTGTTCTTGAAGACACCGCGCGGGGCCTTGCCGATCGGCGTGCGGCTGGCGGCGACGATGTATGCGTCTTGCAATTGTTTGCTCATTTGAGACTCCTTGCCTTATCCGCTCGCTCAGTTACGCACCGGCTTGCCGGTCTGCAACATGCCCATGATCCGTTCCTGCGTCTTCTGCGTGCCGAGCAGCTCGACGAACGCACGGCGCTCCAGCGCGAGCAGCCACTGCTCGTCGACCAGGCTGCCGGCTTCGACGTCGCCGCCGCACACGGCTTCGGCGATGCGGCTCGCGATCAGGTAGTCGTGATCGCTGATGAAGCGGCCGTCACGCATGTTGACGAGCGATGCCTTGATCGTCGCGATCGCCGAACGGCCGGCGACCGGCACCTCCTTCGCGCGCAACGGTGCGCGGTAGCCGGTTGCGGCCAGTGCACGCGCTTCCTTCTTCGCGGTGTCGAGCAGTTCGAACACGTTGAAGATGATCGTGTCGGACGGCTTCACGTAGCCCATCGCACGGGCATCGTGCGCGGACGCCGACACCTTCGCCATCGCCGCGTTCTCGAACGACTTCGTGACGAACTTCAGGATGTCGGTGGTCGCGTTCGCGGCCGTTGCGGCGTCCGCTGCGCGCAGCGCCGCTTCCTTCAGGCCGCCGCCCGCCGGCACGAGGCCGACGCCCACTTCGACGAGACCGATGTAGCTCTCGACGTGCACGACACGCTTCGCGCTGTGCAGCATCAGCTCGCACCCGCCGCCGAGCGCGATGCCCGACACGGCCGCGACGACCGGCACGTTCGCGTACTTCACGCGCAGCATGCCTTCCTGGAACTTCTTCACGAACGGCTCGATACCCTTCGCGCCGCCCATCATGAACGCGGGCATCGCCTCTTCGAGGTTCGCGCCGGCCGAGAACGGGCCGCCCGGCGTGCCGAGCTTCAGCGACGTCGGCTGCCAGATCACCACGCCCTTGTAGTCCTTCTCCGCGAGTTCGATGGCCTGCACGAGGCCGTCGATCACGCTCGGTCCGATCGTGTTCATCTTCGACTTGAACGACACGATCACGACGTCGTCTTCACCCGCACGGTCGTCGACCCAGGCACGCACGGCATCGGTCTCGAACAGCGTCTTGCCGTACGTCTTCGGATCGGCACCGGCTTCGCCGAGCAGCGGCGCGCGGAATACCTGCTTGTCGTAGACCGCGAGGTCCGAACGCGGCACGAAGCGCTTCGCTGCCGGCGCCCACGAGCCTTCGGCCGTGTGCACGCCACCCTTCTCCGCCACCGCGCCTTCGAGCACCCACGACGGCAGCGGCACGTTCGCGAGCGCCTTGCCGGCCGCGATGTCTTCCTGCACCCATTCGGCGACCTGCTTCCAGCCGGCAGCCTGCCAGCCTTCGAACGGGCCTTCGTTCCAGCCGAAGCCCCAGCGGATCGCGAGGTCGACGTCGCGCGCGTTGTCGGCGATCGATTCGAGATGCACGCCGATGTAGTGGAATACGTCGCGGAAGATCGACCACAGGAACTGCGCGTGCGGATGGTCCGTTTCACGCAGCAGCTTCAGGCGTTCCGCCGGCGGGCGCTTCAGGATGCGGCCGACCGTTTCGTCCGCCTTCGCGCCCGAATCCACGTAGGTGCCCGTCTTCGCGTCGAGCACCTTGATCGCCTTGCCTTCCTTCTTGTAGAAGCCGCCGCCCGTCTTCTGGCCAAGCGCGCCCTGCTTCACCAGTTCGGCGAGCACGGCGGGCGTCTGGTAGACCGGGAAGAACGGATCGTCGGCGAGGTTGTCCTGCATCGTCTTGATCACGTGCGCCATCGTGTCGAGGCCGACCACGTCCGCGGTGCGGAACGTCGCCGACTTCGCGCGGCCGAGGCGGCTGCCCGTTAGGTCGTCGACTTCGTCGAAGCGCAGGCCGAACTTCGCGGCCTCGGTGATCACCGCGAGGATCGAGAAGATGCCGACGCGGTTCGCGATGAAGTTCGGCGTATCCTTCGCGCGCACGACGCCCTTGCCGACGATGCTCGTCAGGAAGGTTTCGAGCTGGTCGAGGATCTCCGGGCGCGTATGCGCGGTCGGGATCAGCTCGACGAGGTGCATGTAGCGCGGCGGGTTGAAGAAGTGCACGCCGCAGAAGCGCGACTTCAGCTCGTCCGAGAAACCTTCGGACAGCTTCGTGATCGACAGGCCCGACGTGTTGGTCGCGAAGATCGCGTTCGGCGCGATGTGCGGCGCGACCTTCTTGTACAGGTCGTGCTTCCAGTCCATCCGCTCGGCGATCGCCTCGATCACGACGTCGCACTCGGCGAGTTTCGCGATGTCGTCTTCGTAGTTCGCTGCCTCGAGGTACTTTGCATCGTCCTTCACGCCGAACGGCGCGGGCGACAGCTTCTTCAGGTTCTCGATCGCCTTCAGCGCGATCGCGTTTTTCGGGCCTTCCTTGGCCGGCAGGTCGAACAGCAGCACCGGCACGCGCGCGTTGATGAGGTGCGCGGCGATCTGCGCGCCCATCACGCCGGCGCCCAGCACGGCGACCTTGCGAATCAGGAAATTGCTCACGGGATGTCTCCGGATAGTGTCGTGCAGCGCGGGAGGTGGGGGCTGCACGGCGAAGTGAGTACCAGGAACCGTTGCGTTCGGGCGGCGCGGCACGCGGCGCGCCCCGCCCGGACTCGCGTCAGAACAGCGATTCGTCGACTTCCATCAGCGTCTTCGAACCGGCGCGCGCCGCGCGGATCGTCGACGCCGTCTCGGGCAGCAGGCGCGCGAAGTAGAAGCGAGCGGTGGCGAGCTTCGACTTGTAGAACGGATCGCCCGACGCTTCCTTGTCGAGTGCGAGGCGCGCCATGCGCGCCCAGAAGTACGAGAACACCAGGTGGCCGACGGTGCGCAGGTACGGCACGGCGGCAGCGCCGACTTCGTCCGGGTTCTGCATCGCCTTCATGCCGATTTCCATCGTCAGCTTCTGCACCTTGTCGCCGATGTCGGCGAGCGGGTTGATGAACTCGGCCATTTCCGGCTTCACGCCTTCGGCTTCCGCGAATTCCGTGACGAGCTTGCCGAACTTCTTCAGCTTCGCACCCATGTCGCCGAGCACCTTGCGGCCCAGCAGGTCGAGCGACTGGATCGAGTTCGTGCCTTCGTAGATCATGTTGATCCGCGCGTCGCGCACGTACTGCTCCATGCCCCACTCGGAGATGAAGCCGTGGCCGCCGTAGATCTGCATCGCGTGGTTGGTCGACTCGAACGCGTTGTCGGTCAGGAACGCCTTGATGATCGGCGTGAGCAGCGCGACGAGGTCGGCCGCTTCCTTGCGCACCGCTTCGTCACCGTGCGACAGTTCCTTGTCGATCTGCAGCGCGGACCAGTACGTGAATGCACGCGCGCCTTCGGCGTAGGCCTTCTGCGTGAGCAGCATGCGGCGCACGTCCGGGTGCACGATGATCGGGTCGGCCGGCTTGTCCGGTGCCTTCGGGCCCGTCAGCGAGCGCATCTGCAGGCGCTCCTTCGCATAAGTGAGCGAGTTCTGGTACGCGACTTCCGTGAGGCCGAGGCCCTGCATGCCGACGCCGAGGCGCGCGGCATTCATCATCACGAACATCGCGTTCAAGCCCTTGTTCGGCTCGCCGACCATCCAGCCCTTCGCGCCGTCGAGGTTCATCACGCACGTCGAGTTGCCGTGGATGCCCATCTTGTGCTCGATCGAGCCGCACTTGATGCCGTTGCGCTCGCCCGGCTCGCCGGCTGCGTCGGGGATGAACTTCGGCACGATGAACAACGAGATCCCCTTGGTGCCTTGCGGCGCGTCCGGCAGGCGCGCGAGCACGAGGTGGATGATGTTCTTCGACATGTCGTGCTCGCCGCTCGAGATGAAGATCTTCGTGCCGCTGATCGAGTACGAGCCGTCGCCGTTGGGTTCGGCCTTGGTGCGCAGGATGCCGAGGTCGGTGCCGCAGTGCGGCTCGGTCAGGCACATCGTGCCCGTCCATTCGCCCGTCACGAGCTTCGGCAGGTAGCGCTGCTGCAGTTCCGGCGCGCCGTGTGCGTGCAGGCACTCGTAGGCGCCGTGCGACAGGCCCGGATACATCGTCCAGGCCTGGTTCGCCGAGTTCAGCATTTCGTAGAGCGCGTTGTTCACGAACGCGGGCAGGCCCTGGCCGCCGTAGTCCGGATCGCAGCCGAGCGCCGGCCAGCCGGCCTCGACGTACTGCTGGTAGGCTTCCTTGAAGCCGGTCGGGGTCTTCACGACGCCGTCGCCTTCATACGTGCAGCCTTCGCGATCGCCGACCTGGTTCAGCGGGAACAGTACCTCGGAGCAGAACTTGCCCGCTTCCTCGAGGACCTGGTTGATCGTGTCGGCGTCGAGGTCCGCATGCTTGGGCATTTGCTTGACTTCGGCTTCGACGTTCAGAAGCTCGTGCAACACGAATTGCATGTCGCGCAGCGGCGCGGCGTACTGTCCCATGACTCTCTCCAAAGGTGGGCAAAACGGCTCGAGCTCCTGGCGGGCGGATCACGCGCCGCTAACGGCTCTCGCTCTGATACGAAACAATCGTCTTTTCCAGCGCGGCCCACGTGAGGCGCACGGCGTCCGGCGAATGCAGGAAGCGTGCGTCGTGATGCAGGCCGAGCGTGAAGCTGTACAACTCGAAGAGCATCAGGTCCGGATCCGTATCCGCACGCAGATGGCCTTCTTCCTTCGCCTGCGAAATGGCACGCAGCATCGCGGCACGCCAGGCCGTCACGCTTGCGATCAACTGCTCGCGCACGGGGCTGTCGGGCCGGTCGTCGTACTCGACCGCGCCGCTGATGTAGATGCATCCGGTCGTCACCTCCTGGATGCGCTTCTCCGTCCAGCGGGCCAGCATCGCCCGAAGGCGCGGCAAGCCTCGCGGCTCGCGCAGGCTCGGAAAGAACACCTCGTTTTCGAAACGATGGTGATACTCGCGGACGACCTCGACCTGCAGGTCCTCACGCGATCCGAAGTGCGCGAACACACCGCTCTTGCTCATCTGCATGCGCTCGGCCAGCAGGCCGATCGTCAGCCCCTCCAGCCCGTCACGGCTGGCGAGGTCCAAAGCAGCTTCAAGTATCGCGGCACGCGTCTGTTCGCCTTTTCGCATAGCTATTTCTGTAACCGTTCGGGGGTTCGAATAAAATCGAACGGCCGTACTATTATTGAGTGCGGCCGCTCGCGAAACAAGGAAATTATTAGAAACCGGTGTCTAACCGAGCCGCTATTTTGCGCGATTCCGGCGGGACCGGAGCGGCTTTTCCGCACGAACGTGCGGACAGATTTTTTGAAGCGAATACTTAGTCTGCGTTCAGTCGTAACCGCCGACCGTCAGCGCCTTCATCACGAGGCGGTACGTGTTGTACGCAAGCCAGTTCAGCAGCCGCTCGATGCGCGGGCGCGCGGCGTAGCGCGCGGCATCGATCTCCCGGCCTTCGGCGAACGCAGTCGCGATCGCGTCGCGCAACTGGTTCGTCACTGCATCGTAGCGCACCAGCACGACATTCGCTTCATTGTTCAGCATCAGGCTCAGCGCGTCCAGGTTCGACGAGCCGACCGTCGCCCAGTTATCGTCGATCACGGCCACCTTGCCGTGCAGCATCGTCTTGTCGTATTCGGCCACGCGCACGCCCGCGCGCAGCAGTGCGTGATAGAGGAACGGCACGGCCGTATCGAGTGCCGCGAATTCCTTGCGGCCGATCAGGATCCGCACGTCGACGCCGCGTCGCGCGGCGCCCGTCAGCGCACGGCGCAGCTTGCGCCCCGGCATGAAGTACGGATTGGCGAGCAGGATCCGCTGGCGGGCCTGGCCGATCGCGGCGAGATACGCCTTCTCGATCGCGCGGCGGTTCACGACGTTGTCGCGCGCGACGAACGCGACGCTCGGCTCCGTCACGACCCGCAGCGCGCCGGCCTTTATCCACCGGTGGCTGCGCATCCAGCGGCGGAACATGTCGGGAAATGCTTCGCCGCCATGCAGCCCGGCCGCGTACTGCGCGTACGGCTTGTGGCCGAACTGGATCCGATGCCACTGCAACTCGAACGCGGCACGCACGTCGGACACCGCGGGCCCGGCCATCTCGACCGCGAAATCCCAGCGCGGGAACGGCAGCGTCGCGCTGCCCTGCGTGTAGTCGTCGACGATGTTGATGCCGCCGCAGAACGCGACCGCGTGATCGATCACCGCGAGCTTGCGATGCGTGCGCGAAAAGCCGAAGCGGCCGAACAGGAAGCGGTTGTAGATGCAATGCTCGACGCCGGCTTCGGCCCATGTGTCGAACAAAGGCAGGCGCGCGGTGCCGATGCCGTCGGTGATCACGCGCACGCGCACGCCGCGCTGCGCCGCGCGGATCAGCGCATCCGACACCGGCCGGCCGGCCGCGTCGTCGCAGAAGATGTAGGTTTCGAGCATCACCTGCTCGCGGGCGGCATCGATCCGCTCGATCAGCGCCCGGAAGAATTCGCCGCCGGTTTCGCACAGACGCACCGTGTTGCCGGCCGTGAACGCGAGTCGCGACGCGGAACCGCGTTCCTGCAGGAACATCTGCCGCAATTGCGCGAAGCGCTTGCGGGCTTCCGCCGTCATGCGGACGAGCCGTGCGGCGCGCGCGACAGTGCCACGCGCGCGGGCAGTTGCAGGATCGCCTCGGCGTTCGACGGCGAGAAACAGCGCGCGGCCGCCTCGCGGAACGGCAGCCACGCATGGTCGACATGCTCGCGCGGCGACAGCGTCACGTCGACGCGATGCGGCACGCACAGGCCGAACCAGTGCTCGACGTTGCGCGTGACGCCCGGGGCGTAGCGGTGCAGGTATTGCGGATAGATCGTGTATTCGATCCTGTGGCGCCAGTCGACGAGCGCGCTGGCCGGCACCTCCGGCGTGCCGACTGCGATGCCGGTCTCCTCGGCTACTTCGCGCGCGGCGGTGAGCGCGAGCGGCTCGTCGAGCGCGTCCTTCGAGCCGGTCACCGATTGCCAGAAATCGGGCTGGTCGGCACGCTTGATCACGAGCACATCGAGGTCGGGCGTGTAGATCACGACAAGAACGGATTCGGGGATTTTCGGCAGCTTCGTCATCTTTGTTTCATGCAACACAGGGCCGCGCGCCGGGCAAAGGCTCCGAACAGGCGGCAAGTGCTGCGACTGTACCGCAAAAAACGAAAAAGGCGCATCGCTGCGCCTTTTTCATGTGCGTCGTGTGTGCACGAACGCTCACACGACCGGGGACGAAGCGCGTTACGCCTTCGGCTGTTCCGGCTGACGCAGACGGATGTGCAGTTCGCGCAGCTGACGCTCGTCGACCGGGCTCGGCGCTTGCGTGAGCAGATCCTGCGCACGCTGCGTCTTCGGGAACGCGATCACGTCGCGAATCGAATCGGCGCCGGCCATCATCGTGACGATGCGGTCGAGACCGAATGCAATACCGCCGTGCGGCGGCGCGCCGTACTGCAGCGCGTCCAGCAGGAAGCCGAACTTGAGCTGGGCTTCTTCAGCACCGATCTTCAGCGCGCGGAATACCTTGCTCTGCACTTCCTCGCGGTGGATACGCACCGAGCCGCCGCCGATTTCCCAGCCGTTCAGCACCATGTCGTAGGCCTTCGCGAGGCAACGGCCCGGATCCGTCTCGAGGTACTCGAGATGCTCGTCCTTCGGGCTCGTGAACGGGTGGTGAGCGGCGACGTAGCGCGCATCTTCGTCGTCGTATTCGAACATCGGGAAATCGACGACCCACAGCGGCTTCCAGCCGGCATGGACGAGGCCGTTCGCCTTGCCGAATTCCGAATGGCCGATCTTCAGGCGCAGTGCGCCGAGGCTGTCGTTGACGACCTTCGCGCGGTCGGCCGCGAAGAAGATGATGTCGCCGTCTTCCGCGCCGGTGCGCTCGAGAATCGCCGCGATCGATGCGTCGTGCAGGTTCTTGACGATCGGGCTCTGCAGGCCGTCACGGCCCTTCGCCTTCTCGTTGACCTTGATCCAGGCGAGGCCCTTCGCGCCGTAGATGCGCACGAATTCGGTGTAGCCGTCGATGTCGCCACGCGACAGCTCGCTGCCCTTCGGCACGCGCAGTGCCGCAACACGGCCGTCCTTCGCGTTGGCCGGCGTGCTGAACACCTTGAAGTCGACGTCCTTCATCGCGTCGGTCAGCTCGGTGAATTCGAGCTGCACGCGCAGATCCGGCTTGTCCGAACCGAAACGCGCCATCGCTTCCGAGTACGGCATCACCGGGAATTTCGCGTCGAGTTCGACGTCGATCGTCGTCTTGAAGATGTGACGGATCATGTCTTCGAACAGGTCACGGATTTCCTGCTCGCCGAGGAACGACGTTTCGCAGTCGATCTGCGTGAATTCCGGCTGACGGTCGGCACGGAGGTCTTCGTCGCGGAAGCACTTGGTGATCTGGTAGTAACGGTCGAAGTTCGCGACCATCAGCAGCTGCTTGAACAGCTGCGGCGACTGCGGCAGTGCGAAGAACTGGCCCGCGTTCGTGCGCGACGGCACGAGATAGTCGCGCGCGCCTTCCGGCGTGCTCTTCGTCAGCATCGGCGTTTCGATGTCGATGAAGCCCTGCTCGTCAAGGTACTTGCGCGCTTCGATCGCTACGCGGTAGCGCAGGCGCAGGTTGTGCTGCATCTGCGGGCGACGCAGGTCGAGCACGCGGTGCGTGAGGCGCGTCGTTTCCGACAGGTTGTCGTCGTCGAGCTGGAACGGCGGCGTGACCGATGCGTTCAGCACGTTCAGTTCGTGGCACAGCACTTCGATCTTGCCGCTCTTCAGGCCGGCGTTGACCGTGCCGTCCGGACGGTTGCGCACGAGGCCCTTGATCTGCACGCAGAACTCGTTGCGCACGCCTTCGGCGGTCGCGAACATTTCCGCGCGATCCGGGTCGCACACCACCTGCACGAGGCCTTCACGATCGCGCAGGTCGATGAAGATCACACCGCCGTGATCGCGGCGGCGCTGCACCCAGCCGCACAGCGACACGGTTTGGCCCAGCAGGTGTTCGGTCACGAGACCGCAGTATTCAGTACGCATCGACATGATGTTTGCTTTCGTTCGGTTTGATCAACGGGCGCCGCAACGCGCGGCCCGGGCGATGATTCTTTACTTACAGCGGCGGCTCGACGGGGCGGCGTGCAGGCGCCGGAGCCGGCGCCGGGGGCGCCACCACGCCCATCGAGACGATGTACTTGAGCGCGGCATCGACCGACATGTCGAGTTCGATGACTTCGCTCTTCGGCAGCATCAGGAAGAAGCCCGACGTCGGGTTCGGCGTCGTCGGGATATAGACGCTCACGTATTCTTCCGTCAGATGATTGAGCACGTCGCCGCCCGGCGTGCCGGTCAGAAACGCGATCGTATACGAGCCGCGACGCGGGTATTCGATCAGCAGCGCCTTGCGGAACGCGTTGCCGCTGCTCGACAGCAGCGTGTCCGACACCTGCTTGACGCTCGTGTAGATCGGCCCGACGACCGGGATGTGACGCACCACGGCGTTCCACCACGTGACGAGCTTCTGGCCGATGAAGTTCTGCGTGGCCAGCCCGACGACGAAGATGAACGCGAGCGTCAGCACCGCGCCGATCCCCGGCAGATGGAAGCCGAGCATCCGCTCGGGCTGCCACGATTCGGGCAGCAGGAGCAGTGTCTGGTCCATCGTGCCGATGATGAGACCAAGCACCCACAGCGTGATCGCGAGCGGGACGAGAACCAGCAGGCCGGTCAGAAACACCGATTTCAGGGTCGTCTTTTTCATCATCTGCCGTCAATGAACCGCGCCGGCGGGCGCGGGTTGGTCGCAGCCCGGCCGGGCCGCGACGGTCAACTGCCGGCGGCGGGCGCTGCAGCCGGGGCGGGCGCGGCGCTCGTCGTCGTGCTTTCGGAACTGCTCGATGCAGCCGGCGCGGCCGCGGCGGGCGCGGCGTCCGTTGCCGCAGCTGGGGCTGCGTCGCCCGACGCCGTCGCCGGTGCGCTGGTGCCGCCCGAACCGCCACGGAAATCGGTGACATACCAACCCGAACCCTTCAGCTGGAAGCCCGCGGCAGTGACCTGCTTGCGAAATGCATCCTTCCCGCATTCCGGGCACTGCGACAGCGGCGCGTCGCTCATCTTCTGGAGCACGTCCTTCGCGAAACCACACGCTTCGCATCGATAGGCGTAGATCGGCATGATATTTTTCCCGCGGAAACTGGAAACGGCTTGCAAAACCTTGAATTATAGCCGAAACCCTGCCGCGCTCCGGCAATGGCCGCGATACCCGCGCATCAGCGGCGGCGCCACGTGAGCCAGCGCTCGTTCCCTTCGAACACGGGTAGCGAATCGGTCACGGGCAAATCCTCGATCAGCTCGAAGTGCGGCGTGAGCAGCGCATCGAGTTCGGCACGCTCGATTCCGAACGGCGGCCCCTTCGGTTTCGCCATCAGGAAAAAATAGCCGGCCAGCAATCCGTCAGCAGGCAGCAGCTCGGCCATGCGCGCCGCATAGCCGGCACGCATGGCCGGCGGCAGCGCGCACAGGAACGCACGCTCGTACACCCACTGCACGTCGAACGGCGGCCGGTACGTAAAGAAATCGGCCTGCTCGACGACGCCCGCATGCGCGCCGAGCTGCGCCTTCGCGGCCGCCACCGCCTGCGCGGCGAAATCGATCGCCCGCACGGGCCAGCCGGCGTCGGCCAGCCACCCGGCTTCCTGCGCACTGCCGCAGCCGGGAATCAGCACCGTGCACGGCTCGAGCCGATGCGCGAACACGCGGAAACCCTCGGGCACGCCGCCGAATTCCCACGGCGTCACGCCACGCTCGAAACGCTCGTCCCAGAACGATGCGTTGCCGGGATCGCGCGTCGCGAAATCGGCGGCTGACGGTGTAGCGGGTTGCTTCGGATCGGACATCGCCCTGCTCCTTTCGGTCATGTGCCGTACGTGAGCGCCAGCAGCACACGCGCGACGAGCGCCCCGACGCCGACGGCAAGGCCGAAGATCAGCAGCGCCTGCATCAGCCGGTTCGTCCGCTTCTGCTCGATGAGGATCTGGCGCATCAGGTCTTCGCTCGCGGCACGCGGCGCGTCATGGCGCGCGGCCATCGCGTGATGGATCAGGCGCGGCAGTTGCGGCAGCGTCTTGCTCCACTGCGGCGCCTCGACCTTGAAGCGCTCGTACCAGCCGCGCAGGCCGATCTGCTCGGTCATCCAGCGCTCGAGGTAAGGCTTCGCGGTCTTCCACAGGTCGAGCTCGGGGTCGAGCGAACGGCCGAGGCCCTCGACGTTCAGCATCGTCTTCTGCAGCAGTACGAGCTGCGGCTGAATCTCGACGTTGAAGCGGCGCGACGTCGAGAACAGCCGCATCAGCACCTGGCCCAGCGAGATGTCCTTCAGCGCGCGGTCGAAATACGGCTCGCACACCGCGCGGATCGCGCTTTCGAGTTCCTCGACGCGCGTTTCGGGCGGCACCCAGCCCGACTCGAGGTGAAGCGTCGCGACGCGGTGGTAGTCACGCTTGAAGAACGCGAGGAAGTTCTGCGCGAGGTAGTTCTTGTCGAAATCGGACAGCGCGCCGACGATCCCGAAATCGAGCGCGACGTAGCGACCGAACGTGTTCGGATCGAGGCTCACCTGGATGTTGCCGGGGTGCATGTCCGCATGGAAGAAGCCGTCGCGGAACACCTGCGTGAAGAAGATCTCGACGCCTTCGCGCGCGAGCTTCTTGATGTCGACGCCGGCCGAACGCAGCGTCTCGACCTGGCTGATCGGCACGCCGGTCATGCGCTCCATCACGAGCACCTGCGACGTCGAGAAATCCCAGAACATCTCGGGCACGAGCAGCAGGTCGAGGCCCGCGAAGTTGCGGCGCAGCTGGCTGCCGTTGGCGGCCTCGCGCATCAGGTCGAGCTCGTCGTGCAGGTACTTGTCGAATTCGGCGACGACCTCGCGCGGCTTCAGGCGCCGGCCGTCGGCCCACATGCGCTCGGTCCAGATCGCGATGTCGCGCATCAGCGCGAGGTCGGAGTCGATCACGGACAGCATGTTCGGGCGCAGCACCTTGACGGCGACGGCCTTGCCCGCGTGCTGGCCCTGCTTGAGCTTCGCGAAATGCACCTGCGCGATCGACGCGCTCGCGACCGGCTCGCGCTCGAATTCGTCGAACAGCTCGTCGACCGGCGCACCGAGCGACTTCTCGATGATCCCGATCGCGACCGCCGAATCGAACGGCGGCACCTGGTCCTGCAGCTTCGCGAGTTCGTTCGCGAAATCGACCGACAGCAAATCGCGGCGCGTCGACAGCACCTGGCCGAACTTCACGAAGATCGGGCCGAGGCTCTCGAGCGCGTGACGCAGCCGCACGGCAGGCGGATCGGAGTAGCGGCGGCCGATCGTCGTGATCCGCAACAGCAGCTTCACGCGCCGGTCGTCGATCCGGGACAGCATCACTTCGTCGAGACCAAAGCGGATGACGGTGTAGACAATCTTGATGAAACGGAAAATGCGCATGCCCTGCGGCCCCTCAGTGCGCGCCGCGCGGGCCGGAACCCGTGCGCGCGCCGATTTTTTGTTCGAGTCGCTCGACCCGCTTTTCGACCCGTGCGAGCGCATCGCGTGCGCGCGCCAGTTCGGCATCGAAGCCGCCGAGCGACGCGCGCCGGACGACTTGCGGGTTCTCGTCGAGCCAGTATTCGGCGACGGAATCGAGCACGTTGCGGCCGGTGCGTCGCGCGCGCGCGCCGGCGTCGCGCACGACCGTCGCGATCCGGTAGGCCGCCGCGTCGCCGACCAGCTTCGCGAGATCTTCTTCAGGTTCCCAGCGCAGGTGCTCGGCCAGCTTCGCGATCTGCGTGGCGAACTCCGCGTCGCCCTCGATCTTCACGTGCTTCATCACGGCCGCCTGGCCGCCCTGCAGGAACGCGGCGACCGTGTCGCCAGCAAGCGCGATCGACACGTCGACCTGTTGCGCATCGTGCGCGTCGACGGCCGACAGATAGCCGTCGGGCTGCACCAGCAGCGTCAGCGTAACCGGGGGCACGTCGATCCGTGCAGTCTTGCCCGAATAGGGAATCAGGCGGTCACGCGCCCACGATTCGCGGGCGAGCAGGTGATTGACAGCGGCAGCAAAAGGCTTGGCGGCAAAGGTCATCGGGCTGGGAAAGAAAAAACCCGCGCAGGCCGGGCGCCCACGCGGGTTTCTATTGTAACGTCGGATCGTCGGCAGACCGTGCCTGACCGCACACCCGGGCGGCAAGCGGTCGCAGTGCGGCGGCCGTCGCCCGGGTGCCGGCGGCGCGGGCCGCCGGTCACGCTCAGTGCGTGTTGATCTGCTGGATGCCCGCGAGCAGCCAGCCCTGACTGCCCGACTTCGACAGGTTCCACACCTCGTCGAACGGCGCGGCCGATGCATTCGCCGATTCGCGGATCAGGCCGTGGAAGCGCACGCTCGCCGACTGCTCGATGCCGCGATCCTCGATCGCGATCAGTTCCGCGTCGAGTTGCACGACGTCGGTCTGGTTCGACTCGTTACCGCGCGAATCGAGGTCGATCTTGATCTCGGCGAACATTTCCGGCGTCGTGAACTCGCGGATGTCGGCCAGGTTGCCCTGGTCCCACGCGGCCTGCAGGCGCACGAAATAGACCTTCGAGCTGCGCAGGAACGCTTCGGTGTCGAAGCCGGCCGGCACCTGGAGCGGTGCTGCCGCGGCAGCCGCTGCCGCGCCGGTGGCCGCGGCACCGCCGCCGAACACGCCTTGCGCTTCGTTCGCGTAGCTGCTGCCGCTACCCGAGTAGTTGCTGCCGGTGCCGCCCTGCTGGAACGACGGGCTTTGCGAGTAGCCGCCCGACGACGACGCCGAGCCGCCGACCGAGTAGGCCGGCTCCTGCGGACGACGGCGGTTCATGAACTTGCGGATCAGCCAGATGCCGACCGCCGCGAGCAGCGCGATCACGATGACGTTCGCCATCATGCTCGCGAATGCGCCGCCCAGGCCGAAGTGCGACAGCAGCGCCGCGATGCCGAGACCGGCCGCGAGGCCGGCGATCGGCCCGAGCCAGCGCGAGCGGTTAGGCTGCGCAGCCGGTGCGGGTGCGGCCGGATTCGCACGCTGCGCCTGCGACGGCGCGGCCTGCTGCATCGGCTGCTGCGCGGGCGGCGTGGCCTGGCGCTGCGTAACGGTGGAGTTCTGGCGGCCGATGCTGCGCCCGCCGCCCATGCGCTTGGCTTCGGCGTCGAGCGATGCGAACGTGCCGGCCGTGAGCAGGCCGACCATCAGCAGCGTGCCGACCCGTCGAGCCCACGGCTTCGACGGCTTGCTACGGTTGAACAACGAACGCGATTCGAACATCAGTTTCTCCGGATGTAAGACAAATGTATGGAAAGAGCCCCTTAATACTTGGCTCCCATGTGTAAAGCTACCACGCCACCTGACAAATTGTAATATTTGACGGCATCGAGGCCCGCTTGTTCCATCATCGTCTTCAGTGTGTCCTGATCGGGGTGCATCCGGATAGATTCGGCAAGATACCGGTAACTTTCAGCATCTTTCGCGAACTTGTCGCCAAGCCACGGTAATACTTTGAAAGAATACAGATCGTACGCTTTTTTCAGCGGATCCCAGACTTTCGAGAATTCCAGCACCATCACGCGGCCGCCGGGTTTCGTCACACGGCGCATCTCGGCCAGCGCGGCATCCTTGTGCGTCATGTTGCGCAGCCCGAACGCGACCGTGACCACATCGAAGTAGTTGTCCGGAAAGGGAATTTTCTCCGCGTCGCACAGCAGCGACGGCGTCACGATGCCCTTGTCGAGCAGCCGGTCACGGCCGACGCGCAGCATCGATTCGTTGATGTCCGTGTGCCAGACCTCGCCGGTCGGCCCGGCCGCCTTCGCGAACGACCGGGTCAGGTCGCCGGTGCCGGCCGCAAGGTCGAGTACCTTGAAGCCGGGGCGCACGTTCGCCTGCGCGATCGTGAACGCCTTCCACGCGCGGTGCATGCCCGCCGACATCAGGTCGTTCATCAGATCGTAGTTGCTCGCGACCGAATGGAACACACCCGCCACTTTCTTCGCCTTTTCGTTTTCCTCGACGCTTTCGAAGCCGAAGTGGGTTTTGCTCATCGCGTTGATCCTCAGTAAATGGCAAGACGGCGCCGAGCGGGCGCCGTCGAATTTCAGTGGCAGTGGCCGTGCGACGCGTTCGCCGCCGGCATCGGGGCATCGCGCTCGACGCCCGCCGCCTTCAGTTTGTCGAAATAGTCGCGCCACAGCGCGTCCTGCTGCGTGGCCAGCTCGTACAGCAGGTCCCACGAGTAGATACCGGTCGAATGGCCGTCGGAGAACGTCGGCTGCAGCGCGTAGTGGCCGACGCCCTCGAGCGCGGTGATCGTCACTTCGCGCTTGCCCGTCTGCAGCGTCTCCTGGCCGGGCCCGTGGCCGCGCACCTCGGCCGACGGCGAATACACGCGCATCAGCTCGAACGGAATCCGGAAACTGTCGCCGTTCGGGTACTGCAATTCGAGCACGCGCGATACCGCGTGCACGACGACGCCGGACGGAATCGGCGTCGTGGAAGTCAAACCGCTCATGGCTGCCTCGAATCGGTCATGCGTTGAATTTCCTCGCGCACCGCATTGTGCAGCAGCGAGGCCTGCGCTGCGCGCGAGCGCAGCAGCGCCTCGGACACGCTGCGCTGGCGCGGCGCCCATACGGGCTGCGGGAAGTGTGCGTCGTTGGAAAAGCGCGGGATCACGTGCCAGTGCACGTGCGGCACCATGTTGCCGAGGCTCGCGAGATTCACCTTGTTCGGCTGCATCACGCGGCGCACGGCCCGCTCGACCGCGTAGACCACGCGCATCAGATGTGCCCGCTCCGGTTCGCCGAGATCGGAGAATTCGGCCACGTGCGCGCCCCAGATTACCCGGCAGAAGCCCGGGTAGTCGTGCTCGCCCGTCGCGAGGACGACACGCACCGCATCGTCCTGCCAGAGCACTTCGCCGCCGTCTTCACGGCAAAACACGCATTCCATCGTCGCTCCCATGTGGACGGGCGCCGGCATTGCTGCGCCGGCGCCCGCTCATTCCTGGCCCGGTCGGGCGGTCGTCATGCCCGCATTAGACCAGCACGCGCTCGATCCCGCCATTGTTCGCACGTGCGACATAATCGGCCATCCAGTTCTCGCCGAGCACCTGGCGCGCGATTTCGACCACGATGTAGTCGGCTTCGAGGTTCGCGTCCTCGCTGTAGCGCGACAGGCCCTGCAGGCACGACGGGCAGCTCGTCAGGATCTTCACGTCCGGGCCGTTCGCGGCCGCGGCGGCCGACCCGGGCGCGTTGCCGGCCACGACCGGGATGCTGCGCAGCTTCGCGGCCCCCTTGCGGATCTCCTCTTCCTTGCGGAAGCGGACCTGCGTCGAAATGTCCGGGCGCGTGACCGCGAGCGTGCCCGATTCGCCGCAGCAGCGATCGTTCTTCTCGATCTTGTAGCCGTCCTTCTCGGCGCCCATCAGCTCGTTGACGAGCTTCACCGGGTCCATCGTCTTGATCGGCGTGTGGCACGGGTCGTGATACATGTAGCGCGTGCCCGTCACGCCATCGAGCTTCATCCCCTTCTCGAGCAGGAACTCGTGGATGTCGATGATCCGGCAGCCCGGGAAGATCTTGTCGAATTCGTAGCCGGCGAGCTGGTCATAGCAGGTGCCGCACGACACGACCACCGTCTTGATGTCGAGGTAGTTCAGCGTGTTCGCGACCCGGTGGAACAGCACGCGGTTGTCGGTGACGATCTTCTCGGCCTTGTCGTACTGGCCCGAGCCGCGCTGCGGATAGCCGCAGCACAGGTAGCCCGGCGGCAACACCGTCTGCACGCCGGCTTCCCACAGCATCGCCTGCGTGGCCAGCCCGACCTGCGAGAACAGGCGCTCGGAGCCGCAGCCCGGGAAGTAGAACACCGCTTCCGAATCGACGGTGGTCGACTTCGGATTGCGGATGATCGGCACGATCTTGTTGTCCTCGATGTCGAGCAGCGCGCGCGCCGTCTTCTTCGGCAGGTTGCCCGGCATCTTCTTGTTGACGAAGTGGATCACCTGCTCGACCACGGGCGGCTTGCCGACCGTCGCCGGCGGGTGCTGCGTCTGCTTCGTCACGACCTTCTTCAGCATGTCGTTCGCGAAGCGCTGCACCTTGTAGCCGGCGCCCATCATCACGCTGCGCGCGACGTTGATCGTCTGCGGATTGGTCGCGTTCAGGAAGAACATGCCCGCCGCATTGCCGGCGTTGAACTTCTTCTTGCCCATCTTGCGCAACAGGTTGCGCATGTTCATCGTGACGTCGCCGAAGTCGATCTTCACCGGGCACGGCGTCGCGCACTTGTGGCACACCGTGCAGTGGTCGGCCACGTCGTTGAACTCGTCCCAGTGCTTGATCGACACGCCGCGGCGGGTCTGCTCCTCGTACAGGAACGCCTCGACCAGCAGCGAGGTTGCGAGGATCTTGTTGCGCGGGCTGTACAGCAGGTTCGCGCGCGGCACGTGCGTCGCGCACACCGGCTTGCACTTGCCGCAGCGCAGGCAGTCCTTCACCGAATCGGCGATCGCGCCGATGTCGGACTGCTTCATGATCAGCGACTCGTACCCCATCAGCCCGAAGCTCGGCGTATACGCGTTGCGCAGATCGGCGCCTTCGAGCAGCTTGCCTTTGTTGAAGCGGCCGTTCGGGTCGACGCGCTGCTTGTACGCGCGGAATTCGGCGATCTCGTCGTCGGTCAGGAACTCGAGCTTCGTGATGCCGATGCCGTGCTCGCCGGAAATCACGCCGTCGAGCGAACGCGCGAGCGTCATGATGCGTGCGACCGCCGCGTGGGCGTCCTGCAGCATCTCGTAGTTGTCGGAGTTGACCGGCAGGTTGGTGTGGACGTTGCCGTCGCCCGCGTGCATGTGCAGCGCGACGAACACGCGGCCGCGCAGCACCTGCTTGTGGATCGCCTGCGCCTCGTCGAGGATCTGCTTGAACGCGCCGCCGTTGAAGATCGCGCGTAGTTCGGCGCGGATCTCCTGCTTCCACGATATGCGGACCGTGCGGTCCTGCGTGATGTGGAACACGGTCGCGCCCGGCTGATCGTCCGCGCGATCGGCGAACTTCTCGGCAAGCGCCTCGTAGCCGAGCTGCACAAGATAGTGCTGCGCCTCGCGCAGAGGCTGGTCGAGCCGGTCGCGCACGAATTCCCAGCGGGCACGCACGCGCTTGAGCAGTTCCAGCGCCTGCTGGACCCGATCTTCGAGCAGTTCGGCGCTCGGGATCTCGTTCGCGTCGTCGGTCTTGCCGAGCGGCAGGTTGCCGGCGCGGAAAAACGCTTCCAGCGCATCGACGAGCTGCAGCTTGTTCTTCAGCGACAGCTCGATGTTGATCCGCTCGATGCCGTCGGTGTACTCGCCCATCCGGTTCAGCGGGATCACGACGTCTTCGTTGATCTTGAACGCGTTCGTGTGCTTCGCGATCGCGGCCGTGCGGCTGCGGTCGAGCCAGAAACGCTTGCGCGCCTCCGCGCTGACCGCGACGAAGCCTTCGCCGCTCTTGCCGTTCGCCATCCGGATCACTTCGGACGTGGCGTGCGCGACCGCATCGGCATCGTCGCCGACGATGTCGCCGATCAGCACCATCTTGGGGAAGGCATTGCGCTTGCTCTTGGTCGCGTAGCCGACCGCGCGCAGGTAGCGCTCGTCGAGGTGCTCGAGGCCCGCGAGGATCGCGCCGCCCTGCTTCGACGTTTCGAACAGGTAATCCTTGATCTCGACGATGCTCGGGATCGCCTCGCGCGCCTGGCCGAAGAATTCGAGGCAGACGGTGCGCGTGTGCGCGGGCATCTTGTGCAGCACCCAGCGCGCGGACGTGATGAGCCCGTCGCAGCCTTCCTTCTGCACGCCCGGCAGGCCGGCGAGGAACTTGTCGGTCACGTCCTTGCCGAGCCCTTCCTTGCGGAACCGGCGGCCTTCGATCTCGAGCATCTCGCTCTTCAGCAGCTTCTCGCCCGGCGCGTAGGCGCCGTCGAACCACTTCAGCTCGAAACGCGCGACCGCGATGTCGTGGATCTTGCCCTGGTTGTGCTCGTGGCGCGTGACTTCGAGCCAGTTGCCGTCCGGATCGACCATCCGCCACCAGGCCAGGTTGTCGAGCGCGGTGCCCCACAGCACGGCTTTCTTGCCGCCCGCGTTCATCGCGACGTTGCCGCCGATGCACGATGCGTCGAGCGAGGTCGGATCGACCGCGAACACGTAGCCGGCCGCTTCCGCCGCCTCGGTCACGCGGCGCGTGACGACGCCCGCGCCGGAGAAGATCGTCGGCACCTTGTGCGCGACACCCGGCAGCTCGGTCAGCTCGACCGCGCCGAGTTGTTCGAGCTTTTCGGTGTTGATGACGGCGGAGAACGGCGTGAGCGGCACCGCGCCGCCCGTGTAGCCAGTGCCGCCGCCACGCGGGATCACGGTCAGGCCGAGCTCGAAGCAGGCCTTGATGAGGCCGGCGATCTCGGCTTCGCTATCGGGGGTCAGCACGACGAACGGGTATTCGACACGCCAGTCGGTCGCGTCGGTCACGTGCGACACGCGCGACAGCCCGTCGAAACGGATGTTGTCCTTCTGCGTGCAGCGGCCGAGCGCTTTCGTTGCGCGGCGGCGCAGGTCGGCCATCTTCTCGAATTCGTCGGCGAACTCGTTGACCGCCCGCTGCGCGGCGGTTTCGAGCATCTCGACGCGCGACGCACGTTCGCGGCCCGCGTCGTCGCGGTGCTCGGTGAGGTCCGCGCTGCGGCGCTTGCCGATTTCGGTGAGGCGGTGGTTCAGCGCCTCGATCAGCAGCGCGCGGCGCTTCGGGTTGTCGAGCAGGTCGTCCTGCAGGTACGGGTTGCGGCGCACGACCCAGATGTCGCCGAGCACTTCATACAGCATCCGTGCCGAGCGGCCCGTACGGCGCTCGGCGCGCAGTTCGTCGAGCACCGACCACGCCTCTTCGCCGAGCAGGCGGATCACGATCTCGCGATCCGAGAAGGACGTGTAGTTGTAGGGAATCTCGCGCAATCGGGGCGCGGGGTCGGCGGCGACGGCGGCGGCCGCGCCATGCGGATCGAAAACTTGTGGTGCGTTCATGTTCGGACGACTCGGAGGGCCGATACACCGTGCACGGGCGTCGGCAAGCGCGTAGGCGCAATCTTGGGGAAATCTGTTCTGTTACCAGGCGCGCGGCTGTCCTTCATGGGGCCGGAGCAGGCGACTCGCCCCTCCTGGCCGGCGACAGGGCCTGGCGGCACTCGGAACGATCAGCACGATCGCGCGCGGCGCGCATGCCGTTCGGCCGCGGGGCTGGCTGCGCGCGGCGTCGGCTTCAACGGTGCGATCCGAGGGTGCCTCTGCATCTTCCGATCCTTGATTCAAAACGGAATTCTAACCCATGATCGGGCCACGCGTGACACGTCGGACAGGTCGTGGGGCTATCCCCGCGAGCCGCGCCAGGCCTGGCTCGGCGCGATTTCGCGCGATCATTCGCCGTCCGTCCGGTCGGTAACCGTGCGGTTAAGCCGGTAAAAAAGGCCGCGCGCGCGCCGACGCCCCGCCTGCACGGCCCCGCGAGCACCGGCTCGGCATGCCGCTTGCGTGCAGGCAGACCCTTGGCGCTATCATTGATCCTTTACCGTCTGCTTTCCGCACTGCACGCGAGCGCCCATGGCATCCCACGATTACCTGAAGAAAATCCTCACCGCGCGCGTCTACGACGTCGCGATCGAGACGGAACTCGAATCCGCCCGCAACCTGTCGGCCCGCCTGCGCAACGCCGTCTACCTGAAGCGCGAGGACAACCAGCCGGTGTTCTCGTTCAAGCTGCGCGGCGCGTACAACAAGATGGCGCACATTCCGGCGGAAGCACTCGCGCGCGGCGTGATTACGGCGTCGGCCGGCAATCACGCGCAGGGTGTCGCGTTCTCGGCGGCCCGAATGGGCGTCAAGGCCGTGATCGTCGTGCCCGTCACGACGCCGCAGGTGAAGGTCGATGCGGTGCGTGCGCACGGTGGCCCGAGCGTCGAGGTGATCCAGGCCGGCGAGTCTTATAGCGACGCGTATGCACACGCGGTCAAGGTGCAGGAAGAGCGCGGCCTCACGTTCGTCCACCCGTTCGACGATCCGTACGTGATCGCCGGTCAGGGCACGATCGCGATGGAAATCCTGCGCCAGCACCAGGGCCCGATCCACGCGATCTTCGTGCCGATCGGCGGCGGCGGGCTCGCGTCCGGCGTCGCGGCCTACGTGAAGGCGGTGCGCCCGGAGATCAAGGTGATCGGCGTGCAGGCCGAGGATTCGTGCGCGATGGCGCAGTCGCTGGAAGCCGGCAAGCGTGTCGAGCTGAGCGAGGTCGGCCTGTTCGCGGACGGCACCGCCGTGAAGCTGGTCGGCGAGGAAACCTTCCGGCTCTGCAGCGAATACCTCGACGGCGTCGTGACGGTGAACACCGACGCACTGTGCGCGGCGATCAAGGACGTATTCCAAGATACGCGCAGCGTGCTCGAGCCGTCCGGCGCGCTCGCGGTCGCGGGCGCGAAGCTCTACGCGGAACGTGAAGGCATCGAGAACCAGACGCTCGTCGCGGTCACGTCCGGCGCGAACATGAACTTCGACCGGATGCGCTTCGTCGCCGAGCGTGCGGAAGTGGGTGAAGCGCGCGAAGCCGTGTTCGCGGTCACGATCCCCGAGGAGCGCGGCAGCTTCAAGCGCTTCTGCTCGCTCGTCGGCGACCGCAACGTCACCGAGTTCAACTACCGGATCGCCGATGCGCAGGCCGCGCACATCTTCGTCGGCGTGCAGATCAAGCGCCGCGGCGAATCGGCCGAGATCGCAGCGAACTTCGAATCGCATGGCTTCAAGAGCGTCGACCTGACGCACGACGAGCTGTCGAAGGAACACATCCGCTACATGGTGGGCGGCCGCTCGCCGCTCGCGCTCGACGAGCGCCTGTTCCGCTTCGAATTCCCGGAGCGCCCGGGCGCGCTGATGAAGTTCCTGTCGTCGATGGCGCCGGACTGGAACATCAGCCTGTTCCACTACCGCAACCAGGGCGCGGACTACAGCTCGATCCTCGTGGGGCTGCAGGTGCCGCAGGCCGATCGCGCCGAATTCGAACGCTTCCTCGCGGCACTCGGCTATCCGTATGTCGAGGAGAGCGCCAACCCGGCTTACCGCCTCTTCCTGTCGTAAAGGCGTCACGCATGAATCCCGAACATTCCCCGCTCGGCAAGGCCACCGTCTACGCCGCCCAGTACGACGCGTCGCTGCTGTTCCCGATCCCGCGCGCCGGCGCGCGCGAGCAGCTCGGCATCACGTCGGCGCTGCCGTTCTTCGGCACCGACATCTGGAACGCCTACGAGCTGTCGTGGCTCAACGCGCGCGGCAAGCCGCAGATCGCGGTGGCGACGTTCTACGTGCCGGCCGAATCGCCTAACATCGTCGAATCGAAGTCGTTCAAGCTGTATCTCGGCTCGTTCGCGCAGACGAAGTTCGATTCGATCGACGCAGTGCGCGACGTGCTGAAGCGCGACGTGTCGGCCGCGTGCGGCGCGACCGTCTCCGTGCAGCTCGTGTCGCCGCACGATTTCGGCAAGCTCGAGATGGACGAGCTCGACGGGCTGTCGCTCGACCGGCTCGACCTCGACACCGACGTGTACGAACCCGATCCGTCGCTGCTGTCGGCCGCTGAAGACGAAGCGCCGGTCGAGGAAACGCTCGTGTCCGACCTGCTGCGCTCGAACTGCCCCGTCACCGGCCAGCCCGACTGGGGCAGCGTGCAGATCCACTACGTCGGGCCGCAGATCGACCACGCGGGCCTGCTGCGCTACATCATCTCGTTCCGCAACCACACGGGCTTTCACGAGCAGTGCGTCGAGCGGATCTTCCTCGACATCCTGCACGCATGCAAACCGGTGAAGCTCGCGGTGTATGCGCGCTATACGCGCCGCGGCGGGCTCGACATCAATCCGTTCCGCACCAACTACAACCAGCCGATGCCGGATAACGCGCGTAATGCGCGGCAGTAACGGCGGCGGGCGGCCGCCGCGGTTCGAAGTTGGCGACGCGCGGTGACCACCCCAGACAAAAACAGCCCGGCCGGGCTGTTTTTCATTGTGTAGAGGCGCGCGGACAGCCCTCATCCACTCGCCGGCCGCTCCGGAAGAATCTCCACCAGGCGCAACAAGTAGCCGTCGGGATCCTGCACAAGCATCTCGATCTGGCCATGCTCGATCTCGTCCTCCCGATACCAGGACGTGCGCGGCTCGACGAACAACGTCACGCCCGCGGCATGAATCCTGTCGAGGATGGGATCGAGCGCATCGACCTCGATCTGAAAGTTGATCCCGCGCCCGAGCGGAGGCTCCAGCGGGCCGGTCAGCCAGCTCTCCGGGCTGTACTGCTCGAGCATCAACTGCGCGCCCCCGATCTCGAGATAGGCGAAACCGTCTTCCGGACGCTCGAAGCGGATCCGGAATCCGAGCACGTCACGATAGAAGCGAACGCTTCCGGCAAGGTCCGAGCAGATCAGCTCCGGCACCAGCGCAGCCCATTCCATGCATGTCCTCCCCATAAGGTCATGCGGCACATTACATGAACGGACGGGATGCGTTGCGGCGGTTGTGACCTCGGAGGCGCCATCGGCCAGTCGACCGGTGCCCTGCACATGAAAAACGGGCCCGGCGCACGTGAATGCGCCGGGCCCGTTGCGTAGCGGCTCGCCGTGGCGGCGTTACTTCGCCGGCGCCTTGTACGCGATGCAGTCGACCTCGACCTTGCAGTCGATGACCATGCTCGACTGCACGCACGCGCGTGCCGGCGGATGCTCGCCGAAGTACGAAATGAACACCTTGTTGAACGACGCGAAATCGCGCGCATCGTCGAGCCACACGCCGCAGCGCACGACGTGCTCGAGGCCGTAACCGGCTTCCTTCAGGATCGCGATCACGTTTTCGATCGTCTGCTTCGACTGCGTGACGATGCCGCCTTCGACAACCTCGCCGTTCACCATCGGCGTCTGGCCCGACACGTACAGCCAGCCGTCGGCCTCGACCGCGCGTGCGAACGGCATCACCTGGCCGCCCGTGCCCTTCGCTTCGCCTACGCCATATCGCTTCATCGTTTCTCTCCTTGTTTGTCGGCCGGAGCCGGCGCTTCAGCGCCTGCTCCGGCCCCATGCAACGCACGGTTACGGATGCGCGCACCGACGACGGCGCGCGCGGCAGATCGGACAACCACCGCGTTCAGAACGCGGCGTCGGCACTCGCCGGCACGCGCTCGCCGCGCGCGACGAAGCCGCCGGCGCGCTCGCCGGTCGGCTGGCCGTTTTCATAAGTGAGCACGCCGTTCACCCACACGGCGTCGATCCCGTGCGCGGGCTGCTGCGGCTTCTCGAACGTCGCGGCATCGATCACGCTCGCCGGGTCGAACAGCACGAGATCCGCGTGGTAGCCCACATGCACCTCGCCACGCCGCGCGATCCCGTAGCGGCGCGCGGACAGCGACGTCATCTTGCGGATCGCCTCCTCGAGCGGCAGCAGGTTCGTGTCGCGCACGTAGTGGCCGAGCACGCGCGGGAACGCGCCCCACAGCCGCGGATGCGGCAGCGGATCGTTCGGCAGGCCGTCGGAGCCGACCATCGTCGCGGGATGCGACAGGATCCGGCGCACGTCGTCCTCGGACATGTTGTGGTACACGGCGCCCGCCGGGCGGATGCGCTGCGCGGCCTCCTGCTCGGTCACACCCCACTCGGCCGCGATCGCCTTCAGCAGCTTGCCCGCCACTTCCGGGTGCGGCTCCGACCACGTGATCGTGATGTCGATGTCGCCCGTCACCTGCTTCAGGTCGAGCGTCGACGAGCTGCGGCTATACGGATAGCAGTCGCAGCCGACCGGCTGGTAGCGGCGCGCGCCTTCGAGCGACGCGAGCACCTCGGTGCTGCGGCCCCAGTTCGACGGGCCCGCGCACTTCAGGTGCGAGATCACGACCGGCACGCGCGCATGGCGGCCGACCTGGTACGCCTCTTCCATCGCATCGAGGATCGCGTCGAACTCGGTGCGCATGTGCGTGGTGTACAGCGCGCCCGCATTCGCGAGCGGCTCGGCGAGCGCCATCACCTCTTCGGCCGGCGCCGCGAACGCGGAACCGTACGCGAGGCCCGACGACAGGCCGAGCGCACCGTTCGCGAGCGCCTCCTCGAGCTGCGCGCGCATGCCGACGATCTCGCCGTCGGTCGCCGCGCGGTCGAGGCGGTCCATCTGGTTGTTGCGCAGCGCCGTGTGGCCGACGAGCGCCGCGACGTTTACGGCCGGACGCGCGTCGTTCACGGCCGCGACGTAGTCGGCGAAGGTCGGGTACTGGAACGCGCCGCGCTCGCCGAGGAGGTTCATCGGATCGGGCGGATCGCCCGCGAGCGTCACCGGCGACGCGCTGATCCCGCAGTTGCCGACGATCACGGTCGTCACGCCCTGCGAGATCTTCGGGATCATCTCCGGTGCGCGGATCACGTGCGTGTCGTCGTGCGTGTGCACGTCGACGAAGCCCGGCGCGAGCGCGCGGCCGTTCGCATCGACGACATTTTCGGCCAGCCAGTTCGACAGGTTGCCGATCGCCGCGATCATGCCGTTGCGGATCGCGACGTCGCGCGTGACGGGCGGCGCGCCGGTACCGTCGTAAAGCTGCGCGCCGACGATCAGCGTATCGGCGGCTTCGGGATGCGAATGCATGGTCAGTCTCCTACCGGTTGACGGTCTCCGCCGCCGCGATGCGCATCGAGCGCATGCTTGATGCGACGCAGCGATTCTCGGCCCGCATCGCCGAGCCGCAATGCGACTCCGGTGACGAGCACGTCGATCGCCATCATCATCGCGTAACGCGATGTCGACGGCTTGTAAATGAAATCGGTTTCGAACGCGACGACCGGGATCAGGTGGTCGGCCAGCTTCGCGAGCGGCGACGCCGGCGCGGTGATCGCGATCAGCTTCGCGCCGTAGCGCTTCGCGAGCCGGCAGCTTTCGAGCAGCTCGGGCACGCGCCCGCTCACCGACAGCGCGACGACGACGGTGTCGCGCGACAGCGTCGCGGCCACCATCCGCTGCAGCACGCTGTCCTGGTAGCTCGCGACCGGCCGGCCGAAGCGCACGAGCCGGAAGCGCAGCTCGTCGGCGAGCGCGGTCGAGCCGCCGCCCTGGCCGTACACGTAGGTCATCTTCGCGGCGGCGAGCAGGTCGGCGGCTGCGTCGAACGACGTGTTGCGCAGCAACTGATGGTTGTGCGCGAGCGCGACGCGGATCTCGTCGTAGACCATCGACGCGGGGCTCGCGTCGTCGGCCGGCGTGTCGTCGGACGGCACCAGAAAACGCTGGCCGACGGCCGCCGCCTGCGCGACGAGCACCTTCAGTTCGCGCACGTCGCGGCAGCCGACCGCCTTCGCGAAACGCGTGACCGTCGCGACGCTGACCTCCGCGTCGCGTGCCAGCGCGCCGATGCTGGCATGCGCGGCGCGCGCCAGGTCGGCGAGGATGAACGCGGCGACCTTGCGCTCGGCTTCGCGCAGCTCGGGCGCACATTCGGCGATCCGCGCGACGATGTCGAGCACCGGCGGAGCGGCCGGCGCCGGATGAAGCTCGGCTGCGAGCGGGGCGGACGGGGTGGCGGGCGTATTCATCTGCAAAAAGGGGGCGAAGCTCGAGGGTGCGAGGCTCGATGTTACTAAATAACATCACCGCGCCGATGCTACTTTCTGTACCATCGGCGTGTCAACTTCAGTGCAATGCATAGTGATGATGGAGCGGGATGACATGAAAGTTACAAACTATCAGGAAGCGACGATCGATCCGTTCGGCAAGGGCCTCGGCAATCTGCCCAGCGCGAGCGTGCCGCTCGGCGACGCAGGCCGCCTCGAGTGGAACCTGCTTGAGGAAGACGTCAGCCTGCCGGCCGCCGTGCTTTACGAGGATCGCATCGAACACAACCTGAACTGGATGCAGGCCTTCGTCCAGAAGTACGGCGTCAAGTTCGCGCCGCACGGCAAGACGACGATGGCGCCGCAACTGTTCCGCCGCCAGCTCGACGCCGGCGCGTGGGGCATCACGCTCGCGACCGCGCACCAGACGCAGGCCGCGTATCACGGCGGCGTGCGCCGCGTGCTGCTCGCGAACCAGCTGGTCGGCCGCCAGAACATGACGATCATCGCCGGGCTGTTGTCCGATCCCGATTTCGAATTCTTCTGCCTCGTCGATTCGGCGGAGAGCGTCGACCAGCTCGGCCGCTTCTTCGGTGCGCTGAAGAAGCCGCTGAACGTGCTGCTCGAGCTCGGCGTGCCGGGCGGCCGCGCGGGCGTGCGCGACGCCGCGCAACGCGAGGCCGTGCTCGCCGCGATCGCGCGCTATCCGGACACGCTGAAGCTGGCCGGTATCGAACTCTACGAAGGCGTGCTGAAGGAAGAAGGCGAGATCCGCACGTTCCTGCAGGAAGCGGTCGCGCTCACGCGCGAGCTGGCCGAAGCCGGCCGCTTCGCGCGTACGCCGGCGATCCTGTCCGGCGCCGGTTCGGCGTGGTACGACGTGGTCGCGGAGGAATTCGCGAAGGCGTCGAACGCTGGCTTCGCGGAAGTCGTGCTGCGTCCAGGCTGCTACCTGACGCACGATGTCGGCATCTACAAGAAGGCGCAGACCGACGTGTTCGCGCGCAACCCGATCGCACGCACGATGGGCGAAGGGCTGCTGCCCGCGCTGCAACTGTGGGCCTACGTGCAGTCGGTGCCGGAGGCGGACCGCGCGATCGTCGCGCTCGGCAAGCGCGACGCGGCGTTCGACGCGGGGCTGCCGGAGCCGGCGCGCCACTTCCGCCCGGGCCGCGACACCGCGCCGCGCGACGTCGCCGCCACCGAAGGCTGGGCCGTCACCGGGATGATGGACCAGCACGCGTACCTGCAGATCCCGCCGGGCGCGGACGTGAAAGTGGGCGACATGGTCGCGTTCGACATCTCGCACCCGTGCCTGACGTTCGACAAGTGGCGCCAGGTGCTGGTGCTCGATCCGCAGTTCAGCGTGACGGAAGTCGTCGAAACCTTCTTCTGACGCCCGTCGCGCACAACGTGCACCACCGCCCCGCCGCTCGCGCGGGGCGGCCGTCACGCGCGCTTCAAGCGGCCGGAGTACACTGCGCTTTCGTCCTCGGGGCCCCACGCGGGCGTGGCACTTGCCTGTCGCGCGGGCCCTCAATGCAGCTCCACTGGAGAAAGCCATGGCCGCGAAGAAGATCCTGTTCCTGACCGGCGATTTTGCCGAAGACTACGAAACGATGGTGCCGTTCCAGGCGCTGCAGGCCGTCGGCCACCACGTCGATGCAGTCTGCCCGGGCAAGCGCGCGGGCGACAAGATCAAGACCGCGATCCACGATTTCGAGGGCGACCAGACCTACACCGAGAAGCCCGGCCACCAGTTCACGCTGAACGCGGCGTTCGACGACGTCGACGCATCGCGCTACGACGCGCTCGCGATCGCGGGCGGCCGCGCGCCCGAATACCTGCGACTCGATCCGAAGGTGATCTCGCTCGTGCGCGAGTTCGCCGAAGCCGGCAAGCCGATCGCCGCGATCTGCCACGCGGCGCAACTGCTCGCGGCCGCCGACGTGATTCGCGGCAAGCGCATCTCGGCCTACCCGGCCTGCGCGCCCGAGGTGAAGCTCGCCGGCGGCGAATACGCGGACATCCCGGTCGATGCGGCCGTGACCGACGCGCCGTTCGTCACCGCGCCCGCGTGGCCCGCGCATCCGGCGTGGCTCGCACAGTTCCTCGCGCTGCTGGGCACGCGCATCGAGCTTTGAACCCGCTTCTGAGCGTAAGTGAATTGAGATGAGATGAAGGGCCGGGCCGGCGGCGGATGCGCGCCGCCCTGCCCGCCCTGCCCGCGCTTCAGCGCGCGGCCGGCGTCGAGCCGACGTCCGCGATCCGCGACTCCAGCATCGCCAGCGCGCCCGACAGCGCAGTCAGCACGTCGTCCGGCAATTGCGCCATCGTCTGTTCGAGAAACGCCTTGCGGCGCGGCAGGCACGCGTCGAACGCGGCGCGGCCGTCGTCCGTCAGCGTCACGTTGGTCACGCGATTGTCGCGTGCGTCGGATTCGCGCTGGATCCAGCCGAGCGCGTCGAGCGACTTCAACTGGCGCGTGAGCGCGCCGGGATCGACGCGCAGCACTTCGACGAGCTTCTTCTGCGACGAATGCCCGCCCATCGTGTGCAACGCGACCATGATGCGCCAGCGCGGCATCGGTTGCCCGACGTGCGCCTCGAACGCGGTCATGAATGCGCGATACGTGCGTCCGAATTGCTGCAAGATCGCGACGCGGTCCTGTTCTTCCATGCGCTCAGTTCTACTCGTTCAATCGTTCAGTCGGCCGCGACATGCGGTTCGATCTTGTGCCGCAGCGCGATCGGCGGCACGCGGCGGCACTGCCACACCGACACCACGGCGACGACCGCCGCCATCGCGACGCCCAGGTGAATCGCGCCGACGAGCGATTCGCGGGCCGCTTCCAGCAGCAGCGCGCCATTATGCCCGGCGCGCGTCAGCTCCGCGACGAGACCGCCCTGCGCGGCCCGATCGATCAGGATCTGCGGATCGGCGAGCTGCGCATGCCATTGCATCGCATGGTCGGCCGACAGCGCATTGCGCACGCCGCTCGAATACATCTGGTTGACGAGCGTGCCGGTGAGCGCGGTGCCGACCATCCCGCCGACCATCCGCAGCGACTGCAGCAACGCCGTGGCGATACCGAGATGCTCGCGGCCGGCCGTCTGCTGCGCGAAGACGGTGAGGTTCGGCAGCACGAAGCCGAGCCCGATGCCGCCCGCGACCATCAGCGCCATCAGCAGCCACTTCGGCGTCGTGTGGGTCGACACGACGATGCCCGCGCAGGTGATCGCGAACAGCACGAAGCCGACATGCAGCATCGCGTTCGGGTTGCGGATGCGCGTGACGACCCGGCCGTTCATGATGCTGCCGATCGTGATGAACACGACGAGCGGCGTGATCACGAGCCCCGCCTCCTTCGGCGACATCCCGAACCCGCCCTGGAACAGCAGCGGCGCGTAGAACAGCAACGAGAACATCGAGAAACCGGCGAGGATCGCCAGCACGAAGAGTGCCGACAGCGCGCGGTTGCCGAACATGTCGAACGGCAAGATCGGCTGCGCGCAACGCTTCTCCCAGTGCCACAGGCCGAAACCGGCCGCGACCGCGACGACGAGCAGCAGCGACGCCCAGCTCGCGACGCCGTACTTCGGCAGCCATTCGACGAACAGCTGCAGCGCGCCGAGCGACAGCGCGATCAGCAGCGCGCCCGGCCAGTCGAGCCGCATCTTGCGATCGTGCTCGACGTGGCGCAGGTGCGGCAGGTAGCGCCACACGAACAGCAGCGACAGCAGGCCGACCGGCAGGTTCACGTAGAACACCGAACGCCAGCCGAACGACTGGGTCAGCACGCCGCCGAGCGACGGGCCGACCGCGTTCGCGATGCCGAACGCGGAGCTCATCAGCACCTGCCAGCGCAGCCGCACGACGGAATCGGGGAACAGGTCGGGAATGCACGCGAACGCGGTGCCGACCAACATCCCGCCGCCGATCCCCTGCAGCCCGCGCGCGAGCACGAGCATCAGCATGTCGTTCGCCATCCCGCACAGCACGGACGCACCGGTGAACACGACGATCGACGCGATGACGAACGGCTTGCGGCCGTAATAGTCGCCGAGCCGGCCGAAGATCGGCACCGTGATCACGGAACTGAGCAGGTACGAGGTCGCGACCCATGCGTACAGGTCGAAACCGCGAAGCTCGGCGACGATGGTCGGCAACGCGGTGCCGACGACGGTCTGGTCGAGTGCGACCAGCATGGTGACAAATGAGATCCCGATCATCGCCAGCAGCGATTCGCGGAACGGCAGGACTTGCCCGCTCGAATGGTGGGCGGCAGTATGGACGGCCATTTTTTGTTGGCGCAACTTTTGACGAGTCAAACAATCTCAAAATTCTAGCATGCCGGAGTAATCTAGGCTGGCGACGGTCAAACCGAACCAGACCGCCAAGGAGAAAGATGGAACCGATTTCAATCACCCCCGCGACCACGCTGTCCCAGGAGGATCGGGACGCGCTGTGGCGCGCGAAGCAGGTGCTGGAAAGCCCGTCGCTGACGATGAAGCTGACGGGCATGCTCGGCGCGCCGGTCGAGAAAATGATCGCCCGGCTGCCGGATTTCGCGACCGGCAAGATCAACGACGCGACGCAGCTCGCGCTGCGCAAGTGCCTGAACATCGCACTGCGCACGCTCGGCAAGCCGCCCGGGCCCGACGCCGAGCCCGACAAGCCGAGCAACCTGCTGCACAAGCTCGCGGTGGCGACGACCGGCGCGGCGGGCGGCGCGTTCGGCTTTCTCGCGCTGCCGGTCGAGCTGCCGGTGACGACGACGCTGATCTTCCGCTCGGTGTGCGACATCGCGCGCAGCGAGGGCGAAGACCTGAGCTCGGTCGATACGCAGTTGCAATGCCTGGCCGTGCTCGGCATGGGCGGCAACCCGGACAAGCAGGAAGAGGACGCCGATCTCGGCTATTTCGTGCTGCGCGGCGCGCTCGCGCAGGCGATCTCGAAGGCGTCGTCCGACATCACGACGAAGGGCATCGCCGCGCACAGCTCGGCGGCCGTGTTCAAGCTCGTGCAGACGGTGGCGTCGCGCTTTTCGGTGCAGGTGACCGAGCAGATGGCCGCGAAGTCGATTCCGGCGATCGGCGCCGTGCTCGGCGCGACCGTCAATACACTGTTCATCGACCACTTCCAGCAGATGGCGCACGGCCACTTCACCGTGCGCCGGCTCGAGCGCAAGTACGGCTCGGTGGCCGTCAAGGCCGCCTATCAGGCGATCGACGCCTCGCCGGCACGCTGAACCGCACGCTCGACCGCGACGCGGCGCAGGAACGCGGCCGCGCGGTCGAGCGCGTCACGTGCTTCCGGCACCATCGGCGCGTACAGCTGCCACACGTGCGGCATGTCGGGCCACACCTCGATCTCCACCGCGACCCCGGCCGCCTTCGCCTTCTCGGCGACGCGGCGTGAATCGTCGAGCAGCACCTCGGTGCTGCCGACCTGGATATACAGCGGCGGCAGGCCCGCGAAATCCGCATAGAGCGGCGATGCGTACGGATTCGTGCCCGGCTCGTCGCCCAGGTACAGCTTCGCGGCCTTCGGCAGCGCCGCGCCCGCGAACATCGGATCGGCGCCGTCGTTCGTGCGCAGCGTCGCGCCGGTGGCGGCGAGGTCGGTCCACGGCGAGAACAGGATCGCGCCGGCCGGCAGCGGCTCGCCGCGGTCGCGCAGCGCGACGAGCGTCGCAAGCGCGAGGCCGCCGCCCGCCGAATCGCCGCCGAGCACGATCGACTCGGGCGGCGTGCCGAGCGCCAGCAGTTGCCGGTACGCGGCCAGCGCATCGTCGAGCGCGGCCGGGAAGCGGTGCTCGGGCGCCAGCCGGTAGTCGAGCGAGAACGAGCGCACGCCCGCGCGCTTCGTCAGGCCGAACACGAGCGGACGGTGGGTCTTCGTCGAACAGAAGTAATAGCCGCCGCCGTGGAAGTACAGCAGCGTGCGGCCGGGGCCGCGGCCCGCAACCGAGTCGGTGCGTTCGAGCCATTCGCCGCGCAGCGGCGCGTCACCCGGGCCATAGCACTGGCGCAGCCGGTAGCCCGACGGCGCACGGCGCGGCACATACATTCTCAAGTCGGTAAAGCGCCGTGCGCGAGCGGGATCGAGTACCTCACGCGTGGTCTCGGGACGGAACTGCCAGCGCAGCAGCCAGCAGGCGAACTTGCTTTGCCAACTCATCGGGCGCACTCCGTAATCACAGTGTGACGATGGTACGTGCGATCGCTCCCGCACCGCTCGACAGGTGCCTCTACATTAAACGCCGGCGCTCAGTTCGCCGGCATCACCTGGCCGCGGATCTCGCCGGCCGGGTGCTCCTTCGTATGGACGTTGAAATACCATTTGCCGCCCATCAGGTCGGTGACTTGCGCGTCGGTGAGTTCCTTCGAGCCCTTGATCGGGCTCGCGAGCTCCTCCTTCGGAATCGGCACCTGCACGCCCGCGTTCTGGCCGACCGGCGCCGGCCCGTGGAAGTGCGCGGCGGTGGCCGGCCCCGTGAGGTGTTCGTAAGTGACCTTCCACTGCAGCATGTGCGTGGCCGTGTCGTAGGTGGCTTCGACGTCGCCCGAGCCCTTGGTCGCCGTGGGCGGCACCTCACTCGACGGCTGGAGATTGGCGGACAGGCGCACCGTTTCGGCGGCGGCGCTGCCGGCGGCGAGCACGCCCGCGAGTAACGCGACCTGGAGCAAACGCAGCTTGAGCATGGACTCTCCTTGTACGACGTTGTACGCCGCCCGAGCGGGGGCGCCAGATAGGATGGTAGTCGATCGCCGCCGGTCCGGGAGTCCACCGAACGGCCATGCAGCGAATCGCCGCACCGCGCCCGGCCGACCCGCTCACGCGACGCACGGCGCATCAGTCTGCATCAACCTGGAATGGACCTTTGCAGCCAGGTGACTGAATCGGTGCGTAGCCTTTCGCTACACTTCGTCTCACAGTTGCTTGTTTCCTTCGTCCGAAGGAGTCTGCGAGTATTCACGCGGCCGCCCGGCCGCGTTTTTTTTGCGCACGCCAACGTCGGATCCGGTTCACCCCGTATCACGCATGACGATGCGAGCGCACCGCTTCACGTCACGCGCGATAGCCCGGATCGATGCGATCGACGATCCGCTGCAGCGCGTCGAACGCGTCCTGCCCCGCGCCATGCTTCGGATCGAAATTCAGCGAATCACGCACGCACCCTTCGAGCACCGGCGGCGCGATCGGCAGCGCGTCGCCGATCGCATGCGTGGCGACCTGCACCTCACATGCACGATTGAGCAGCCACATCAGCGAGAACGTCTGCGCGAGCGTCGCGCCGATCGTCACGGGCCCATGGTTGCGCAACAGCAGCACCGGCCGCCCGCCGGCGCTCTCGACGATGCGCCGCCCCTCCTCGAGATGCACGGTGATGCCCTCGAAGTCGTGATACGCGATCTTCCCGTACAGCTGCGCCGAATAGAAATTGGAGAACGACAGCCCGTCGCGCGAACAGCACACGGCCATCGTCGGCGTCGTGTGCACGTGCATCACGCAGTGCGCATCGGGCAGCGCCGCATGGATCGCGCTGTGGAACGTGAAGCCGGCCGGGTTGATCGGCCAGTCGGAATGACCGATCACGTTGCCGTCGATGTCGATCTTCACGAGGTTCGACGCGCACACCTCGCGGTAATGGAGCCCGAACGGGTTGATCAGGAAATGACCGTCCTCGCCCGGCACGCGCAGCGAGATATGGTTGTAGATCAGCTCGGTCCAGCCGAGGTGATCGAAGATGCGGTAGGCGGCCGCGAGCTGCACCCGCGCTTGCCATTCGGCTTCGGAGAAACGGGCGGGACGCGTGAACGGCTGGTTCGGGACACGTTGCATGGGGGAACTCCGGTTGCGGGTGTGCGCGGCACGCGTGGCGCAGCCGCCCGGCGGCGCCGTCGCGCACGCCACATTAGTTGCGCACACAACCATATCACGCTTCCCCGAGCACCGGAAACGCGGGTTTAGCCGGAGCGCTTCCGTCCCCTTAAAGCTGGTCGTCCACCGGCAGCAGCATGAACATGCCGGTCATCACGTTGCGCAGCAGCCCCGCGTGCGGATCGACGTGATAGGTGGTCGGCTGGCCGTTGTCGATGCCCGTCCATTCGAGTTCGGGCGACCCGCCGCCCGCCGGCGTGACGAGGCTCACGCGGTAGCTTTCATCCGGCCGGGTCACGCGCGCGAAGATCGTCGCGACCTGCTGCGCGAGCGCCGGGCTGTGGATCACGAGCGCCAGTTCGGTGTTCAGGTGCGCGGAACGCGGATCGAGGTTCATCGAGCCGATCACGAGGATCTTCCGGTCGATCACGTACGCCTTCGCATGCAGGCTCGCCCGCGAGCGCGACCCGAACAGGCGCGCGCGCGGCTGGCCCGGCTGCGCCTTGAACTCGTACAGCTCGACGCCGTGCCGCAGCAACGGCACGCGATACGGACCGTAGCCGGCCTGCACGGCGACCGCGTCGGTCGCGGCGAGCGAATTCGTCAGGATCGCGACGCGCACGCCGCGCGCGGTCGCGTCGCCGAGGATCTTCACGCCCGCGTCGTGCGGCACGAAATACGGCGAGAACGCGAGAAATTCCTGCTGCGCGCCGCGCGTGAGGTCCACCAGGCGCTGCATCGGCGGGCTCACGTACGCGTCGGTCGGCCGCGCGACCTTGTCGGGCGCGTCGACCTTGAACTCGGCCGGCGCCCAGACAAGCGCGAGCTCGTCGCGTGAGATCTGCTGCGCGAGCGGCGACGCGTTCAGCGGCTTCGCGTTGTATGGATCGGCGTTCGTGCGCCAGTGGGCGCGCAGCTCGTCGCGCGTCGCGTCGAGGTCCTTCGGATCGAACGACTGGTGATTCAGCACGCGCAGCGGATAGCTGCTCGCGCTCGACCAGTACGCGTCGAAGCTCGCCGAGACGTCGTTCGTCACGGGGCCGGCGGCCAGCACGTCGAGATCGCGGAACTGCAGCGTCGGGCTCGCGTTGAAGTATTCGTCGCCGAGATTGCGGCCGCCGACGATCGCGATCTGGTTGTCCGCGATCATCGCCTTGTTGTGCATCCGGCGCGTGAAGCTGTCGATGCGCGTGAAGAAATTGGCCGTGCGCTCGACCATGCCCTGCTGCGACGCGCCGAACGGGTTGAACACACGGATCTCGATGTTCGGGTGCGTGTTCAGCGCGGCCATGATGCGATCGATGTCGCGGAAATTCAGGTCGTCGACCAGCATCCGCACGCGCACACCGCGATCGGCCGCGTACAGCGCCGCGGCGAGCAGCAGCTTGCCGGTCGTGTCCTCGGTCGCGATGTAGTACTGCATGTCGAGCGTCTTCGTCGCGGCGCGCGCGAGCGCGATGCGCATCTGCAGCGCCTCGGCACCTTCCGGCAGCAGCCGGAAACCGGACTGGCCCGGATGCGCGGCCTCGGGCGCGGCCAGCGCGTCGCGCAGCGGCGTCGCGGTATCGGGCGGCAACGCGTGGGAGACCGGGCGCTCGAGCGTGGTGGCGGGCGGATGCGTCGCGCAGGCGGCGACGAGCGACAACAGCACACCGACGACCAGCGCGCGGGCCTGGCGGCAGGCGGCGCGCCACGACAGCGCGGCCGGTGCGCGCCGGATCAAAGAGGTAAACACGGAAACTTCCTCGACTGGCGGAACCAAAGTCCCGCATGCGCCGCGGCGCGCGGCTGGCGCGCGGTTCCGGCCGATTCTAGTGGGCGCCCGATGAACCGGTCAATCGCGCGGGGCGCCGCCGGCAACTTCGGGCCACGGACGGCCGCCCGCCCGCCGGGCACCGATGCCCCGCCGCTCCGGAGTCGCCCGCCGGACGGGCCACGGACCAAAGCGGCCCAACCAATTTCATGCGCCATCGCCGCTGCGCTCGAAATGGCTGCGCACATAGTCGATATGCGTCTGCATCGCGGTGCGCGCCTCCTCGGGCCGTTGCGCGCAGATCGCGTCGCACACGACGCGGTGCTGCAGCAACAGCAGCTCGGACGCCTGCTCGTCGTGCGTCGTCATGCCCGCCACGTTGATCGAGATGTGCTCGCGCAGCATCCCGATCACGCTGGTATGCAGGTGCAGGAACATCGTGTTGTGCGACGCGAGCGCAATCGCCTCGTGCAGCTTCGCGTCGGTCGCGGCTTCGACGGCCGCGGCGCCGTTCGCGTGCGCGGTTTCGAGCTCGCGCAGCAGCGCACGGATCCGGCGCCGGTCGTTCGCATCGGCGCGCAGCGCGGCGAAATAGGCGGTCGCGCCTTCGAGCACGCGGCGGAACTCGAGGATGTCGTCGCGCAGCGCCGGATGATCGGCGACCAGCTGGCCCCACGGCGACGCGATACCGGCACGCAACTGGTCCGTCACGTAGACGCCCGCGCCGCGCCGGCTCTGCAGCAGCCCGCGCGCGACGAGCCGCTGGGTCGCCTCGCGCACCGTATTGCGCGCCACGCCGTACTCCTGCGCGAGCACGCGCTCGGCCGGCAGGCGCGCGCCGGCCGGCCAGGTGCCGTCGAGCAGCGCCGTCTCGATCTTGCGCATCACCACTTCGGTCCGGCCCCGTGCCGTCATCGCTGCCATCGTCGCGTCTCCCCGCGGAATGCCTGCCGCGCCGATTGGCCCAACCAATTTGAGCTGCGGCGCCGTCGCGGGAATTATGCAGCGAAATCGTCGTCCCGCATCCGCATGCCGGGCCGTCGCCTCTGGAGCGAGACATGAACCAACGGCAGTACCCCGCCGCCGCCGCCGCGCACGTCTACCTGTTCGCGACCTGCCTGGTCGACCTGTTCGTCCCCGAAGCCGGGCTCGACGCGGTCCGCCTGCTGGAACGCGAAGGCCTGACCGTCCACTATCCACGCGGCCAGAGCTGCTGCGGGCAGCCGGCCTACAGCAGCGGCAATCCCGACGAGGCGCGCCGCGTCGCGGCCGCGCAGCTCGACCTGTTCGCCGAACCGTGGCCCGTGATCGTGCCGTCGGGCTCGTGCGGCGGCATGATCCGGCACCATTGGCCGGCGCTGTTCGCCGACGATCCGGTCCACGGCCCCAAGGCGCGTGCGATTGCGGAACGGACCTACGAACTCACCGAATTCCTCGTACACGTGCTCGACGTGCGGCTCGCTGCGCTCGCCGCGCCGGCCGGCGCCGACGAGCGCGTGGTGCTGCACACGTCGTGCGCGGCCCGCCGCGAGATGGGCACGCGCGTGCACGGCGTCGCGCTCGTCGACGCGCTGCCGGGCGTGACGCGCATCGAACACGAACGCGAATCCGAATGCTGCGGCTTCGGCGGCACGTTCTCGCTGAAGCATCCCGACATCTCCGGCGCGATGGTGCGCGACAAGGTCGCATCGGCCTGCGCGACGGGCTGCGACCGGCTCGTGTCCGCCGACTGCGGCTGCCTGCTGAACATCGGCCACGCGGCCGACCAATCCGGCGCGCCGCTGCCGGTCGAGCACCTCGCCAGCTTCCTGTGGCGGCGCACGGCCGGCGCCGCATCGCTGCGCGGAGACAAGCGATGAGCGCGCGCGACGCCATCCTCCAGCGGCTGCGCGCCGCCGCCCCGGGTGTCGCCGCCGAGGCCGCCCCCGCGCTCGACGCGCGCATCGACACGCATTACGACATGCGCCGCATGCAAACCGAGACGGCACACGAACCGCACACACTTGCCCTCACGATGCAGGCCGCGCTCGCCGCGTCGCACGCGGACGTCTGGTGCGCGACCGGCGACGAGTGGCCCGCTCAGCTCGCCGCGCGGCTCGCCGAGGCCGGCGTGCGCCGCCTGCTGCTCGACCCGGCCCGTGCCGAATCCGCGGCGCTCGCCCGCGCGCTGCCCGACACGGTCGTGCCGGTGCCGTTCGACCGGCCGATCGACGCATGGAAGACCGAACTGTTCGACACGATCGACGCGGGCTTCACCGTTGCGCGCTCGGGCATCGCCGCCACCGGCACCGTCGTGCTCGCACCCGATGCCGGCACGCCGCGCACGGTGTCGCTGGTGCCGCCGCTGCATGTCGCGCTCGTCCATGCGAACACGCTGCACCCCGACCTGCACGCGGCCGTGCACACGGAGCGCTGGCACGCCGGCATGCCGACCAACCTCGTGCTGGTATCGGGCCCGTCGAAAACCTCCGACATCCAGCAGACGCTCGCCTATGGCGCACACGGCCCGCGCCGCCTGTGGGTCGTGATCGTCACCGATACGGCCGCCACCGCCAGCGAGGCTCTCCCGCAATGAACGACCAGTCGCTGCACTTCGTCGCCCCCGGCGACTTCAAGGCCCGCGCGCGCGCCGCGCTCGACGATCCCGCACTGCGCAAGAGCTTTCGTGGTGCGATGGACTTCCTGCAAGGCAAGCGCGCGACGCAGTTCCCCGACGACGCGGAGCTGCAGCAGTTGCGCGATCTCGGCGAAGCCGTGCGGCAGCACGCGCTCGCGCAATTGCCCGCCCTGCTCGAACGGCTGGAAACGAAGCTCACCGAAGCAGGCGTGCACGTGCACTGGGCCGAGACGGCCGCCGACGCGAACGCGATCGTGCTCGGCATCGCGCAGGCGAAGAAGGCCCGCCGCGTGATCAAGGGCAAGTCGATGGCGAGCGAGGAAATCGAGCTGAACCACGCCCTCGCGGAGCACGGCGTCGACTGCATCGAATCCGACATGGGCGAATTCATCGTGCAGCTCGCGGGCGAGAAGCCGTCGCATATCGTGATGCCGGCGATCCACAAGACGCGCGGCGACATCGCCGAGCTGTTCGAGGCGCACATCCCCGGCACGCGCTACACCGAGGACGTCGACGAGCTGATCCAGACCGGCCGGCGCGCGTTGCGCCGCGCGTTCGCCGAGGCGGACATCGGCCTGTCCGGCGTGAACTTCGCGGCGGCCGACACGGGCACGCTGTGGCTCGTCGAGAACGAAGGCAACGGCCGCCTGTCGACGACGGTGCCCGACACGCACGTCGCGATCATGGGGATCGAGAAGGTCGTCGAGAAGCTCGAGCACATCGTGCCGCTGTCGAGCCTGCTCACGCGCTCGGCCACCGGCCAGGCGATCACGACCTACTTCAACCTGATCTCGGGCCCGCGCCGCGACGGCGAACGCGACGGCCCGCGCGAGCTGCATCTCGTGCTGCTCGACAACGGCCGCACGCAGGCCTACGCGGACGAGCAGTTGCGCGCGACGCTGCAGTGCATCCGCTGCGGCGCGTGCATGAACCACTGCCCCGTCTATACGCGCATCGGCGGCCACGCCTACGGCACGACCTACCCGGGCCCGATCGGCAAGATCATCTCGCCGCACCTGCTCGGCCTCGACGCGACGGCCGACCTGCCGACCGCATCGACGCTGTGTGGCGCCTGCGGCGAGGTGTGCCCGGTGCGGATCCCGATCCCGCAACTGCTCGTGCGGCTGCGCACCGAAGCGAACCGCAAGCCTAACGAGCCCGTCGCGCATCCGCTGCGCGGCCAGGGCGCGAACTACAACCGCGCGGAAGACCTCGTGTGGCGCTTCTGGTCGGGGGCGTTCGCGCATCCGCGTGCATACCGCGCGTTCCGCTGGACCGCAACGCGGCTGCGTGCGCTGACGCCCGCAAAGCAGATGGGCTGGACGCAGCACCGCACGCCGCTCGAACCGGCGCCGCGCAGCCTGTCCGACCTGCTGCGCGCCCGCGGCCAGCCCGAATAGCCGTTTCGTTTTTCAAGCCGTATCGACAAAAACCTATGGAGGAGACATCCATGCAAGCCTGGCATCAGATCTACACGCCGCTCGGCAGCCTCGGGCTGTCGGCGTTCGTCGCCGCAATCCCGATCATCTTCTTTTTCGTCGCGCTGGCCGCGCTGCGGCTCAAGGGCCACGTCGCCGCGGCGATCACGCTGCTGCTGTCGCTCGGCGTCGCGATCCTCGCGTACGGGATGCCCGTGCCGCAGGCGCTCGCGGCGGCCGGCTTCGGCTTCGCGTACGGCATCTGGCCGATCGCGTGGATCATCGTCGCGGCCGTGTTCCTGTACAAGATCGTCGTGAAGACCGGCCAGTTCGACATCATTCGCGCGTCCGTGCTGTCGATCACCGACGACCAGCGCCTGCAGATGCTGCTGATCGGCTTCTCGTTCGGCGCGTTCCTCGAAGGCGCGGCCGGCTTCGGCGCGCCCGTCGCGATCACGGCGGCGCTGCTCGTCGGCCTCGGCTTCAAGCCGCTGCACGCGGCAGGACTGTGCCTGATTGCAAACACGGCACCGGTCGCGTTCGGCGCGATGGGCATTCCGATCATCGTCGCCGGGCAGGTGACGGGCATCGACCCGTTCCATATCGGCGCGATGGCCGGCCGCCAGCTGCCGCTGCTGTCGCTCGCGGTGCCGTTCTGGCTCGTGTTCATGATGGACGGGCTGCGCGGCGTGCGGCAGACCTGGCCGGCCGCGCTCGTCGCGGGCGGCAGCTTCGCGGTGACGCAGTACTTCACGTCGAACCACATCGGGCCCGAGCTGCCGGACATCACGTCGTCGCTCGTCAGCCTCGTCGCACTCGCCGCGTTCCTGAAGGTGTGGCAGCCGCGCACCGCGCAGCAGACGGCCGGCGGCCTCGTCGCGTCGGGCGGCGGCGCCGCGCTCGCGGGCTTCGGCGGCGCAGCCGCAGGCTCGCGCAGCGGCTTCGGCACCGGCACGAGCCGGCAGGCGTCGCCGTACACGCTCGCGCAAACCGTGCGCGCGTGGTCGCCGTTCCTGATCCTGACGGCCGTCGTCACCGTATGGAGCATCGCGCCGTTCAAGGCGCTGTTCGCCGCGCACGGCGCACTCGCGTCGACCGTGCTGAAGTTCCATGTGGCGGGGCTCGACCAGCTCGTCGTGAAAACCGCGCCGATCACCGCGACGCCGAAGGCGCTCGACGCGGTGCTGAAGATCGATCTCGTGTCGGCGGTGGGCAGCGCGATCCTCGTGACCGCGCTGATCTCGATGGCGCTGCTGCGGATGAAGCCGCGCGACGCGCTCGTGACGTTCGGCGAGACGCTGAAGGAACTGACGCGCCCGATCCTGTCGATCGGCCTCGTGCTGGCGTTTGCGTTCGTCGCGAACTATTCGGGGATGTCGTCGACGCTCGCGCTGATGCTGACCGCGACCGGCGCCGCGTTCCCGTTCTTCTCGCCGTTCCTCGGCTGGCTCGGCGTGTTCCTGACCGGTTCGGACACGTCGTCGAACGCGCTGTTCTGCTCGCTGCAGCAGGCCACGGCCCATCAGCTCGGCGTGCCCGAGACGCTCGCGGTGGCCGCGAACACGACGGGCGGCGTGACCGCGAAGATGATCTCGCCGCAGTCGATCGCGGTCGCCTGCGCGGCGACGGGCCTCGTCGGCAAGGAATCGGAGCTGTTCCGCTTCACGGTGCGGCACAGCCTGCTGTTCGCGGTGATCGTCGGGTTGATCACGCTCGCGCAGGCGTACGTGCTGCCGGGGATGGTGCCGTAAGCGGCGGCCGCCCAAAAACAAAACCCCACGCCCGGAAGAGCGTGGGGTTTTTCATGTCGCCGCTGGATCGCCCGCCGCGGCAGGCGACCGGTTGCGCGATCAGCTGCCCTTCGCGATGCGATCCTCGATGTGCTGCGCACGGCTCGCCGACGACGGGTGCGAATCCATCATCGAGCTCTTGCCGCCGTCGAGCTTCGCGAGCTTCTGGAATGCGGTGACGAGACCCTTCTGGTTCATGCCCTTCTGCTTCATCAGGTCGAACGAGTAGTCGTCGGCCGCGCTTTCCTGCGTCTGCGAGAATTGCGCGTTGATGAACTTCTCGGTGATGTCGCCGAGCTGCGAGCTCGTCAGTGCCGCCACGCCCGGCGATGCCGCGCCGGCCGCGGTGCGCGCCGCGCTGACCGCGTAGGCCGTCTGCATCGCCTTCTTCGAGTGACCCAGGGCGACGTGGCCCATTTCATGGCCGATCACGCCGCGCAGCTCGTCGTCGTTCATCTGGTCCATCAGGCCGCTGTACACGCGCACGCAGCCGTTGCCCATCGCCCACGCGTTGACGTCCTTGGTCATGTAGACCTTGTAGTTGATCTTCTGGCCGTTCAGCGTCATGTCGCCGAAGCCCTTCATCACCTTCGTCAGGCGCTTCGCGTACGCGCTGTTCGCCGGCGCGATCTTCGATTCGGCATCGCTCGCCTTGCACGAGTCGTTCGACAGTGCGGCGATGTCGCTGTCCGACAGCGTCGCTGCCTTGTACAGGCTGGTCCCCGCCGACGTCAGGCTGTTCGCGTCAAGGCTCTGTACCCCGCCGCACGCGCTCAACAGAAACGCCACGCCACACGCTGCCACCGCTTTCTTGAGTTGCATCCCGGAATCCCTCGATAGTTGTATTTGGGAGCGGCGATTTTGCATAATCCGGCAGAAAATTACCAGATGTTTACATCCGATGACACGTTGATTACTCGACGAACAGGGACGAAACGGCGCGTCGACACGGGATTGACGACGGAAAACGGAGCAATCGCCGCAGCCGGGCGACGACCGGAACGGGAAACGGGCGGGCTCAGGCCGTCTGGCCGTGGCGTCGCGTCAGCCGCCGCGCGACCAGCATCGGCAGCCGCACCGCGAAGCCGGTGAACAGGCGCAGGTGCATCCACGCGAGCAGCGCGTTGTCGCGGCCGTAGTGGAAGTGCGAGACGCCGCCCTCGTGACGGCCGAAATAGCGCACCGGCGCGTCGATGCGGATCGGCCGCACGCCGGCCCAGCACAACCGCACGGCCGCCTCGGGATCGAAGTCGAAGCCGCGCATCCACGGCTGGCGGCGCATGATCGCGGCCAGCGGCGCGACCGGATACACGCGGAACCCGTACAGCGAATCGCCGATCCCGGCCCACAGCGTCTCGAGGTCGGCCCACGCGTTCGACAGCCGGCGCCCCTGCACGCGCAACTGCGGCGCGCTCGCGTCGAACTTCGGCACGCCCAGCACCATCGCGTCGGGCGCGGCCTGCGACGCGGCCATGAATGCGGGAATCAGGTCGGCCGGATGCTGGCCGTCGGAATCCATCGTCAACACATGCGTGAAGCCGCTCGCGGCCGCCGCGTCGAGCCCGGCGAGCACCGCGGCGCCCTTGCCGCGGTTCTCCGGCAGCACGATCACGCGCAGCCCCGGGTCGCGCTCGGCCATCGCCTGCAGCCGTTCGGCGCTGCCGTCGGTGCTGCCGTCGACGACGACCCACACCGGATTCCACTGCGCGCGGGCATTGCGCACGGTCGTGTCGACCTTGGCACCCGGGTTGTAGCTCGGAATCAGGACGAGATGGGTGGACGAGGCGTGCAGCTTGGACATGGAAACGGCCGATTGCGAAGACGGGGATCCTGACAAAAGTTTATGACTTGCCGGCGACCGTCGGCAGGCTTCGTCGACGTCGCCCGCATGCGGGGCCGGCGGCTCGATCGTGAGGTTTTCTCGCTTCATGACAGCCACGCCTCCTGATGACCCGTGCTGGCCTCGATCTCGACCAGCAGGTCGTCGCGGCACACGTCCGCATGGACGACGAGCGGCCGCACGCCGGGGCCGGCCGCCTCGCGCAGCACGCGCTCGATCGCGGCCAGCGCCGCGGCATCGCCGGCGTCGCGCACGTAGACGCGATAGCTCAGGTCGGCGAGCGAGAACGGGCCGTGCCCCTGGCGCGCGGCCTGCTCGAGCACGGCCGCGAGGTTCGCGACCGTCTCGCGCGTTTGCGCGACGACGTCGCCGTGATGCACGGTGCGGTGCCCGACGATGCTCGCGGTGCCCGACACGAACAGCACCGGCGCGGCATCGCCGTCCGACCACGCGGCGGCGCGCGCGAACGTCGGCGCACGCGGGCCGTACTCGGCCGGATAGTGATACGCGCTGACCTGGCGCGGGTTCTCGACCGGATCGGCCGGCGTGCGGCTCGCGAGGAAATGAATCGCGAGCGGCGCGGCCGGCGATGCATCGCCCGCGACCGGCACGACCGAGCCGAGCGCGCAGGCGGCCGGCACGCCGCCCGTCAGCGCGCGGCGACACGCATCGAACGCGTGCTGGCGGCCGATATTGAACTGACGATAGCGCTCGATCCCGAACTGCATCGCATTGATCGCCGGCACGGTATTCCAGATGCGCAGCGGATGCGGCATGCCGAGCGAATCGAGCACGTCGAACAGTGCGCGGTACGCGTCGCGGGTCGCGCGTTCGAGCGGGGTGCCGCTGTCGTGCGATTCGTTCGCCTCACGTGCTGCTTCGTGCACGACGATGCTGCCGAACACGAGGCCCGCCGTTTCGCTGTACCGATAGTGCAGCGCGCCGCGCCGTTCGCTGCGCAGGTCGCGCGCACGGCATTGCCAGATTTCGCAGATGGCGTCGTCCGGCGCGATGCCGGCGCCGAGCAGCGTCATCGGCACCGGGGCGACCGGCAGGTCGGGCACGACTTCGGCCAGCATCCGTGCTGCCGCGTCCGCTCGTGATTCGGCATGCGAAGCCGTGTCCGCGCCGATGCATACCGCACCCAATGCGCCGGGAAACGCGCGCTCGAATCCATCGCCACTGCCACGCGCATCGTGCAGCAATGCGGCGAGCCGCGCATGGCTCGTCCGGACGAGCCGCAGTGCTCGGCCGCCGCCGTGCGCGAGCGCTTCGCCCGATCGCGATGCGGCCGGCCCGGCCGCCGTCTGCCCGCGCACGACGGGCGCGGTGGAGGACGACAAGGAACACGGGCGCCGTTCGGCGTCGACTGGATGCACGGACACTTCGATTTCCTCACTATGCGGCGCAGGCCGCGCAACCTCGCGGCCTGCGCCGCGTTGCGTTACGTCACGCCGACGCTGCGCGCTTCGTCAGGCGAGCCCGCCGTTGACGGACAGCACCTGCCCCGTCACATAGGCCGCGGCGTCGGACACCAGATACGCGACCATCGCCGCGACTTCGTCGGGCCGGCCCGCGCGCTGCGCGGGCACGAGCTGCTTGATGCGTTCCGCGGGAAACGCGTACCCGGCCATCGGCGATTCGATGATGCCGGGCGCGACCGCGTTCACGGTGATGCCGCGCGACGCGAGCTCCAGCGACAGCGACTTCGTCGCGCCGATCAGCCCCGCCTTCGCGGCCGCGTAGTTGACCTGGCCGCGATTGCCGGTCACGCCGGCCACCGACGCGATGTTGACGATCCGGCCGCGCCGCGTGCGGATCATCGGCAACAGCAGCGGCTGCGTGACGTTGAAGAAGCCGTTGAGCGTCACGTCGAGCACGCTGTGCCACTGCCGGCGCGACATGCCGGCCATCGGCGCATCGTCGTGAATGCCCGCGTTGTTGACGAGGATCTGCACCGGCGCATCGTCGATGAACGGCTTCAGCGCGGCGAGCGTCGCATCGGCGTCGGTCACGTCGAACGCGATCGCGTGCGCGGTGCCGCCGGCCGCGACGATCTGCTGCGCGACCGCCTCCGCCTGCGCGAGATGACGGTTCGCATGCACCCACACTTCGTGGCCAGCCTGCGCGAGCGCCGTGCAGATCGCCTGCCCGAGTGCGCCGCTGCCGCCCGTCACGAGACCCCGCATCGAATTGCTCCGTTCATCGCGTTCCACCTCGACCGACGCGGCCGCGTATCGTCTGCCGATCGCGGCCGCCTGCCGTCATCATCTGCACGTCGCGCCCGTGGCGCGACCCCGTCACTTCGTGCGGTGCGCGGCGACGTACGCCGCCAGTGCACCGAGCGTCGCAAAGATCTTCTGGTTGTCCGGATTGTCCGAACGCAGCTCGAAGCCGTATTTCTTCGAGATCAGCAGGGCGATTTCCAGGATGTCGATGGAGTCGAGCCCGAAACCCTCGCCATACAGCGGGGTCTCGGCCGTCACTGTTTCGAGCGTGACGTCTTCGAGATTCAGTTCGCCGATGATCAGCGTGGCGAGCTCTTGTTCCAGTGCGTTCATCATGCGTGCGGGCAGGCGGCCCGTGGCAGCGGAAGGTGCCCGGAAACGGCTGTCGCCATGCACGCCCGGCGCGTGCGAATCTCCGTCCCTCCGGCGTCTGCCGGCTTCCCCGCCTGCTTTATTGGGGGATCGTTTGTAAAAGTTACGCGGATTCTAGACGAACGGGTATCGGGCCGTATACGGCCAATGGTTACAGACTGGCGAGCCGGCACCGCAGCCCGTTTCGGGACCCGAATGCACGAGACGCTTGAGCCGCTTTGGATGGAAATGGACCGACCCCGCCAAACCGTTCGTCCCGCGCCATACAATCGGTTACAAAACCCGTTCGCGCCCGCCCCGAACACGCGGTGCCGCGGCCCTAAAATGAGCGTGCCCGACCACCGGCCCGGACCCGCGTCCCAGCCGCCATTCATATGATGTTTGACGGCCCGACCACCACGTCCGGCCACGATCCGCCCGATGTCGCCAGTCATGCCGCGCCCGACCTTCCGCTCCGTTCCGGTTCGCCCGTCCGCCCGCTGCCGCCCGGCCGCCGGGCATGCGTTCGCGCGCCGTGTGCGCGGAGGCCGCCGATGAGCCGGCTGCTGCCCGCCGCGCGCGGCCTCGCCGCGGTCGGCGCCGTCGCGGCGTACCAGGCCGGCGCGCACTACGCGGCCGCGACACCCGGCGCGCACGGCTTCGGCCTCGCGATGGCACTGGTGCCGCCGCTGCTGCTCGCACTCGGTGCGGCGCTGCGCTCGCCGCATCGCGCATGGCTCGTGCCGGCGTGGCTGCTTGCCGCCACCGTGCTGTGGGCCGCGCGCGTGCCGCTCGCCCGGCATTTCGAATGGGGCCTGTATCTGGAACACGCGAGTTTCAACCTCGCGATGGCGCTAGTGTTCGGCCGCACGCTCGCCGCCGGCCAGGTGCCGCTGTGCACGCGCTTCGCGACGATGATCCACGGCGCGATCACGCCGGCCGTCGCGCGCTACACCCGGCAGATCACGCTCGCATGGACGCTGTTCTTCGTCGCGATCGCCGCCGTGTCGACGCTGCTGTTCGCGACCGCGCCGATCGTCACGTGGTCGACGTTCGCGAACTACCTGTCGCCGCCGCTCGTCGCCGTGATGTTCGCCGCCGAGCATGCGTGCCGGCGGTTCGCACTGCCGCACGAACCGCGGCCGCGCATGGTCGATGCGGTGCGCGCGTATCGCGCGACGACGCACGCATCGCAGCCGTCACGATGAATTCCCGGCCGGCGCGCCGCGCCGGCCTTCGCTCCCGTTTCGACCGATTTATGCCGACTCACCCGCTGGTTTTCCATTCGTCGCCGGACCAGACGATCGCCTGGCGCGACGGCGCGCCCGTCACCGTGCGCGCATTCGTCGCCGACGTCGCGCGCGTGGCCGCCGCGCTGCCCGCCGGCGGCCACGTGTTCAACGTGTGCCGCGACCGTTACCGCTTCGCGGTCAGCCTGTGCGCGGCGCTCGTTGCCGGCAAGATCAGCCTGCTGCCGTCGACGCACACGCCGGAAATGGTTCGCCAGCTCGCATCGTTCGCGCCCGACGCGTTCTGCCTGCACGACGCGCCCGACTGCGCGATCGACCTGCCGCGCTTCGCGTACCCCGATGCCGCCCCCGGCGAGCGCGCGAGCGATGCGCCGTTCGTCGTGCCGCAGATCGACGCGGCGCGAATCATGGCCTACGTGTTCACGTCCGGCTCGACCGGCGCACCGGTGCCGCACCGCAAGACCTGGGGCTTCCTGGTCGGCTGCGTGCGCGCGGCGGCCGACCGCCTCGGGCTGCTCGACGGCCGCGCGGCCACGCTGATCGGCACGGTGCCCGCGCAGCACATGTACGGCTTCGAGTCGACGGTGCTGCTCGCGCTGATCGGCGGCCTCGCGTTCAGCAACCGCCAGCCGTTCTACCCGGTCGACATTCGCGACGAACTCGACACGATCCCGCAGCCGCGCGTGCTCGTCACGTCGCCGATCCACCTGCGCGCGCTGCTGGCGGCCGGCCAGGCGCTGCCGCCCGCGGCGCTCGTGCTGTCGGCCACCGCGCCGCTGTCGGAAAAGCTCGCGTGCGAAGCCGAAGCCGCGCTCGACGCGCCGCTCGTCGAGATCTACGGCAGCACCGAAACCGGCCAGATCGCGACCCGTCGCACGTCGCAAGGCGCGACCTGGGCGTTGTTCCCGGGCATCCGGCTCGATGCGCGCGACGAACCGGAAAGCGACGACGGCGAGCCGACGATCTGGGTGTCGGGCGGGCACGTCGAGGCGCCCGTGCCGATGGGCGATGCGCTCGAACTGCTCGGCGACGGCCGGTTCCTGCTGCACGGCCGCAAGGCCGACCTCGTCAACATCGCCGGCAAGCGCACGTCGCTCGCGTACCTGAACCATCAGCTCAATGCGATTGCGCAGGTGATCGACGGCGTGTTCTTCATGCCCGACGAAGCCGCGCCCGCCCAGGCCGGCGCGGGCCTCGAACCGGTCACGCGCCTCGTCGCGCTGGTCGTCGCACCGACGCTCGCGGCCGCCGATCTGCAGCGCGCGCTGCGCGAGCGGATCGATCCCGCGTTCATGCCGCGCCCGCTCGTGTTCGTCGACGCGCTGCCGCGCAACGAAACCGGCAAGCTGCCGCGCGACGTGCTCGCCGCGCTCGTGGCGCAACATGCGCGCACCGCAGCCGCGCCGACGCCCATCCGCGACCCGGCCGGCGCGCCCGCGCCGGCGCTCGGGTTCACGATCCCCGCCGATCACCCGGCACTGCCCGGCCACTTCCCCGGCCATCCGGTCGTGCCGGGCGTCGTGCTGCTCGATCACGCAATCCATGCGATCGGTGCGGCTCTCGACCGTCCGCTGCACACGTGGCGGCTCGGGTCCGCGAAATTCCTGAGCCCGGTCGCACCCGGCGAACCGCTCGATCTCGCGTACGACGCCGCGGCGAGCGGTGCGATCCGCTTCACGCTGCGCGCCGGGGCGCGCGAAGTCGCGAGCGGCGTTCTGTCAGCGCCGCCGGCCGCGCAGGATGGCGCGCAGCCATGAAGCGCACCGCGTGGGCCGAACGCCAGGAACGCAGCAATGCGGGCTTGCTGCGCGCGATGACATGGATCTCGCTGCGCTTCGGCCGGCAGCGCGCACGCGTCGTGCTGCACCTGATCGCGACGTATTTCGTGCTGTTCTCGCCGGTTGCGTGCGCGGCGTCGCGCGACTACCTGCGCCGCGTGCTCGGACGCCCCGTGCGCTGGCGTGACGTGTACCGGCACGTGTTCACGTTCGCGGCGACGATCCACGACCGCATCTACCTGATGAACGGACGCTTCGACCTGTTCGACATCCGGCTGCACGGTGAAACGCTCGTCGACGACGCGCTCGCGGGCGGACGCGGCGCGTTCCTGATGGGCGCGCACCTCGGCAGCTTCGAGGTCGTGCGCGCGATCGGCCGCACGCACCCGGCCCTGCGCGTGGTCGTGACGATGTACGAGAAGAACGCGCGCAAGATCAACGCGACGCTCGCCGCGGTGAATCCCGCCGCGCAGCCGGAGGTGATTCCGCTCGGGCAGGTCGACTCGATGCTGAAGGTGCGCGAGCGCCTCGACGCGAACTGCATGGTCGGCATGCTCGCCGACCGCACGCTGCTCGACGACGCGGCCGCGTCGCTGCGCCGGCTGCCGCTGCTCGGCGCGCCCGCCGCGTTCCCGCTCGGGCCGCTCTACATGGCCGCGATGCTGAAGCGCCCGGTGATCTTCATGACGGGCCTCTATCGCGACGGCAACCGCTACGATGTGCACTTCGAGACGCTCGCCGATTTCTCCGACGTGCGGCGCGACGCACGCGCGGCGGCCGTCGACGCGGCACTCGTGCGCTACGTCGCGCTGCTCGACAAATACTGCCGCGCGGCACCGTACAACTGGTTCAACTATTTCGACTTCTGGCAAGGCGGCGATGCCGCAACCGCGACCGCACGCAGCGACGCGGCATGCGCCGGTGCCGACCTGTCCGCCACGAGGGATTCCGACGCATGACCGCCGTTCGCCGCTGCCTGCCCACGCTCCCGTCCACGCTGCGTCGCGCCGTCCGCACGCTGGCCGTCGCCGTCGCTGCGACCACCGCCGCAATCGCGCTGGCTGCCGCGCCCGCGCAGGCGGCCGACACGGCACCGGCGTGGAACCTCGACCGGTTGATGTCGACGCTTGCGCAACACAAGTCGGGGCGCGCGACGTTCACCGAGACGAAGACCCTGTCGATCGCGACGCAGCCGGTCGAATCATCCGGCGAACTCGTGTTCGTCGCGCCCGACCATCTCGAGAAGCACACGCTGAGCCCGAAGCCCGAACACCTCGTCGTCGATGGCGACATGCTCACCGTCGAGCGCAACAACCGCAAGTTCACGCTCGCGCTCGCACGCTATCCGGAACTCGGCGCGTTCATCGACAGCATCCGCGCGACGCTCGCCGGCAACCGCTTCGCGCTCGAACAGGTGTACAAGGTCGCGCTCGCCGGGCGCGGCGACGACTGGACGCTGACGCTCACGCCGCTCGACTCGCGGATGCTGAAAGTCGTCAGCACGATCACGCTCGACGGTACGCGCGACGTGTTGCGCAGCGTCGCGATCCGGCAGGCCGACGGCGACCGCTCGGTGATGCGGCTGCGGCCCGTTCCGGCGAACCCGAACTGATGGACGAACGCACCCGGCCCCCCGCGTCACCGGTCGCGCGCCGCCTGCACGCGCTGCGGCAGCGTGCCGTGCTCGCGTGGCTGCTCGCGCTCGTCGCATGCGGCGTCGCGATCGGGCGCGCGCACTTCACGGCCGACCTGTCCGCGTTCCTGCCGAGCGCGCCGAGCGCCGGGCAGCGCGTGCTCGTCGACCAGTTGCGCGACGGCGTCGTGTCGCGGCTGATCCTCGTCGCGATCGACGGCGGCGATGCCACGACGCGCGCCGCGCTGTCGCGACGCGTCGCCGGCGCGCTGCGCACCGATCCGCAATTCGCGGCCGTTCACAACGGCGAAGCCGCGAACGACGCGCGCGATCGCCAGTTCATCTTCGATCACCGCTACCTGCTGAGCCCGGCCGTCACGCCGCAGCGCTTCAGCGCCGCCGGCCTGCATCAGGCGCTCGGCGACAGCCTCGACCTGCTGAGTTCGTCGGCCGGCCTCGTGGCCAAGGCGATGCTGCCGCGCGACCCGACCGGCGAAGTCGCCACGCTCGTCGATCAGTTCGACAGCGCGGCGGAACCGGCGAGCCGCGATGGCGTGTGGGCATCGCGCGACGGCACGCGCGCGGTGCTCGTCGTGCAGACGGCCGCCGCCGGTTCCGATACCGACGCGCAGGCCCGCGCGATCCACACCGTGCGCGATGCATTCGCCGCCGCCAAGCAGGCCGTGCCGAACACCGCCGCGACCACGCTCGCGATGACGGGCCCCGGCGTGTTCTCGGTCGACACGCGCGACACGATCCGGCATGACGTCGAGCGGCTGTCGATGGCGAGCGTCGTGCTGATCGTCGCGCTGCTGCTGACGCTGTACCGTTCGCCGCGCACGCTCGCGCTCGGCTTGCTGCCGGTGCTGACGGGTGTCGCGGCGGGCATCGCGGCGGTCAGCATCGCGTTCGGCACGGTCCACGGGCTGACGCTCGGCTTCGGCACGACGCTGATCGGCGAAGCCGTCGACTATTCGATCTACCTGTTCGTGCAATCGGCGCAGGCCGGCACGCGTGGCGCGGCGCGCCCGGCCGACGCGACGCGCGCATGGGTCGCCGCGTACTGGCCGACGATCCGGCTCGGCGTGCTGACGTCCGTGTGCGGGTTCGCGTCGATGCTGTTCTCCGGATTCCCGGGCCTCGTGCAACTCGGGCTGTATTCGATCGTCGGGCTGACGGCCGCCGCGCTCGTCACGCGCTTCGTGCTGCCGCACCTGCGCGGCGAGCATGTCGCGATCCGCGACGTGTCGCGCGTCGGCGCCGTGCTCGCGCGTGCGGCCGACGCCGCGCCGCGATTGCGCTGGCCGCTCGCCGTGCTGGTGATCGCCGCGGCCGCGACGCTCGTGCTGCATCGCGACGGGCTGTGGAGCCGCGAGCTCGCCGCGCTCAGCCCCGTGCCGGCGCAAGCGCAGGTGCTCGACGCGCGGCTGCGCGCCGATGTCGGCGCGCCCGATGTGCGCTATCTCGTCGTGATTTCCGCCTCGACCGAACAAACCGCGCTCGAAGGCGCCGAAAAGGTCGCCGCGCAATTGCAGCCGCTCGTCGACCGGGGCGCGCTCGCCGGCTTCGAAAGCCCCGCGCGCTACCTGCCGAGCGACGCCGCGCAGCGCGCACGCCAGGCGAGCCTGCCGGATGCCGACGTGCTCGCCGCGCGGATGCGCGACGCCGTCGCGAACCAGCCGATCGCGGTCAAGCCCGACCTGTTCGCACCGTTCATCACCGACGTCGGGGCCGCGCGCCACGCACCGCTGCTGACGCGCGCGGACTTGCGCGGCACGTCGATGGCGCTCGCCGTCGATGCGCTGCTGACCGAACGCGACGGCCGCTGGCGCGCGATGCTGCCGCTGCGTGCGCCGGATGCCGCCCGCGCCGCGCAACCGGCATCGAGTCTCGATGCCACGCCGATTCGCGAAGCCGTCGCCCGCGCGGGCGTGCCCGATGCGCTGTTCGTCGACATGAAGGCCGAAGCCGATCGCCTGTACGTGAGCTACGTGCACGAGGACATCCGGCTGTCGCTCGCAGGCTTCGCCGCGATCGCCGTGCTGCTGCTGATCGCGCTGCGCTCGCCGCGCCGCGCCGTGCACGCGCTCGCGCCGCTCGTCGCGGCCGTGCTGGTCGTGACGGCCGGCTTCGCGCTCGCCGGCGTGCAGCTGACGATCCTGCATCTCGTCGGGATGCTGCTGATCGTCGCGGTCGGCTCGAACTACGCGCTGTTCTTCTGCAAGCGCGACGACGCGCAGCCCGTCACGCCGTACACGCTCGTGTCGCTGCTGATCGCGAATCTCGCAACGGTTGCCGGCTTCGGGCTGCTGGCGCTGTCGCGCGTGCCGTTGCTCGAAACCTTCGGGCTGACCGTCGGCCCGGGTGCGATGCTCGCGCTCGCGTTCGCGGCGATTCTCGCGCCGCGCCCGGCCGAGGTTGCGGCCATCAACCGTCATCGAGGAAACCGCGCATGAACGCGCCGTCGTCCGTTCCGTCGCGACAGCCCGGCGATACGCGCCGCTGGAAGCCGACGCCGCTGATCGCGGGCACGGCCGCGCTGCATGCGGGCGCGGCGGCGGCCGTCGTCGCGCAGCCGGCCGCGTGGCCGTGGGCGCTCGGGGGCGTGGTCGCGTCGCATCTCGCGCTGACCGCCGCCGGCCTGTGGCCGCGCAGCACGCTGCTCGGCCCGAACTGGACGCGCCTGCCGGCCAACGCTGGCCGCCGCATCGCGCTGACGATCGACGACGGCCCGGACCCGGACGTCACGCCGCGCGTGCTCGACCTGCTCGACCGTTACGACGCGCGCGCGACGTTCTTCTGCATCGGCGATCTCGCACGCCGTCATCCGCGCTGGATCGAGGCGATCGTCGCGCGCGGTCACGCAATCGAGAACCACAGCCAGCGGCACCGGCACACGTTCTCGCTGTCGGGGCCCGCCGCGCTGCGGCCCGAGATCGCGGCCGCGCAGCAGACGCTGACCGAGCTCACCGGCACGCGCCCGCTGTTCTTCCGTGCGCCGGCCGGCCTACGCAACCCGTTTCTCGAGCCGGTGCTGTGCGAACTCGGCCTGCAGCTGGCGAGCTGGACGCGGCGCGGCTTCGACACGCGTGCGCGCGATGCCGCGACCGTCACGCGCCGCCTGCTGCACGGCCTCGCGGCGCGCGACATCCTGCTCGTGCACGACGGCCATGCGGCGCGCGATGCGCGCGGCGAACCGGTCGTGCTCGACGTGCTGCAAGCGGTGCTGCGCGCGGCCGCCGATGCGCAATTGCACTGGACCACGCTGCGCGCGGCGCTCGCGCCGGAGCCGCCCGGCGGGCGGGGCGAGCCGGCCAATTCGGCACCCCCGTTTGATAAAATCTGACCTCGAACGGCGCGCCTGCCAGCCCTGCTGCGGCGCCCGTTCCGGCCACCGGATGCGACCCTCGTGAAACCTCTCCTGCTCTCGCACTTCACCGCCACCAGCTGCATCGGCCGCGGCCTCGATGCGACCCTCGATGCGCTGCGCAACGCGCGCGGCGGGCTCCAGCCCTGCGACTTCGAACGGGCGGATCTCGACACGTGGATCGGCGCGGTGGATGACGTCGATGCGCAGCCCGTGCGGGCCGATCTCGCCGACTTCGCGTGCCGCAACAACCGCCTCGCGCAACTCGGCCTCACGCAGGACGGCTTCGACGCACGCGTCGCGGCGGCCGTCGCGCGCTACGGTGCGGCGCGCGTCGGCGTATTCATCGGCACGAGCACGGCCGGCATCCTCGAGACCGAGCACGCATACCAGCGCCGCGATCCGGCGAGCGGCGCGCTGCCCGCCGACTTCCGCTACGCGCAGACGCACAACCCGTATTCGCCGGCCGCGTTCGTGCGCGCGTTTTTCGCGCTGCGCGGGCCGGCGATGGCGATCTCGTCCGCGTGCTCGTCCGGCGCGAAAGTGTTCGGCTCCGCGCGCCGCATGATCGAAGCGGGCTTGATCGACGCGGCCGTCGTCGGCGGCGTCGATTCGCTGTGCCTGACGACGCTGTACGGCTTCAATTCGCTCGAGCTGCTGTCGCGCCAGCCGTGCCGGCCGTTCGACGTCGCACGCGACGGCATCTCGATCGGCGAGGCCGCCGCGTTCGCGCTCGTCGAACGCGTGCCCGACCCGCCCGCCGCACTCGACGCCGATGCGATCCTGCTGCTCGGCATCGGCGAATCGAGCGACGCACATCACATGTCGTCGCCGCATCCGGACGGGCTCGGCGCGCGCGTCGCGATCGAGCAGGCGCTTGCATCCGCCGGCCTGGGCGCAACCGACATCGACTACGTGAACCTGCACGGCACCGCGACGCCGAGCAACGACGCCGCCGAAAGCCGTGCGATCGGCGCGCTGTTCGCCAGCACGCCGTGCAGCTCGACGAAGGGCGCGACCGGCCATACGCTCGGCGCGGCGGGGGCGCTCGAGGCCGTCGTCGCCGCGCTCGCGCTGCGCGAGCAGTTCGTGCCGGCCGGCGTCAACACGACGCAGCCCGACCCGGCACTCGCCGCCGACTACGTGCTCGCGAGCCGCGCTCCCCGCGTGCGCGCCGTCCTGTCCAATTCGTTCGGCTTCGGCGGCACGAACTGCAGCCTGATCCTCGGCCGCGCCGACCACGCCCGCCGTTGAGGCCCGCCATGACACTCACCGCCTTCATCGAAAGCATCGGCCTCATCGGGCCCGGATTGAACGACTGGCCGCACGCGGCCGACGTGCTCGCGGGCCGCGTACCGTATGCGCCCGCCCGCACCGAGCTGCCTCCACCGGCCGGCCTGCCGTCGGCCGAGCGGCGCCGCACCGGCCCCGTCGTGCGCGTGGCGCTCGCGGCCGGCCACGAAGCGGTGGTCGCGAGCGGACGCGATGCCGCGACGATCGCGACCGTGTTCAGCGCGTCGGGCGGCGACGGCCAGAATTGCCACGCGATCTGCGAGACGCTGGCGGGCGACGACCGCCAGCTGTCGCCGACGCGCTTCCACAACTCCGTGCACAACGCGCCGGCCGGCTACTGGAGCATCGCGACCCGCGCGATGGCGACGTCGAACGTGCTGTGCGCGCACGACGGCAGCTTTGCCGCGGGCTTGCTGGAAAGCCTGTGCCAGGTCGTGGTCGATCGCGTGCCGACGCTGCTGATCGCGTACGACACCGACTATCCGGAACCGCTGCGTGCGGTGCGCCCGATCGGCGACGCATTCGGCGTGGCACTCGTGCTCGCGCCGGAAGCAAGCGAACGCGCGCTCGCCCGCATCGACGTGCAGCTCGCCGACGCACCCGCCACGCCGCTCGCGCATGCCGAGCTCGACGCACTACGCGCCGGCAATCCGGCCGCGCGCGTGCTGCCGCTGCTCGACGCCATCGCCGCGCGGCGTTCGACACGCGTCGTGCTCGACTACCTGGCCGATACGCGCGTGCAGGTCGACGTCGCGATGCCGGATACGTTCGCGGAGCGCGCGTGATGACCGCGACGATCCCGCTCGCACCGCCGCTCGACCACGCGTGGATCGCCGCGCACATTCCGCACGGCGGCACGATGTGCGTGCTCGATACGGTCGATGCGTGGGATGCCGCTCGCATCCGCTGCACTGCGACGAGCCACCGCGATCCGCACAACCCGCTGCGCGCGCACGGCCGGCTTGCCGCCGTCTGCGGGATCGAATACGCGGCGCAGGCGATGGCCGTGCACGGCGCGCTGCTCGATGCGCACGAAACGCGCCCGCGCGTCGGCTACCTGGCGAGCGTGCGCAACGTCGACGCGTTCGTCGACCGGCTCGACACGTTCGCGCAGCCGCTCGTCGTCGAAGCGGAACGCGTGAGCGGCGACGCCCGCTCGGTGCTGTACGGCTTCGCGCTGCGCTGCGGCGATCGCGTGCTGCTGTCCGGCCGCGCCGCGGTGATGCTCGACGCGTCGGCGGCCGGCGCGTTACGCCCGGGCGCGGCGCCAGCCGGCGATGCGAATCCTCGATGAAGCCGCTTACCCAAGAGAAGGAAACCAGGTCGTGAAAGTTCGTCAGTTCATTGGCACCGCGCTCGTTCTGGCGCTGATCAGCCCGATCGCGCACGCGGACATGTCGGAAGTGAAGCAGGACATCAAGCACGATTCGAAGGAAGCCGCGCACAAGACCGGCGAGGCGGCCCGCAGCTTCGGCCACGCGACCGCGAGCGCCGCGAAGGCGGTCGGCCACGGGGTCGCACACGCGTCGCGCGAAGGCTGGGATGCCACCAAGCGCACGACGAAGCGGATCTTCCACAAGAACGACTCGGGCGAGTCGGGCGGGAAGAGCGAAAAGAACGATTGATCAAGGGCATCGCGCGCATCCCCGCAGGCATGCGCGCGATGCACGACCGCTCGTCAAGCGTGACGCGTCACTGCCGCGATGCCGCCGTCAACGCGCGCCGCGCAGGCGGCGTGCCGGCCGGGTCCGCACGCGTGCGAAGCACCTGCCGTACGCGACGAGCGAGCAATCGCGATGATCGAAGTTCCGCAGCAGCCGCGCACGGCGCCGCTCGAGCCAGTAGAGCGAGACTGCCATCGTCAGCGCGACGGCCAGTGCCGTGCCGCCGATTACGAGTCCCATCCAGGTATCGCCCATGCCTTCTCCGGAATGCGAAGCCGAAGCGGCGCGCCTGCCGCCGCCCCGGCACTGGATCGTGCGGAACGCGGCCCGGCAGGTGCGCGCACACCGCCGGGCCGCCCCGCGTCAATGCATGTGCTGGCCGCCGTTGATCGCGATGTTGGAGCCCGTCACGAAGCCGGCCTCTTCCGAGCACAGGTAAGCCACCAGCGCCGCGACTTCCTCGGGCTTGCCGAGCCGGCCCGCCGGAATCTGCGGGAGGATCTTCGAGTCGAGGATGTCCTGCGGAATCGCCGTGACCATCTTCGTCGCGAGGTAGCCCGGCGACACCGTGTTCACCGTCACGCCCTTGCGCGCGATCTCGAGCGCGAGCGACTTCGTGAAGCCGTGCATGCCGGCCTTCGCGGCCGCATAGTTGGTCTGGCCGACCGACCCTTTCGAGCCGTTCACCGACGAGATGTTGACGATGCGGCCCCAGCCGCGCTCGACCATGCTTTCGCAGACCGGCTTCGTCATGTTGAACACGGAATCGAGGTTGGTGCGGATCACCGCGTCCCAGTTGACCTTGTCGAGCTTGCGCAGCGTCATGTCGCGCGTGATGCCCGCGTTGTTCACGAGAATGTCGACCGGGCCGACGTCCCGCGCGATCTTCTCGATGCATTGCTGGCACGAATCATGATCGGCCACGTCCACCGGATACGCGTGGAACTCGCGGCCGGCCGCGTGCATCTCGGTCAGCCAGCGATCCGCGCCGGTGTTGTTCGGCGAATACGTGACGACTACCCGGTGGCCCGCGTCGTTCAACCGGATGCTGACCGCTTCGCCGAGGCCGCCCATTCCACCAGTCACTACTGCAATTCGCTTAGTCATCCTATTAATTACCGACAAAAAAGTAATCGATCAAGGCGGAGCGGCGGCGTCGCTCAGGCTGCCGCCCCACCGCTTCGATGCGCAGCCGCCCGCGTCGCGGGCGCGGCACGCACCGGCACCTCGCGCGTGTTGTTGACTGCTTGTCGTGCGCGAAAACCGCTTCGCCCGCGTGCGACGCTGGCCGCTGCCGCACGCGGGACGAGTCGTCAGACCCTGCTCAGGCGCGCTCGACCGCGAGCGCGACCCCCATCCCGCCGCCGATGCACAGCGACGCCAGCCCGCGCTTCGCATCGCGCCTGGCCATCTCGTGCAGCAGCGTCACCAGGATCCGGCAGCCCGACGCGCCGATCGGGTGCCCGATCGCGATCGCCCCGCCGTTCACGTTCACCTTCGACGTGTCCCAGCCCATCTGCTTGTGCACCGCCAGCGCCTGCGCCGCGAATGCCTCGTTGATCTCCATCAGGTCCAGATCGCCCGGCGTCCAGCCCGCGCGCTCCAGACACCGGCGCGATGCCGGCACCGGGCCCATCCCCATCACGCTCGGATCCACGCCCGCGTTCGCGTACGCCTTGATCCGCGCCAGCGGCGTCAGGCCCAGTGCCGCCGCCTTCTGCGCCGACATCACCAGCACCGCCGCCGCGCCGTCGTTCAACCCCGACGCGTTCGCCGCCGTCACCGAGCCGTCCTTCGAGAACGCCGGCTTCAGCCCGGCCAGCGATTCCGCCGTCACACCGTGACGCACGAATTCATCGGTGGCGAACTGCAGCGTCTCGCCCTTGCGTTGCGGAATCGCCACCGGCACGATCTCGTCGTCGAAGCGGCCGGCCTTCTGCGCGGCTTCCGCCTTGTTCTGCGACAGCGCCGCGAACGCGTCCTGCTCTTCGCGCGTGATCCCGTATTCCTTCGCGACGTTCTCCGCCGTGATGCCCATGTGGTACTGGTTGTACACGTCCCACAGGCCGTCGACGATCATCGTGTCGACCAGCTTCGCATCCCCCATCCGGAACCCGTCGCGCGAGCCCGGCAGCACGTGCGGCGACGCGCTCATGTTCTCCTGGCCGCCTGCGATCACGATCTCCGCGTCGCCCGCGACGATCGCGTTCGCCGCCAGCATCACGGCCTTCAGGCCCGAGCCGCACACCTTGTTGATCGTCATCCCCGGCACCGCCGTCGGCAGCCCGGCCTTGATCAGCGACTGCCGCGCCGGGTTCTGCCCGGAACCGGCCGTCAGCACCTGGCCCATGATCACTTCGCTGACCTGCTCGGGCTTCACGCCCGCACGCTCCAGCACCGCGCGGATCACCGTCGCGCCCAGCTCGGGCGCCGCAATCTTCGCAAGCGAACCGCCGAATTTGCCGACCGCGGTCCGCGCGGCCGATACGATCACTACATCCGTCATGTCCAGTTCCTGCATCGAAATCAGTTCGTCGTTTTGACGCCGGCGCGTGCCGGCCTCGGCTGGCGATCGCGCATCCCGGGCCGTTCGGCGCGATAGCGATCGCACGCCGCCGTAGAGCGCGCGGCACCCATTCGAACGGGTGGCACACCGGTACGGCTCGCCGGTTCACCGGCGTCTTGCGGCAAACCGGACGTTCGCCGGACGCCACGCGGCACACGCGGCGTCCGGCGCCATCCGGCGCCGCTCAATCGTGTCGCGCCCGTGCGCGACACGTGCTTGCGTGGCTACGCGATTACGCAGCCGATTCGCGTGCGGCCGCGGCGTCCTTGCGAGCGGCGCCAGCCGTTTGCTTCGCGCCTCGCGCGGCCGTTTCGCTGACCGCATCGAAACCGCTCTGCGCGGCTTCGATCGCCTGGCCCGTCGCGGCACGAACCGAATCGGCCGCGGCGGTCGCCGCCGACAGCGCCGAGTTCAGCGCGGCCACCACCGGCGCCGAGCCGGCCGGCGCATGCTTCGACAGCTCGCCAAGCACGTCCTTCAGGCGCTTGTCGTTCTGTTCGTATTGCGCTTGCGCGACCTTCGCCCATTCGGACTGCGTCGACACCGCGATGTCGAACAGATGGCGACCGTACGACACGGCCTTGCCGGCCGCTTCCTGCGGTGCGGCGATCTGCTGCGCGAAACCCGCGGCCGGGTTGCTGCTGTTGAATGCGTTCTTCAGCTTGTCCTCGTATTCCTCGAGCGCCGTCCGGGCCGCTTGCAGGTTGAGTTCGACGACAGCCTCGAAACCTTGGATCGCCGGACGGGCAATCGCAAACCACGCTGCAATACCGGATTGATATTCGGCGTTGATTTTTTCGGGGGCAAATACGGACATCGGGCACGCTCCTGTTAGCAATGCGAGAGACGACGTAAAGAAATTGGAAGCCGGATCGACAGCAGACTTCCTTATTGACAACCCGTCACTTATTTGAGTGCGGGAAGTTGAAGAAGCCCATTCTAGATCGATTAATTGTCAATTAAATGGCATTAATGCTAGGTGTAAACCCTTATTTTCATCCGGGACGACCGCTGGAACCCGCTGTGCGCCGACATCGCAGACGAAGCCACACATCATTCTGTCCCGCAATGCATTTTTACCTTGTTACAGGATAACGGATCATGACGTCGCGCAACATTTACCAATCCATTATTCCGTTTATTAGAAAACCGGAGCGCATTGAAAATGGAGCGGCCACCTATGTAATCGTTTTTTCTGGATTTATTATGAAATCGTTTTCGGGATTATTAATGACGGAATCAATGATCGGATGAATTGCGGTCGCAATAAAAAGCGGCCGCATGATGCGGCCGCGGTATCGTCAGGCAAATGCGGTATCAGCCGGCCAGCTCGCGATGCAGCGCGAGAAACTCCTGCGCGAGCTTGTGCCCGGGTTCCAGATGGATCACCGGCTTGGACTGCTGATGCGACTCGCGAATCTTCACCGACGCCGACAACCTCGACGCGAGCACTGGCAGCCCTTCTTCGACGAGTTCGTCGACCAGCCGCTGCGGCAGGCTCGCCCGCGGCTGGAACTGGTTGATCACGATCCCTTCCACCTCGAGCGCCGCGTTGTGGTCCTGCTGGATTTCCTTCACGTTCTCGAGCAGCGTGTACAGCGCACGGCGCGAGAAATCGTCGCAGTCGAACGGGATCAGGCAGCGCTCGACCGCGATCAGCGCTGAGCGCGTATAGAAGTTCAGCGCGGGCGGCGTGTCGATGTACACCGCGTCGTAGGTGTCGAGTTCGTTCAGCGCATCGCGCAGCTTGTAGATCTTGTAGCGCGACTCGAGCTTGCCGTGCAGCGTGTCGAGCTCCGGATGCGCGGGCATCACGTCGAGCCCTTCGAACGGGGTCGGATGAATGAACGACGCGACGTCGACCGGGCGGAAGTTGAAGGTCAGCGCGGTTTCGAAGAAATCGGCGACACCTGGCTGCGCGTCGGCTGCGGCGTCGCCGAGCAGGTAGCGCGTGGAATTCGCCTGCGCATCGAGGTCGATGACGAGCGTGCGCAGCCCTTCGCTCGCGCTGATCGCCGCCAGGTTGCAGACGATCGTCGATTTGCCCACGCCGCCCTTCTGGTTGAATACGACCCGCCGCATTGTGTCTCCTCGATCGAATACGTCGAAAAGGCAAGCTTAGCCGGTCAATAATGGCGGTCGCGTGACGCAGGTCGAATTGTGCGCATTCCGGCACGGGGTGTATCAGCGGCGCGTCACTGGCCCCGAGACGTACAGGTTGCCCGGCACGCTCCAGCGCCACGGCCGATCCGTGCCGACACGAATGCCGATGCGCGGCCCGCCCGCCAGATCAGCGGGCGGCGCGATGCCGTCGTCGACGATTGCGAACCCTTCGTGCGCACCGATCAGGTCGACACCGTCCTGCGCGCCGGTGATCCCCATCGCCTGGGTCAGCCGTGCCGGCCCCCGGCACAGGTCGCGATCGCGCGTCCGCGGCGGCCGGGCCGCACGCATTTGCTCGAGCCCTTGCAGCGGCTCGAGCGCGCGAATCAGCACGCCCGTTCCCGCGCCATCCGGGCCGCACACGCAGTTGCAGCACCAGTGCATGCCATAGGTGAAATAGACGTACAGGTGCCCCGGCGGCCCGAACATCGTCGCATTGCGCAGCGTCTTGCCGCGGTAGGTATGCGCAGCCGGGTCGATCGCACCGGCATAGGCTTCCACTTCGACGATCCGCCCGGCACGGCCGTCCGCGGCCGCGAGGATCTTGTTCAGCAGTTGCGGCGCAACGTCGGTGGCGACTCGGTCGAAGAATGCGCGCGGCAGCACGGTGCCCGGCCACCGGGGCGAGGGTTCACCGCGCCGCATCCTGCCCCTCCAGTTGGAGACCGGAAACGGCCTTCGCCTGCAGACGAAGCTGACGGTATGCGTCGACCAGATCGTCGAGACTGAACGCGAGGTTTCGCCCGCTCGGATTGGGCAGCACCCAGACGCTCGCCCCCTGCATCCGGGCCGGTTGCAGCCCCCACTCGATTTCTCGCTGCCCGGAAAGCGCGGAGTACGCCGCCTTGCCGAGAAAGGCGACGAAGCGCGGCGCGTAGCGCGCCAGCTTCTGGTCGAACTCCGCAGCCGCGGCGATGAATTCCGCGCGCGAAAGCTGATCGGCACTCGCGGTCGGCCGCTTCACCACCGCGGTCAGGCCGCAGCCATATTGAAGAATCGCGCGATCGTCCTGCGGCGAGATTTCCGCCGGCGTGAAGCCCGCGAGATGGATCACGCGCCAGAAGCGGTTGCTTCTCCCCGCGAAGTGATGCCCCGTGGCGGCCGCGGTCAGGCCCGGGTTGATCCCGCAGAACAGCACGTCGAGATGCGGAGCGATGAGGTCGGGAAGTTCGTCAGCCATGGTTTGCCCGAACCGAATTATTGTATAAACCCTCACGCATCGCGGACATCGATGAGATTACCACGAACCGCATTTGAAAGAATCGAACTAATCCCTCGCGCTTTTTCCCCAAGCAACTCAACACGGAAGCGAGCCCTTGTAAGAGCCACATAAACACGCTGATGGGACGCGTAGCTTAAATAATTCTGACTATCTTCATATGATGTTCCACCCTTTGGTGGCACTCTACCGCCATCAACACCAACTAAAACGGCGGCGGAAAACTCAAGGCCCCCAACAAACTCGGGAGCAGTAAGCACAAAGCGCCCTGCCTGCCGAGCACGCACAACAGCATCCAAATCCCCTCGACTTTTCACAATCTCCACCGGCTTTTTAGCACTCTTGGCTCGCTCCTGCAAATCCTTGAATATATCGTCACCGAACGCGATAATCACAACATCTGCTTTCGTCTCCCCCATTTCTTTGGCAAGCGCATCAGCACGCGCAAAAGCACCACTCAACATCGCATCACCAGAGGGATATTGAATCATGACCGGGCGCTCGGTTTTTCTCTCCTCTTCTGACGTAAAAGCACTAATAGCCGTAGTAAGTGGATCATGAAAATTGGTAAACAGCGTCGCTCCCGACGAAGTTACCGAAAATGCGAGATTTACAATATCCGGAGAACATCTAAATATAGATTTCACCGGAGTACTTGCCGACCCATCGCCCCCACATTCAGGATCAAAAATCAAATCAAAGGCTTCATCTGTCCACCCTCTATCACCAAGCGCTTGCGAACGATCAACCGAGTACGCAATTGGTTGAGTTGTTTCGTCACGCGAAAGTCGATGAAAAATTGATAATTCATTTAAATTAAACAGATGCGTTTCGTCAATAAAAATACCATCGTATCCCTCGCGCCCTCGCCTACGCCTCCAAATCGGAGTATTCAGCGATGATATTGCACTCAATACAACATCATCCGTATCAAATTGGGCTGATGCTATCAAAGCATTTTGATATCTCCGATACATCAAAAAAACAAATGATCTATCGCCCTCCGAAACAACCGGCATACCAACTTTCAACCTATGAAGTTTTTTGTATTTATCCAAATCCTGATCAGCCCGCCCCTTTATCTGCACACTGATTTCGTGGCACAACATGTCGGCAATAATCCATCGATCGGTCTTCGAAATAAAATCCGAAAAATCGTCCGACATAAATGGGCGGTGCGAATCAAATTCATTATCGATCACACTGTCAATTGCCTCACGCGCATATAGAGTTTGCACCTGTTTCGACTCATATGCATCGCGGTCGACGAGCTCAGACTCAGATATTTCTTGATGAAGCAGATTGGCACATAGTGCCTGCAAGGTTGTCACCCTGAGGACTTGGGCCGCCCCCAACAATGATCGCTCGGTCGAATAAAATCCATCCTGATCATTTATCGCAAAAAGGTTTTCAATCGCTCTCTTTGTCGCCTCGCTATGCGCAATAAATAGCGCGCGATATTCGTCATTTTGCTCCTGGGAGTCCTTCAATGATTTCAAACACTTCAACACCAAGCAAAGTGTCTTACCGGTTCCCGCCGGCCCCTCAATGCGATGCGGAACGTCCAGTCGACGATTCACAAACTCAAGTTGCCTACTAGTGAGTGCGCTTCGCCAACCATCCAGCCCCGCTTGAAATGCAGGGCGATCATGATTAGACGCGTCGAGATGCGTTACTGCTAAGGCCTGACTACCAAGCACCGGACGTATGTTGGAGCGAGCAATCACTTCAGATGCCGTTGCAAGAGCCGAATCTCGCCCATCTCCGGCTTTTCTAAAATTAGTGACGCGCGCAATTTCAGCAACACCTTCGCCTTCATCACTAGAAAATTTATAAACGAGAAACGCCGAGCCGGATTCGCGCTTGCTCCGTCTCCGTTCATCCGGCTGACGCTCGATCACAGCTCGCAAATCCGTTTGCATTCCAATTGGATAAGGAAAAACAACAGCCTTTCCGTTTACCAAGACTTTTTCGTGAGAACTTGGCTTCAAGCCATTCCAGAGCTTGATGGCGAAACGCAGCGTTTTTTGAATAACCAACAGCAATCCGTTATCGTCTAGCGACAACAACCTCGGAGCTTCCTCAAGATCAAAGACAATATAATTTTCAGATCTTGAATCAGGAGAAACAATATATGCACCCTCACCAGAGAACACCGCAGCAATTTTGGCACTAAGCGCCATCATTTTCACTTCCCCGCGGATAAATCCAGCAAATAATTTACCGGTTTCAAACTCAGCAGATTGCAGCATCCTTTCCGCGACCAGCTCCTGAGCGGCTTCCTGGCAAATATAAAGATATTTCATGGTCATCACCTCACCCCAATTGCATCAAGAGATTTTTTAACGTCTTCCAAATCGTTATCGCGCACACCAATTCGCGAAAACAGCAATGCGAAATTCTGCATGAGGTGCTCAATCCAAGGAGATTTCATTTTTGCAACTGGAAGCGCGTAATCGCCATCAGATATAAATCGTGGGCAAATCAACCCCAAATTTTCTCGATCCCGCCACTGCTCCCTTGAGATACCACTCGAAATATCACCAACAATATCACTAGGAATATGATGAACTTCCCGAAGTAACGCCACGAAATCACGGGGGCCGCCATCCTCAAAAGTCTCCAACCCTCTCAACAAATAATAACCAGAAAGTCTATTTCCAGACAATTCCTTAATTACCGAGTCTACATGTGATCGACAAATTTGAAAATGCGCCCTCATTCTCTCACGATCCACTCTGCTATTTTGAAGATCACGAGTTTCATCCAATTGCCGAATAATATTTTTCAACTTCTCACATTGCGCAGCCCTGTTTTTCACACCTTCAAATTTACGATAATGTGCATCGTACACTGAAGAAAAACTATGAGCTTGCAACAAAGATCTCGACAATCCATCTTTTTCCAATCGATCAGAAAATGAGTTAATGTAATCCGACTCTGCTCGATCAAAAACAACTGTCGCCCCGTCACCAAACAACCATGAACTCAATGGAATTACTGGTACATATGAGAATGCTTGAACCTTCGCCTGCGCAACGTCACAACGAGCGGTTATCACCAACCCGTGAACCATTTCTTCTTTGTAATTCTCTGCATACGCACAAGAGAATACCGTCCCCTGCGTAAACTCATTCGCCCGCGGCGCGTCGAACATGCTAGCCCCCGTTTTTCTATTTACCCATCCGTCTTGAAAGGATAGATGCTGTTGAATCGTGCCCTAGAGCTTAACATCCGTCACTAGTTATTCGCAGATTTCGATAGTCTTGATCCCAATCGTGCTGATCACACATTATTTGGACGACAATCTCCCGTTCCGTTTTATGACTTGATAGCAGTTTTGAAAGAAAAAAACCCGCCCTCCAAAGGAGAGCGGGCTTCTTACCACGAAGAATATAGCTAAACCTAAGTCAGAACGGAATATCGTCGTCCATCTCGTCGAAGCCGCCGCCTGCCGGTGCGCTCGGACGGCTTTGCGCGCCGCCGCCTGCACCGCCACGCGCTGCGCCGCCGGCACGACCGCCGCCGCCACCGCCACGTTCCATCTGCTCGCCACGGCCACCGCCGCCGCCACCACCGTAGCCGCCGCCGTAACCGCCTTCGTCACCGCCACCACCGCCGCCGCCGCCCGCACCGCGGCCGCCGAGCATCTGCATCTGGTCGGCGACGATTTCGGTCGAGTAACGATCCTGGCCGTCCTGACCCTGCCACTTGCGCGTGCGGATGCGGCCTTCGATATAGACCGACGAACCCTTCTTCAGGTATTCGCTGACGATTTCCGCCAGGCGACCGAAGAACGCGACGCGATGCCACTCGGTCATTTCCTTGAAATCGCCGCTCGCCTTGTCCTTGTAGCGGTCGGTCGTCGCGAGACGGATGTTCGCAACCGCGTCGCCGCTCGGCAGGTAACGGACTTCAGGATCGGCGCCGAGATTGCCGACGAGGATGACCTTGTTGACGGATGCCATGTGTTTCTCCAGTAAATTCGATGCCGGGCCGCCCGCTCATGCTGTCGGTGCGGCCCGCCGGGCAAGCCGGCGAAAGTCGCCGGGGCCTGCCCGAAGTGAGTTCAGGCCTTGCGCGGCGGCGCTTTCATGCTGGCCGCGATTATAAGCCACGCGGCAACGAGCCCCGAACACGTGTAGAAGACCGTATTGGCCCCACCGTGCTTCAGCAGCCAGCCGCCCACGATGCCGCCGAGCGCGAGCCCGACCGACTGCGTGGTGTTGTAAACACCCGTGGCCGCACCCTTGCGCGAACCGGGCGCGAGCTTCGACACAAGCGACGGCTGCGACGCTTCCAGGATATTGAAGCCGAGGAAGTAGACGAAAAGAACCGCCGCCACAATCAGGATGGTATGCGGCGCGCTGCCCAGCAGCAATTGGCCGATCAGGATAGCCAGGATGCCGCCGAGCAGCACCGGCTTCATCTTGCCCCGTTTTTCCGCGACGATGATCGCCGGGACCATCATCACGAACGCGAGCCCCATCACCGGCAGGTAGACCTTCCAGTGCGAGGCGACCGGCAGGCCGCCGTCGACGAGCAGGCGCGGCACGACGAGGAACAGCGCCGTCTGCGTCGCGTGCAGCACCAGCACGCCGAAGTTCAGGCGCAGCAGCTCGACGTTGTGCAGCACCTCGGCGAACGGCGCGGGCACGTGCACGGGCTTGGCCGCATCGGGCACGATCCACAGCACGACGCCGATCGCGAGGATCGACAGCACGCCGACGATCGCGAACAGCCCGCTCATCCCGACCCAGTGGAACACGATCGGCGCACCGACGATCGCGACCGCGAACGACACGCCGATCGAGCCGCCGACCATCGCCATCGCTTTCGTGCGGTTCTGCTCGGAGGTCAGGTCGGCGATGAACGCGAGCACCGCGGACGACACCGCGCCCATCCCCTGGATCACGCGGCCGACGATGATCCACGTGATGTCGTGCGCGGACGCGGCGACGAAGCTGCCGATCGCGAAGATCACGAGGCCGGTCGCGATCACCGGCTTGCGGCCGAACTTGTCGGACGCCCAGCCGTAGAAGATATAGAACAGCGACTGCGTGACGCCGTAGGCCCCGAGCGCGATGCCGACGAGCAGCACGTTGTCGCCGCCCGGGATGGTTTTCGCGTAGACCGAGAACACCGGCATGATCATGAACAGGCCGAGCATGCGCAGCGCGAAGATCGCCGCGAGCGACGTGGTCGCGCGCAATTCGGGCGCGGTCATGCGGGAAGACGTGGCAGACGGATTGGACATCGGGAATGAATTTCGAATGATCGGAATGTCCGCCCGACACCGGGCGGCGGAAGATCAGGACCAGCGGCCCGGGAGGCTTGGCCGGCAACACGTCGGGGCAGGATTCAGGCAGCCCGCAGGCCGCCCGGAACCGCGCGGCGCGGCCGCTGCGGCCACTTTTCCCGGCGCAGGCGCCATCTTGCTGCCACCTGCTGCTAAGGCTGGGGACCCCAAACGACGGCCTCGAAAAGCCGTTATAGTAGCAGGTTTGGTTCCCTCCATTTTCGCCAGGTTCATGGAACAGATCCGCATCCGTGGGGCGCGTACCCACAACCTGAAAAACGTCAATCTCGACCTGCCGCGCCACAAGCTGGTCGTGATTACCGGGTTGTCCGGATCGGGCAAGTCGTCGCTCGCGTTCGATACCCTTTATGCCGAGGGCCAGCGCCGCTACGTCGAAAGCCTGTCCGCGTATGCCCGCCAGTTCCTGCAGCTGATGGAGAAACCCGACGTCGACCTGATCGAAGGCCTGTCGCCGGCGATCTCGATCGAGCAGAAGGCGACGTCCCACAACCCGCGTTCGACCGTCGGCACGGTCACGGAAATCCACGACTACCTGCGACTTTTGTTCGCACGTGTCGGCACGCCGTACTGCCCCGACCACGACATCCCGCTTGAAGCGCAAAGCGTGTCGCAGATGGTCGACGCGGCGCTCGCGCTGCCCGAGGAAACCAAGCTGATGATCCTCGCGCCCGTCGTCGCGGACCGCAAGGGCGAGCATGCCGAGCTGTTCGAGGACATGCAGGCGCAGGGTTTCGTGCGCTTTCGCGTGCGCTCGGGCGGCGGCGCCGCGAACGAAGGCGTCGCGAAGATCTACGAGGTCGAGTCGCTGCCGAAGCTGAAGAAGAACGACAAGCACACGATCGACGTCGTCGTCGATCGTCTCAAGGTGCGCCCGGACATGAAGCAGCGCCTCGCCGAATCGTTCGAGACGGCGCTGCGCCTCGCCGACGGCCGCGCGATCGCGCTCGAGATGGATACCGACCGCGAGTACCTGTTCAGCTCGAAGTTCGCGTGCCCGATCTGCTCGTACTCGCTGCAGGAGCTCGAGCCGCGCCTGTTCTCGTTCAACAACCCGATGGGCGCGTGCCCGGAATGCGACGGCCTCGGCCAGATCACGTTCTTCGACCCGAAGCGGGTCGTCGCGCACCCGTCGCTGTCGCTCGCCGCCGGCGCCGTGAAAGGCTGGGACCGCCGCAACCAGTTCTACTTCCAGATGCTGCAGAGTCTCGCGGCGTTCTACGAATTCGACATCGACGCCGCATTCGAGGATCTGCCGGAAAAGATCCGGAAGGTGCTGCTGTTCGGCTCGGGCAAGCAGACGATCCCGTTCTCGTACATCAACGAGCGCGGCCGCACGACGATCCGCGAGCACGTGTTCGAAGGGATCATCCCGAACCTCGAGCGCCGCTACCGCGAGACCGATTCGGTCGCGGTGCGCGAAGAGCTGTCGAAGTACCAGAACAACCAGCCGTGCCCGTCGTGCGACGGCACGCGCCTGCGCCGCGAAGCGCGCCACGTGCGGATCGGCACGGGCGACTACGCGCGCGGCATCTTCGAAATCAGCGGCTGGCCGCTGCGCGACGCGCTCGGCTATTTCGACGGCCTGTCGCTCGACGGCGCGAAGCGCGAGATCGCCGACAAGGTCATCAAGGAAATCGTCGCGCGCCTCACCTTCCTGAACAACGTCGGCCTCGACTACCTGTCGCTCGAGCGCAGCGCGGAAACCCTGTCGGGCGGCGAGGCGCAGCGCATCCGGCTCGCGTCGCAGATCGGCTCGGGCCTCACGGGCGTGATGTACGTGCTCGACGAGCCGTCGATCGGCCTGCACCAGCGCGACAACGACCGCCTGATCGCGACCCTCAAGCACCTGCGCGACCTCGGCAACTCGGTGATCGTCGTCGAGCACGACGAGGACATGATCCGCACGGCCGACTACGTCGTCGACATGGGTCCGGGCGCCGGCGAGCACGGCGGCGTGATCGTGGCCGAGGGCACGCCGAAGCAGGTGCAGTCGAACCCGCAGTCGCTCACCGGCCAGTACCTGGTCGGCAAGCGCACGATCGAGTACCCGGACGAGCGGCTGGCCCCCGATCCCGAGCGGATGCTGCGCATCGTCGACGCGCACGGCAATAACCTGAAGCACGTCGATCTGGAGCTGCCGGTCGGTCTGCTGACCTGCATCACCGGCGTGTCGGGCTCCGGCAAGTCGACGCTGATCAACGACACGCTGTATCACGCGGTCGCGCGCCACCTGTACGGCTCGTCGGCCGAGCCGGCGCCGCACGAGGCGATCGAGGGCCTCGAGCACTTCGACAAGGTGATCAACGTCGACCAGTCGCCGATCGGCCGCACGCCGCGCTCGAACCCGGCCACGTATACGGGCCTGTTCACGCCGATCCGCGAGCTGTTCTCGGGCGTGCCGACCTCGAAGGAGCGCGGCTACGATCCGGGCCGTTTCTCGTTCAACGTGAAGGGCGGCCGCTGCGAATCGTGCCAGGGCGACGGCGTGCTGAAGGTGGAAATGCACTTCCTACCGGACGTCTACGTGCCGTGCGACGTGTGCCACGGCAAGCGCTACAACCGCGAAACGCTCGAGGTGCAATACAAGGGCAAGAACATCAGCGAAGTGCTCGACATGACGGTCGAGCACGCGTACGAATTCTTCAGCGCGGTGCCGGTCATCGCGCGCAAGCTGAAGACGCTGCTCGACGTCGGCCTCGGCTACATCCGCCTCGGCCAGTCGGCCACGACGCTGTCGGGCGGCGAGGCGCAGCGCGTGAAGCTGTCGCTCGAGCTCTCCAAGCGCGACACCGGCCGCACGCTGTACATCCTCGATGAACCGACCACCGGCCTGCACTTCCACGACATCGCCCTGCTGCTGGAAGTGATCCACCGGCTGCGCGACCAAGGCAACACGGTCGTGATCATCGAGCACAACCTCGACGTGATCAAGACGGCCGACTGGGTGATCGACCTCGGCCCCGAAGGCGGTGCCGGCGGCGGCCAGATCATCGCGCAGGGCACGCCCGAGCAGGTCGCGAAGACGAAGGCGAGCTTCACCGGCAAATACCTCGCGCCGCTGCTCAAGCGCACGGCCCGCAAGGTCGCGGCCGGCTGACGCGTCCCGCCTGCCTCCCCTCCCGCGCGGCCGCCCGGCCGCGCGCCTTTCCGCCCCGCCGAACCGGCCCCTTCTCGTTTTCCCTCCTGCGTATACACCATGCGCCAAACGGCCCCGTTGCGGACCATAATGGCAGCTATACTTTACGGTCGTAAGGTTCGCCGTACGCACCAATCCGGTGCGGCGCCGGGCGAACACGGCTCTGCCGCGCATTCCGCGGCATGACACACGAACGACAGGAATCCACGATGGAGAAGCAACCAGACTCGTCGCGCGATGCGCAGAATCGCGAACCGCACCTGCGCAGCGTGCGGCTGACGAGCGACTTCAGCCTGCCGAAGCTGTCGGCGCTCGAGATCGGCAGCTATGCGTTCGCGATCCTCGCGATGTGGCTCGTGATCGAACTCAAGCTGCTCGGCGGGCTGCTGGCCGGCCTGCTGGTCTACCAGCTGATCCACACGATCGCCCCCGTGATCGAACGCCACACCACGAGCATGCGCGCGCGCTGGGTCGCCGTCGTGCTGCTGTCGATCGCGATCGTCGGCGCGTTGACGGGCCTGACGATCGGCATCATCGAACACTTCGAGCGCACGGTGCCGAACCTGCAAAGCCTGCTCGACCAGCTGATGCAGATCGTCGAGCAGACCCGCGCCCGCACGCCGGCCTGGATCGCGAACCTGCTGCCGGTCGACGTCGAGCAGATGAAGACGAAGGCCGCCGTGCTGATGCACTCGCACATGGACCAGCTTCAGCAAAGCGGCAAGAGCGTCGCGCGCGGCTTCGGCCACGTGCTGTTCGGGATGATCATCGGCGCGATGATCGCGATCGGCGTCGAGCACGGCAAGGTACGCCGGCCGCTGTCCACCGCGCTCGTCACGCGCGTGTCGCGCTTCGCCGACGCATTCCGCCGGATCGTGTTCGCACAGATCAAGATCTCGGCGATCAACGCGGTGTTCACGGGCATCTACCTGCTCGTCGCGCTGCCGATCTTCCACCAGCGGCTGCCGCTGTCGAAAACGCTCGTGCTCGTCACGTTCATCGTCGGCCTGCTGCCCGTAATCGGCAACCTGATCTCGAACACGCTGATCGTCGCCGTGTCGCTGTCGGTCAGCATGGGCACCGCGATCGCGTCGCTGGCGTTCCTCGTGGTCATCCACAAGCTCGAATACTTCCTGAACGCGAAGATCATCGGCGGCCAGATCGAGTCACGCGCATGGGAGCTGCTGCTCGCGATGCTGATCATGGAGGCCGCGTTCGGGCTGCCGGGCGTGATCGCCGCGCCGATCTTCTACGCGTACCTGAAACGCGAGTTGTACCTGCTGCGGCTGATCTGAAGCAGCCCGCCCACCAACAGCGATAAAAAAACGCCGCGCCCCGTGAAGGGCGCGGCGTTTTTGTCTGTGATTGCCCGCCAGCCGACGGCCGGCAATCGGCACTCAACACATCAGCGGAACACGACCGTCTTCGTCCCGTTCAGCACGATCCGGTGCTCGACGTGCCACTTCACCGCACGCGCGAGCGTCACGCACTCGACGTCGCGGCCGATCGCGGTCAGCTGGTCGGGCGTCATGCTGTGGTCGACGCGCTCGACTTCCTGCTCGATGATCGGGCCTTCGTCGAGATCGGTCGTCACGTAGTGCGCGGTCGCGCCGATCAGCTTCACGCCGCGATCGAACGCCTGATAGTACGGCTTCGCGCCCTTGAAGCTCGGCAGGAACGAATGGTGGATGTTGATCGCGCGGCCGGCGAGCTGCTTGCACAGGTTCGGCGACAGGATCTGCATGTAGCGTGCGAGCACGACCAGATCGGCCTGGTGCTCGTCGATCACTTCCAGCACGCGCGCTTCCTGCGCGGCCTTCGCGGCATCTGACGAGCCGCCGATCAGCGGAAAGTGATGGAACGGGATGTTGTAGCTCGCGGCGAGCTGGTAGAACTCCTTGTGGTTCGACACGATCGCCGGGATCTCGATCGGCAGCTGGCCGGTGCGATAGCGGAACAGCAGGTCGTTCAGGCAGTGGCCGATCTTCGACACCATGATCACGACGCGCGGCTTCACGGCCGCGTCATGCATTTCCCAGCGCATCGAGAACTGCTCGGCGAGCGGCGCGAATTCCTTGCGAAGCGTGTCGAGCGCCGTCGCGGCATCCGCGCCGCCGCCGTCCTGCTCGAAGTGCACGCGCATGAAGAACTCGCTGGTGCGGCTGTCGCCGAACTGCGCCGAATCGAGGATGTTGTTGCTGCGCTCGAACAGGAAGCCCGAGACCGCATGGACGATGCCGTGCCGGTCGGGGCACGACAGTTTCAAGATAAAGCTGTGATCGGCCGGCATGACCGCTACTCCCTTCGTTTCCGTATTCGTCAAATTGCCCGTTCGCGCCGCCAGGCTGCGTGCGCGGCACGCGTCACGCGGCCGGTGCGAACAGGGCGTCGATGCCCGCCGCGTCGGCCGCCGGGATCCAGCGGTGACGCAGCAGCGTGTCGAGCGTCGCGAGGCTCGCATCCATGGTCGCGCGGCCGGCGCGCAGCCAGCCGATCACCTCGGGCACGCCGGCCAGCAGGTGCTCGGCCACTTCGCCGTCCTGGTTGCGCGGCGCGAAGTCGCGCGGCAGCGGCAGGTCGTACACGAAGATCAGTTCGGACTGCGTGCCTTCCGGCAGCGAGCACAGCACCTGCACCGCGCGGCCCGCGATCGCGCGCGCGGCCAGTTCGGCCGGAATGCCGGCTTCTTCCCAGCATTCCTTCGCGAGCGTCTCGTGAACGCCCAGGCCCCAGCCGATTCCGCCGGCGACGACGTTGTCGAGCATGCCGGGGTCGGTTGCCTTGGTCTCGCTGCGGCGGCCGAGCCACATCTGCGGGACGGCCGCGGCGGACGGCTCGCCCGGTGCAACCGCATATTCTACGATGCCGTTCAGATGCACCGCGTAAGTCTGCGTGCCGAAGAAGCGCGATGCGGCGCGCTCGATGTACGCGAGCGGCGGATCGTCGAAGCGGTTGCGGATCGCGTAGATCTCGTCGCGCCAGCCGGGAATCGCGCCTTCGGCCGCGAGCGCGCCGATCGCGCTCGCCAGCGCCATGCTGCGTGCGTCGACCGAATCGTAGCGCGCCGACAGCACGACGCGCTCATCGGCCAGCTCGAACACGTCGGGCCACCGCGCCAGCATCGCGACGTCCTCACGGCGCACCCAGCCGACAGCCTGGCCGGCAATCTCGAAACGCAGGTGCGCAGCGGGATCGAAGCGGCGCGCAGCCGCAATGCACGGAAACGTCATCGTGTGTCAGTCCTTCAGCGCCACGCGGATGCCGATCGCGATGAACGTCGCGCCGGCGATCCGGTCGAGCCACACGCCGGCCTTCGGACGGCGCTTCAGCCATGCGCCGATCATGCCCGCGCCGACGCCGAACAGCGAGAAGACCGCGGCCGTCTGCAGCATGAACAGCGCGCCGAGTTCGAACATCTGCAGCGTGACGCTCTGCGCGCCGTGCGGATCGACGAACTGCGGCAGGAACACGACGAAGAACAGCGTGACCTTCGGGTTCATCAGGTTGCCGATCACGCTTTGCCGGAAGATCGTGCCGAGCGGCTGCGGCGGGCGCGCGTGCGCATTCGAGAGCCCCTGGCTGCGCAGCGCCTTGATGCCGATCCACACGAGGTATGCGGCGCCCGCGAGCTTCAGGATCTGGAACGCGACCGGCGACGAACGCAGCACGGCCGCGACGCCGAGCGCCGCGAGCGTCGTGTGGAACAGGATCCCGGCCGTGAAGCCGAGCGCGGCGACGAAGCCGGCCGCGCGGCCTTGCGAGATGCCGCGTGCGAGCACCTGCAGGTTGTCGGGCCCCGGCGCGAACGTGATCGCGATCGACGTGGCGAGAAACAGCATGAAGTTGGGCATCGTGACCTCGCGTAACGTGGAAGCTCAGGCAGGCCGGCGTTCAGTGGCCGGCGAATTCGGTGACGGTATAAACCGGCAGTCCCGCATTGCGCAGCAGCGCCGAGCCGCCGAGATCGGGCAGGTCGATGATCGCCGCGCCTTCGACGACTTCCGCGCCGAGCCGCTGCAGCAGGTTGCGCCCCGCCATCATCGTGCCGCCGGTCGCGATCAGGTCGTCCATGATGATCACGCGGTCGCCGGGGCGGCACGCATCTTCATGGATCTCGACCGTCGCGCTGCCGTATTCGAGGTCGTACGATTCCGAGCGCGTCTTGTACGGCAGCTTGCCGACCTTGCGGATCGGCACGAAGCCGACGCTCAGTTCGTACGCGACGATCGGCGCGATGATGAAGCCGCGTGCATCGAGGCCCGCGACATAGTCGAGCTTCGCATCGACATAGCGCTCGACGAACAGGTCGACGAGGATGCGCAGCGCCTTCGGGCTCTGCAGCAGCGTCGTGATGTCGCGGAACATCACGCCCGGCTGCGGCCAGTCGGGCACCGTGCGGATCTGGCTGTGGATGAAGGCGACCGGATCGAGCGGTGCGCCCGACGACGAATGCGGCATGAAACTCTCCGAAAAAAACGGTGCGCGAAGATCGGGCACCGTTTCGAATAAATACGGGTCAGGTTATCAAACCAGGCGCGGCTCAGGCGGCCGCGGCTGGCGGTTCGCGCCGATGGCGCGACAGCCGCTCCTCCGCGAGCGCGAGCGCCTCGGGCAGCCCGCGCAGCACGACGATGTCGCTCGCGCGCAGCTTGGTTTGCGGATCGGGTTCGACGCCGCGGATACCATGCCGGCGAATCGCCGTGACTTCGAGCCCGAGTGCATACAACCCCAGTTCTTCCAGCGAACGCCCGACCGCGTCCGCGCGCGCATCGACCGGCACCGATTGTAGCCGCACCTGCTCGTGGTCGTCGTCGTCCGCGTCGTCCGCGCCGCGGAAATAGCCGCGCAGCAGGCTGTAGCGTTCGTCGCGCATCTCCTCGACGCGCCGCACGACCTTGCGCATCGGCACGCCGACCAGCACCAGCGTGTGCGACGCGAGCATCAGGCTACCCTCGACGATCTCCGGAATCACCTCGGTCGCACCGGCTGCGAGCAGCTTCTCGAGATCGGCATCGTCGACGGTGCGCACGATCGCGGGCAGCGTCGGCTCGAGTTCGTGCACGTGATGCAGCACGCGCAGCGCGGACGGCGTGTTCGCATAGGTGATCGCCACCGCTGCCGCGCGGTGGATACCGGCCGCGAGCAGCGACTCGCGGCGCGCCGCGTCGCCGAACACGACCGATTCGCCGGCCGCCGCGGCCGCGCTCACGCGATCGGGGTCGAGGTCGAGCGCGACGTACGAAATGCCTTCCTGTTCGAGCATCCGCGCCAGGTTCTGCCCTGCACGGCCGTAGCCGCAGATGATCACGTGGCCGCGCTGCTTGAGGCTTTGCGTCGCGATCCGCGTCATCTGCAGCGACTGCTGCATCCATTCGGTCGACGACAGCCGCATCACGATCCGGTCGGCGTTCTGGATCAGGAACGGTGCCGCGAGCATCGACAGCAGCATCGACGCGAGAATCGCCTGCAGCAGCGTCGAATCGACGAGGTGCCGGTCGAGGATCAGGTTCAGCAGCACGAAGCCGAATTCGCCGGCCTGCGCGAGCCCGATGCCGGTGCGCATCGCCACGCCCGGCGTCGCGCCGAACAGCCGCGCGAGCCCGGCGATCATCGTCCCCTTGAACAGGATCTGCCCGACGAAGAAACCGAGCACGAGCAACGGGTGCTCCCAGATCACGCGCGGGTCGAGCAGCATCCCGGTCGTCACGAAGAACAGGCCGAGCAGCACGTCGCGGAACGGCTTGATGTCCTCCTCCACCTGATGGCGGAACGGCGTCTCGGAGATCAGCATCCCCGCGATGAACGCGCCGAGCGCGAGCGACAGGCCGAAGCGGTCGGTGATGAATGCGGCGCCGAGCGTGACGAGCAGCAGGTTCAGCACGAACAGCTCCTGCGAGCGGCGCCGTGCGACGACGTTGAGCCAGCGCGTCATGAAACGCTGGCCGATGACCAGCAGCAGCGTGAGCGCGATCACGATCTTGACGGCCGCGAAGCCGAGCGTGATCGCGAGGTCCTTCGACGATTCGGCGCCGAACGCGGCGATCACGATCAGCAGCGGCACCACCGCGAGATCCTGGAACAGCAGCACGCCGAAGATGTTGCGGCCGTGCTCGGTCTCGATCTCGAGCCGCTCGGCGAGCATCTTCGACACGATCGCCGTCGACGACATCGCGAGCGCGCCGCCGAGCGCGATGCTGCCCTGCCACGTGATGTGCACCCAGTGCTCGAACAGCATGCCCAGCACGAGCGCGAGCACGAGGGTCGCGACGACCTGCAACAGCCCGAGCCCGAACACGAGCCGCTGCATCGCCCTCAGCTTCGCCAGCGAGAACTCGAGGCCGATCGAAAACATCAGGAACACCACGCCGAATTCCGCGAGATGCTCGGCCCGCTCCAGATCCGCCGCGATGCCGAACGCATGCGGGCCGACCAGGATGCCGACGGTCAGGTAGCCGAGCATCGGCGGCAGGTTCAACGAGCGGAATACGACGACGCCCACCACTGAGGCCAGCAGCAGCAGCAGGGTCATTTCGAGCGGGGAAATCACGGGCGAAGCGTCCTCGTTCGTCGGGGCCACGGCAATGCGGGCGCGGGTGGTGGCGGTGGTCAGGCGACCTCGGACGAGTCCGAAGGCCCGGCGCGGCGAACAAACGCCTTTGCTATACTCCGCGCATGATAGCGAAAATCAATGATGACCGGGCGCTCGCGCTCGCCCGCGACGTGCTCGACATCGAGGCGGACGCCGTGCGCGCGCTGCGCGACCAGCTCGACGGCGGCTTCGTCCAGGCCGTCGCGCTGCTGCTCGGCTGCCGCGGCCGCGTGGTGGTGTCCGGTATCGGCAAATCGGGGCATATCGCCCGCAAGATCGCGGCCACGCTGGCCAGCACCGGCACGCCGGCCTTCTTCGTCCACCCGGCCGAGGCCAGCCACGGCGACCTCGGGATGGTCACCTCCGACGACGTCTTCATCGGCATCTCCTATTCCGGCGAATCGGAAGAACTCGTGGCGATCCTGCCGCTCGTGAAGCGGATCGGCGCGAAGCTGATCGCGATCACGGGCCGCGCGGAATCGAGCCTCGGCACGCTCGCCGACGTGAACCTGAACGCCGCGGTCTCGAAAGAGGCCTGTCCGATGAACCTCGCGCCCACGGCGAGCACGACCGCCGCGCTCGCGCTCGGCGACGCGCTCGCCGTGGCGGTGCTCGACGCGCGCGGCTTCGGCTCGGAAGATTTCGCGCGCTCGCACCCGGGCGGCGCACTCGGCCGGCGCCTGCTCACCTACGTGCGCGACGTGATGCGCTCGGGCGACGACGTCCCGTCCGTCGGGCTCGACGCGACGCTGTCGGACGCCCTGTTCCAGATCACCGCGAAGCGCCTCGGCATGACCGCCGTGGTCGACGCCGGCGGCAAGGTCGCGGGCATCTTCACCGATGGCGACCTGCGCCGCGTGCTCGCGCGCGACGGCGACTTCCGCACGCTGCCGATCACCGACGTGATGACGCGCGACCCGCGCACGGTTGCACCGGATCACCTGGCGGTCGAGGCCGTGGAACTGATGGAGCGCCACCGGATCAACCAGATGCTGGTGGTCGATGCCGACGGCGTGCTGATCGGCGCGCTGAACATGCACGACCTGTTTTCGAAGAAGGTGATCTGATGAGCGCAGCGCTGACTGCGGCCGAACGCGCGAGCCGCGTGAAGCTGATGATTTTCGACGTCGACGGTGTGCTGACCGACGGCGGCCTGCTGTTTACCGCGGCCGGCGACGCGATGAAGTCGTTCAATTCGCTCGACGGCCACGGCGTGAAGCTGCTCGGCGAAGCCGGCATCGCGACCGCGATCATCACGGGCCGTCGCTCGGAGATCGTCGCGGCACGTGCGAAGGAAATGAAGATCGCGCACCTGTTCCAGGGCGTCGAGAACAAGCTCACCGTGTTCACCGACCTGATCGCGTCGCTCGGCCTCACCGCCGACCAGTGCGGCTACATGGGCGACGACTGGCCCGACCTGCCCGTGATGCTGCGCTGCGGCTTCGCGACGGCCCCCGCGAACGCGCACCCCGAGGTGATCGCCCGCGCGCACTGGGTGGCCGAGGCCCGCGGCGGCCACGGCGCCGTCCGTGAAGTCTGCGACGCGATCCTGCGCGCGCAGCGCCGCTACGACGCGCTGCTCGCGGCCGCCTGCGGAGCCTGACGGATGAACACGCATTTCCGCTGGACCCAGTTGCTGCCGCTCGTCGCGGTCGCCGCGCTCGCGGGCATCACCTGGTGGCTGCTGCAGGCCACGCTGCCGCCGCCCGGCGAGGGCACCGTGCAGCCGAAGCGCCACACGCCCGACTATTTCGCCGACAACTTCTCGGTCACCGAGCTCGACCAGTCGGGCGCGACCCAGTACCGGCTGACGGCCGCGAAGCTGATCCATTACGAAGACACCGAAGACAGCGACCTGACCGATCCGGCCATGCGCGCGTTCCAGCCCGGCAAGCCGGTCGTGACGACCACCTCGAAGCGCGGCACCGTCAACGGCGACGTGTCGATCGTCGACCTGTACGACGACGCGCGCATCCTGCGTGCGGCCGGCGGCGGCGATCCGCAGATGCAGGCTGATTCCCAGCATTTCCGGATCTTCGTCAATGACGATGTGATCCAGACCGAAAAGCCGGTTAAACTTCAGCGCGGCCTGTCGCTCGTCAACGCGACCGACGGCATGAAGTACAACAACGTCACCCGGGTCATCGAGCTCTACGGCAACGTGCGCGGCACGATCGCCGCGCAGGACACGTCCGGCGGCTCGAAAGGTCAACCCAAGTGACGCATCCCTCACGTGACTGCATGAACGAATCGTTCCCTCGACAGATTTCCGGCGGCGCTGCGCGCGCCGTCCGCGCCGCGCTTGCCGCGACGCTCGTGGCGCTCCCGCTGGTCGGGCTGGCGCCGCTCGCCCATGCCGAGAAGGCCGACCAAGGCAAGCCGATCAACGTCGAGGCCGACAACCTGACCTATGACGACCTGAAGCAGGTCACGGTCGCGACCGGCAACGTCGTGATCACGAAGGGCACGATCATCATCAAGGGCGATCGCGTCGAAGTGCGCCAGGACCCGGAAGGCTATCAGTACGCCACTTCGTTCGGCAGCGGCAAGAAGCACGCGACGTTCCGCCAGAAGCGCGAAGGCCTCGACGAGTACATCGACGGCGACGCCGAGCGCATCGACTACGACGGCAAGCAGGACCTGACCACGCTGACCACCGCCGCGACCGTGCGCCGCCTGCAGGGTACGTCGACCGTCGCCGATACCGTGCACGGCAGCGTGATCACGTACGACGGCCAGCGCGACTTCTACACCGCGAAGGGCGGCAAGGACGTCGCCGCGCCGGGCAACCCGAACGGCCGCGTGCGCGCGATGCTGTCGCCGAAGAACGGCGGCCCCGCGCCGCTGAACGGCGCGCCGGCAAAGCTGTCGCCGTCGACCACGATCCAGGGGGCGCCGGGCCAATGAACGCGCTACCGAACCGCCAGCCGGCCGGCACGACGAGCTCGCTCGTCGTCCGCAACCTGAAGAAGCGCTACGGCTCGCGCACGGTCGTCAAGGACGTGTCGCTCGACGTGAAGAGCGGCGAAGTCGTCGGCCTGCTCGGCCCGAACGGCGCCGGCAAGACCACGTCGTTCTACATGATCGTCGGCCTGGTGCCGCTCGACGCCGGCGAGATCTCGCTGAACGGCAGCTCGATCAGCCTGCTGCCGATCCACAAGCGCGCCTCGCTCGGCCTGTCGTACCTGCCGCAGGAAGCGTCCGTGTTCCGCAAGCTGACCGTCGAGGAGAACATCCGCGCGGTACTCGAGCTGCAGCACGGCGAAGACGGCAAGCGGCTGTCGAAGGACGCGATCTCGTCGCGCGCCGAAGCGCTGCTCGACGAGCTGCAGATCGCCCACCTGCGCGAGAATCCCGCGCTGTCGCTGTCGGGCGGCGAACGGCGCCGGGTCGAAATCGCGCGCGCGCTCGCCACCAACCCGAACTTCATCCTGCTCGACGAACCGTTCGCCGGCGTCGACCCGATCGCGGTGCTCGAGATCCAGAAGATCGTCAAGTTCCTGAAGCAGCGCAACATCGGCGTGCTGATTACCGATCACAACGTCCGCGAAACGCTCGGCATCTGCGACCACGCCTACATCATCAGCGACGGCTCGGTGCTCGCCGCCGGTGCGCCGAGCGAAATCATCGAAAACGAAAGCGTACGCCGCGTGTACCTCGGCGAACACTTCCGGATGTAACTCCTCCTCGTGGCTGGCTGCACCCCGCCCGGCGTCGCCGCGCGGGGCCGCGCCCCGCTTCGCGGCCATGCCCGCGGCCGGGCGGCGCGCCGCGCGTAATCGCGGATGGCTCAACGCGCCTGGGTCGTGGCAAACTGCCGGTATGACTCCCTCCTTGCCATGAAAGCCAGCCTTCAACTCCGCCTGTCGCAACATCTGGCGCTGACGCCCCAGCTACAGCAGTCGATCCGGCTCCTGCAGTTGTCGACGCTCGAATTGCAGCAGGAAGTCGCGATGGCCGTCGCGCAGAACCCGCTGCTCGAGAACGAGGATGAATGGATCGCGAGCCCGCTGCGTGTCGCAGCGGACGGATCGCTGATCGCGCAGACGCCTCCCGCGCAGAACACCGAGCCCACTGCGACCAACGGCAGCAGTTCGTCGAGCGATCGTGCCGAACGCGACGAGCCGGCCGGCGCGGACGAATACGACGGTTATGCATCCGGCGACGGCAACGACGGCCCGCAGTGGAACCTCGACGAATACGGCCGCTCGAGCGGCGCATCCGACGACGACGACCTCCCGCCGCTGCAGGTCCAGGAAGCGGCGACGTCGCTGCGCGACCACCTGTCCGCGCAATTGCGCGTCACGCAGGCCGGCCCGCGCGACCGCGCGCTCGTGATGTTCCTGATCGAATCGCTCGACGACGACGGTTACCTGACCGCCACGCTCGATGAAGTGCTCGCCGACCTGCCGCCCGAGCTGGAAATCGACTGCGACGAACTGAACGCGGCGCTTGCGCTGCTGCACAGCTTCGATCCGGCCGGGGTCGGTGCCCGCTCGGCATCCGAATGCCTGAAGCTCCAGTTGCTGCGCCTCGATCCGTCCCCGACACGCACGCTCGCGCTCGAGATCGTGTCGCAGCATCTCGAGCTGCTCGCCGCCCGCGACTTCACGCGGCTGCGCAAGCACCTGAAGGCGAGCGACGACGCGCTGCGCGACGCGCACACGCTGATCCGCTCGCTGGAGCCGTTCCCCGGCGCCGCGTACGGCAAGGCCGAGGCCGACTACGTCGTGCCCGACATCATCGTGAAGAAAGCCGGCCAAGGATGGCTCGCGGAGCTCAATCCGGAGGTCGTGCCGCGCCTGCGGATCAACAACCTTTACGCGAACATCCTGCGCAACAGCCGCGGCGATCCGTCGGCCGGTTCGCTCAAGCAGCAGCTCCAGGAGGCACGCTGGCTGATCAAGAATATCCAGCAGCGTTTCGACACGATCCTGCGTGTCGCGCAGGCCATTGTCGAGCGTCAAAAGAACTTCTTTGCGCACGGTGAAATTGCCATGCGCCCCTTGGTTTTGCGGGAAATAGCTGATACGCTGGGCCTACACGAGTCGACTGTCAGCCGTGTGACAACCGGGAAGTACATGCTGACCCCGTTCGGGACGCTTGAATTTAAGTACTTCTTCGGATCTCACGTCTCGACCGACACCGGTGGCGCCGCTTCGTCGACAGCCATCCGAGCCCTCATCAAGCAACTGATAGGAGCTGAAGACCCTAAATCGCCACTTTCGGACAGCCGCATTGCCGAGCTGCTGGCAGAACAGGGATTCGTGGTCGCGCGCCGCACGGTTGCGAAGTATCGCGAAGCCCTCAAGATCCCGGCAGTGAATCTGCGCAAGTCTCTTTAAGCCTGCTGCCTGCCCGGCGGCAGGCGTGTCCCGACCACCGCGCACACGGGGAACAGGCCGGGCGACCTGTCCGCGATACGCCGCCTTCGTGCGGCACGGGCAAGTCGACCGGAGCGCCGCCTCGATGCGGCCGGGTGGTCACTCGCTTGGAGAAGCACTATGAACCTGAAGATCAGTGGACATCATCTCGAAGTCACGCCTGCAATTCGCGAATACGTGATCACCAAGCTGGACCGGGTGCTACGGCATAGCGATCAGGTGATCGATGGCACTGTGATCCTCTCGGTCGACAACCACAAGGAAAAGGACAAGCAGCAGCGCGCGGAAATCAACCTGCACCTGAAGGGCAAGGACATCTTCGTCGAAAGCGCGAACGGTAACCTGTATGCAGCGATCGACCTGCTGATCGACAAGCTGGATCGCCAGGTCGTCAAGCACATGGAGCGCCTGCAAACGCACGCGCACGACCCGATCAAGCTTCAACCGTCGATCGACCAGATCGAACTGCCGCCGCAGTAACCTTCACCGCAACACATACGTCGCCCGGTTCGCCGGGCGTTTTTTTTGCGACTCCGCGCAGGGGTGCAACCGGTCCTTCCGCGCTGCGCCACGCACGCGGCTGTGCTCTATAATGTTCCGGTTATCGCCGGGGGGCGCTGGATGCGGTAGCTGCCTTGCAGGTTGCCGATGCCGAACGCCTTGATATCGCCGAACATGGATAATCAGTCTGCCGCCGCAAGGAGACCCCAGGCCGCCCAATCGCCTGCCAACATGAATCGCCTAGCCAAAATCCTGCCCATAGAGAACGTCGTCATCGACCTCTCAGTCACCAGCAAGAAACGCGTGTTCGAACAAGCCGGGCTGATGTTCGAGAATCAGAACGGCATCGCCCGCAGCACCGTCACGGACAACCTGTTCGCGCGCGAGCGACTCGGCTCGACCGGGCTCGGCGAAGGCGTCGCGATTCCGCACGGGCGCATCAAGGGTCTCAAGCACCCGCTCGCCGCGTTCGTCCGGCTCGCCGATGCGATCCCGTTCGAAGCCCCCGACGGCCAGCCGGTCGGCCTCCTGATCTTCCTCCTCGTGCCCGAGCAAGCCACCCAGCAGCACCTCGAGATCCTGTCGGAAATCGCGCAACTGCTGTCCGATCGCGACGCGCGCGAGCGTCTGCACAACGAAACGGATATCGCCGAGTTGCATCGCCTGCTCACTCAGTGGCAACCTTGAGTTGATCCGGGCGGAATATTTTCCCGTACGCGGCGGCACACGCCGCCGTTCAGGGCCGCCCGGCGCCGGCCCGGCATGGCGACGTCCGTCGCCGCGCGCACGCACCGGCCCATTGGAGTGACGAGAGTCATGGATACGTCCAGCATCAACGCCCAGAGCATCTTCGACGACAACGCGGCCACGCTGAAACTGAGCTGGCTGACGGGGCATGAAGGCTGGGAGCGCGGTTTTTCGGCCGACACCGTCGGCAATGCAACCTCGAGCGCCGACCTCGTCGGCCACCTGAACCTGATCCACCCGAACCGGATCCAGGTGCTCGGCGAAGCCGAAATCGACTACTACCAGCGGCAAACCGACGAAGACCGCTCGCGCCACATGGCCGAGCTGATCGCGCTCGAACCGCCGTTCCTCGTCGTCGCCGGCGGGGCCGCGGCCCCGCCCGAACTCGTGCTGCGCTGCACGCGCTCGTCGACCCCGCTGTTCACCACGCCCATGTCGGCCGCCGCGGTGATCGACAGCCTGCGGCTCTACATGTCGCGCATCCTCGCACCGCGCGCGACGCTGCACGGCGTGTTCATCGACATCCTCGGGATGGGCGTGCTGCTGACCGGCGATTCGGGCCTCGGCAAGAGCGAACTCGGCCTCGAGCTGATCAGCCGCGGCCACGGCCTCGTCGCCGACGACGCGGTCGATTTCGTCCGACTTGGCCCCGATTTCGTCGAAGGGCGCTGCCCGCCGCTGCTGCAGAACCTGCTCGAAGTGCGCGGTCTCGGCCTGCTCGACATCAAGACGATCTTCGGCGAAACCGCCGTGCGGCGGAAAATGAAGCTGAAGCTGATCGTCCAGCTCGTGCGGCGCCCCGACGGCGAATTCCAGCGCCTGCCGCTCGAAAGCCAGACGGTCGACGTGCTCGGCCTGCCGATCAGCAAGGTCACGATCCAGGTGGCGGCCGGCCGCAACCTCGCGGTGCTCGTCGAGGCGGCCGTCCGGAACACGATCCTGCAGTTGCGCGGAATCGACACATTGCGCGATTTCATGGATCGGCAACGACTGGCGATGCAAGATCCCGACAGTCAGTTCCCCGGCAAACTGGTGTAACCCGCACGCGCCGGCCGCGCAACGCCGACGCGTCGAGCCGGTGCTATGATGAAACGTCAGGATTCTCTGCTTCCCATGCGCATCGTCCTCATCACCGGCATCTCCGGCTCAGGCAAGTCCGTCGCGCTGAACGCGCTCGAAGACGCAGGCTATTACTGCGTCGACAACCTGCCGCCGCACGTGCTCCCCGAACTCACCCGCTACCTCGCCGAGGATGGCCAGCACCGGCTCGCGGTCGCGATCGACGCGCGCTCGAGCGCGTCGCTCGACGAAATGCCTGGCCTGATCCGCGACCTGTCGCGCGAGCACGACGTGCGCGTGCTGTTCCTCAACGCGAGCACCCAGGCGCTGATCCAGCGCTTCTCCGAAACGCGCCGCCGCCATCCGCTGTCCGGCTCGCTGTCGCACGATGCGGACGTCGGCCTGCTGTCGTCGCTCGAGGAAGCGATCGAGCGCGAACGCCACCTCGTCGCGCCGCTCGCCGAATTCGGCCACCAGATCGACACCAGCACGCTGCGCGCGAACGCGCTGCGTACTTGGGTCAAGCGCTTCATCGAGCAGAAGAACAACGACCTGATGGTGATGTTCGAATCGTTCGGCTTCAAGCGCGGCGTGCCGCTCGACGCCGATCTGATGTTCGACGTGCGCGCGCTGCCGAATCCGTACTACGACCACGAGTTGCGCCCGCTCACCGGGCTCGACCAGCCGGTCATCGCCTTTCTCGACGCACTGCCGATCGTCCACCAGATGATCGACGACATCCATGCGTTCCTGATGAAATGGCTGCCGCACTTCCGCGATGACAACCGCAGCTACCTGACCGTCGCCATCGGCTGCACGGGCGGGCAGCATCGGTCGGTGTTCATCGCGGAAACGCTCGCCGCGCGCCTTGCGCACGACGCGAACGTGATCGTGCGGCATCGTGACGCGCCAGTGGATGTCGACGCGTCGTCGCGGCTCGTCTCCGAGGTCGACCGACCCTAGCGACGCCCGCCCCAACGCCCGCGCGCCATGTCCTCCCTATCGACCACCCTGATCGACCTGCCGCTGTTTCCGCTGCACACGGTGCTCTTCCCGGGGGGCCTGCTCCCGCTCAAGGTGTTCGAGGCGCGCTATCTCGACATGGCCCGCGCGTGCCTGCGCGACGATGCACCGTTCGGCGTGTGCCTGCTGAAGAGCGGGCCGGAAGTCGCGCAGGACGGCGCCGTCTCGGTGCCCGAGACCATCGGCTGCATGGCGCGCATCACCGAATGCGATACCGGTGAATTCGGCATGCTGTACCTGCAGGCGGTCGGCACGCAGCGTTTCGAGCTGCTGTCGTATCGCGTCGAAGGCAACGGGCTGCTGGTCGGCATCGCGGAGCCGCTGCCGGACGACATCCCGCTCGAAGGCGAGCAGGCGCTCGCGCAGTTCGGCTCGTGCGCCGAGGTGCTCGAGCGCATCATCGACGCGCTGAAGAAATCCGATCCGCAGAAGATGCCGTTCGGCGAACCGTTCCGCCTCGACGATCCGAGCTGGGTATCGAACCGTCTCGCGGAACTGCTGCCGCTCGACCTGCGCGCGCGGCAAAAGCTGATGGAGTTTCCGGACGTCGGCGCGCGCATCGATGCCGTGCACCACGTGCTCGACCGGCACGGCTGGTTATAGCGAGCGCGGGACCTGTCGCTTTGCCTGAGTTATCCGGGAGAGGGCGTCCAACGAGGGGCTTCCTTCCGGGCGAAAAGCCGGGCCGGCGTGTTCCGAATCGCCCCAGACAGCCACTTCCCGCCAGCCCACCCAAGGCGACTTCCGTCGGCACGAAAAACCACGAGCGTCCGACGTTTCCCTGAAAGCGCGGCGTGCGCCGCGCCCCTTCCCCTTCGTTACAGCAGCGGCCCGCTCAGCGCATCGAGCAGCTTGCGCACGGGCGCTGGTACGCCATACGCGTCGAGCCGGCTCAGCGGCACCCACGCGGTGTCCGCGTCCCGCGCGCCGGCGGGCAGGCCGCCGGCGGCCATGTCGCTCAGCCGCGGCTCGATCTCGAGCCGGAAATGCGTGAACGTGTGCGTAAGCGGCGCGAGCGGCACCGTGCCGCCGCCGCCGAAGCCACGTGCGAGTTCCGCGAGCGCGGCGTCGCCGTCCGCTTGCGGCAGGCTCCACAGCCCGCCCCAGATGCCGGTCGGCGGCCGCCGCTCGAGCAGCACGGCGTCACCGTCGCGCAGCACGAGCATCCAGGTCTTGCGGGTCGGCACGGCCTTCTTCGGCCGCGCGGCCGGCAGTTCGCGCTGGCGGCCCGTCGATTGCGCGACGCAGTCGCCCGCGAACGGGCAGCGCGCGCAATCGGGCTTGCCGCGCACGCACAGCGTCGCGCCGAGATCCATCAGCCCCTGCGTATACGCGCTCACGTCGGCCGCGTTCGCGGCGTCGGGCAACAGCGATTCGGCGAGCGCCCACATGTCGTTCTCGACACGCTTCTCACCCGGGAAGCCTTCGACGCCGAACACCCGCGCCAGCACGCGCTTCACGTTGCCGTCGAGAATCGTCGCGCGCGCGCCGTACGCAAACGACGCGATCGCCGCGGCCGTCGAACGGCCGATGCCCGGCAATTCGGCCAGCGCGTCGGGCGTCGCCGGAAACGCACCGCCGTGCTCGGCGACGACGACCTGCGCGCAGCGATGCAGGTTGCGCGCGCGCGAGTAGTAGCCGAGCCCCGCCCAGAGCGTCATCACGTCGTCGGTCGGCGCGGCCGCGAGCGCGGCCACGTCGGGGTAGCGTTCGAGAAAGCGCGTGTAATACGGGATGACGGTCGATACCTGCGTCTGCTGCAGCATGATTTCCGACAGCCAGATCCGGTACGGATCACGGGTGTTCTGCCACGGCAGGTCGTGGCGGCCATGCTCGCGCTGCCACGCGACCAGGCGCGTGGCGAACGTGCGATGCAGCGGCGTGACGGGGAACGGAGCGGGGGCGATGCGGGGCGGCTTCAAGTGATCTAATTGTGGAAAAAGGTTTCAACGCTGGCAGGTCGGGCAGAAATAGGTCGACCGCTGGCCCTGCACGATCTGGCGGATCGGCGTGTTGCATACGCGGCACGGCTGGCCCGCACGATCGTAGACGAAGCAGTCGAGCTGGAAATAGCCGCTTTCGCCGTTGCTGCCGACGAAATCGCGCAAGGTGCTGCCGCCGCGCTCGATCGCGTCGGCAAGCGTCGCGCGCACTGCGTCGGCCAGCCGCTCGTAGCGCGGCAGCGACACCTTGCCGGCGGCCGTCGTCGGCCGGATGCCGGCGCGAAACAGGCTCTCCGACGCATAGATGTTGCCGACGCCGACGACCATGTCGCCCGCGAGCAGCGCCTGCTTGACCGACACGGTGCGCCCGCGCGTGCGCGCGTGCAGCAGCGCGCCGGTGAACGCCGGCGAGAACGGCTCGACGCCGAGGCTCGCGAGAAGCGGATGCGCATGCACGTCGCCCGCTTCGCGCGGGTGCCACAGCACCGCGCCGAAGCGGCGCGGATCGCGGAACCGCAACACGAATTCGTCGAAGATCCAGTCGATGTGGTCGTGCTTCGCGGCGACCGGCACGCCAGCCGCGGGCAGCACGCGCAGCGTGCCCGTCATGCCGAGGTGGACGATGAACCAGCCCGCGTCGACCTCGAACAGCAGATACTTGCCGCGACGCTCGACGGCGAGCACCTCGCGCGCGCGCAACTGCTCGGCGAGCCCGGCCGGCACGGGCCAGCGCAGCATCTCGGTACGGACGTCGACACGCTCGACGCGGCGGCCCGCGACAAAGGGCGCGATGCCCCGGCGCGTGACTTCGACTTCTGGCAACTCTGGCATGTTTTGCGGGTCTGAGACTGGATTCACGATCGTGCGTGTATTGTAGCGAGCGCGTTACAATCGGTTGAAACATCGAACGGATTTCCATGACCCTGCCCTCGAAGCTGCTTCAGAAGCGTCCCGCCGCCGTGCGCGGCGCGCGCGCCTTCCCGGTCCGCCGTGCACTCGGCGCCGCGCTGTTTGCCGCCTGGACCCTCACCGCCTTCCCGGCCCACGCGCAGGATCCGGCATCGGACGACGCGGAGTCGCAGGGCGCGTTCGAGCATGTGATGCCGGACGAGAAAAAAGATCTCCCCGGCGTTCCGCTGACGAGCCAGATCGTCTACCAGGTGCTCGCCGCCGAGGTCGCGCTGCAGCGTAACCAGCCCGCACCGGCCTACCAGACCTACCTCGCGCTCGCCCGCGACACGCGCGATCCGCGCATGGCGCAGCGTGCGACCGAGATCGCGCTCGGCGCGCAGAGCCCGGCTGACGCACTGTCCGCCGCGAACCTGTGGCGCCAGTACGCACCCGATTCGAATCGCGCATCGCAGGTCGACGCCGCGCTGCTGGTGCTCGCCGGCAAGCCGGCCGACGCACAGCCGATGCTCGCGCGCGAGCTGGCCCGGGCGACCGGCGAGACGCGCGGCCCGGCGATCCTCGCGCTGCAGGCGCTGCTCGTGCGCGGCTCCGACCGCGTCGGCGGCCTCGCGGTGCTGAAGGACATGCTGAAGAACGACCTGAACCGGCCCGAAGCGCAGCTCGCGATCGCGCGCCAGCAGCTCGCGGTCGACGACAAGGACGGCGCCGCGCAGTCGCTGAAGCAGGCGCTGCAGCTCCGCCCCGACTACCTGCCGGCGGCTTTGATGCTGTCGCAGATGGGGCCGGCGGAACGCGCGGCGGGCATCGCGTCGTTCGAGAAGTATGTTCAGCAGAATCCGAAGTCGCGCGATGCGCGGCTCGCGCTGTCGCAGCTCTATCTCGCCGACGATCGCCTCGACGACGCGCAGAAGCAGTTCGAGACGATGCGCAAGCTCGACTCGAAGGATCCGACGCCGCTGATGGCGCTCGCGCTGATCAAGATCCAGCAGAAGAAGCTCGACGAAGCGACCGGCTACCTGAAGCAGTACGTCCAGCTCGGCGACAAGCAGCCGAACCTCGACGTCGGCCAGGGCTACATCTACCTCGCGCAGATCGCGATCGACCAGAACAACGACGCGCAAGCGTCGCAGTGGCTCGACAAGGTCGACCAGACGAGCCAGCACTACCTGCCCGCGCAGATCACGCGCGCGCAGCTGCTGCAGAAACAGGGCAAGACCGACGAGGCGCGCAAGGTGCTCGACGACCTGCCGATCACGGATCCGCGCGATGCGGCCGTGGTCGCACGCACCGACGCGTCGATCCTGTTCACCGCGAAGCGCTACCCGGAAGCCGAGGCACGGCTCGGGCAGGCGGTTCAGGACTTCCCCGACGATCCCGACCTGCGCTACGACTACGCGATGGCGGCCGAAAAGACCGGCCACTACACGACGATGGAAAAGCAGCTGCGCGAGCTGATCCGCACGCAGCCCGACAATCCGCAGGCGTACAACGCGCTCGGCTACTCGCTCGCCGATCGCAACCAGCGGCTCCCCGAAGCCAGCAAGCTGATCGACAAGGCGATGACGCTCGCACCGAACGACGCGTACATCATGGACAGCCTCGGCTGGGTGAAGTACCGGATGGGCGATACGGCCGGCGCGACGAAGGTGCTGCGGCGCGCGTACGAACTGCAGCCGAACGCCGAGATCGGCGCGCATCTCGGCGAAGTGCTGTGGAAGAGCGGCGCGCAGGACGATGCGCGTTCCGCATGGCGTGACGCACAGAAGCTCGAGCCGGACAACGACACGCTCGTGCAGACGCTGAAACGCCTCCAGATCAACGGTCTCTGATGCAGATGTTCCCGACGTTTTCCCTGTCCTTCCGCGCGCAGCGCACGCTGGCCGCAGCCGGCACGGCGCTCGTGCTCGCCGGCTGCGCGAGCACGCCGCCGTCGGCCAGCGCGCCGACCGGCGCGGCGCTGCAGACCGCCGCAACGCACGCTTACCATGGCCGCTTCGCGGTGCGGTACGACGACCGTCTCGGCAATCCGCAGAACGTGTACGGCAACTTCGACTGGCAGGAGCACGGCGACGACGTGTCGCTCGAGCTGCGCAGCCCGCTCGGCCAGACGCTCGCGGTCGTGAAGTCGACGCCGCAGGCGGCATCGCTCGAATTGCCGAACCGTCCGACGCAATATGCGCCGGACGTCGGCGACCTGATGCAGAAAACGCTCGGCTTCGAACTGCCGCTCGCGGGCCTGCGCTACTGGCTGCTGCCGACCGCCGCGCCCGCCACGCCCGCGCAGACGGTGCGCGATCCGGCCGACGGTACGCGCGTCAAGCAGATCCGCCAGGACGGCTGGACGATCGACTACCTTGCCTACGCGGACGCCCCGGCCACGGGCGTCAAACGCGTCAACCTCGTGCGCGCGACACCGCCGCTCGACATCAAGCTCGTGCTCGATCAGTGAGCACTGGCCCAGCCCAGACATACGCATGACCGATTCGACCCGCTCGCTGCGCAACTGCCTTGCGCCCGCGAAACTCAACCTGTTCCTGCACATCACCGGCCGCCGTCCGAACGGCTATCACGATCTGCAGAGCGTGTTCCAGTTGCTGAACTGGGGCGACACGCTGCACTTCACGCTCCGCGACGACGGCCGCGTCGCACGCGTCACCGACGTGCCCGGCGTGCCCGAGGAAAGCGATCTCGTCGTGCGCGCGGCCAACCTGCTGAAAGCGCATACGGGCACCGCGCACGGTGTCGACATCGAGATCGACAAGTGCCTGCCGATGGGGGCCGGCCTCGGCGGCGGCAGCTCCGACGCGGCGACGACGCTGCTCGCGCTGAACCGCCTGTGGCAACTCGACCTGCCGCGCGCCGAACTCCAGTCGCTCGCGGTAAAACTCGGCGCAGATGTCCCGTTTTTTATTTTTGGAAAAAATGCGTTCGCAGAGGGTATCGGAGAAGAATTAGCTGAGGTACAATTGCCGACTCGCTGGTTCTTGGTTGTAACGCCCCGCGTTCACGTCCCAACCGCTGAAATATTTTCAGATGAGTTGTTGACAAGAGATTCGAAGCGCGTCACAATTACGGACTTTCTTGCACAGCAAAGCAGCGACGCGGGATGGCCAGATAGTTTCGGTCGGAACGATATGCAGCGAGTTGTGACAAGTAAGTATGCGGAAGTTGCGCAGGTGGTCAAATGGTTGTATGATGTGACCCCCGCGAGGATGACCGGCTCCGGAGCAAGCGTGTTTGCAGCGTTTCGCAGCAAGCATGAGGCAGAAGCGGCGCAAGCCAAGCTGCCCACCGGCTGGAACGGTGCAGTTGCCGAGAGCCTGAACGAGCATCCGCTCTTCGCTTTCGCGTCATGAAGTTTTACTTTGCCGAACGGCCTACACAAGTTCGGTGAAGTTATCAGTTAAGTGTAGGGGAGTCGCCAAGTTGGTCAAGGCACCGGATTTTGATTCCGGCATGCGAGGGTTCGAGTCCTTCCTCCCCTGCCAAAAATTTTCCCGCATTTCCCGCCTAAGCCCGAAGCAGGTGCACGATGAGCAGCCATGACGGCCTGATGGTTTTTACTGGCAACGCGAATCCCGCGCTCGCCCAGGAAGTCGTCAATATCCTTGGAATTCCCCTCGGCAAAGCAATGGTCAGCCGTTTCTCCGACGGCGAGATCCAGGTCGAGATCCAGGAAAACGTGCGTGGCAAGGACGTCTTCGTCCTGCAATCCACGTGCGCACCGGCGAACGACAACCTGATGGAGCTGATGATCATGGTCGATGCGCTCAAGCGCGCATCCGCCGGCCGGATCACCGCAGCCATCCCCTACTTCGGTTACGCCCGTCAGGATCGCCGCCCGCGTTCGGCGCGCGTCGCGATCTCGGCGAAGGTCGTCGCGAACATGCTGGAAATCGCCGGCGTCGAGCGGATCATCACGATGGATCTGCACGCCGACCAGATTCAAGGCTTCTTCGACATCCCGGTCGACAACATCTACGCAACGCCGATCCTGCTGGGTGACCTGCGCAAGCAGAACTACCCGGATCTGCTCGTCGTGTCGCCGGACGTCGGCGGCGTGGTGCGTGCCCGGGCACTCGCGAAGCAGCTCAACTGCGATCTCGCGATCATCGACAAGCGTCGCCCGAAGGCGAACGTCTCCGAAGTGATGAACATCATCGGTGAAGTCGAAGGCCGCACCTGCGTGATCATGGACGACATGGTCGATACGGCAGGCACGCTCTGCAAGGCCGCGCAAGTGCTGAAAGAGCGCGGCGCGAAGCAGGTCTTCGCCTACGCGACGCACCCGGTGCTATCGGGTGGCGCAGCCGATCGTATCGCCGCATCGGCGCTCGACGAGCTGGTCGTCACCGACACGATCCCGCTGTCCGCCGAATCGCTCGGCTGCTCGAAGATCCGTTCGCTGACGAGCGCGAGCCTGCTGGCCGAAACGTTCTCGCGGATCCGCCGCGGCGACTCGGTGATGTCGCTGTTCGCGGAATCCTGATCGCGAATCGACTGAACAAAGCATGCGCAGAAAGCGAAGCGGCAACGCTTCGCTTTTTGCACAATCGGACGGGATAGACGAAACCCCGTCCGTTTCATCGGGGGCCGCAGTTTGACGGCCCCGTTTTACTGCCTGGTCGCGGGCAGCTATTGGAGAATCACATGAAAGTCGTCGCTTTCGAGCGCCAAGAGCAAGGTACGGGTGCGAGCCGCCGCCTGCGCAACGCTGGTAAGACCACGGGTATCGTTTACGGTGGCGAAGCAGCCCCGCAAAAGATCGAACTCGATCACAACGCCCTGTGGCACGCCCTGAAGAAGGAAGCTTTCCACTCGTCGATCCTCGACCTCGAAGTGGCTGGCCAGTCGCAACAGGTTCTGCTGCGCGACGTGCAATACCACCCGTTCAAGCAACTGGTGCTGCACGTGGACTTCCAACGCGTTGACGCGAAGAAGAAGCTGCACACGAAGGCTCCGCTGCACTTCCTGAACGCTGAAATCAGCCCGGCCGTGAAGCTGTCGAGCGCGATCGTTTCGCACGTCGCGACGGAAATCGAAATCGAGTGCCTGCCGGCTGACCTGCCGGAGTTCCTCGAAGTCGACCTGTCGAAGATCGAAGCCGGTCAATCGCTGCACGCGAAGGACATCACGCTGCCGAAGGGCGTCGCGCTGGTCGCGCACATCGACGCGGAAAACCCGGTTGTCGCATCGGCGACGGTCCCGGCGGGTGCCGTGTCGGACGCAGCAGAAGGCGAAACGCCGGCTGCCTAAGCGGGCTGCCCACGCGCCCCATCGATCCGTTTCTCGAAACGGTCGACGCAACCCGCCGCGGCTTGCCCGGCGGGTTTTTCTTTTTCTGCGCCCAGGCGGCCGTTGCCGCCTTCGAAACGTCATGATCAAACTGATCGTCGGCCTCGGCAATCCCGGGGCGGAATACACCGCGACGCGCCACAACGCCGGCTTCTGGCTGATCGACCAGCTCGCCCGCGAAGCCGGCACGACGCTGCGCGACGAGCGCCGCTTCCATGGCTTCTACGCGAAAGCGCGCCTGCACGGCGAAGAAGTCCACCTGCTCGAGCCGCAAACCTACATGAACCGCTCCGGCCAGTCGGTCGTCGCGCTCGCGCAGTTCTTCAAGATCCTGCCCGACCAGATCCTCGTCGCGCACGACGAGCTCGACCTGCCGCCCGGCACCGTGAAGCTTAAGCTCGGCGGCGGCAGCGGCGGCCACAACGGCCTGAAGGACATCACCGCCCACCTGTCGTCGCAGCAGTACTGGCGGCTGCGGATCGGCATCGGCCATCCGCGCGACCTGATTCCGGAAAGCGCGCGCGCCGGCGCGAAGCCCGACGTCGCGAACTTCGTGCTGAAGCCGCCGCGCCGCGAGGAACAGGACGTGATCGACGCGTCGATCGAACGCGCGCTCGCCGTGATGCCGATGGTCGTCAAGGGCGAACTCGACCGCGCGACGATGCAGCTGCATCGCAACTGACCGCATCGCACCGCTCCTGTGCATCGAGCCGTCCGGCGCCGCCGGCCGGCCCCGCCCGCCCCGCCCCGGCGCACATGCGGTAATCTGGTCGCTTTGCCCGACAGGAGCCAAGCGGTGAGCCGTTACTGGAGCGACATCGTTCAGCAACTCGTGCCTTACGTGCCGGGCGAGCAGCCCGCGCTCGCACACCCCGTCAAGCTGAACACCAACGAGAATCCCTATCCGCCGTCGCCGCGCGTCGTCGCGGCGATCGCGCGCGAACTCGGCGAGACCGGCGACACGCTGCGCCGCTATCCCGACCCGGTTGCGCGCGCGCTGCGCGAAACGGTCGCGGCCCATCACCGGATCAAGCCCGAGCAGGTGTTCGTCGGCAACGGCTCCGACGAGGTGCTCGCGCACACGTTCCAGGCGCTGCTCAAGCACGACCGGCCGCTGCGCTTTCCCGACATCACGTACAGCTTCTATCCGACCTATGCGCGCCTGTACGGCGTCCAGACGTCGATCGTGCCGCTCGCGGACGACTTCTCGATCCGAGTCGACGACTATCTCGACGACGCCGGCGGCGTGCTGTTTCCGAACCCGAACGCACCGACCGGGCGCGCGCTGCCGCTCGCTGACGTCGAGCGGATCGCAGCGGCGAATCCGTCGTCGGTCGTCGTGATCGACGAAGCGTATGTCGACTTCGGCGCGCAGTCCGCGATCACGCTGATCCACCGCTACCCGAACCTGCTCGTCGTCCACACGACGTCGAAGGCGCGCTCGCTTGCGGGCATGCGCGTCGGCTTCGCGTTCGGCGATGCCGCGCTGATCGACGCGCTGAACCGCGTGAAGGACAGCTTCAACTCGTACCCGCTCGACCGGCTCGCGCAAGTGGCCGCGCAGGCCGCCTATGAAGACACCGACTATTTCAACGCAACCTGCCGGCGCGTGATCGACAGCCGGACGCGTCTGACGCATGCGCTGGACGCGCTCGGCTTCGACATCGTGCCGTCGGCCGCGAATTTCGTGTTCGCGCGCCATCCTGCGCACGACGCGGGCGCGATCGCAGCGAAACTGAAGGAACGGGAGATTTTCGTGCGGCACTTCCGGCTGCCGCGGATCGACCAGCACCTGCGCATCACCGTCGGCACCGACGCCGAATGCGATGCGCTCGTCGCGGCGTTGCGCGAGCTGCTGGCCTGAAACGGAAGAACCGGCGCCGGGCGGCGCCGATCCGGATGCGTGACGGTCGTGCCGAAGGACTCGAGCGCGCGCGTCACCGCAGGGTCACGACGCGTCGTCGCCCTTTTCGGCGGTCAACGCGTGATACTTCTCCATCAATTGCGCGTGCGATTCGTCATGCTGCGGATCGCGCGGAATGCATTCGACCGGACACACCTGCTGGCACTGCGGTTCGTCGAAATGGCCGACGCACTCGGTGCACTTGTTCGGGTCGATCACGTAGATGTCCGGGCCCATCGAAATCGCACCGTTCGGGCACTCGGGCTCGCACACGTCGCAATTGATGCACTCGTCGGTAATCATCAAAGCCATACTGATCTCACTTCTTCAGGCCGGCGGCCGGCTTCGCAACGAAACCGGCCGGCGCCGCATCACGCGGCAGGGCCTCCGATCGCAGCGACTTTCTCGGTCAGCCACTTCTCGACGGACGGGAACACGAACTTGCTGACATCGCCGCCCAACTGCGCGATTTCGCGCACGATCGTCCCCGAGATGAACTGGTACTGATCGGACGGCGTCATGAACATCGTCTCGACGTCGGGCAGCAGGTAGCGGTTCATCCCCGCCATCTGGAACTCATACTCGAAATCGGACACGGCGCGCAGGCCGCGCACGATCACGCGCGCATTGTTGGTGCGGACGAAATCCTTCAGGAGGCCGGTGAAACTCATCACCTTCACGTTCGGATAATGGCCGAGCACCTCGTTCGCAATCGTCAGACGTTCTTCGAGCGAGAAGAACGGCTTTTTCGCGCGGCTGTCGGCCACACCGACCACCAGCGTATCAAAAATGCTCGACGCACGCCGCACGAGGTCTTCGTGCCCGCGCGTCAGCGGATCGAACGTACCGGGATACACGGCGACTACCATGTCGCTCCTCCTGTCATCACGCAAACGGGATGGCAGCGGTGCGATGCGCACGCCGCTGCCGAGATGGGCATGCGTCGCCTTTGCGGCGCGCCGCCTCGTATGGAACGCGCATTATTCATCATTTTCGCGCCGCAGCAAATGATAGTGAACCGCACCGGCCTTGCCGTGCTTCACGACCTCCCAGCCGGCGAGCGCGTCGTGCGCGGCCGGATCGAGCTCCGCCCCCGTCTCGACGTACAGCGCGCCGCCCGCCGCGACGAGCGGCGCCGCCAGCGCAATCGCGCGCTCGAGCGCGGCCAGATCGTCGAACGGCGGATCGAGAAACACGACGTCGAACGCGCCCGGCGTGAGCCCGGCCGCGAGCCGCAGCGCGTCCGCCTCCGCGACCTCGACCGCACGTGCACCGAGCTTGTCCTTGATCGCACGCAGCTGCTGCGCCGCGCGCGGGTGGCGCTCGACCATCACGACGCTCGCCGCGCCGCGCGACGCCGCCTCGAAACCGAGCGCACCGGTGCCTGCGAACAGGTCGAGGCAACGCCGGCCTTCGAGATCCTGGCCAAGCCAGTTGAACAGCGTCTCGCGCACGCGATCGGGGGTCGGCCGCAGGCCGTCCAGATCGAGCACCGCGAGCGGCGTGCGTTTCCAGTCACCGCCGATGATGCGGATCGTGTGCGGCTTGCCGCGGCCAGAAGGGGCCGCCGGGCGGCCGGGAGAGGAACGGGACATACGGAAATATCGACGACGGAGGGACCGGGCGCGCGCGGGGGCGCGCCGCTAAACAGGCGCACGTTACCACAGCGGCGATGCACACTGGCGCGAGCGCCACGCCGCACTGATAAAATGCACGGTTTCGGCCGCCGTGCGCCGCGCCCGCGCGAACGCAGAGCGGCCCGTCTGGTGCCCGTCCCTGGCGGCGGCCCGCCCTCTTCCCGACGTCAGACCATGTTCAGCTTCTTCAAACGATTCAAGAAAACGCAGGAGCCCGATCCGGCGGAATCGCAATCGGCCGACGCGCAGCAAACGGACGAGCCGTCCAATGCGCCCGCGGTCGAGGCCCCGCCCGCGGCCGCCGTGCCGCAAGCGCCCGCGCAACCGGCCGCGCCGGCCGTCGTGATGACGGTCACGCCGACCAACGACGGCCGCGACGAAGTCGTCGAGACGGTCGAAATCGTCCCGCCGCCGCTGCAGGACGCCACCGCGAAGAAATCGTGGCTCGCGCGCCTGAAAACGGGGCTCGCCAAGACGGGCTCGAGCATCACCGGCGTGTTCGTCAATACGAAGATCGACGAGGATCTGTACGAGGAGCTCGAGACCGCGCTGCTGATGTCCGACGCGGGCGTCGACGCGACCGAGTACCTGCTCGGCGCGCTGCGCGAAAAGGTGCGCACGGGCCGCCTGACCGACCCGCAGGAGGTGAAATCCGCGCTGCACGACCTGCTCGTCGAGTTGCTGACGCCGCTCGAGAAATCGCTGATGCTCGGCCGCGCGCAGCCGCTCGTGATGATGATCACCGGCGTGAACGGCGCCGGCAAGACGACCAGCATCGGCAAGCTCGCGAAGCATCTGCAGAGCTTCGACCAGTCGGTGCTGCTGGCCGCGGGCGACACGTTCCGCGCGGCCGCGCGCGAACAACTGGCGGTCTGGGGCGAGCGCAACAACGTGACGGTCGTGCAGCAGGAAAGCGGCGATCCGGCCGCGGTGATCTTCGACGCGGTCAGCGCCGCACGCGCGCGCAAGATCGACGTGATGATGGCCGACACGGCCGGCCGCCTGCCGACGCAGCTCCACCTGATGGAAGAGCTGAAGAAGGTGAAGCGCGTGATCTCGAAGGCGCACGACGGCGCGCCGCATGAAGTGCTGCTGGTGATCGACGCGAACACCGGCCAGAACGCGCTCACGCAGGTGAAGGCATTCGACGACGCGCTCGGCCTCACCGGCCTCATCGTCACGAAGCTCGACGGCACCGCGAAGGGCGGGATTCTCGCCGCGATCGCGCGGCAGCGCCCGGTGCCGGTCTACTTCATCGGCGTCGGCGAGAAGGTCGAGGACCTGCAGCCGTTCAGCGCGGTCGAATTCGCGGACGCGCTGCTCGGCTGAACACCGCGGGCACGCATCGCACAGGGCGCCTTCGGGCGCCCTTTTTCATGCGCGCCCGGTCATGCATGCCGGGCGCACCACGCTCATTCGGCGTCAGGCTGCGCGCCGGGCTCGGCGGCCTTGAACGCATCGAGCGTCGACGCATGGTCGACGATCCGCTGGATCGTCGGATAGCGCGTCGTGTCGATCGAGAAGCGGTTCGCGTTGAACACCTGCGGCACGAGGCACACGTCGGCAAGCGTCGGCGTATCGCCGAAGCACAGCTTGCCGGTGCGCGGATCGCTCGCGAGACGTGTCTCGAGCGTCTCGAAGCCGGCCTCGATCCAGTGCCGGTACCACGCGTTCTTCGCGTCCTCGGGCACCTTCAGCGTGTGCTTCAGGTACTTCAGCACGCGCAGGTTGTTGAGCGGATGGATTTCGCACGCGATCTGCAGCGCGACCGCGCGTACAAACGCGCGATCGACCGGCTGCTTCGGCAGCAGCGCCGGTTCCGGATGAGTTTCCTCGAGATATTCGATGATCGCGAGCGACTGCTGCAGCGTCGCGTCGCCGTCGATCAGCGTCGGCACGACCGCATCCGGATTCAGCGCGCGGTACGCGTCCTTCAGTTGCTCGCCGCCGTCGCGCAGCATGTGCACGGGGACATAGTCGAACGGCAGCTGCTTCAGGTTCAGGGCGATCCGCACGCGGTACGACGCGGAACTGCGGAAATAGCTGTAAAGCTTCATGGGATGTCCCTCGTAGTCGTATTCGGCCGGCGACGGCACGGGCGCGGCGCAGCCGGCGCGCACCGCCGGGAATCAGAGTGTAGCGCGCCGCGCCGCGCGGCCCCGCCTGGCGGCAGCCGCACCCGTGCGATACTCGGGGCATTCCTCACCGCTCACAGCGCGGCCCGATGCCGGCCGCCCGCCCCACGCCCCGATGACCGCTTCCCACGATCCCGCCGCCGTTCCGTTCCCGTGCGCCCGCTTCATCAAGGAAATCGGCCGCGGCCCGCACGGCGCACGCGCGCTGTCCGCCGAGGACACGTTCGAGCTCTACCGCGCGATGCTCGACGCGCGCGTGTCGGACATCGAACTCGGCGCGATCCTGATCGCCTATCGGCTGAAAGGCGAATCCGCCGACGAGCTGGCCGCGATGCTCGCCGCCGCGCAGGCGTCGTTCGAGCCGGTGCACGTGCAGGATGCCGCGTTCCGCCCCGTGTCGATCCCGAGCTACAACGGCGCGCGCAAGCAGCCGAACCTCGTGCCGCTGCTCGCGCTGCTGCTCGCGCGCGAAGGCGTGCCGGTGCTCGTGCATGGCGTCGAGCAGGATCCGGGCCGCGTGACGAGCGCCGAGATTTTCTCGGCGTTATCGCTCGCACCGTCGGCTTCGCACGATGCGATCGAGGACATGCTCGCCGAGCGCCGCGTCGCGTTCGCGTCGATCGAGGTGCTGGCGCCGCGCATCGCACGCCTGCTGTCGATGCGCAGCGTGCTCGGCGTGCGCAACTCGACGCACACGCTCGTGAAGATCCTGCAGCCGTTCGCGCCGGCCGGCCTGCGGCTCGTCAACTACACGCACCCGCCGTACCGCGACAGCCTGGCGCAATTGTTCCGCGACCATCCGGATGCCGCACTCGGCGGCGCGCTGCTGGCACGCGGCACCGAGGGCGAAGCCGTTGCCGACACGCGGCGCCAGGTGCAGGTCGACTGGCTGCACGACGGCGCGTGCGACACGCTGATCGAGGCCGAACGCTCGTCGACCGATGCGCCCCCGGTTCCCCTGCCCGAATCGCGCGACGCGGCCACGACGGCCGCATGGACCGACGCCGTATTGCGCGGCGAAGTGCCGGTGCCCGACACGGTTGCCCGGCAGGTCGCGACGATCGTGCAGATCGCCCGCATCGCACGCTGACGGCACGCTCGCGAACCGGCCCCGCTTGCGGGGCATTTGACACGCGAGCGCATCCTGGCATAGAGTTGTCGCCATGCGTTCCTTTCCGAACACCCTCCGAATTACCTCCGGCCGCCTAGCGCGGCCGCTATCGCTACGACTAGCCTAAGGCTTTCGTAACGCCGTGTGCTGTCCGCACGGTCCCTCCCAGCAGTTCCTCGCCGTACCCCTCTCGTAGTTTTTACAACCCGAAGTCGTCAGCATTCGTCCGTCTATCCGTCGGCCGACTCGCGAAGATCATCCGCATCCGCAGCGCGTTCACGTGCCGCGGAGCGAGGCAGCGCCAACCGTCGCCCATGCCGCCCGTCTTCGCTCGCGACTTGAGACCCGAGGTCCAGAAGATGCAGCGCAATCCTCAAGACAAGTACCGTCCGTTCGAGCCCGTCCGCCTCAATGGCCGCAAATGGCCGTCGCGCACCATCGAGCGCGCGCCCGTCTGGATGAGCACCGACCTGCGCGACGGCAACCAGTCGCTGATCGAGCCGATGAGCATCGAGCAGAAGCTCGAGTTCTTCGAGATGCTGGTCGCGATCGGATTCAAGGAGATCGAAGTCGGTTTTCCGTCGGCGTCGCAAACCGACTTCGATTTCGTCCGCAAGCTGATCGACGACAAGCGGATTCCCGACGACGTGACGATCGAAGTGCTCGTGCAGGCGCGCGAGGACCTGATCGCCCGCACGTTCGACGCGCTCGAAGGCGTGCCGCGCGCGATCGTGCACCTGTACAACGCGGTGTGCCCGTCGTTCCGCCGCATCGTGTTCGGGATGTCGAAGGCCGACGTGAAGGCGCTCGCGATCGACGGCACGCGCATCATCAAGGAGCACGCCGCCGCGCGCCCCGACACGCAATGGACGTTCCAGTACTCGCCGGAAACCTTCAGCATGACCGAGCTGACGTTCGCGCGCGAAATCTGCGACGCGGTCGCGCAGACCTGGCGGCCGACCCGCGATCACAAGATGATCGTCAACCTGCCGGCCACCGTCGAAGCCGCGAGCCCGAACGTGTTCGCCGACCAGATCGAGTGGATGGACCGCAACCTCGCGTACCGCGACAGCATCGTGTTGTCCGTGCATCCGCACAACGATCGCGGCACCGCGGTCGCGGCGGCCGAACTCGCGCTGCTCGCGGGCGCCGACCGCATCGAGGGCTGCCTGTTCGGCAATGGCGAACGCACCGGCAACGTCGATCTCGTCACGCTCGCGCTGAATCTCTACACGCAGGGCATCGATCCGGGCCTCGATTTCTCCGACATCGACGCGGTGCGCCGCGTCGTCGAACGCTGCAACCAGATTCCCGTGCATCCGCGCCACCCGTACGCGGGCGACCTCGTGTTCACCGCGTTCTCGGGCTCGCACCAGGACGCGATCCGCAAGGGCTTCGCGCAGCAGCGCCCCGACGCGGCCTGGGAAGTGCCGTACCTGCCGATCGACCCGGCCGACCTCGGCCGCAGCTATGACGCGGTGATCCGCGTGAACAGCCAGTCCGGCAAGGGCGGCGCGACGTTCCTGCTCGAACGCGGGATGGGCTTCACGCCGACGCGCCGCGTGCAGATCGAATTCAGCCATGCGGTGCAGACGCTCGCCGACGCGTCCGGCGAGGAAGTGACGGGCGATGCGATCTGCTCGCTGTTCGCGCGCGAATTCTTCGACACCGACGGGCCGGCCGCGCGACACGGCAACGGCGCGCGCTGGCAGAACCGCGAGATCGCGGCAGCGCCCGCGGCGGATACGACGCCCGACGAGGCCGTGCGACGTTTGGCCGCGGCATTCGCGGCGGCCGCCGGCGCGGCGATCGACGTCGCGTCGTGCGAACACGCCCGCACGACGGACGGACGAATCGCGGTATCGGTCGGCTGCCGGGTCGGCGATGCGCCGCTGCGGCACGGCGTCGGCCTGCACGCCGATGCGGCGAGCGCCGCGCTCGACGCGGTGGTCAGCGCGATCAACCGCTCGGCCTGGCACTGCGCGGATCGCCGCGCGGCGGCCTGAGCGGCGGGTTCCGTTTCAGGGTTCAAACGTCAGCGAGCGGGGCGTGACCGCCCGTGCGCCGCGCGATCCGCGCCGCACGAGGCAACAAAAAGCGGCTCAGAAGGCCGCTTCGGTCGGGACATGAAAAGGAGCGCCACGCGCGCTCATGTCTCGGTCGCGCACCGCGTCGCCTGCCACGCGAACAGGCTCCAGCGGCCCTGTTCGTGGGTGTGGACGGAGGTATAGGCAATCGGGAAGACCAGGCCGCCGTTGTTCGTTTCCATCTCGATCAACGCGCGCCCGGTGACGACGCAGGTTTCATCGCCGACCGGCAGCACGTCCTGCGACTGGATTTCGATCTGGCGATAGCGGCGGCGGCCGGCGACGATGGCGTCGATGAACTGCTGCTTGGTTTCGCGTTTGCCGTTGGTATGGACGAAGAACACCTTGTCCGACAAAAGCGTGTCGAGCGCCTCGCCGTCCCCGTCCACCATCGCCCGGAACCGATCGCGCTCGAGCGCGCGGATCGCATCGACCACCTTCGCCATCGCCTGACTCCTCGGCAACGCGCACGCCGTGCGCGGGCGTGCGGATCAGAAGTTGTACTGCAAGTAGAACTGGTGGAAATTTATACCAGGATTCGGCTCTTTGATACCCGCGTTAGACACATGTTCAAAACGGTAGCCGACCTGATACTGTTGCCGTTGGCCGAACTGCACGCCCACCCCCGCCGTCGGCGCGAACTGGAACGCGGTCCCCAACGAGAAGTGATCCGAGATCGTCGGGTGCGTCAGCAGCCTCACGCCGCCGCCGGCCTCGATGAACGGGCGGATCTCCCCGGCGCTCTTGATGAAACGGAACATCGGCGTCACGCCGAATTCGCCGATGCTGCTATGGACGTTGCCGCCCGTGTGCCAGTAGCCGGCATGCCCCTCGACGACGAACGCGAAGTGCCAGCCGCCGATTTCCCACCAGTTCCAGCCCGGATCCCACACCACGCCGAGATCGGCCTTGTCGACCCCGCGGCGATCCGAAAAACCGCCGCCCGCCTGAATCCCCCATCGATCCGCGCATGCCGCACCCGATCCGCCCAGAAGGGACGCCACCAGCATCGCATGCAGCGCCAGCCGGCTGCGGGGCCGGCGATTCTTCTTATTGTTCATCTGTCACTCCAACTTTGTGGGTTGAATGGAGCCAGCCGCTTCGGCCGGCTCAAGCGAACTGAATGGTATGGTAAAGGACTTTTCGGATCGGCATCACAAAGCGAAATGGCTTGCTTCCGAAACGACAAAAATCGAAATCGTCTACCGATTGCCATCAGAAACAACGGCTTACGGAACTTCGCGTCGCGCCCTGTGTCGCAGAATAGACTATCGACTCGACATGCTCGATAGAAAAAGCGGGAACTCCGATGCCCACGCTTGCTCTAAGGAATTAGCACTCGGTTTCCGGGAGTGCTAAGATGGCTCCCGGAATCTCATCCGAGACCGGGGGTTTGTCCCTGATTCCAAAGGAGTTTTTTAGTGAGCAACGCCCTGACCCTCCCGAACACCCTGAGCCCCACGCCGGCCAAGGCCGCATCGGCAGGCTCGCTGGCGCTCGCAGCCCAATCGATGTTGCCGGGCCAGCTTGGCAACATCGACGCGTATATCCAGGCCGTCAATCGCATTCCGCTGCTGACGCCGGAAGAGGAACGCCAGTACGCGACCGAATTCCGCGAAGGCAACAACCTCGACTCGGCACGCCGCCTCGTGCTGTCGCACCTGCGGCTCGTCGTGTCGATCTCGCGCAACTATCTCGGCTACGGCCTCCCGCACGGCGACCTGATCCAGGAAGGCAACATCGGCCTGATGAAGGCGGTGAAGCGCTTCGACCCGGCGCAAAACGTGCGCCTGGTGTCGTACGCGATCCACTGGATCAAGGCCGAGATTCACGAGTACATCCTGCGCAACTGGCGCACGGTGAAGGTCGCGACGACGAAGGCGCAGCGCAAGCTGTTCTTCAACCTGCGCAGCCACAAGAAAGGCCTGCAGGCAATGACGCCCGAGGAAATCGACGGCCTCGCGAAGGAACTCAACGTCAAGCGCGAAGACGTGACCGAAATGGAAACGCGCCTGTCAGGTGGCGACATCGCGCTCGAAGGGCAGGTCGAGGACGGCGAGGAGTCGTACGCGCCGATCGCCTACCTGGCCGACTCGCACAACGAACCGACCGCCGTGCTGGCCGCGCGTCAGCGCGACACGCTGCAGACGGACGGCATCGCGCAGGCACTCGGCGCACTCGACGCGCGCAGCCGCCGCATCATCGAGGCGCGCTGGCTGCACGTCGACGACGACGGCTCGGGCGGCTCGACGCTGCACGATCTCGCCGCCGAGTTCGGTGTGTCGGCAGAGCGCATCCGCCAGATCGAGGCGAGCGCGATGAAAAAGATGCGCACCGCCCTCGCCGAATACGCGTAAATCGCTGCGATTTAGAGCGCCTCATCAAAAACCGCTGCCCGACCGGCAGCGGTTTTTTTTCGCCCGTCTTTTCCACTGCTTTTCATTCGCTGCTTCGTTCGTTTTTCGGCGCGTTTCAGTGCGGATTAATTGACCTGATTCGTCAGGTAATAGGCCGTTTGGGGGCCCCTTCCGCATAACCTTGATCTGCCTCAAGTTTCGGCCCGGGTTTCGCGACGGTCTGCCGCAGCGCAGCACTCGGCATCGGAAAGCCGTCCTTTTAAAATTGGCATGTCAGGCGCAAAAGGATTAAAACAGCTTCACGGCCGTCATAAATCCGACGTAAAGTCGCCCCAAATCAGACTTAAATCGATTCAGGATATTCGCCTTGATCTCGATCAATAAAGAGCCTGCGCCGCCTCCCGCGCGGCCGGCCGGTACGATCGGCTGGCGCGCGCGCATCGCCGCGTGGGCACGCGGCCCAACCCTCGCCCGCGACATCACCCTGGTGCTGATCGTCAAGCTGATCCTCCTGATGTCGCTCAAATACGCATTCTTCAATCATCCGCAGGCCGAGCACATGTCGTTGCCGCCTGCCGCCGTCGCCGAGAAGCTGCTCTCGGTACCGGCGCCTGCATCTACCGAGGGAGACCACCATGATAAGTAGTGAAGTCGTCGATCTGTCACGTCTGCAGTTCGGCATCACGGCGCTCTACCACTTCCTGTTCGTGCCGCTGACGCTCGGCCTGTCCTGGCTGCTCGTCATCATGGAAGCGGTGTACGTGATGACCGGCAAACAGGTCTACAAGGACATGACCCAGTTCTGGGGCAAGTTGTTCGGGATCAACTTCGCGATGGGCGTGACGACCGGCATCACGCTCGAATTCCAGTTCGGCACGAACTGGTCGTACTACTCGCACTATGTCGGCGACATCTTCGGCGTACCGCTCGCGGTAGAAGGCCTGATGGCGTTCTTCCTCGAATCGACGTTCGTCGGCCTGTTCTTCTTCGGCTGGAACCGCCTGTCGAAGGTCAAGCACCTGATGGTCACGTTCCTCGTCGCGCTCGGCTCGAACCTGTCCGCGCTGTGGATCCTCGTCGCGAACGGCTGGATGAACAACCCGGTCGGCGCCGAGTTCAACTACCAGACGATGCGCATGGAGATGACGAGCCTGTTCGACGTGCTGTTCAACCCGGTCGCGCAGGTGAAGTTCGTGCACACGGTGTCGGCCGGCTATGTGTCGGCGGCGATGTTCGTGCTCGGCGTGTCGTCGTGGTACCTGCTGAAGAAGCGCGACGTCGACTTCGCGCTGCGCTCGTTCGCGGTCGCGGCCGGCTTCGGCCTCGCGGCGACGCTCTGCGTGATCGTGCTCGGCGACGAATCGGGCTATACGACCGGCGAAGTGCAGAAGATGAAGCTCGCCGCGATCGAATCCGAATGGGAAACGCAGCCGGCACCCGCATCGTTCACGCTGATCGGCATCCCGAACCAGGAAGAACAGCGCACCGACTATGCGATCAAGATCCCGTACGCGCTCGGCCTGATCGCGACGCGCTCGATCGACGAACCGGTGATCGGCCTGCGCGAGCTCGCGAAGCACAGCGAGGAGCACATCCAGAGCGGCATGGTCGCGTACGGCGCGCTGCAGAAGATCAAGCAGGGCGACACGAGCGACGCGACCCGCGCCCTGTTCGACCAGCACAAGCAGTATCTCGGCTACGGGCTGATGCTCAAGCAGTTCACGCCGAACGTGGTCGACGCGACGCCCGAGCAGATCAAGGCCGCCGCGAAGAAGACGATCCCGCCGGTCGCGCCCGTGTTCTTCTCGTTCCGGATCATGGTGGCCCTCGGCTTCCTGTTCGTCGCGACGTTCATCGCCGCGTTCTGGTTCTGCGCGCGCCGCGAACTGCTGCAGGACAACCGCCGCTGGTTCCTCCGCTATGCGGTGTGGGCGATCCCGCTGCCGTGGATCGCGATCGAATTCGGCTGGATCGTCGCCGAGCTCGGCCGCCAGCCGTGGACGATCGCCGGCGTGCTGCCGACGCACCTGTCCGCGTCGAGCCTGCAGCCGAGCGACCTGTACCTGAGTCTCGCGGGCTTCATCCTGTTCTATACCGCGCTGTTCGTCATCGAGATCAAGCTGATGTTCAAGTACGCGCGCCTCGGCCCGTCGTCGCTGCATACCGGCCGCTATCACCACGAAATCGCGGCCGCCAGCGAGCGCGCCACGGCGTGAGCACGCACCTGAAACGGAACAAGGAATCGCTATGGACTATGCAACTCTCAAGCTGATCTGGTGGCTGCTCGTCGGCGTGCTGCTGATCGGCTTCGCCGTCACCGACGGCTTCGACATGGGCGCGACCGCGCTGCTGCCGTTCCTCGGCAAGACCGACGAGGAGCGCCGCATCATCGTCAACACCGTCGGCGCGACGTGGGAAGGCAACCAGGTGTGGCTGATCACGGCCGGCGGCGCGATGTTCGCGGCCTGGCCGCTCGTCTACGCGGCGTCGTTCTCCGGCTTCTACTTCGCGATGCTGCTCGTGCTGTTCGCGTTGTTCTTCCGGCCGGTGGGCTTCGACTACCGCAGCAAGCGCCCTGACCCGCGCTGGCGCGCGGGCTGGGACTGGGGCCTGTTCGTCGGCGGCTTCGTGCCGGCGCTCGTGTTCGGCGTCGCGTTCGGCAACCTGCTGCAAGGCGTGCCGTTCAAGTTCGACAGCGACCTGCGCGTGACCTACTACGGCGGCTTCTGGGCGCTGCTGAACCCGTTCGCGCTGCTGTGCGGGCTCGTCAGCCTCACGATGCTCGTCGCGCACGGCGCAGCCTTCATCAAGATGAAGACGGAAGGCGTGATCGCGCGCCGTGCGTCGGTCGCGCTGCGCGTGGCGTCGTTCCTCGCGGTTGTGCTGTTCGTGCTGGCCGGCGTGCTGGTCGCGTCGACCATCGGCGGCTTCCATATCACGCACGCCGCACCGACCGACACCGTCGCGAACCCGCTGCTCAAGGACGTCGCCGCCGGCTCGGGCCTGTGGCTCGCGAACTACGGCGAATTCCCGTGGATGATCGCAGCGCCCGTCGTCGCGATCGCGGGTGGCCTGATCGCGCTGCTGCTCGCCGGTTCGAAGCAGGAGAAGACGGCGTTCTTCTGCACGGGCCTGATGATCACCGGCGTGATCCTGACCGCCGGGTTCTCGATGTTCCCGTTCATCATGCCGTCGTCGCTCGACCCGCGCAGCAGCCTGACCGTGTGGGATTCCACGTCGAGCCACATGACGCTGCAGGTGATGCTGTTCGCGGTGATCGTGTTCCTGCCGATCGTCCTGCTCTACACGAGCTGGGTGTATCGCGTGATGCGCGGCAAGGTCACGCGCGAGGTGCTCGAAGAGAACAAGCATTCGATATATTGATGCTTTGAACCGGGCCGGGGCGCGCACGCGCCCTCGCCCACCGTTTCGCAAGGAGTCGGATCATGTGGTATTTCAGCTGGATTCTCGGTATCGGCGTCGCGCTGTCGTTCGGCATCGTCAATGCGATGTGGCTCGAAGCGCGGCAGAAGACGCAGGAAGCACGCGTTCGCCACGACTGATACGCGCGCGGCCGATCGTGCCGCCGCCGTCCGGAAGGAACCTCGCCTCGCGCGAGGTTTTTTTTCGCCCCGGCCGGCTGAACAGGCCCATCGACGCGATGCCAATTTAGCGCCAGATTGATACCACTTGAATACCAATAAAAGGTTTCATAAGATCTTTGGACACGGCCGCTGACAGGCCGAATCCTTCCGGGTGGGGGAGACATGCGAATCCCGTATGTGGCGCGCGCTGGCGCGCCGTCTCGTCGTCGGCGCGCGGCGGCCGGTTGTGCGTCGTCGGCGAGTGTCGCCGTCATCGACCGCGCAGGTCGCGCGCGCGCCTTTGCCCATGGGCACGTCGTCACGGCATCCACATCAGCAGCAGCCGCTGCCGTGCGCCGCCGATGAAGACGCGCACCCGCCCGCGCCGATCCGACCGGCACGCCTGCCCGCCACCCGTTCCGTAACGCACGCGCCCGCGTGCCGACTTCGCGCGGAGCAGCCGCATCGCCCGCGCACCCTGTTGTCCCCGCAGCTCCGTTGAAAGACCCGTTCGCAGCGACGTCATCCCGTGACGCCGCTACGCCCCCTTTTGTCTCAGGAGTCCGCATGAACCGAACCTTGTCCACCCTGTTTGCCGGCCTGCTGATCGTGGCGCTGTCGCCGGTCGCGCTCGGCGCGCCGCCGGCGTCGAGCGCGGCGGTCGCGACGGCCGGCGCCGTCCGTCCCCCCGTGCCGCCGGCCGAGCTCGCGGCTCGGCTGTCGAACGGCCTCGCGTTGCGCGTCGCCGTCGACAACAATCACGCGGCCGCGGCCGGCGTGCCGTGCGCCGATCTCGGCGCCGACGGCGCGGCCTGCGCGACCGGCCGCCTGATCCTGCAGAACCGCGGCCACCAGGCGATCGCCGATGGCGGCTGGAAGCTCTACCTGCACAGCATCCGCCGCCTGCTGCGGATCGACCGCCCCGGCTTCGCGCTGCGGCGGCTCACCGGCGACCTGTACGAACTGACGCCGCAACCGGGCTCGGTGCGGCTTGCACAGGGCGAGCGCATCGAGCTGCCGTTCGTCGCCGAATACTGGCTGCTGCGCTACAGCGACGTGATCCCGCGCCCGTACGTGGTCGTCGACGGCGCGCCGCCCGCCGTGCTCCGCTACAACGACACCGACGACGAGCTGCGCTACGTCGAATCGCTGCCGGCCGACGCGCAGAACAACTCGACCGGCAATGCGCCGCCCGTCGCCGCGCGGCCCGACGCGAGCCGCGCGCTGCCGAGCGTGAAGCGCGAGCAGCCGCTGCCCGGCACGCTCGACCTGCGCGGCGTCGAGCTCGCGCTGCCCGATTTGCCGGACGCGCAGGTCGCGGCACTGCGCGAGCGCGCAACGACACTCGGGCTCGACGGCGCACGCGTGCCGGTGCGCGGCGCCGTCGCGCCGCGCCGGCTGCCGGCCGACATCGCGACGCCGGGCGGCTACCGGCTCGCGATCGGGCCGCGCGGCGTGCTGATCGAAGGCTACGATCGTGCCGGCCTCTACTACGGCGTGCAGACGCTCTACTCGCTCGCGCCCGCCGGCGGCGGCCCGATCCCGGCGATGCTCGTCGAGGATGCGCCGCGCTTCGCGCATCGCGGAATGCACGTCGATCTCGCACGCAACTTCAAGCACCCGGCGACGCTGCGCCGGCTGATCGACCAGATGAGCGCGTACAAGCTCAACCGCCTGCACCTGCATCTGTCCGACGACGAGGGCTGGCGCATCGAGATTCCCGGCCTCCCCGAACTCACCGAGATCGGGGGGCGCCGCTGCCATGACCCGAGCGAGACACGCTGCCTGCTGCCGCAGCTCGGCTCCGGCCCGGACAACCGCTCCGGCGGCGGCTACCTGACGCGCGACGACTACGTGTCGCTGGTGCGCTACGCGGCCGCGCATTTCGTCGAGATCATCCCCGAGATCGACATGCCCGCGCATGCGCGGGCGGCCGTCGTGACGATGGAGGCACGCTACAAGCGGCTGCATGCGGCCGGCCGCGAGCAGGAAGCGAACGCATACCGGCTGCTCGATCCGCAGGACACGTCGAACCTGACGACGGTGCAGTTCTACGACCGGCGCAGCGACCTGAACCCGTGCGTGCCGGGCGCGCTCAATTTCGCGTCGAAGGTGATCCGCGAGATCGCGGCGATGCATGCGGACGCGCAGGCGCCGCTGCACACCTGGCACTACGGCGGCGACGAGGCGAAGAACATCTTCCTCGGCGGGGGCTTCCAGCCGCTGAGCGGCACCGATCCGAACAAGGGGCGCATCGACCTCGCCGCGCAGGACAAGCCGTGGGCACGTTCGCCCGCATGCACGGCACTGCTCCAGCGCGGCGAGATCAAGTCGATCGACGAGTTGCCGACACGTTTCGCGCAACAGGTGAGCGCGGCGGTCAGCGCGAACGGGATCGACACGATGGCCGCGTGGCAGGACGGCATCAAGCATGCGAACGGGCCGCAGGACTTCAGCACGCGCCACGTGATGGTGTCGCTGTGGGACACGATCTTCTGGGGCGCATCGGACAGCGCACGCGACCTGAGCAGCAAGGGCTACCTGACGGTGCTCGCGCTGCCCGACTACCTGTACTTCGACTTCCCGTACACGCTGAACCCGCGCGAGCGCGGCTACTACTGGGGCTCGCATGCGACGGACGAGTACAAGGTGTTCTCGCTCGCGCCGGAGAACCTGCCGCAGAACGCCGAAGTGATGGGCGACCGTGACGGCAACACGTTCGAGGTGACGGGCACGGGCGCCGCGCCGCGCATCGAAGGCATGCAGGGGCAGGCGTGGGGCGAGGTGATGCGCAATGACACCTTCCTCGAATACATGGCCTATCCGCGGCTGCTCGCGCTGGCCGAGCGCGCATGGCACCGGGCCGACTGGGAGCTGCCGTATGCGGCCGGCGTGCGCTTCAGGCGCGGCGACACGCATCACGTCGACACGGCCGCGCTGCAGCGCGACTGGGCCGGCTTCGCGACGCTGCTCACGCAACGCGAACTGCCGAAGCTCGACCGGGCGGGCGTCGGCTACCGGAAACCGACCTTCACGCTGACGAATCCGTGAACGGCTGAGTGACGAGGTGATGCGCGTTGCACGATGCGCGCAGGCGCATCGAATCATCCATCACCCGCACCAAAGAAAAACGGCTTGCGACGCATCGCAAGCCGTTTTCGTTTTACCAGCCGGCCCGAACCCGCAGCGCGGATCGGATCGGCTTCATCGCATCAGCATCAGGCCGGTTGTGCGGCCGCCCCGCTGCCCGACGGCGGCAGGCGCGCGCCGAGCTGTTCGGCATAGCGCGCCGCCGCGTTGCCGCAGACGATGTGGAACGTGTCGAGCGACACCCATGCGACGTCGAGCGCACCGAGACGATCGCGATCGACCGCCGACGGATCGCGTACGACCACCCGCAGGCGCGTGGTCGCGACCGCGTCGAGCGACACGACGTTGGTCGCGCCGCCGAACACCGCGAGCCAGCGCGTCGGCTCCGGATCGAGCGGGCCGGCGGCCGCGCCCGTGACGGGCTGTGCCGCGGCGGCCGTCGCCGTCGATGCCGCGCCGCTGCCGATGGCGGCACGCATTTCGTCGGCAATGATGTCGGCCTCCGGCCCGATGATCACCTGCACGCTGTTGCCGCCGCGCTTGAGCACGCCGCGCGCGCCGATCGACTTCAGTTCCGGCTCCGAGACCTTCTCCGGGTCGACGACGGTCAGGCGCAGGCGCGTCGTGCACGCGTCGACGACCGACAGGTTGCCTGCCCCGCCGAGCGCGGCGATGTAGCGTTGCGCACGCGGTGCAGCGGCAACCGCAGCGGCACCTGCAGCCGGCGCGACGAAGCCGCCCGATGCGTACGATTCCGCGGCCGCGTCGGCCGAAGCCGGCTCACGGCCCGGCGTGGCCATGTTGAACTTGCGGATGAAGAAGCGGAACAGCCCGTAGTACGCGGCGCCGTACGCGATGCCGAGCGGGATCGCGATCCAGCCCTTCGTCGACAGCCCGTAGTTCAGCACATAGTCGATCGCGCCGGCCGAGAACGTGAAGCCGAGCTTCACGCCGAGGATCTGGCAGATCGCGAGCGACAGCCCCGTCAGCACCGCGTGGATCACGTACAGCACCGGCGCGAGGAACATGAAGCTGAATTCGATCGGCTCGGTCACGCCGGTCAGGAACGACGTGAGCGCCATCGAGAACAGCAGGCCGCCGACCATCGCACGGCGTTCCTTCGGCGCTTCGTGCAGCATCGCGAGACACGCGGCCGGCAGGCCGAACATCATGATCGGGAAGAAGCCGGCCATGAAGGTGCCCGCGGTCGGGTCGCCCGCGAAGAAGCGGTGCAGGTCGCCGTGCACGATCTCGCCGCCGGCGGGCGGCGTGAAGTTGCCGAACACGAACCATGCGAGCGAGTTGATGATGTGATGCAGGCCCGTGACGAGCAGCAGTCGGTTCAAAAAGCCGAACACGAACGCACCGATCGCGCCCGCCGTCGTCAGCCACTGGCCGGCCGCGTCGATCAGATGCTGGACCGGCTGCCACACGTACCCGAACGCGATGCCGAGTACCACGCAGACCAGCCCCGTGATGATCGGCACGAACCGTTTGCCGCCGAAGAACGCGAGGTAGTCCGGCAGCTTGATGTCCTTATAGCGGTTGTACAGCAGCCCTGCGACCACACCGGCGATGATCCCGGACAGCACGCCCATGTTCAGCTTGGGATCGATGTCCTTCATGATCGCGGTTTCGATCAGATAGCCGATCGCGCCCGCGAGCGCCGCCACGCCGTTGTTGTCCTTCGCGAAACCGACCGCCACGCCGATCGCGAACAGCAGCGGCAGGTTGTCGAAGATCGCGCCGCCGGCGTCGGCGATCATCTTGATGTTGAACACGTCCGGCTGGCCGAGTCGCAGCAGGATGCCGGCAACCGGCAATACCGCGATCGGCAGCATCAGCGCCCGGCCCAGGCCCTGTATTTTCAGAAACGGATTCCCGTTCATTCAGTCCTCCAATCCTTGTCTCGTCATTAATCGTCGTTGACCTAATTGCTTTCGTCTTGAAACCGGTCGCGAACCTGCCGTCGACGCTCAGTCGAGCGGCCAGACCTCGCGGCTTGCTGCCCTTACCGCCTGTGCCGAATCGAGCGCGAGCAGATCCTGCGCGCGCTGACGGCACAACTGGTAATCGAGACGGCGCACACGCGCCTTGATGCCCGGCACCGATACGGGGTCGACCGACAGTTCGGTCACGCCGAGGCCCACCAGGATCGGCACCGCCAGCGGATCGCCGCCGAGTGCGCCGCACACGCCCACCCACTTGCCGTGCTTCGCGGCGCCGCGCACCGCGATGTCGATCAGGCGCAGCACGGCCGGATGCAGGCCGTCGGATTGCGCGGCCAGGTCGGCCTGGCAGCGGTCCATCGCGAGCGTGTACTGCGTCAGGTCGTTGGTGCCGATCGACAGGAAGTCCGCGTGCTGCGCGAGCTGGTCGGCCAGCAGCGCGGCCGACGGCACCTCGATCATCACGCCGACCTCGATCGGCTCGGTGCGGCCCAGTACGCGCGCGAATTCGTCGATGCGCTTTTTCAGGCGCACGAGCTCGCCCGCGTCGGTCACCATCGGCAGCAGGATGCGCACCGCGCCGAACGGCTTCACCGCGAGCAGGCCCTGCAGCTGATCGTCGAGCAGATCGGGGCGCACCTGCGCGAGACGGATGCCGCGCAGGCCGAGCGCCGGGTTCGGTTCAGGCGGCAGCGTCAGGTAGTCGACTTCCTTGTCGGCGCCGACGTCGAGCGTGCGGATGATCGCCGTGCGGCCCTGCAGCGCGTCGACGATCGACTGGTAGCTCTGCTGGTGCTCGACGACCGTCGGCGCGGCCTGGCGATGGATGAACATCAGCTCGGTGCGCAGCAGGCCGACCGCGTCGGCGCCGTTGTCGACCGCGGTGTTCGCGTCGTCGAGCGTCGCGATGTTCGCGGCGACCTCGATCGCGCGGCCATCGACCGTCGCGGCCGCTTCACCGGCCAATTGCCGGTTCGCCTCGCGCACGCCGTCCAGGCGCTGGCGCTCGTGCCGCGCACGTTCGACGTCGAGCGCGGTCGGCGCGTGTTCGAGCCGGCCCGCGCTCGCATCGACGACGACCTGCGTGCCGTCCGGAATCGCGTACAGCGCATCGCCGACCGCCACCAGCGCCGGAATGCCGAGCTGCCGCGCGATGATCGCCGCGTGCGACGTCGCGCCGCCGCGCGCCATCACGAGCGCGGTCACGCGCTGGCGATCGAGCGACGACAGGTCGGACGGCGTGAACTCCTCGGCCGCGAGCACCGCTTCGTCGGGCAGCGCACGTGCCGCACCGTTCGTATGGCCGAGCGCGCGCAGCACGCGCTTCTCGATGTCGCGCAGGTCGGCCGCGCGTTCGGCGAGCAGCGCATCGTCGAGTTTCGACAGCGTGTCGATCTGCGTGCGGATCGTCGCGCGCCAGGCGAAGCCCGCGCTCTTGCCGAGGCTGATCAGGTCGCGCGCCGCGTCGATCAGCGTCGGGTCTTCCAGCAGCACGCGGTGCACCGCGAAGATGCCCGCTTCGCCGACCGCGCCGCGCGCCGATGCGTTGCGCACCGTTTCGTCGAGTTCGGCGTCGACGGCCTTCAGCGCCTGGTCGAGCTGGCGGCTTTCCGTGGCCGGCGTGCCGGCGGCCTGTTCGGGCGGCATGATTTCCGCATCATCGAGACGCACCAGCGTGCCGACCGCGATGCCGGGTGCCGCGCACACGCCTGCCAGCGTGTTCGGGTCGATGGGCGCACCGACGTTGCGTGCGACCGTCTGCGGCGCGGGCGACCTCAGCCGCGCCGGTTTCTCCTCGACTTCGCCGTGCGCTTCGCGCAGCAGCTCGTGCTCGACCGCATCGACGGCCTGCTGCGCATTCGCGCCACGGCCGACCAGTTCGACCGTCGCGCCTTCGCCGGCGCCGAGGCCGAGCAGGCCGACGACGCTCGCGATCGACGCCTTGCGCCCGTCGAACAGCACGTCGACGGTCGCGTCGAACCCGCGCACGGCTTCACGCGCCCGCGCGGCCGGTCGCGCATGCAGGCCACCCGGCTGCGCCAGCACGATTTCACGGCGCACTTCGTTTTGCGCCGCGGCGCCGGTTTGTGCCGCCTGCGCGGCCGCTTCGCCCTTGCCGCGCAGTGCCAGCAGCGGCGTCTCGCCGGCCGTCGCGAAGCCACTGGCACGATCGACGACCTCGAACGCATCCGAGTTCGCGATCGCGATCACCGACACGAGCGAATGCGCGCTGCGCGCCACCGCATCCTGGTCGAACTCGATCAGCAGCGTGCCGGCCTCGACACGCGCGCCGGCCTCGACGTGCGCGATGAAACCCTGCCCGTTCAGCTCGACCGTGTCGATGCCGATGTGCAGCAGCACTTCCGCGCCTTGCGGCGTCGTGATCGTCACCGCGTGGCCCGTGCGCGCGAGATGCGACACGACGCCCGCGCACGGCGCGACGAGCTGGCCCGCGAGCGGGTCGATGCCGATGCCGTCGCCGAACATCCCGCCGGAGAACACCGGATCGGGCACGTCGGCCAGTGCGACGATCGGCCCCGTCATGGGGCTAAGCAGGACGATCTGATCGTGGGTGGGGCTCTTCAACTGGGACTCCTCGGCGCGTCTCATCGGCGGTCTCGGCTATCAGTGCGTTTCGGTGACTTTGTTCAGGTGGCGCGGCGTGTCCGGATTGCGGCCGCGCGCAACGGCGAGATCCGCCGCCATCACGTAGAACGAAAGAATGGCGGCGATCGGGTCGAGCGCCGAATGGGCGGACTGCGCGAGCGGCAGCGTCGCGCCGGGTATGCCGGCGGGCGCCGCGAGCAGCACGGCGGCGCCGCGGGCGCGCATGTCCGCGGCAAGCTGCAGCAGGCCGGCCTGCTCGGGCCCCGGCGGGGCGAACACGAGCAGCGGATAGTCGCGGTCGATCAGCTCCATCGGGCCGTGACGGACTTCGGCGCTCGAGAACGCCTCGGCCTGGATGCCGGACGTTTCCTTCAGCTTCAGCGCGGCTTCCTGCGCGATCGCGAGGCCCAGGCCGCGGCCGATCACGATCATCCGCTCGACACCCGCCAGCGCGGCCACCGCCTGCGACCAGTCGAGCTGGCCGGCCTGTGCGAGCACGTCGGGCAGGCCGCGCAATGCGGTCGTCAGCGCGGCGTCGCGCTGCCAGTACGCGACGATCTGCGCGGACAGCGACAGCATCGCGATATAGCTCTTCGTCGCGGCCACCGACAGTTCGGGGCCGGCGAGCAGCGGCAACTGGTGCTCGCACGCGTCGGCGAGCGGCGACGGCAGCACGTTCACGGCGGCGACGGTGCGCGCGCCGGCTTCGCGCAGCGCGGCCATCGTATTGACGAGATCGGGGCTCTTGCCCGACTGGGAGAAGGCGATCGCGAGCTGGTCCTGCACCTTCAGCGGCGCCTGCTGCAGCGTCGCGACCGACATCGGCAGCGACGCGACCGGCACGCCGAGGCGGCTCATCGTCAGGCTCGCGAAATAGCTCGCGGCGTGATCCGAGCTGCCGCGCGCGACCGTCAGCGCGACGGCCGGCGGGTGATCGAGCAATTGGCCGGCGAGCGCTTCGACGCGCGTCGTGTCGGCGATCTGCGCGGCGACGACCTGGGCGGACTCGCGCGCTTCCTTAAGCATATTCGACAATCGATTCTCCTTCGACGTAGGTCGCGGTGAGGTTCAGGTCGCGGTCGAACACCGCGAGGTCGGCCCATGCGCCGCGCTCGAGGCGGCCGCGATCGGCGACGCCAAGGTAGTCGGCCGCGTAGCGCGACATCCGGTTCGACACGTCGGCGATCGGCAGGCCGAGCGACACGAGGTTGCGCAGCGCCTGGTCCATCGTCAGCGTGCTGCCGGCGAGCGTGCCGTCGGCGAGGCGCACGCCGCCGAGGCACTTCGTCACGTGCTGGCTGCCGAGCCGGTATTCGCCGTCGGGCATGCCCGTTGCGGACGTGCTGTCGGTCACGACGTACAGGCGCGGGATCGCGCGCAGCGCAGCACGAATCGCGCCCGGGTGGACGTGCAGCAGGTCGGGGATGATTTCCGCGTATTCGGCGTGGGCAAGCGCCGCACCCACCAGGCCCGGGTTGCGGTGATGCAGCGGCGACATCGCGTTGAACAGGTGCGTGAAACCGCACGCGCCGTGCTTGAGCGCGGCCACCGCGTCGTCGTAGGTTGCGAGCGAATGGCCGAGCTGGACGCGCACGCCGCGCGCGGCCATCTCGCCGATGATCTCGATGTGGCCGGCGATTTCCGGCGCGAGCGTGACGACGCGGATCGGCGCGATCGACAGGTACTTCAGCACTTCGTCGAGCACGGCCGACACGGCCGCGTCGGGCTGCGCGCCGAGTTTGCCGGGGTTGATGTACGGGCCTTCGAGGTGCACGCCGAGCACACGCGCGCCGCCCGGCGTGCGGGTGCGCGCGACGGTGCCGAGGTTCGCGACGACCTGCATCAGTTCGTCGCGCGGCGCGGTCATCGTCGTCGCGAGCAGGCTCGTCGTGCCGAATTGCGCGTGCGTGCGGGCGATCGTCTCGATCGCGTCGCCGCCTTCCATCACGTCGGCACCGCCACCGCCGTGCACGTGCAGGTCGATGAAGCCGGGCAGGATGTAAGGCGCGTCGTTCTTCGCGGGATCGACGGGCTTGCCGTCGAGGGTCGTGATGCGGCCGTTCTCGCTATCGAGCGAACCGTGAATCCAGCCGTCGGGGGTAAGGATGTTTCCAGTCAGCATGACGTTCTCTTGATGATCTGGTGACGCGGGCATCCGCGTCGTGATTTGCAAATCCGTGTCGTTGCTTCACGCGTGTCGCGCGCGGGCAGTCTCGCGCGTCAGCGTTTCAGTTCGGCGACGAAGTCGTAGTAATCGTCGCGGCAATACGTTTCACTCACTTCGATCGCGCGCTGGTCGGCGCCGTAGCCGATCCGCGTGATCACCAGCAGGGCCGATCCCGGCTTCACCGCCATCCATTTCGCGATCGCGTGGGTCGCGTTCGCCGCGCGAAAGTGCTGCAGCGCGCGCACGACGGTCATGCCGCGCGCTTCGAGGTATTCGTACAGTGACGCGTCGAGCACCTGCGGATCGGGCACCACCGCGGCCGGCAGCGTCGAGTGCTCGACGGCCATCACGATGCCGTCCGCGCGGCGCAGCCGTTCGAGCCGCGCCACCGTCGCGCCGGGCGCGAGGCCGAGCCGCGTGATCTCGTCGCGGTTTGCGGCGCGCAGCGTGCGCGACAGCCACACCGAATCGGGCACGAAGCCGCGCTGCTGCATCTTCGCGGTGAAGCCGACGAGACGCGACAGCGGATCGGCGACGCGCGGCGTGATGAAGCTGCCCGCCCCGCGCGCCCGCTTGATCAGCCCCTGCTCGACCAGCAGCGCGAGGGCGCGACGGGCCGTGATCCGCGACACGCCGACCGACACCGACAGCAGCCGTTCCGACGGCAGCGCCTCGCCGGCCCGCCACGCGCCGGCGTGGATCGCGCTCGCCAGATTGCGGGCGAGCTGCAGATAGAGCGGCGTATCGCTGAGGGGATCGGGCGCCAGTTCGGACCAGCCGGTTTCCATGTGCCTCCGGGTGTCGGACGACGACCGCAGGCCGTCGAAAGTGAGGGCATTATATAACCACCATAATACCAGTCAACGAACTGGTATTAGTGGCGCCGAAATCGCCGGAAGCCTTGCCCGGCAAGCGTTTTAGTTCTCACAAACCCTTTGTTTACAACGAAGTACGGGGTAGGGATTTACCCGGATTGGTATGCAAGGGGACAGTTCCAGTACGCGGTTCGGCCAGGTTTTGGGCGCGAATATGAGACCTGGATAGGACCAGTTGAGCCGATTGGTATGCACGGGTGGCGACGCATCGCGCGTTCGGCGGCGCGCGCCGGTTGCGTCAGTGGAATCAGTGGAATTCGCGGCTCGACGTGCGCAGGCCGCCGAGCAGCGGCGTCAGATCCTCGAAATGCTGCACGACGAGGTGCCTCACGTCGCTCGCGACCTGCCACACGCCGGACGCGGCAAGCAGCCGCGAATCGAGGGTTTCGCGGCGCTGCCGCGCGAGCAACTCGGGCCGGACGATCAGGTTCACGCAGCCCGTTTCGTCCTCGAGCGTCATGAACATCACGCCTTTCGCGGTGCCCGGCATCTGCCGCGCGGTCACGAGCCCGCACGCACGCGCGAGCCGGCCGTCGGGGCGGTCGTGCAATTCGGCCGCGGACGACAGCCGCCGCGCGCGCAGTTCGGACCGCAGCAGCGCGACGGGATGGCGGTTCAGCGTGAGGCCGGTGGTGTGATAGTCGGCGAGGATGTCGTCGGCTTCCGACGGCGCGCCGAGCGCGGGCTTCTCCACTTCGTCGATCGGCGCGGTCGCGAGCAGGTCGCGTTCGGGGGCGGCCGCAACCGCTTGCCATAGCGCATCGCGGCGATGGCCGGCGAGCGTCGCAAGCGCGTTCGCGGCGGCGAGCGCTTCGAGATCGCGGCGTTCGAGTTGCGCGAGGCGTGCGAGGGTGTCGACGTTGTCGAACCGGCCGGCCGCCGTGCGCGCGGCTTCGATGCGGCGTGCGGCGGCTTCGCCGAGCCCCCGCACGAGCGACAGGCCGAGCCGCACGGCCGGCTGGCCGTGCGGCGGCGGCTGATCGGGCAACGCTTCGAGCGATGCTTCCCAGTTGCTTTGCGTCACGTCGATCGGCAACACCTGCACGCCGTGCCGCTTCGCGTCCTGCACGAGCTGCGACGGCGGGTAGAAACCCATCGGCTGGCTGTTCAGCAGCGCAGCGAGGAAGATCGCCGGTTCGTGGCATTTGAGCCAGCTGCTGGCGTACGCGAGTTTCGCGAAGCTGGCTGCGTGGCTTTCGGGGAAACCGTAATCGCCGAAGCCCTTGATCTGTTCGAAGATCTGTTCGGCGAAGTCGGGCGGATAGTCGCGCTCGCGCATCCCGTCGACGATCTTGCGGTGATATTTCTCGAGATTGCCCTTGCGCTTCCATGCGGCCATCGCGCGACGCAGTTCATCCGCCTCGCCGGGCGTGAAGCCTGCCGCGATCATCGCGATCTGCATCACCTGCTCCTGGAAGATCGGCACGCCGTACGTACGCTCGAGCGCGGGCTTCAGGTCCTCCTTTGGATAACTGACCTTTTCGAGTCCCTGGCGCCGTTTCAGATAAGGGTGCACTGCCCCGCCCTGGATCGGCCCCGGCCGCACGATCGCCACCTCGATCACCAGATCGTAGTAAGTCTCCGGGCGCAGGCGCGGCAGCATCGACATCTGCGCGCGCGATTCGATCTGGAACACGCCGACCGTGTCGGCACGACAGATCATGTCGTAAGTCGCCTTGTCATCCTGCGGAATATGCTTCAGCGTAAACGGCTCGCCATCCGGCTCCGGCGGCCCGCGCCACGCGGTACGCATGTCGAATGCGCGATGCAGCGCCGACAGCATGCCGAGCGCGAGCACGTCGACCTTCATCAGCTTGAGCGATTCGAGGTCGTCTTTATCCCACTGGATCACGCGCCGCCCGTCCATCGCCGCATTCTCGACCGGCACGAGCCGCGTGAGCTTGCCGCGGCTGATCACGAAACCGCCCGAGTGCTGCGACAGGTGACGCGGAAAGTTCAGCAGCCGCGCGGCGAGCCGGGCCCATGCCTGGATGAGCGGCGTCTCGGGATCGAGCCCGATCGTCGAGAATTGCTGCAGCAGGTCGCGGCTACCGTCGAACCAGCGGTGCGCTTTCGCGACGCGATCGACCAGCATCGGATCGACGCCGAGCGCCTTGCCGGTTTCGCGCAGCACGCCGCGCGGACGATAGGTCGATACGGCGGCTGCGAGTGCTGCGCGGTTGTGTCCGTACTTCTCGTAGATATGCTGGATCACCTCTTCCCGGCGCTGATGCTCGAAGTCGACGTCGATATCGGGCGGCTCGCCGCGCTCCGCGCTGATGAAGCGTTCGAACAGCATCGTGCTCTGCTCGGGATTCACCTCGGTGATGCCGAGGCAGAAGCAGACGACCGAGTTCGCCGCCGAGCCGCGCCCCTGGCACAGGATGTTCTGGCTGCGCGCGTATTTGACGATGTCGTAGACGGTCAGGAAGAACGGTTCGTAACTCAATTGCGCGATCAGGTCGAGTTCATATCGGATCTGCTTCGACACCTTCTCCGGCACACCTTGCGGATAGCGTGTGGCCGCCCCGGCCATGGTTTCCTGCTCCAGATAGCTCGTCGGCGTGAGCCCCTTCGGCACGATCTCGTCGGGATACTCGTAGCGCAGCGAATCCAGTTCGAAAGGACACGCATCGAGAATCGCGCACGTCTGCGCAATCTCCTCCGGCGAGAACAGATTCCCGATCCGGTTCCGCCCACGCAAATGCTGTTCCGCATTCGGCGCAAGCGCATACCCGCACTCGGAAACCGGCATGCCGACGCGAATCGCCGTCATCACGTCCTGCAGCTCCTTGCACGAGCGCCGGTGCATCGTCACGTCGCCCAGCGCGACGACACGCACGCCACGCCGCTCACCCGCCGCACGAATCTCCTCGCGCTGCGCACCGTCCAGCGCGCGCTGCAGTTGCACGAGCCCCAGCCGCGCCCGCTCGCCGAACGTCGTGCGAAACCACGCGACCTGCGCATCGAGTACATCAGCACGCACCGGATACGTCGGCACGAGGATCGCGAAGCAGTCGGGCATCCCGCGCAAATGCGCAAACTCGGCAGGCGGCGCCGACAGCATCCGCGACGTCAGCTTGTAAGTCCCCTTCGGCGATGCCATCCGCCGCCACGAAATCAGCTCGGACAGGTTGCCGTAGCCCTCGCGATTCTGCGCCAGCAACACGAGCCCGAACGCGCCGGGGCCCGGATCGTGGCCAGGCGCGACTTCATCCGGCGTGACGTCGAAATACGACCCGATGACGAGCGGCAACCCTTTCGCCTTCGCCGCGACGTGCATGCGCGGCGCGCCTGCAAGCGAGCATTCGTCGGTGATCGCAATCCCGCGATAGCCGAGCTCGGACGCGCGCTCGACCAGTTCCTCCGCATGCGACGCGCCATGCAGGAACGAAAAGTTCGAACGGCAGAACAACTCCGCGTAATCGGGCAGCCAGCTGAATTCCGCAACCATCACCGTTCACCCGAACAGGCCGTGCAGGAACCAGCGCGGCTCGGCCTCGCTCCCCGCCCGCTCCTTGAACACCCAGTAGCACGCGCCGGCCTCGTCCTGCGCGACGCAGTAATCGCGCGCAGCGAGCTGACCGTCGAACCACCCGGCCTCGATCCGCTCCACCGACGACATCATCCTCAGCGGCGTATGAAATACCGGCCGCTCCCCGCGCATCAACAGCGGCAGCGGCTCCGCCAGCAACCAGGCTGGCCTCGGCGGCACGGCGGGCGGCCCGGGAGCCGGCTTGCCGGCCTGCGCATCGAGCGGCAGCCAACGGTTCGCCGCCTCGGGCCGGTGATCGGCGACGGGCGCCGCGCGCAGCACGTTGTCCGCGCCGAGCCGCGCGACCAGCAGCTCGAACAGCCGCGCGCGCGTCTCGCGCGTGCCGCCCGGCTCGGGGAAAAGATCGTCGGCCGGCGGCGCGACCGATTCGACGCGCGTGGCCTTCAGACGCACCGCGATCACCGCGGCCGGCAACTCGACGCGCGCGAGCCGCTCGCCGAGCAGCCGCATGAAATGCGCCTCGTCACGCACGGGCGACGCGAACGCGAGCTCGAGCGGCGTCGGCGGCACGGCCTGGCGGCCGCGCTCGTGTTCGAGATCGAACGTCATCGCGGCCAGCGACAGGTGCCGCGCGGCCAGCCAGCCGCACAGCTGCACGACGAGCCGCCGCGCCACGAACAACACGGCTTCCGCGTATTCGACGCGCTCCTGCAATTCGAGCCGCACGTCGAATACGGGCGGCACCGCCATCCACGCAAGCGGCTCGACCGCGTCGCCATACGCACGATCGAGCGCAGCCAGCAACGCGGGACCGCAACGGCGCTGCAGCCCCGCGCGCGGCAGGCCGCGCAGATCGGCGAGCGTGCGGCAACCGAGGCCGTCGAACCAGCCTGCATACGGACGCGCATCGGGCAATAGCACACAGGGCAGCCGGTCGAGCACACGGACAAGCGAGGCCGAGCTCGCGACGCGGCGCCGGATGCGTGCACGGGCCGACACACGCGCGAGCAGCCACGCACCGCCCCCGGTCGGCGCGGCGGACAGGCGCGCCGCATAGCCGAGCGCCGCGAGCGTCGCACGTACCTGACGGCACAGCGACGGCAGCCCGCCGAACAAGCGCAGGCTCGGGCCGACGTCGACGAGCAGCGTGGCTTCGTCGCCGAGCGCGACGCACGGCGAGAAGCGCAGCAACGCGAGCGCGACCGCGCGCAGCGCATCGACCTCGCGCGCGGGGTCGCGTTCGACGAGCTGCGTGTGCGGTGCGAGCGTGAGCACGCCGCCGCGCTTCATGCCCGCGCGCACGCCCTGCCGGCGCGCGGCCGCGTCGGCGATCAGCACGACACCCTGCTCGAGTACCGCACTGCCTGCGCTGCCGGCCTCGCCCGCCTCGCCGTCAGACGGAAGCGCGACGCACACGTCGAGCGGCAGGCGCGGCAGATGGATGCCGAGCAAGACGCGCATAGCGGCTCTCCACGATGGGCGACGGCAGGTCGAGCACGAGCGGCTCGCTGCGGGCGGGGCCGCGCCGCTTGACGATGTCGAGCGACACGCCGCCCGGCACCGGATACAGCGCGACGCGCAGCACGGCCGGCGACGGTTGCCGCTCGGCCGACAGCGGGCGCAGCATCACGAACAGCGTGTCGCCCGTGCGCGCGGCCGCGAGATGCAGGCGCCGCAGCGCATCGGGCCGCGCGTCCTGCCACAGCAGCAGCGCGCCGCAACAACCGGTCTTGAGTGCCTGCTCGGCGGCCCACAACGCATCCGTGCGGCTGCCGGCGCGCAGCCACAGCAGCGCGTCGGCCGGCACGCCGAGACTGGCGAGCGCAGTCGCATGCGGCGACTGCGGCGGCGCGACGAGCGCGAGCGGGCGCCGGGCGCTGACGGTGTGCGCGAGCGCAGGCGCGAGCAGCCGCATCTCGCCGCAGCCCGGCTGCGCGGCCAGCAGTTCGACGAGCCCGCCGACCGGCCAGCCGCCGCCCGGCAGCTCGGCCGACAGCGGCGCGAAGCCGGTCTCGATCGTGCGCGGGCCGCCGCGCGCGAGCTGCGAGCCGCGCCACAGCGATGGATGAAGGGATTCGGGAGAAATGGAGGATGCGAGCATGATGCCACCCACAACTGTATGGATATACAGTATATGGCAATGCGTCCACGCCGCACAGTACTGGTACGAAACCGGTATTTCGTCAGATGAAAGACGGGTGAAAAGCCGGCAGGCCCACGCTATGACGGCGGGTCGCCCCGGCATCACCGGCTCGCACCGCCCGGACGGACGCCACACCCCTCGGGCGCCGATGCGGCGCATGCGAACCGAATCGCACAGCCGGGCCGAACGGAGCAGAGCCCGGCCCGGCCGGCCAACCGGCACGATGCGCACCCTGCACACCGCGCCGGCCCCGCCTGCCGCCCGTCAGCCGAGCAGCAATGCGTCGTCGTCGAGCTGCTCGTGCCGCACCTTCTCGAACATCTGCAGCAGGTCCGGCACGTCGAGCCCCTTGCGCGCGTCGCCCGACACGTCGAGCACGACCTGCCCCTGGTGCAGCATCACCGTGCGGTCCCCGTAGTCGAGCGCCTGCCGCATGCTGTGCGTGACCATCATCGTCGTCAGCTTGCTCTCGGCGACGATGCGCGCGGTCAGCTCCAGCACGAACGCGGCCGTCTTCGGGTCGAGCGCGGCCGTGTGCTCGTCGAGCAGCAGGATCCGCGACGGCCGCAGCGACGCCATCAACAGGCTCACCGCCTGCCGCTGGCCGCCCGACAGCAGCCCGATCCGGTCGGTCAACCGGTTCTCGAGGCCGAGGTTCAGCAGCCGCAGCTTGTCGCGGAACAGCTCGCGCGACGGCCGGTCGAGCGCGGCCCGGAAGCCGCGCCGCGCACCGCGCGCCATCGCGAGCGCCATGTTCTCCTCGATCGTCAGCGCCTCGCAGGTGCCGGCCATCGGATCCTGGAACACGCGCGCGACGAGGTGCGCGCGATCCCACGCGGCCTTGCGCGTCACATCGGTGCCGTCGATCGAGATGCGTCCCGCATCGACGGCCTGGTCGCCGCTGACCGCATTGAGGAAGGTCGACTTGCCGGCGCCGTTCGAGCCGATCACCGCGACGAACTGGCCGTCGGGAATCTCGAGCGACAGCCCGCGCAGCGCGCGCGTCTCGATCGGCGTGCCGGGATTGAACGTGAGTTTCAGGTCTTGTGCGGACAGCATGTCAGGCGCCTCCGTTCTTGCGCGCGAACAGCTTCTTGCGCGTCGCCGGCAGCACCAGCGCGATCGTGACGAGCGCCGCCGTCACGAGGTTCAGATCCTGCGCCTTCAGCCCGATGAATTCGCTGTTGAGCGCAAGCGCGATGAAGAAGCGATAGACGATCGCGCCGAGCACGACGGCGAGCGTCGTCAGCACGAGCCGGCGCGCCGGCAGCAGCGTCTCGCCGATGATCACCGCGGCCAGCCCGATCACGATCGTGCCGATCCCCATCGAGATATCCGCGCCGCCCTGCGTCTGCGCGAACAGGGCGCCTGCAAGCGCGACGAGCGCGTTCGACAGCGCCATCCCGGCGAGCGTCGCACGGCCGGTCGCGATGCCCTGCGCACGCGCCATCCGCGGGTTCGCGCCGGTCGCGCGCATCGCGAGGCCGAGCTGCGACGAGAAGAACCAGTCGAGGCCAAGCTTCGCGACCACGACGACGATCGCGAGCAGCGCCGGGCGCAGCACGTAGTCGGGCATCCAGTCCGGCTGCAGCACGGTGAAAATGGTCGGCTCGGTAATGAGCGGCACGTTCGGCCGGCCCATGATCCGCAGGTTCACCGAATAGAGCGCGATCATCATCAGGATACTGGCGAGCAGGTCCATGATCTTCAGGCGCACGTTGAGCCAGCCGGTGATGAAGCCTGCCACCGCGCCCGCGACGATCGCGATGCAGGTCGAGCTGAACGGGTCGTAGCCGGCCGAGATCAGCGTCGCGGCGACGGCGCCGCCGAGCGGAAAGCTGCCGTCGACGGTGAGGTCGGGGAAGTTGAGGATGCGAAACGAGATCAGCACCCCGAGGGCGACGAGGCTGAAGATCAGGCCGATCTCCAGCGCGCCCAGAAACGAGAACAGAGACATGATGGGGAAATCCTGTTGCTTCCCGGCCGGACGTGTACGGCCGGGCGAAGCGAACGGGCGGCCCCGGGTGGGAGCCGCCCGTCCGGCGGTGTCGTTCAGGCCCGGATCGGGCCCGCAAGCGCGGCGGTCGGGCCGCGGCTTACTTGATGACCGTCTTCGCGTCCTTGAGCAGATCCGGCGACAGCGTCACGCCCTGCTTCGCGGCCGCGCCCGTGTTCGCGAACAACTCGAGGTTGCTGCTCGTTTCCGATGCGATCGCGCCCGGCTTCTCACCCTTCAGGATGCGCGCGACGACCTTGCCCGTCTGGCGGCCGAGGTCGCCGTAGTTGATGCCGAGCGCCGCGATGCCGCCGCGCTTCACGCTGTCGGTGTCGCCGGCGACGAGCGGGATCTTCGCTTCGTTTGCGACCTTCACGAGCGCTTCGTACGCGGACACGACGTTGTTGTCGGTGTTCGTGTAGATCACGTCGACCTTGCCGATCAGGCTCTTCGCGGCCGGGCCGATGTCGACGGTGCGCGGCGCGGCCGCTTCCTTCAGCGTCATCCCCTGCTTCGCGAGGATCTCCTTGAGCTCCTTCACGACGACGACCGAGTTCGCCTCGCCCGGGTTGTAGACCATGCCGACCGTCTTCGCATTCGGCACGACGCGCTTGATCAGCGCGACCTGGCGATCGAGCGGCAGCTTGTCGGATACGCCCGTCACGTTGGTGCCCGACGCGCCCCAGCCCTTCACGAGCTGCGCGGCGACCGGATCGGTCACGCCCGAATAGACGACCGGCACGCTCTTCGTCGAGGCCACCACCGCCTGCGCGGCCGGCGTCGCGATCGCGACGATCACGTCGGGCTGGTCGCCGACGAACTTGCGCGCGATCTGTGCGGCCGTGCCCGTGTTGCCCTGCGCGCTCTGATATTCCCACTTGAGCTTGTCGTCGCCGTAACCTTCCGCCTTCAGCTCGGCGCGCACGCCGTCGCGGATCGCGTCGAGCGCCGGGTGGTCGACGATCGACAGCACCTTGACGGTCTGGGCGTGCGCGGCACCGGCCAGCGCGAGTGCGGCCACGCCGGCCGTGATCGAACGGATCGCGAAAGTCTTGAAACGCTTCATGGGTGTGTCTCCCCCGTATTGTGTCGGTTCTGGATGATGGATTCCCGCCGCCGTCGGGCGGGCGCCGCCATGCGTACGACGCGCTGGCGAACGGCCCGCGCACGCTCCGGGAAAGCGTGCAGCGGCGAACGCACGAGGATACCATTTCCGCAGACCACCGCCTGACTCCGCGCTTTCGTATCGCGCCCCGGATTGAAGCGCGCGCCGACGTGCGCGAACGCGCGTGAAGCCCGTCCGGCAGGGGTTCCGGCCGGCCCCGGCACAACGCGTCAGCCACGTGCGCGGCTTTACGTTATGCTGTCGGCCGACCCAGTCCACGCCATCGGAGGGCACATGAAACGGGGGAGCCGAGCCATCGCATGCGCGGCCGTCGCGCTGGCGCTGCCGGGTGCGGCATTCGCACTGACCGACGGCAGTGCGCAATACGACGACTGCATGCTCAATGCGCTGCGCGAAAGCCGCAACGGCGCGGCGGCGCAACTGATCCAGCGCTCGTGCGACGCGCTGTATCGCAACAACGCGATGCTGCTGCCGCGCGAGCGGCGTTTTCACGAGTGCGTCGTGCAGTCGCTGCCGGGCGTGCGCGACAACTATGCGATCCAGCAGATCATGTCGATCTGCTCGCGGCGCGGCGAGATGTGAGCCGGCGTTGAACGCGCCACACCGTGCGGCCGTCGTCGATCGGCCGCGCCAATGAAAAAGGCCTGCGCGATGCAGGCCTTTTCGTTCAGCGCTCCGGCGGGTGGGCGGCGTTCAGAACGACGCGACCATCGAGCCCTTGAACTGCTTCTTGATGAATTCCCGCACTTCCGGCGACTGGTATGCCTTGACCAGCTTCTTCACCCACGGCTGGTCCTTGTCCTTCGCGCGCACGGCGATCAGGTTCGCATACGGGCTCGTCAGCGATTCGAGCGCGATCGCGTCCTTGGTCGGCTGCAGGTTCGCGGCGAGCGCGTAGTTCGTGTTGATCACGGCCGCGTCGACGTCCGACAGCACGCGCGGCAGTTGCGCGGCGTCGAGTTCGGAGATCTTCAGCTTCTTCGGGTTGTCGGCGATGTCGAGCACCGTCGCGTTGTTGCCGCCCGTGCCGGCGCCCGCCTTCAGCTTGATCAGGCCTTGCGTCTGCAGCAGCAGCAGCGCGCGGTTCTCGTTCGACGGATCGTTCGGCACCGCGACCTTCGCGCCTTGCGGCAGGTCCTTCAGCGCCTTGAACTTCTTCGAGTACACGCCCATTGGCGAGATGTAGGTCAGGCCCGCGCTGACCAGCTTGTAGCCGCGCTGCTTCACCTGGCTGTCGAGGTAGGGCTGGTGCTGGAAGCTGTTGGCGTCGAGGTCGCCCGAGTCGAGCGCCGCGTTCGGCTGCACGTAGTCGTTGAACTCGATGACCTTCACGTTCAGGCCTTCCTTCTCCTTCGCGACCTTCTGCACGAGCTGCCACACTTCCGAATCCGGGCCGGCGACCGTGCCGACCTTGATCACCTTGTCTTCGGCGTGCGCGCCTGCCGACAGCGTCAGTGCCGCACCGGTGGCCAGCACGGAAAATACCTTCAGGAGACTGCGACGCTTCATCTGTTTCTCGCTTTCTTGCTTACTGGATGACTGAAAATGGGGCGCGATACGGGTATGCCCCGACTCGCAGGAAGGGGCAAATGGTGTCACAGGATCGGCGGGAAGTGAAATACATCCCGCTCATATGGGTATGCACCGCAGCGGTGCTGGCAGGGGTGTCGCGATTCGGCCGTTAGTTGCATTTGTGCGAGTCGCGCATCGGCCCGAGCGCGTTACGCCACCGCCGCCCGGTCGGCCTACTTCGTCTCGAATGCCGGCTCGCCCACCTGCCCGCCGACCCGGAACGCGCCGACCGTATCGCGCAGTCGCGCGGCCTGTTCCTGCAGCGACGCGGCGGCCGCGGCGGCCTCCTCGACGAGCGCCGCGTTCTGCTGCGTCACCTGGTCCATCTGCGTGACCGCGCGCCCGACCTGCGTGATGCCGCTCGCCTGCTCCTCGGACGCCGCCGCGATCTCGCCCATGATGTCGGTCACGCGTGCGACGGCCTGCAGGATCTCGCCCATCGTCGTGCCGGCCTGGCCGACCAGTGTCGACCCGTTGCGCACGCGCTCGACCGAATCGACGATCAGCTCGCGGATCTCCTTCGACGCCGTCGCGCTGCGCTGCGCGAGCGAGCGCACCTCGCCCGCGACCACCGCGAAGCCGCGGCCCTGCTCGCCGGCGCGTGCGGCTTCGACCGCCGCGTTCAGCGCGAGGATGTTGGTCTGGAACGCGATGCCTTCGATCACGCCGATGATGTCGGCGATCTTGCGCGAGCTGTCGTCGATCTGGCCCATCGTGCCGATCACGCGGTTCACGACGTCGCTCCCCATGCGCGCGATCTCCGATGCGCTGTTCGCGAGCCCGCTCGCCTGCCGCGCGTTGTCGGCGTTCTGCTTCACGGTCGCGGTCAGCTGCTCCATGCTCGCGGCGGTTTCTTCCAGCGACGCGGCCTGCTCCTCGGTGCGCTGCGACAGGTCGTCGTTGCCGGCCGAGATCTGGCGGCTCGCCGACGCGATCGATCCGGCCGACTGGCGAATTCCGCCGATCGTCGCCTGCAGCCGTGCCTGCATGTCGTGCATCGCGGCCATCATGCTCGTACGGTCGCCCGCGCGAACCGGCACCGGCTGCGTCAGGTCGCCCTGCGCGATGCGCGTCGCGAGCGCGGCCGCTTCGTCGGGCTCGCCGCCGAGGCTGCTGCGCACGTTGCGGATGATCACCAGCATCGCCGCGCTGATCACGAAGCCGATCACGAACACGACCGCGAGGTGGCCGAGCAGCGTCCGGTAATAGAGGGCGTCGATGTCCTTCAGGAACACGCCGCTCGAGATGTTCCAGTCCCACGGCGTAAATCGCGTGACGTAGCTGATCTTCGGCACGGCGGTCTCGCTGTGCGGCAGGCGCCCGCGATACTCGGCGAAGCCGCTGCCGGTTTCCTTCGCGGCGTTCAGGATCGCGACGAACAGCGGCTTGCCGTCCGGGTCGAGATAGTCGCCGACCTGCGTGTTGACGAGCTTCGGCAGCGTCGGATGCATCAGCACGACCGGCTTCGAGTCCATCACGAACACGTAGCCCGAATCGCCGTAGCGCATCGCGGCGAGGCTCGCGAGCGCGTCGCGCTTCGCATCGGCCTCCGGCAGCGTGCCGCTCTGAGCGAGTGCGTGATACGCCTGCACGATGCCGGCCGCCGAATCGACGAGATTCGCGATGCCGGCCTTGCGTTCGGCGAGCATCGTCGCGCGCGTCTCGTACGCGCTCCATGCGCCGACGCCCAGGAGACCGATCCATACCAGCGCAAGCGCGAGCCACAGCTTGCGGTTCAAACTCATTCTGCTCATCTGCGTGCCTCTGTCGATGTCGATGCGCACGCTGCGCGCGAACGGCCTGCCGCGCGCAAACGCTTGCTCATTCATTTACGGCACCGAGGCTTACAACTTGAATACGGCCGGCGCCGCGAACCGGCGATCGACAGGCCGCCCGCGCCCTGCGCCGCACCGCGGCCGCCGGCGCGACAGTCCGCATCTGCTGTGCTAAAAAGACCGGCTAGCCGGCACACGAAGAGCCGGCGCCATTCCGAGGGCCACCCATGTACGTCATCGACATTCACTACACCGCATCGCTCGAGCGCATCGACGACGCGCTCGAACGCCATCGCGCATTCCTGCAGCCGCAGTTCGACAAGGGCATCTTCATCGCAGCGGGGCCGAAGGTGCCGCGCGAAGGCGGCGTGATCCTCGCGGCCCGCATCGATCGCGACGAACTGGACGCGATCCTGAATACCGATCCGTTCGTCATCGAGGGGCTCGCCACGTATCGCGTGACGGAATTCCGGATCACGCGTGCCGCAACCGGCTTCAACGTGCCCGCGCTGCCGTAACGCGACCTCTGCACGACCTCTGCACGATACGCGCGCACGCCGACACGCCGCCCCCCGGGCGGCGTATGCAAACAACGAAGAGAGCGGGAAAACGTGACGGCGCGAGGCGGCCGTCACGTGATCGCCGGGCCGGGCGCCCGGCGGCTGCCGGTCAGTCGACCAACAGCTTCAGGTCGTGGACCCACGGGCCGGGGCCCTGGCCGTCGCGCACGAACAGGCGCAGCTTGCCGTCGCGGTCGAACACGTAGCTCGCGGCCGTATGATCCATCGTGTAGCTGCCGGGCGTCTTGCCGGGCACCTTCGCGTAGTACACGCGGAAATCCTTCGTGACCTTCTTCAGTGCCGCTTCGTCGGCGGGCCGCAGGCCGATGAACGACGGATCGAACGCGGGCACGTACTGGCCGAGCAACGCCGGCGTGTCACGCTCCGGATCGACGGTGACGAACAGCACCTGCACGCGCTTCGCGGCATCGGGCCCGAGCTGCTTCAGCGCTTCGGACAGCTCGGCCATCGTCGTCGGGCACACGTCCGGGCAGTGTGTATAGCCGAAGAACATCACGACGGCCTTACCCTTGAAATCGGCGAGCGTGCGTACCTTGCCGGCCGTATCGGGCAGCGAGAAGTCGCTGCCGAACTGCGTGTTGCCGGTGATGTCGAGATTCTGGAATTTCGGCGCGTTGTCGCATCCGGCGAGCAGCAGCGCTGCCGTGAATGCGCACGCGAGCATCCAGCCTTGGCGCGCGCGGCGCCCGAACCGTGATTGGAGCATTGCGTTCAAACCGTGCGGTTACACGCCGAGCAGCGGGCGTGCATAGTGATCGACGAGCAGCGCGGCGAACAGCAGCGACAGGTAGACGATCGAGTAGCGGAAGGCCTTGCGGGCGAGTTCGTCCGAGTAGTCGCGATGAATCTTCCACGCATACGCGAGGAACACCGCGCCGAGCAGCACCGCGCTCGTCAGGTAGACGGCCCCGCTCATCCCGGAGATGAACGGCATCAGCGTAACCGCGAACAGGATCACCGTGTACAGCAGGATGTGCAGCCGCGTGAACTTCTCGCCGTGCGTGACCGGCAGCATCGGCAGCCCCGCGTTCTCGTAATCCTTGCGGCGATACAGCGCGAGCACCCAGAAATGCGGCGGCGTCCACACGAAGATGATCAGCACGAGGATCCACGCGTCGCCCGGCACCGCGCCGGTGACCGCGGCCCAGCCGAGCGCCGGCGGCATCGCGCCCGACGCGCCGCCGATCACGATGTTCTGCGGCGTCATCGGCTTGAGCAGCAGCGTGTAGATCACCGCGTAGCCGACGAAGGTGGCGATCGTCAGCCACATCGTCAGCGGGTTCGTGAACGTATAGAGCGTCCATGCGCCGACACTGCCGAGCACGGCCGAGAAGATCAGGATCTGCGGGGGCGTGATCTCGCCGCGCGCGGACGGGCGCCACGCGGTGCGGCGCATCATCGCGTCGATCTTCTGTTCGACGAGGCAGTTGATCGCGAACGCGGCGCCGGCCAGCAGCCAGATGCCGACCGTACCGCCGATCAGCACGTGCCACGGCACCATGCCCGGCGTCGCGAGGAACATGCCGATCACCGCGCAGAACACCGCGAGCTGCGTGACACGCGGCTTCGTCAATGCCATGTACTGCGAAAACCGGCTACCGGGCGATTGGGAGAGGGTGCTTTGCATGGGGGCGGTCACGCCGGGGCGGCGTCGCGCGCAGGCTGCGCGACACGGCCGGGGCGGCTTGAAAGGATGCGAAAGTTTAACATGACGACGAGCAGCAGCAGGATCGCGGCCCCGCCGTTGTGCGCGACGGCGACCGGCAGCGGCCACTGCAGCACGACGTTGGTCAGGCCCGTCACGAACTGCAGCAGGACCACCACCAGCACGCCGTTCGCGGGGCGCCGCAGCGAATCGAAGCGGCGCATCTTCAGCGCGAACGCGACCAGGTACGCGACCACCACGAACGCGAACGTGCGGTGCGTCCAGTGGATCGCGACCAGCGCGTCCTGCGTGATCGCGTCGCCGTCCTTCGTCATCCCGAGCGCGCGCCACAGGTGGAAGCCGTGCTGGAAATCCATCGGCGGGATCCACTGGCCGTTGCAGGTCGGGAAGTCGGTGCACGCGAGCACCGCGTAGTTGGTGCTCACCCAGCCGCCGAGCGCGATCTGCACGACCAGCAGCACGAGCGCCGCGAGCGCGGCCGCGCAATAGCGGCCGGCTTCGGGGTCATGCGACGGCAGCGGCGTCTGCCGCGCCGCGAGCCAGCCGAGCGTGCCGAGCAGCGCGAGGCCGAGCAGCAGATGGATCGTGACGATCACCGGCTGCAGCTTCATCGTGACCGTCCACGCGCCAAACGCGCCCTGCACGAGGATCAGCAGCAGTAGGCTCGTCGGCCACCACGGCGACACGTGCAGAGGGCGGCGGCGCAGCCGCGCGGACCACGCGATCACGACCTGCGCGATGATCAGCACGCCGATCGCCATCGCGAAATAGCGGTGGATCATCTCGATCCACGCCTTCGACATGCTGACGGGGCCCGTCGGCATCGCCTGGTGCGCGGCCGTGATCGCGGCGTGCGCGATGAACGGCGACGACGTGCCGTAGCAGCCGGGCCAGTCCGGGCAGCCGAGCCCCGAATCGGTCAGCCGCGTGAAGCCGCCGAACATCACCAGGTCGAGCGTCAGGAAGGTGGTGATCCACACCAGCTTGCGAAACTTGTTGTCGTCGGCCTTCACCCACACGTACGACAGCGGCAGCAGCGCGATGCAGAAGCCGATCAGGCCGAGTTGCAGTAGATACGCCATCGGTTCAATGCCTCTCGTGTTGCGTTAGCCGATGCTCGACCACTTCAGCAGCTTCGTCACGTCCGCCTTGATCTTGCCGGGGTTCGGATCCTTCGGGAAACGCATCATCAGGTTGCCGTTCGGGTCGACCATGTAGAGGTGGTCGCTGTCCTTCGTGCCGGCGTCGGCCGGCAGCCACGCGGCCACCGCGGCCGGATCGGCGACGAGCCGGCGCGTGTCGGGGTACGCGTCCAGCACCTTCTGCGGCATCGCGCCCGCATCGCTGCGCAGCCAGACCATCGTGAGCCGGTGCCGCTCGCCCGCCTGCGTGACGCGGATCTGGCGCATGAAATAGAGCTTCTTCGCGCAGGCCTCGTCGCACGCGCTGCGGTCGGTCATCACGAACAGCCACACGCCGCGCAGCGACGACAGCGGCACGGTCTTGCCGGTTTCGTCGGTTACCTGCAGATCCGCGGGGATCGGGCGCTGCGGCTCGATCAGCGTGCCGTAGTTGGTCGAGCCGCCCTTCGGCTTGATCACGTAATAGGTGAAGTACGACGCGATCATCGGCGCGGCGCACACGAGACCCAGCAGCACGAGCATCCAGCGGCCGCGCTTGCGGGCCGCCGGCGACATCGGCGCAGCGGCCGAACCTTGACGGGGAGATTGCATGGACAAATCAGACCTCTCGAAACGAACCCGCGGCGCGAGCGCCGCGTCCTGGCATGGCGCTCACGCGCCGGCCGACTTCTTCGCCGCACGCCGCGCGGCGTACAGGCCGAAGCCGAGCGCGGCCGCCGCCATCGCCCACCACTGAAACATGTAACCGTAATTGCGCTCGACGCCGGTCGTCGCCGCCGGCCAGTCGCGCACGAGCTTGTCGCCGTCGTCGCTCGTCTGCTGGATCACGAACGGCTGCAGCGGCAGCCCCGTTTCCTTCGCATACGCGGCGACGTCCAGGTTCTGCCGGATCTTCTGGTGCGCCGCCGACCCGCCTTCGCCGAGCTCGAACGCTCGCGACGCGTCGGCGCGCGCGATGCCCACGATCTCGACGACGCCCGCGGGCGTCGCGAACGGCTCGATCGCCGTGCGATCGGCGATATTGCGCGGCAGCCAGCCGCGGTTCACGAGCACGACGCCGCCGCCCGTGAGTTTAAACGGCATCACGACGTAAAAACCCGGCTGGTCGTTATACGGCCGATTGTCGAGGAACACGGCCTGCTCGGGCAGGAACCGGCCCGTCGCACGCACGCGATGGAACTCGATCGACGCGAGCGGCATCGGCTGCGCGCCGATGTCGACGGGCGCCGCCTGCTCGTAGCGCGCGATGCTCGCCTGCAGCGCTTCCTTCTGGTGCGCGCGGTCGCGCTGCCAGAAACCGAGACGGATCGTGACCGCGACGACGACGAGGATCAGCAACGCGGGCAGCCAGCGGATCTTCATCATGCGGCCCGCCCGGCACCTGCCGACAGGCGAAGTGCGATAATTATCCTCTTCCTTTCGAATTGCCGTCGTCCGGTTCGTGTCATGCACATACTCGTTCCCATCGCCTTCGTCCTCATCATTGCCAGCATGGGCTCGGCGCTCTACTTCATGATGCACGACCGCGGCCACACGAAACGCATGGTCTGGTCGCTCGCCACCCGCGTCGGGCTGTCGGTGTCGCTGTTCCTGCTCATCCTGATCGCGAACGGGATGGGCTGGATCCATTCGACCGGCCTGCCGATCGGGCGTTGATCGATTCGCCGCCGCGGCCGCCGTGGCATTTCGCCGCACGGCCACGGCACCAAGCAAAAGCGCCGCCTGACTGAGTCGCGGCGGCGCCCGGGTGGTGAAGGCCGGCAGTCACGCTGCCCGGCCGACCCAATGAAAACGGCCCGCGCATTGCTGCGCGGGCCGTTGTTCCATTTACAGCCAGTAGACGACGACGTACAGGCCGAGCCAGACGACGTCGACGAAGTGCCAGTACCACGCGGCGCCTTCGAATGCGAAGTGGTGATCGGGCTTGAAGTGGCCGCGGATCATCCGCACCAGCACCACCGCGAGCATCGTGCCGCCGAGGAACACGTGGAAGCCGTGGAAGCCGGTCAGCAGGAAGAACGTCGAACCATACACGCCCGAGTTCAGCGTCAGGTTCAGTTCGTTGTACGCGTGGTAGTACTCGAAGCCTTGCAGGAACAGGAAGCAGATACCGAACGCGAGCGTCGCGGCCAGCCAGGCGATCGCCTTCTTGCGATGATCGTCACGCAGTGCGTGGTGCGAGATCGTCAGCGTCACGCCCGACGACAGCAGGAATGCGGTATTCAGCGTCGGGATCGGCCACGGGCCCATCGTCTTGAAGTGACCGGCGAGCGCGGCGGGGCCTTCGTTCGGCCACACGGCGGAGAAATCCGGCCAGATCAGCTTGTAGTCAAGGCTGCCGAGCTGATGCAGCGCGATTTCACGTGCATAGAACAGCGCGCCGAAGAACGCGCCGAAGAACATGACTTCCGAGAAGATGAACCAGCTCATGCTCCAGCGGTACGACTTGTCGACATTCTTGCCGTAATGACCGCCTTCCGATTCGGCGATCGCGTCGCCGAACCAGTGATACAGCGTGAAGAGCAACCACAGCAGGCCGAGCAGCGCCGTAAACGGCGCCCAGTCGTGACCGTTGATCCACAGCGCCGCCGATCCGAGCATGACCAGCAGGCCGATGGCCGCACTGATCGGATGGTGCGACGGATGCGGCACGAAATAGTACGGGGTCTGGTTTTGACCGCTCATGCTTGATTCTCCACTTCTGTCCAATTTGTGTACCGGAAACCGCTCCGGCTTTATTTCTTGCGCGGCGTGACCACCACCGCTCCTTCCTGCACGCGGCGCCGTGGCGCCACGCACTGCATTCTTCCTTCGTGGCCGCGGGCTTCAGCCCACGACGGCACGCACGACCAGGATCAGCACGCCGATGAACAAACCGGCTGCCAACAACGCGACGATCAGCACGTGCAGCGGATTCAGCTGCGTCGCATCGGCCTCCAGGTCGCGCCGCTTGCGCACCCCGAAGAACGACCACAACACCGCTTTCAGCGCCTGGCCGAACGATCCGCCCCGCTTGCCCTCCGTCATCGCCCCCGCCTCCGTCGTCATGCGTCCGGCTTCGCCGCGCCCTGCGCCGCGGTCTTGCCCGGCGCCGGCGCCGGCGTGGCCGGCGTATTCAGCTCGAAGAACGTGTACGACAGCGTGATCGTCTTCACGTCCTTCGGCAGTTTCGGATCGATCACGAACACCACCGGCATCTTGCGCGACTCGTTCGCGGCCAGCGTCTGCTGCGTAAAGCAAAAGCACTCGATCTTCTTGAAGAACTCCGTCGCCTGCTTCGGCGCGTAGCTCGGAATCGCCTGCGCAACGACCGGCCGGCCCTGCCCGTTCGTCACGTCGTACACGATCGTCATCAGCTCGCCCGGATGCACGTCGAGACTGTTGTGCTCCGGCTTGAAACCGAGCGGGCCGCGCGCGTTCGCATCGAACTCGACCGACACCGTGCGGCTATAGTCGACCTGCGAGTTCTTCACCTCGCGCTCGCTGACATCGCGCTGCACCAGGTTGTTGATGCCGGTGATCTGGCAGATCGCCCGATACATCGGGATCAGCGCGAAGCCGAAACCGAACATCAGCCCGGCCACGACGAAGAGCTTCACCAGCATCGAACGATTGAACGCGCGATCGACGGCGCCCTCTTCCGGCTTCGACATACGACAACTTCCTCGCTACTGCGTCTGTTGCTGCATCAGTGAGTGGACAGCCACCACTGCTTGATCACGACACCCACAAAAAAAACGGCGGCGATGACGAGCAGGATGAGGCCGAGCCGCTTGTTGCCCGCGCGGATCTGCTCGGGCGTTCGTCTTTCTTGTGGATTCCGGTTCATCTGACACTTCGGTTCGGCGCCCGCCGCGCCTGCCTGCGCGGCAGGCAGCGGCGGAACGCACTGTGAAACTTACTCGACGTGCGGCGGTTGCTCGAACGTGTGGAAGGGAGCCGGGCTCGGCACCGTCCACTCGAGGCCTTCCGCGCCATCCCACGGCTTGTCCGACGCCTTTTCCAGCTCGCCGCCGCCACGGTAGGCCGGCAGCGCAACGGCGAACAGGAAGTACACCTGCGCGAGGCCGAAGCCGAATGCGCCGATCGTCGCCACCTGGTTGAAGTCCGTGAACTGCGCCGGGTAGTCCGCGTAGCGACGCGGCATGCCTGCGAGACCGACGAAGTGCATCGGGAAGAACGTCAGGTTGAAGAAGATCATCGACGCCCAGAAGTGGATCTTGCCGCGCGTCTCGTTGTACATCCAGCCCGTCCACTTCGGCGCCCAGTAGTACCAGCCCGAGAACAGCGCGAACAATGAGCCGGCCACCAGCACGTAGTGGAAGTGCGCCACCACGAAGTAGGTACCGTGATACTGGATGTCGAGCGGCGCCATCGCGAGCATCAGGCCCGTGAGACCGCCGAACGTGAACACGAACAGGAAGCCGATCGCGAACAGCATCGGGGTTTCGAACGTCATCGAGCCGCGCCACATCGTCGCGAGCCAGTTGAACACCTTCACGCCCGTCGGCACCGCGATCAGCATCGTCGCGTACATGAAGAACAGCTGGCCGGTGACCGGCATGCCCGTTGCGAACATGTGGTGCGCCCAGACCATGAACGACAGGATTGCGATCGAAGCCGTCGCGTACACCATCGAGCTATAGCCGAACAGCGTCTTGCGTGCGAACGCCGGGATCACCTGCGACACGATCCCGAACGCCGGCAGAATCATGATGTACACCTCGGGGTGGCCGAAGAACCAGAAGATGTGCTGGTACATCACCGGGTCGCCGCCGCCTGCCGCGTTGAAGAACGACGTGCCGAAGTGGCGGTCGAACAGCACCATCGTGATCGCGCCTGCCAGAACCGGCATCACCGCGATCAGCAGGTACGCCGTGATCAGCCACGTCCATGCGAACATCGGCATCTTCATCAGCGTCATGCCCGGTGCGCGCATGTTCAGGATCGTCACGACGATGTTGATCCCGCCCATGATCGACGAGGCGCCCATGATGTGGACCGCGAAGATGGCGAAGTCCATGCCCGGACCCATCTGCGTCGACAGCGGCGCGTACAGCGTCCAGCCGGCGGCCGTCGCGCCGCCCGGCGCGAAGAACGAACCGACCAGCAGCACGGCCGCGACCGGCAGCAGCCAGAAGCTGAAGTTGTTCATCCGCGCGAACGCCATGTCGGACGCGCCGATCTGCAGCGGAATCATCCAGTTCGCGAAGCCGACGAACGCCGGCATGATCGCGCCGAACACCATGATCAGGCCGTGCATCGTCGTGAGTTCGTTGAAGAACTCCGGACGCATGATCTGCAGGCCCGGTTCGAACAGCTCGGCCCGGATGGCGAGCGCCATCACGCCGCCCGACAGGAACATGATGAACGAGAACAACAGGTACAGCGTACCGATGTCCTTGTGGTTGGTGGCGAACAGCCAGCGCCGCCAGCCGTGCGGCATTTCGTGCGCGTGGTCGTCGTGCGCGTGGTCCGCGGCTACGTCGTGCCCGATGCTAGACATGAGAATCTCCTAATGCGAATACGTCGACTAACTCAGCGACACGTCAAGCCGCCGGGCCGATCTCGACACGCCGGGCTTCCTTCGCGTCAGCCCCGCCCGTGATCGTTTCCGGCTTTTTGAGAATAATGTGGTCTTCCGCCACGCCTGCTGCCTTCAGCGCGTCGCGCACGGCTTGTGCGCGATGCTTCGCCAGTTCGGCGTTCGCGTCGGCCGAGCCCGTCTTGTCGGTAAAACCCGACAGCGCGAGCTTCGCGTCCGGATGTGCCTTCGCATAGTCGGCCGCGGCGGCGATCGCCGCCTTCGCGTCGGCCGGCAGCACGCTCTTGCCCGTCTCGAAGTAGATCGTCGACAGTGCGGCCGAGGCCGCTGCCGCCGGCTGCTCCGCGCCCGACGCAGCCTGCGCCGGTGCCGAAGCGGCTTCCGCCGGTGCCGCTGCCGCTGCGCCCGCCGCGTCTTCCGGCATCTTGCCGTTACGCGCGTCGGCCACTTGCTTCGGCTGCAGCAGGTCGTTCTTGTGGTTGCCCCACGAATTGCGTTCGTACGTGACGACCGACGCGATGTCGAGATCCGACAGCGACGCCCAGGACGGCATCGCGCCCTTGCCGTGCAGCACGCGCTCGACGTGAGCAGCGATCGGGCCGTTCACGATCGGGCTGCCATCCATGGCCGGGAAGGCGCCGAGGCCCTTGCCGTTCACCTGGTGGCAGGCCGCGCAGTTCGCCTTATAGACTTCCTCGCCGTGCGCGACGAGCTCAGCCATCGTGTAGACCTTGTTCGGATCGACTGCGGCGCTGGCCAGCTTGGCCTTCTGCGCGGTGACCCACTTCGCGTAGTCGTCATCCGACAGGACTTCGACCACGACCGGCATGTACGCGTGTTCCTTGCCGCACAGCTCGGTACAGAAACCGCGGAACGTACCGACCTTGTCGGCCTTGAACCACGTGTCGCGCACGAAGCCGGGGATCGCATCCTGCTTCACGCCGAACGCGGGCACGTACCACGAGTGGACGACGTCGTTCGCGGTCGTGATGATGCGGATCTTCTTGTTGACCGGCACGACGAGCGGGTTGTCGACTTCCTGCAGATAGGTGTCGGTGATCGGCTTCTTGCCCATCACTTCGTCACGCGGGGTGCTGAGCGTCGACAGGAAGCCGATGCCCTCGCCCGGGCCCTTCACGTAGTCGTAGCCCCACTTCCACTGGTAGCCGGTGACCTTGATCGTGAGATCGGCGTTGGTCGTGTCCTTCATCGCGACGACGGCCTTCGTCGCCGGCAGCGCCATCAGCACGACGATGACGAACGGCACGATCGTCCAGATGATCTCGACGGTCGTGCTTTCATGGAAATTGGCGGCCTTGTGGCCCTTGGATTTGCGGTGCGCGAAGATCGAATAGAACATCACGCCGAACACGCCGACGAAGATCACCGTACAGAGGATGAGCATCATCGTGTGGAGATCGTAGAGCTCCTCGGCGATCTTCGTGACAGGCGGCTGAAAGTTGATCTCGTTGACACGGGGGCCGCCCGGGCTATCACCGACCGCCAGGGCGGCACCGGCAAAGAGCAATCCGCTGCATGCCAGCACGCCCGCGAGGGCTCGCTTGATTGTTTTCATAGCATCCTTACCCAAAATTTCCATTCAAACCCTCCCCCGTCGCAAGCGACCGGCCCTATCCGCCGGTGCCCGCGCCTCGTCAGCCGCAGCGCCTGAGCGATATACGCAGTTCGTCGGCGAACTGCGCACGCTTGTACTGCGCGAGATGCTGACCGATTACGACGGTCTGCCCGCGCGATACCAGCCGAATCGGATCGCGTGGCGTCGCACCCGGCTCGACCCGCACCCAGCGCGGGTTGAATTCGATCTGCGTGAGCCGCTCCGCATCCATCCGCTCGATCACGAGCCGGTGCGGATACAGCCTGATGCGTTCGTAATCGACCGCATGGCGAGCATAGATCGCAAATGCGACACCCACAGCCAGCAACTCGATTCCGGTGAAGGGCATGACGAGCCAAGCCCCCCGCCACATCAGCAATGTCGCGATCACCAGCGAGAAGCTCGCGAGCGACGCATAAAACAGCACGAACTGGCGCGGCGACGCCGAACAGTTGCGTTTCATCAGCCAGTCTTCGAGGACCGGCTCGCCGTTCGTCGTCTCCGCCAACACCCTCGCTGCTTCCATCGCCGCCTCACGCGAATGGCATGCGATGCATGCCTGCATCGGACTCGTCGGCCCGTATTGCGGGGACCCCGGGACGACAAGCTGACGCATTATAGGCGGGTTCAATGGCATCCACAAGCAAGCGACTATCGGCCCGCGAGCCAAGCGCGACAAGCTTTCCGGCCATTTTAGGCGCCAATTCGACCCCGCTTTGCGCCGCTAATTTCAGACATAACAAAACCCCTCTTTACCGCTTTACCGATTCTTCGGACGCCCCTTTCCGATGTCCTCGATGCGCACGATCCCGTGCCCTTCGGCGGTCGTGCGGGGCACGGCCTTCCACGCGTGGCCGTAGATCACTTCGAATGTCAGCGGAATCGTGCCGTCCTCGCGCCGGCGGGCCTCCAGCGCGTCGCCGAGCGCCGCGCGAAAGCGCCGCGTCGCGCGCTGCGGCGCCTCGCGGTCGAACGGATAGGCGCCCCAGCGGCGCACGTCGGCCAGCAGCGAGTCGGGGGATTTGTAGGTGACGGTCAGCACTTCCTGATCCATCACCGGAATCTCGAAGCCGCTCTCGACGAGCATGTCGCCGAGGTCGTGCATGTCGACGAAATCGATCACGCGCGCGGCGGGCGGCGCCGTGCCCAGCGCCGCTTCGGCGTCCGCGCAGGCCGCGCGCAGTTCGCGCAGCGTATCGGGGCCGAGCGTGCTGAACATCAGCAGCCCGTTCGCGCGCAGCACGCGCTGCCATTCGGGCAGCACCGCGTCCGGGCGCGAATGCCAGTGGAGGGCGAGATTCGACCAGATCAGGTCGAACGCGCCGCCGGGAAACGGCAGCGCGGCGAAATCGGCCTGCGCGACGCGCGGGCCGCGCGGGCCCAGTGCGCGGCCGAGCGAGGCCGGCAGCCAGCGGCGCCAGCTCGTCTGCTCGACCTCGCGCTGCCCTGCTCGCGCGAGCATCGCGCCGGACAGGTCGACGCCGAACACGGGCGCCTCGGGAAAGCGCGCGCGCAGCGCCGGCAGGTCGTCGCCCGGGCCGCAGCCCGCGTCCAGCACGGCCGTGGGGCTCACCTTGATGTATTCGAGGCGCTCGTTCATGCGCTGCGCGATCTCGCGCGGCAGGAACGCGACCGCATCGAACGTGGCGGCACGGCGGTCGAAGATCCGCCGCAGGCGCCTTGCGTCATTGGCCGGACGGCCGGTTGAAGTCGAAGCTGGGGACATGTCGGGCACACTGGCGAAGAGCCCGAAGTATACTCGCTCGCCCCGCAGGCTTCATTGAGGCGGGGTGTCAGGAGTGTTGCAATGATCCGCCGTTCCGCCCCGCGCACGATGCGCGTCGCTTTGTCGCAGGTTCGCGCGCTGGCAGCGCGCGTCATCGCGGTCGCGCTGCCGAATCGCTGCGCACTGTGCGGCAATTTGTCACACGCCGTGATTTGCGGTGCTTGCGACGCCGCGTACTGGAATGAAGCGCGGCTGCGCTGCGACGTCTGCGCGCTGCCGCTGGGCATCGGGCCATCGCGTTCGCCCCCGCTACGTGGCGCTCGCGCCGGCCGCGTTACCGCATACCGTTGCGACGCGTGCCGCACGGCGCCGCCGCCGTTCGATGCGACGCTCGCGCTGGCGGATTACCGCGCACCGCTCGACGGGCTCGCGCGCGGCCTGAAGTTTCACCGGCAACTCGCGCTCGGCACCGAATTCGCGGCGCGGCTCGCCCGGTTGATCGACGATACGCCCGGCGCCGGCGGCTTCGACCTGGTGGCGCCGGTACCGCTGTCGCACCGGCGGCTCGTCGCGCGCGGCTACAACCAGGCGTGGGCGATCGCGCGTCCGCTCGCGCGGCGGCTCGGCGTGCGCGCGGATGCGGTGCTGCTCGCGCGCGTCGCCGACACCGCGCCGCAGTCGCGGCTCGACCGGCACGCACGGCGCGACAACGTGATGGCGGCATTCGCGGTGGCGGGCGGCGTCGCCGGCCGCCACGTCGCGCTGGTCGACGACGTGATGACCTCCGGCGCGACGCTTGCGGCCGCCGCGCACGCGCTGAAAGCGGCGGGCGCCGCGCGCGTGACGAATCTGGTTGCGCTGCGCACCGCCAGGGATTAATTAGATAGAGAGGCCAGCCGCCCGGACACGGCGGCGGCCGCCACGAACCGGCCGGCCGGGAGCGCGCGTTGCGCCGTCCCGGCCGGCCCAGCCAGACCGAAACATGTTCAACGTCGTCCTAGTCGCCCCCGAAATTCCGCCGAACACCGGCAACGTGATCCGCCTGTGCGCCAACACGGGCGCGCGCCTGCACCTGATCGAGCCGCTCGGCTTCCCGCTCGACGACGCGCGGATGCGCCGCGCGGGCCTCGACTATCACGAGTATGCGCAGATGCGCGTGCACCGCGACTGGGATGCGTTCGTCGCGACGGAAACGCCCGACCCCGCGCGAATGTTCGCGTTCACGACGCGCGGCTCGGGCCGCTTCCACGATCACGCGTTCCTGCCCGGCGACTGGTTCGTGTTCGGCTCGGAAACGCGCGGCCTGCCCGCCGAGCTGCTCGAGCGCTTCCCGAACGCACAGCGCGTGCGCCTGCCGATGCGGCCGGACAACCGGAGCCTGAACCTGTCGAACACGGTCGCGGTGGTCGTATTCGAGGCGTGGCGCCAGGCCGGCTTCGAAGGCGGCGCCTGACGCCTGCACGGCGCAGCGCGCCCCGCGGGACGCGTCACGTCCGTGCGAGCCGCGCGCGATACAGGTCGTAGATGTCGGGAGAAAAGCACGCGAACACCACGCGTGCGAGGTTCGGCGCCTGCGGCAGCATTTCGGCAACGGTGCCCACCGCGATCTCGACAGCTTCCTCGGCCGGATAACGATAGATGCCGCAGCTGATCGCCGGGAACGCGATCGACGTCGCCGCGACCTCCTCGGCCAGCTCGATCGCGCGCCGGTAGCACGACGCGAGCAGGTCGGCCTCGCCGCGCCCGCCGCCGTGCCACACGGGTCCGACCGCATGGATCACGTAGCGCGCCGGCAACCCATGACCGCGCGTGAGCTTGGCGTCGCCCGTCTCGCAGCCGCCGAGCGTGCGGCATTCGGCAAGCAGGCCGGGGCCGGCCGCGCGATGGATCGCGCCGTCGACGCCGCCCCCGCCGAGCAGCGAGCCGTTCGCGGCGTTGACGATCGCATCGACATCGAGCGTCGTGATGTCGACGACCTGCGCATCGAGCGTGGTGGAATGGATCTGCAGCATGACAACCTCCCGGAACGCCGGAGACTGTTCAAGCGTAGCGCGCTTTGACGCCGCGCGCCCGCAGTGAACACGGCGCCAGGCGGCGCCGGGCCGCGTTACTCGGCGCGCGCGTCGCGCCGCAGCAGGCCGCTGACGGCGTCGCGCGGCGCGATGCCGTCGAACAGCACGCCGCACACGGCTTCGGTGATCGGCATTTCGATCGACTGCGCGCGTGCGATGGCCAGCACGGCCTGCGCGCAGCGCACACCTTCGGCCACGTGGCCGAGCGCGCCGAGGATGTCGTTCAGCGTGCGGCCGGCCGCCAGCTGCAGGCCGACCGTGCGGTTGCGCGACAGGTCGCCCGTGGCGGTGAGGATCAGGTCGCCGAGGCCCGTGAGGCCCGTGAAGGTTTCCGCCCGGCCGCCGAGCGCGACACCGAGGCGCGACATTTCGGCGAGGCCGCGCGTAATCAGCGCGGCGCGCGCGTTCAGCCCGAGGCCGAGACCGTCGGCGATGCCGGTCGCGATCGCGAGCACGTTCTTCACCGCGCCGCCGACCTCGACGCCGACCACGTCGTCACCCGTGTAGATCCGCATCGCGCCGTGATGGAACGCGGCGAGCGTGCGCTCGCGGCATTCGGCGGACGTGCTCGCCACCGTCAGCGCGACGGGCAGCGACTGCCCGACTTCGCGCGCGAAGCTCGGCCCCGACAGCACGCCGTTGCTGAGCTGCCCGGGCAGCTCGGCCGCGATCACCTGATGCGGCAGCAGATGCGTGTCGGCCTCGAAGCCCTTGCAAACCCAGACGACATGCGCGGGCACGCAGCCTGCGTCGCGCATCGCGTGACACAGCGTGCGCAACCCGGCCACCGGCGCGGCGATCACGCACAATGCGTCGTCCGCGGCGCCATGCGCGAGCGCGGCGCCGAGATCGGCGTCGTAGCGCAACACGTCAGGCAGCGCGATGCCGTCCAGATAGCGGGAATTTTCGTGCCGGGCCTGCAGCCCGGCGATGAGCGCGGCGTCGCGCGCCCACAAAAGCGTATCGTGCCGCGCGGCCAGATGGCCCGCGAGCGCGGTGCCCCAGGCACCGGCGCCGAGAACGGCTACTTTCATACCCAGCACCGGTCCGAGTGAAACGTCAGTTCAGCGTCGTGCCGTTCGGTGCGCCTGCTGCGGCACCGGCCTGCTGCTGAAGCTGCGCGAGGCGTTGTTCGTACAGCGCCTGGAAGTTGATTTCCGCCAGGTGGATCGGCGGGAAGCCCGCACGCGTGATCGCGTCGGCGATGTTCGAACGCAGGTACGGGAACAGGATCGTCGGGCAGGCGATGCCGACGAGCGGGTCGAGCTGTTCGTCCGGAATGTTGCGGATGTCGAAAATGCCGGCCTGCTTCGCTTCGATCAGGAACGCGATCTTGTCCTTCACCTTTGCGGTGACGGTGCCCGACACGACGACTTCGAACACGCTTTCCGCGAGGCGGTCGGCCTTGACGTCGACTTCGACTTCAACCGACGGCATGTCCTGCTCGAGGAAGATCGCCGGCGAATTCGGCTGCTCGAGCGACATATCCTTCAGGTAGACGCGCTGGATGTTGAAGAACGGTTGGTTTTCGACGTCGGACATGGTGTTTCCCTAAAAGTGGTGACGGGGCGGCCCGGCTTCACGCCGGCCGCCACGGATGAATCCTGCGCGCCCAAGCCGCGGCGCGGCCGGCGGCCATTCTGCCCTAATCAGGCCGCTTGCAGAAGCGGGACGAGGCCGCCTTCGCGGTCGAGCTTCGACAGATCGTCGTAACCGCCGACGTGCGTGTCGCCGATATAGATCTGCGGCACCGTGCGGCGCCCCGTGCGCGTCATCATTTCGTCGCGACGGGCCGGATCGCGGTCGATCAGCACCTTCTCGATCTGCTCGACACCGCGCAGCTTCAGCAGGCGCTCGGCCTGGATGCAATACGGACACACCTGCGTGCTGTACATCAAAACCTTGTTCACTTCGCCACTCCTTGTTTGACGACCGGCATCCCGGCCTGCTGCCAGGCGGCCACGCCGCCCTCGAGCACGTGCACCTCGGCGTAACCCGCCGCCTCGACCTCGCGCGCCGCCTTCTGCGACTGCTGGCCGTTCTGGCAGACGAGCAGCACCGGCGTGCTCTTGTTCTTCGCGACCTGCGCGATCTTCGTGCCGATCTCGCCCGCCGCGACCTGGCGCGCCGACGGCAGGTGGCCGGCAGCGAAGTCGGACGCGGCGCGCACGTCGATCACGACCGCGTTGCGGCGGTTGATGAGTTGCGTCGCCTCCGCGGCCGACAAGCCGCCGCGGCCGCGGCGCAGCGCGGGCCACGCCAGCAGGCCGCCGGATACCACCAGGATCGCGATAAGGGCCAGGTTGGTGTAATTGGTAAAGAACGTCACGGAATTCCGCCGGAAAAAGAGAAATCGGATGAGGACAATCTTGCCATTATAAAATAACCGTCTTGCGCGATGGCGGGCCCGGGTCGGGTCCTGCACGACGCGCCACCGCTTCCTTCACTACCGACCGCAAGATCCATGTACAAACTCGTTCTCATCCGCCACGGCGAATCGACGTGGAACAAGGAAAACCGCTTCACCGGCTGGGTCGACGTCGACCTGACCGAACAGGGTCGCAACGAGGCCTACCAGGCCGGCGAATTGCTCAAGGAGGCCGGCTACACGTTCGACATCGCGTATACGTCGGTGCTCAAGCGCGCGATCCGCACGCTGTGGCACGTGCAGGACAAGATGGATCTCATGTACCTGCCGGTCGTCCACTCGTGGCGCCTGAACGAGCGCCACTACGGCGCGCTGTCGGGCCTGAACAAGGCGGAAACGGCTGCGAAGTTCGGCGACGACCAGGTGCTCGTGTGGCGCCGCAGCTACGACACGCCGCCGCCCGCGCTCGAGCCGACCGACGAGCGCGCGCCGTTCAACGACCCGCGCTACGCGAAGGTGCCGCGCGAGCAGCTGCCGCTCACCGAGTGTCTGAAGGACACGGTCGCGCGCGTGCTGCCGCTGTGGAACGAGTCGATCGCCCCGGCGGTCCGCGCGGGCAAGCAGGTGCTGATCGCCGCGCACGGCAACTCGCTGCGCGCGCTGATCAAGTACCTCGACGGCATCTCGGACAGCGACATCGTCGGCCTGAACATCCCGAACGGCGTGCCGCTCGTGTATGAACTCGACGAGAACCTGAAGCCGATCAAGCACTATTACCTCGGCGACCAGGACGCGATCGCGCAGGCGCAGGCCGCCGTCGCGAAGCAGGGCAAGGCGGGCTGACGCCCGTCGGCCGGGTGAGCCGGGCGGGCCGCGTCCGGTGCGGCCCGCCCGGCCCCGGCCCAGCCCCTTGCCCTGCGCCCCGCGCGAACCTTCGCGGCGCCGGCGCTGTCGAACCCGCTTTCGAACCCGCGGTGCGCACGGCGATGCCCGCCTGACCGGCCCCGGGCCCTTTTCGACGCTTTTCGCGCCGTTCCACTGAGTTATCGGACGAACAGTTATACTTGTCCGCTACATCATCCCCGCTACCGCCACGCGCTTCCCGACCGCACCAGATCTCTATGCGAATGAAATTGAAGAACATCGGCCTGATTGCCGCGGGCCTCGCCACGGGCGTGTTCGCCACGCTGCAGGTTTCCGCATCGGCCGAGCAGACCGCCACGGCGCCGCTTCCCCTCGACCAGCTCCGCCTGTTCGCGGAAGTCTTCGGACAGATCAAGCGCGAGTATGTCGAACCGGTCGACGACAAGAAGCTGCTGACGGCCGCGATCAAGGGCATGGTGTCGAGCCTCGACCCGCACTCGTCGTTCCTCGACAAGACCGACTATGACGAGCTGCAGGAGCAGACGAAGGGCCGCTTCGCGGGTCTCGGCATAGAGATCTCGCAGGAAGACGGCCTCGTCAAGGTGATCTCGCCGATCGAGGATACCCCCGCGTTCCGCGCCGGCATCCGTCCGGGCGACCTGATCACCCGCATCAACGACAAGCCGGTGCGCGGCATGACGCTCGACAAGGCCGTGAAGCAGATGCGCGGCGAGCCGGGCACCAAGGTCACGCTGACGATCTTCCGCAAGAGCGACGACCGCACGTTCCCGGTCACGGTCACGCGCGCGATCATCAAGGTCCAGAGCGTGAAGATGAAGATCCTCGATCCGGGCTATGCGTATGTCCGCATCACGAGCTTCCAGGAGCGCACGACGCCCGATCTCGCGCAGAAGCTGCAAGATATCGCACGCCAGCAGCCGAACCTGAAGGGCCTCGTCCTCGACCTGCGCAACAACGGCGGCGGCCTGCTGCAGAGCGCGGTCGGCGTGGCCGGCGCGTTCCTGCCGCCCGACTCCGTCGTCGTGTCGACCAACGGCCAGATCGCCGATTCGAAGCAGGTCTACCGCGATACGTATGACAACTACCGCCTGCCGTCCTTCGACGGCGATCCGCTGAAGAACCTGCCGCCGGTCTTCAAGACCGTGCCGATGATCGTGCTGACGAACGCCTATTCGGCGTCCGCGTCGGAAATCGTCGCCGGTGCGCTGCAGGATTCGAAGCGCGCGCAGATCATGGGCAAGACGACGTTCGGCAAGGGTTCGGTGCAGACGGTCCGCCCGATGACGGCCGACACCGCGCTGCGCCTGACCACCGCGTACTACTACACGCCGAGCGGCCGTTCGATCCAGAACAAGGGCATCACGCCGGACGTGCCGGTCGATCAGTACGCGGACGGCGATCCGGACGACGTGCTCGTGACGCGCGAGGTCGACTACACGAACCACCTCGCGAACACGCAGGATCCGAACGAGAAGAAGGAACAGGAAGACCGCGAGCAGCGCCGGATGGATCAGCTGCGCGTGCTTGAAGAGCAGAACGACAAGAAGACGCCGGAGCAGCGCCAGAAGGATCGCGATCGCAAGCCGATCGAGTTCGGCAGCGCCGACGACTTCATGATGCAGCAGGCGCTCAACAAGCTCGAAGGCAAGCCGGTCCAGGAATCGAAGTCGCTGCTCGCCGAAAGCACGAAGGGCCCGGCCGGCAAGGCCGCCACGGCCCCGAAGGCATCGGGCGCCAGCGCGAAGCCGGCTTCCGCACCGAAGCCCGCGTCGGCGCCGAAGTAAGCGCCGGCCGGCATCCGACGGGCCATCGCGGGAAGACCGCGATGGCCCGTTTTTCATGCGCGCCTAAAATAACGACACCTGTGCCGCCTCGCCACGACTCCCCATGAACGACGATCAACTCCTTCGCTACTCCCGTCACATCCTCGTCGACGAAATCGGCATCGAGGCGCAGCAGCGCTTTCTCGACGCGCATGCGATCGTCGTCGGCGCGGGGGGGCTCGGCTCGCCCGCCGCGATGTACCTCGCGGCATCGGGCGTCGGCACGATCACGCTCGTCGACGCCGATACGGTCGATCTCACGAACCTGCAGCGACAGATCCTGCACGTGACGGCGTCGGTCGGCCGCCACAAGGTCGAATCGGGGCGCGACGCGCTCGCGCAGTTGAACCCCGAGGTGACCGTGCACGCGGTCGCGGAGCGTGTCGACGATGCGTGGCTCGGCGCGCACGTGCCGCATGCGAGCGTCGTGCTCGACTGCACCGACAACTTCGCGACGCGGCATGCGATCAACCGCGCGTGCGTCGCGCACGGCGTGCCGCTCGTATCGGGCGCCGCGCTGCGCTTCGACGGGCAGATCAGCACGTTCGATTTCCGCGACCCGGCCGCGCCCTGTTATGCGTGCGTGTTTCCGGAAGACCAGCCGTTCGAGGAAGTCGCGTGCGCGACGATGGGCGTGTTCGCGCCGACGGTCGGGATCATCGGCGCGATGCAGGCCGCCGAGGCACTGCGCGTGATCGGCGACATCGGCAAGACGCTCAACGGCCGGCTGATGATGCTCGATTCGCTGCGGATGGAATGGACGACGATGAAAATCGCGCGTCAGGCCGACTGCCCCGTGTGCGGGGGCCGGCACTGACGCGCGACGCGCATGCGCCGGGCGGCGCATGCGTGGTGACACTTCGCTACGATTAACGGGGACGCCAGCGCCTCAAGCCGCCGCATCCGCGCGCGGCTCCGCAACCGACAGGCGCTGCAACGCGGCCTGCACTTCCTCCGGCTCGAACGCGGCGAGTACGTCGGCCGTCGGCTTTTCGAGCGCCTTCAGGTGCGCACGCAGGATCTCCTGCTTCACGACCAGCAACTGGCTCGGGTGCATCGAGAACTCGGTGAGCCCCATCCCGAGCAACAGGCGCGTGAGCGCCGGGTCCCCCGCCATTTCCCCGCACACCGACACGGACACGCCCGCGCGCTTCGCTTCGCGCAACGTATAGGCGATCAGGTGCAGCACCGCCGGATGCAGCGGGTCGTACAGGTGCGCGACCGCGTTGTCCGCACGATCGATCGCGAGCGTGTACTGGATCAGGTCGTTCGTGCCGATCGACAGGAAGTCGAACCGCTTCAGGAACAGCGGCAGCGCGATCGCCGCGGCCGGAATCTCGATCATCGCGCCGATGCGCACGTTCGGGTCGTACGCGAGCCCCGCGTCGTCGAGCTGGCGCTTCGCCTCGCGGATCAGGTCGAGCGTCTGGTCGATCTCCTGCGCGTGCGCGAGCATCGGGATCAGGATCTTCACCTGGCCGAACGCGGACGCGCGCAGGATCGCGCGCAACTGCGTGAGGAACATCTGCGGCTCGGACAGGCTCCAGCGGATCGCGCGCAGGCCGAGCGCGGGGTTCGGCGCCGTCTCGTAGCCTTCGTCGAGCGCCTCGAGCGGCTTGTCCGCGCCGACGTCGATCGTGCGGATCGTCACCGGCATGCCCTTCATCCACTCGACGGCCCGCTTGTACGCGGCGAACTGCTCCTCCTCTTCCGGCATCTCCTTCTGATGCATGAACAGGAACTCGGAACGGAACAGCCCGACGCCGACCGCGCCGGCCTCGACGGCCGCCTTCGCGTCGTCGGGCAGCTCGATGTTCGCGTACAGATCGATCTTGGTGCCGCACAACGTTTGCGTCGGCGAGAACTTCAGACGCTGCAGCTTGCGTTGCTCCAGCAGCTTCTCGGACTGCCGGTACGAATATTCCTCGAGGACGATCGGCGCGGGATCGACGATCACGATGCCCTGGTCGCCGTCGACGATGATCAGGTCGTCCTGGCGGATCAGCGCGCTCGCGTGCTGCACGCCGACCGCGGCCGGAATGCCGAGGCTGCGCGCGACGATCGCCGTGTGCGACGTGCGCCCGCCGAGATCGGTGACGAATGCCTGGAACGACTGCGACTTGAACTGCATCATGTCGGCCGGCGCGATGTCGTGCGCGACGACGATCATCTCGTTCGTGCCGTTCCTGGCCGCGCGGTCGAGCGCCTGCGACGCGGACGGCGCGCCGGCGAGCGCCTTCAGCACGCGCTCGACCACCTGCTCGATGTCGGCCTTGCGCTCGCGCAGGTATTCGTCCTCGATATCGTCGAAGTGGCGCGTGAGCAGCTCGAGCTGCTCGGTCAGTGCCCACTCGACGTTGTAGCGGCGCGTGCGGATCAGGTCGATGGTTTCCTGCACGAGCATCTCGTCGCTCAGGATCATCGCGTGGACGTCGATGAAGGCGCCGACTTCGCTCGGCGTGTCGTCGGTCAGGTCGGCGCGCAGCGCTTCGAGTTCGTGATGCACGACCTCGAGCGCGGTGCGGAAGCGCTCGACCTCCGCATCGATCTGGTTTGCCTCGACCAGGTAATGGGCGACGTCGAGCGCCGCCGGCGCGATCAGATACGCTCGCCCGATCGCGATACCACGTGAGACGGGAATGCCATGCAGCGTGAAGGACACGCGCACCTCCTCTGTACAAGTAAAGCCGCGGCACACTGCTGCGATGCGCTTATGACCCCGGTTAGCGATTATAAATTCCGCGACTCCCCGCTGACTGCATGCACCGCAGCATTGCGCATTCCGCATCAATGCTTGCGACGAAAAAAATGCCGCGGAATCCGCGGCATTCTGGCTGGAAACGGCAACGATCCCGCTTGAGGATTATTGGCCTTCGCCGAACTTGTCGGCGATCAGCTTCAGCAGCGCGTCCATCGCTTCCTGCTCGTCGGCCCCGTCGGTCTCGATCGTCACGGTGCTGCCGATGCCGGCCGCCAGCATCATCACGCCCATGATGCTCTTCGCATTGATCTTGCGCCCGTTGCGCGTCATCCAGACTTCCGACTGGAAGTTGCCGGCCAGTTGCGTAAGCTTGGCCGATGCGCGCGCATGGAGCCCCAATTTGTTGACGATGGTGGTTTCTTGTTGAAGCATGATTCTCGGTCGGGTCGGTCGGGGCCGCCGGCGGCGCGCGTCGGCGGTGCGGTCTAAAACGGAAAACGGGAAATCAGTGCGACTCGGTGCGCGGCTGCGGCTCGGGCGGAATCGGCGCGCACTGGCCGCAGCCGGTTTCCGTCGGCGGCGGCGGCGTACCGGCCGACACCTCGTGGACGCCCTTCGCACCGCCGGACAGCGCCTTGTCGACCAGCTTGTCGAGCGGCACGGTGCGGTAGCAGACGGCCCGCACGAGCATCGGCAGGTTCACGCCCGCGAGCACGCGCACGTTGTCGATCTTGGCCAGCTGGCCGGCGATGTTCGCGGGCGTCGCGCCGTACATGTCGGTCAGGACGACCACGCCGTTCTCTTCCTTGAGCCGCGCGAGCTCCGCGTGCGCGAACGCCATCACCTGGGTCGGATCGCTGTCCGCCATCACGTCGATACAGCCGATGCGGGCGGGCACGCCGCCATAGATGTGCGCGATGCAGTCCCGCAGCGCGGTGGCGAGCGGGGCGTGCGCGATGATCAGGATCCCGGCCATGTCAGATCGCTCCCGGCCGCCCCTGGCGGGCCAACACCCCGCGGCGGGGCAATGAGCGTAGCGAGTGAGGGAAACGTTCCATGTTCAGCCTTGCAACAGTTTCGGCCCGACCGCCGGGCCTTGAGTGCGCGAGCGCGGCACCAGACAAGCGGGCATTGTAGCAGGCCGGTCGAACTGCTCCGGCGACGGGGGACCTGCGCGGCCGCCGCCGGGGTTGCGCGGGAAAGCGGCCTACGAGGCCGCACGCTCCAGCGCGTCGATGAACATCGCGGCGACGTCGAAGCCCGTCTGCTCCATGATCTCGCGGAAGCACGTCGGGCTCGTGACGTTCACCTCGGTCAGCCAGTCGCCGATCGCGTCGAGGCCGACCAGCAGCAACCCGCGTGCCGCGAGCACGGGCCCGAGTGTGTCGGCGATCTCGCGATCGCGCGCGGTCAGCGGCTGCGCAACGCCGAGGCCGCCCGCCGCGAGATTGCCGCGCACCTCGCTGCCCTGCGGAATCCGGGCGAGCGAAAACGGCACCGGCTCGCCGCCGATCAGCAGGATGCGCTTGTCGCCGGCCTTGATCTCGGGGATGAATTTCTGCGCCATCACCGAGCGCGTGCCGTCGTGGCTCAGCATCTCGATGATCGAACCGAGGTTCATGCCGTCCGGCTTCACGCGGAACACGCCCATCCCGCCCATCCCGTCGAGCGGCTTCAGGATCACGTCGCCGTGCTCGGCGTGGAATGCGCGCAGCCGTTTCGCGTCGCGCGTGACGAGCGTCGGCGCGACGAACTGCGGAAACTCGCCGATCGCGAGCTTCTCCGAATGGTCGCGGATCGACTGCGCCTTGTTGAACACGCGTGCGCCGGCGCGCTCGGCCAGCTCCAGCAGCCAGGTCGACGTCACGTATTCCATGTCGAACGGCGGATCCTTGCGCATCAGCACCGCGCCGAACGATTCGAGGCGGCGCGCGTCGACCGGCCCGGCCTCGTACCACGTCTCGCGATGCAGGTCGCCCGGGTCGCCGACGAACGTGATGCGGCGCACGTCCGCCTCGACGGCCGAGCCCGTCCACGCGAGCTGGTTCGGCTCGCACGCGTACACCGCATGCCCGCGCCGCGCCGCCTCGGCCATCATCGCGTAGGTCGAATCCTTGTAGATCTTGAAGCGCTCGAGCGGGTCGGCGATAAAGAGAATGTCCATGAGGTCCTGTACGTGGCGAAGGTCCGTTACACCTGGATGGCTTCGGGATCGGTCTTTTCCAGTTCGATCGACGACGCGATCAGCGACAGCCGCGCGACGACGCCGTACATGTAGAAACGGTTCGGCGGTGCGGCGCCCGGCTTCGCGCCCGCATCCGGCAGCGCGGTGTGCTCGAAGCCGAGCGGCACGTAGTGCATGCCGGGGGCGTTCAGGTTCTGGTCGCGCTCGCGGCCGGCGTGCGTGCGGTAGAAGCCGCCGACCACGTAGCGGTCGATCATGTACACCACGGGCTCCGCGACTTCGTCGCCGACGCGCTCGAACGTATAGACGCCTTCCTGCACGATCACGTCGCGCACCGCGAGGCCGGCCTTCGACTCGGCCATCTGCGCGCGCTCGGCCTTCGACATCCGGCCGATCTCGGCCGCGTCGTGCACGGTCATCACGCCGCGCCCCGCCGTGCCCGCGTCGGCCTTCACGACGACGTACGGCTTCTCGCTGATCCCGTATTCGCGGTACTTGCGCGCGATCTTCTTCAGCACGCCGTCGATCGCGTCGGCGAGCGCCTGCTCGCCTTCATGCGCCTGCCAGTCGACGCCTTCCACGTGCGCGAAATACGGATTCACCATCCACGGATCGACGCCGACCATCTTCGCGAACTTCTTCGCGACGTCGTCGTAGCACGAGAAGTGCGTCGACTTGCGGCGCACGGCCCAGCCCGCGTGCAGCGGCGGCAGCAGGTACTGCTCGTGCAGGTTTTCCAGCACGGCCGGAATGCCGGCCGACAGATCGTTGTTCAGCAGGATCGAGCACGGATCGAAATTCTTCAGGCCGAGGCGGCGCTGCGAACGCTCGAGCGGTTCGAGCACGATCTTCTGGCCGTCGGCCAGCGTGATCGGCGTCATGTCGGTGATGCTCGGGTCGAGCGAGCCGAAGCGCACGTTCAGGCCGGCCTGGCGCATGATCGTCGCGAGCCGTGCGACGTTTTCGAGGTAGAACGCGTTGCGGGTCGGCAGCTCGGGAATCACGAGCAGGTTCTTCGCGTCCGGGCAGATCTTCTCGATCGCGGCCATCGCCGCCTGCACGGCGAGCGGCAGCACTTCGGACGGCAGATTGTTGAACGCGCCGGGAAACAGGTTCGCGTCGACGGGCGCCAGCTTGAAGCCGGCATTGCGCAGGTCCACCGAACAATAGAACGGCGGGGTATGTTCCTGCCATTCGAGCCTGAACCAGCGTTCGATCGCAGGCGTCGCGTCGAGGATCTTCTGCTCGAGTTCGAGCAGCGGACCGTTCAACGCGGTAACGAGGTGGGGAACCATGAATCACTCGCGAGCGGGAGAATGAAGATTGTAGAGCAATTGCCCAGCCCATTTGGGGATTGTTCCCGGCTTCACAAGGATATGGAGGAAGTTTTCGGCTATTGACCCGATAGAGTGAAGGGTTATCCGCTACGGCAGCGCATGACGGAAGAAAAAAAGCCCGCCTGGTGAGGCGGGCCCAAGTCGCTGCGCTCATTCATGGCGGGCGCCGTCGTCGCGGCGGCCCGCCGGTCATCCTTGTGACTTATTCGACATGCTCGCCGTGCAGGATCACGTCGAGGCCTTCACGCTCTTCTTCTTCCGACACGCGCAGGCCGATCGTCAGGTCGATCAGCTTCAGCAGCACGAAGCTCAGCACGCCGCTGTAGACCAGCGTGATCAAGACGCCCTTCGCCTGCAGCAGCAGGCTGCCGTCGGCGCCGCCGATGTCCTTGACCGCGAATACGCCGGTCAGCAGTGCGCCGAGAATCCCGCCAATGCCGTGCACGCCGAACGCGTCGAGCGAATCGTCGTAGCCGAGCTTCGACTTGAGCCACGTCGCCGACCAGAAGCACACGACGCCCGCCGCGATACCGATCACGAGCGCGCCTGCCACGCCGACGAAGCCGGCTGCCGGCGTGATCGCCACCAGACCCGCGACCGCACCCGACACGATGCCGAGCACCGACGGCTTGCCCTTCGCGATCCATTCGGCAAACATCCAGCCGAGCGCCGCGCACGCCGTCGCGACTTGCGTCGTCAGCATCGCGAAGCCGGCACGGCCGTCGGCCGCGACCGCCGAGCCCGCGTTGAAACCGAACCAGCCGACCCACAGCATCGAGCCGCCGATCATCGTCAGCACGAGGTTGTGCGGCGCCATCGATTCACGACCGTAGCCGACGCGCTTGCCGAGCACGAGGCACGACACGAGGCCCGCGATACCCGCGTTGATGTGCACCACCGTGCCGCCTGCGAAGTCGAGCACGCCGTCAGCCGACAGCCAGCCGGTCGGCTCCCACACCATGTGCGCGATCGGCACGTAGACGATCAGCGACCAGAGCGTCATGAACACGAGCATCGCCGAGAACTTCATCCGGTCGGCGAACGCGCCGCAGATCAGCGCCGGCGTGATGATCGCGAACGTCATCTGGTAGACGAAGTAGACCGATTCCGGAATCGTCGGTGCCAGGTGGCTGACGGTCAGCGTCGTCGCCTTGTCGCCGTGGATGTAGTTCATGCCGTGCAGGAACGCGCGCGACAGGCCGCCGATGAAGCCGCTGCCCGGCGTGAACGCGAGGCTGTAGCCGACCACCGTCCACAGCACCGTGATCACCGCGGTGATCGCGAAGCTCTGCATCACGGTCGCGAGCACGTTCTTCTTGCGGACCATGCCGGCGTAGAACAGCGCGAGGCCGGGGATCGTCATGAACAGCACGAGCGCGGTGGACGTCAGCATCCATGCGGTGTCGCCCGCATTGATCTTCGACGAATCAACCGAGAACGGGGCGGTCGGCGCGGCGGGAGCGGCCGGTGCCGAAGCGGCGGCAGCAGCCGACGCGTCGGTGGCGCCCGAGGCCGGCGCAGCAGCGGCGGCCGTGGCGGATGCGTCGGTGGCAGCCGGCGCCGAGGCGGCCGGAGCGGCGGCAGCCGACGCGTCGGAAGCCGTGGCGGCGGGCGCGGACGCAGCCGCGGCGGACGCCGCGTCGTCGGCGAGCGCGGGGCCGACGCCGGCCGCGATCAGCGAGCCGGCCATCAGCAGGGACATCAGAAGTTTGCGCATCTTGGGTTTCCTCTTGTCGCTTGTCTTGTCTGTTCTGTTACAGCGCGTCAGCGCCCGTCTCCCCGGTGCGAATCCGGATCACCTGTTCGATCGCCGTGACGAAGATCTTGCCGTCGCCGATCTTGCCGGTGCGCGCGGCCCGCTCGATCGCCTCGACCGCCTGGTCGACGAGATCGTCGGACACGGCTGCCTCGATCTTCATCTTCGGCAGGAAATCGACCACGTATTCGGCGCCGCGGTACAGCTCGGTGTGCCCCTTCTGCCGCCCGAACCCTTTCACCTCCGTCACCGTGATGCCCGAGACGCCAAGCGCCGACAGCGCTTCGCGCGTCTCATCGAGCTTGAACGGCTTGATGATTGCGGTAATGAGTTTCATGAAGTCCTCTCGCTGGGTTGTCCCGTCGAATTGGTTGGAATGTTGTAACGGACTCTTCTCAGCAACTCGCATGCCAAGTCGGTTCGAGCACCGTTTCAAAGGGCTTCATCAAGGGGTCGCATCGCGTGATGTAAGGTGCGAAGGCCCGGCCGAATGGCCAACGTGGCCCGGTTTGCTGGCGCGGCGAAAGGATCGTTGCTAGAGTGCACGCACGTCCCGGATCGCCGGGCCATTCACCCATGCGGGCGCCATGCCCGGAATTCGCGCTCCGGGCGCACCATTTCCGGTCATGCGTGCATCATGGGCACGTACGCAACTGAAGATGCACATTTTTTGTGCAAGGAAGGGGAATCACATGAAGCAACCCAGCGACGTTTTCAACGATCTGCAGTCGCGCGTCAGCGATCTGCTGAAAAACTCGCCGGCCAAGGACGTCGAGCGCAACGTGAAGGCCATGCTGTCGCAAGGCTTCTCGAAACTCGATCTCGTCACGCGCGAGGAATTCGACACGCAGGCGCAAGTGCTCGCCCGCACCCGCGTGCGCCTCGAGGAACTCGAGAAACGCGTCGCGGAACTCGAGCAGAAGCTCGCTGCGCCGCAAGCCTGACGCCCTGCCCGGCCGCAAGGCCCGGGCGCGGGCCGCCTCGTGCGGCCCGCGCCCGCCGCCTCAAGCACTGAAGCACTGAAGCACTGAAGCACTGAAGCACTGAAGCACTGAAGTCACCGTACCGCTCTTCGTCGTCCGTCGTTCCCCGCAGCACCCCCGCTCTTCGCTGTTCATCGCTCTTCGCAGTCCGTCGTTCCGCTGTGCCTCGTTCTTTCCCGCGCCACGCCGGCAAGCGCGCACCGATTCCTCCGATTCCCGCGGCATGCGGCCTCGAACGGCCGTCGTCCGTCTTGCTTACAGGAGCCTCGCCATGTCGCTCGCCGTGGTGCGCAGTCGCGCGCCCGCCTCCGGCCGTGCGCCGGACGTCACCGTCGAAGTCCACCTCGCCAACGGGCTGCCGTCGTTCTCGATCGTCGGTCTGCCCGATCTCGAAGTCCGCGAAAGCCGCGAGCGGGTGCGCGCCGCGCTGCAGAACTGCGGCTTCGAATTCCCCGTGCGCCGCATCACCGTCAACCTCGCGCCGGCCGACTTGCCGAAGGAGTCGGGACGGTTCGACCTGCCGATCGCGCTCGGCATCCTCGCCGCGAACGGCCAGATTCCGGCCGACGCGCTGGCCGGCCGCGAATTCGCGGGTGAACTGTCGCTGACCGGCGCGCTGCGGCCGATGCGCGGCGCGTTCGCGATGGCGTGCGGCGTGGCGCGGGATGCGCAGTCAGCGGAAAGTGGCGCGGCTTCCGGCCTGGGTTCCGGCACGCTGTCCGGTTCAGGCGACGGTGGCCAAGGGGCCGGCCCGGCGCCGCGCTCCACCGCCGCGTCGAACGCCCCCGAGCTGTACCTGCCGCTCGCCAGCGCCGCCGAGGCCGCGCTCGTGCCGGGCGTCACCGTGTTCGGCGCGCCGAACCTGCCCGCGCTGTGCGCGCATCTCACCGGCGCGCCCGACGGGCGGCTCGCGCCGGTCGCGGCGCCGTGCCTCGACGGCCTGCCGACGCCGGCCGCCCCCGATCTCGCCGACGTGGTCGGTCAGCGCGGCGCCCGCCGCGCGCTGGAAGTCGCGGCCGCGGGCGGCCATCACATGCTGATGGTCGGGCCGCCGGGGGCTGGCAAGTCGATGCTGGCCGCCCGGCTGCCGGGCCTCCTGCCGCCGCTGACCGACGACGAGGCGCTGACGTCGGCGGCACTCCTCTCCGCGAGCCGCCTCGGCTTCTCGCCCGCGCAGTGGCGCCGGCGGCCGTTCCGCGCACCGCATCACTCGTCGAGTGCCGCCGCGCTGGTCGGCGGCCGCAACCCGCCGCAACCGGGCGAGATCACGCTCGCGCACCTCGGGGTGCTGTTCCTCGACGAACTCCCGGAATTCGACCGGCACGTGCTCGAGATGCTGCGCGAGCCGCTGGAGGCCGGCCGCATCACGATTTCACGCGCGGCCCAGCAAGCCGACTTCCCGGCCGCGTGCCAGCTGATCGCCGCGATGAATCCCTGCCCGTGCGGCTGGCACGGCGATCCGTCGGGGCGCTGCCGCTGCTCGCCGGACGTCGCCGCGCGCTACCTGCGCAAGCTGTCGGGGCCGCTCGTCGACCGCATCGACATCCAGATCGACCTGCCCGCGCTGTCGCCGGCCGAACTGGCGACGCGCGCGTCGGCGCCGGGCGAGCCGAGCGCGGCGGTCGCCGCGCGGGTTGCGCAGGCGCGTGCGCTGCAACTCGATCGGCAGGGCAAGACGAACCACATGCTGAGCGGCCGCGAGACCGACGACCTGTGCCGGCCGACCGACGAAGGCGAACGGCTGCTGCGCGAGGCCGGCGAGCGCTTCGGCTGGTCGGCGCGCGCGTATTTCCGCGTGCTGAAGGTCGCGCGGACGATCGCCGATCTGGCCGGCGACCCGCTGCCGACGGCCGCGCAGATCGCCGAAGCGATCCGCTACCGGCGCGCACTGACGGCGCTCTGAACGCCCTCGGAGGACAAAATCCGGCTGTCAAGACTTGACTTATGCACAATTCCGCGAATCCGGCCCCGGATCGGGGCTCGGCGAGACCTTTGCAGCACGGAATCCGTATCTCGTTGTTTTGATTGACTTTTATCAAAACGCGAGCGAGCGACCAAACGGGCCGGAAGGCCGTCCCGCGCGGCTTGGCGGGAAATCCGGGCAACTTTTCAACAAAGTTATCCACATGCGTTGTGGATAGCCGAAAAAACCTCGCAAAATCCGGCGACTAGCGTCGAAAGCTGCGAATGAACTTTCAGTTGTCGCAGCGTGTCTGAGCGCCCTCTCCGGCCGCCGTCAGTCGAGTTTGAACGACCCGAAAAACTGGTCGAGCTGCTCCTGCGTGAGCGGGCCGTCGGCGATCACGACGGCCTGGTACGCGTGCCGGCCGCGCGCGACGAGTCGCGCCACGATCGTCTTGTGCGCGCGATCGCCGCCGGCGGCCGCGCCCGCGACGCGCAGTTCGAGCCCGTTCACCGCGCCGCCGGCCGCGAGCGGCACGGGCACCGAAGCCGTCCGCGGCGCGCCTTCGAGGTTGCGCGACAACCCGGCACGCAGGAACTCGAGCGCCGCGCGGCGCGTGTCGTCGCGGTCGTCCGGCAGCGTCAGCGTGCCGACCGCGAACACCGCGCCGTCGACGTGCGCGGCCTGCATCCGCATCGGCATCGACGCGCCGCCGATCGCCACCGGTTGCTCCTCGACGGTCGGCTTCGCCGGCAGGTCGATCGTGTAGCCGGCGTCGTTGTGCAGCGTGCGCCAGTCGTACGACGGCGAGCACGCGGCCAGCGCCGCGCTCATGCACGCGAGCGCGGCGAAGTGTCGCAGCGGACGGAAAAGGGGGCGCAACGAAACGGTGACTTCCTTCGGCATGGCGTGGATCGGGCAGGCAAAGCGGGCATTATCCGCCGAACGTGAAATCCGGGATGTGCGGCCGCCGCCGGTGCGCTAGCCGCATTCGCGCTAAAATGAGCGTCGAATTTCGATGTCCTTTGCATTGATCCGCGTCATCGACCGACTCCGAGAGCACCAGATGAACACCACGCCTCCCGTCCGGCGCAGCGCCGGCCCCGTCCGCTACATCGTCGCCGCCGCTGTCGTCGCGGCGATCGCCGTCGCCGGCTTCTTCGCGTTCAACGGCAAGTCCAGCGTGCCGGACGCCACGTTCACGCTGCTGTCGGGCCAGAAGGTCTCGACGGCAGGCGACCTGAAAGGCAAGGTCTATCTCGTGAACTTCTGGGCGACGAGTTGCGCCACCTGCATGCAGGAAATGCCGCAGATGGTCGATACCTACAATCGCTTCAAGGGTCAGGGGCTGGAATTCGTCGCGGTCGCGATGAACTACGATCCGCCGATGTACGTCGCGAACTACGCGCAGACGCGCCAGTTGCCGTTCAAGGTCGCGCTCGACGACGGCAGCGTCGCGAAGCAGTTCGGCAACGTGCAGCTCACGCCGACGACCTTCGTCGTCGACAAGGACGGCAAGATCCTGAAGCGCTACGTCGGCGCACCGCAGTTCGCGGAACTCGACGCGCTGCTCAAGAAGGCACTCGACGGCAACGCGGCCTGAGCGCCGCCCGATCCGGCTGGAAGGGCCGCGCACCGCGCCCTTCCCCGCACCACGGACCGCACGACCCGGCAACCCGGTTCCGCGGTCCGTTTGCTTTTCAGCGCTCGGTTTCGCCTTTCGCCGACAGCCCGTAGCGCTTCATCTTCTCGTACAGCGTCGCCTTGCCGACATGCAGCCGGTCGGCCGTCGCGGCGACCGCGCCGCCCGTCTGGTTCAGCGCCTCGGCGATCACCGCGCGCTCGAATTGCTCGATGCGCTCCTTCAGCGTCTGCTCGCTGTCGGCGTCGTCGCCGCTCGCGCCCGTCTCCTGCGGCATGTCGGCCACGCCGAGCACGAAGCGGTCGGCCGCGTTGCGCAGCTCGCGCACGTTGCCGGGCCAGTCGCGCTGCATCAGGCTCGCGCGCTGCCGGTCGGTCAGCACCGGCGCGGGCCGCGCGTAGCGCACGGCCGCATCGAGCATGAAGTGCTCGAACAGCGGCACGATGTCCTCGCGGCGCTCGGCCAGCGGCGGCAGCGCGATCGTCACGACGTTGAGGCGGTACAGCAGGTCGCGCCGGAACGTGCCGGCCGCGACGAGCTCACTCATGTCGCCCTTCGCGGCTGCCACCACGCGGCAGTTCACGCGGATCGGCTGGTTCGAGCCGAGCCGCTCCAGCACGCCGTCCTGCAGCACGCGCAGCAGCTTCACCTGCAGCGCGAGCGGCATGCTTTCGATTTCGTCGAGGAACAGCGTGCCGCCGGACGCATATTCGAGCTTGCCGACGCGGCGCTTCGCGGCGCCGGTGAACGCGCCGGGCTCGTAGCCGAACATCTCCGACTCGAACATCGGCTCAGGCAGCGCGCCGCAATTCACCGCGATGAACGGCTTGTCGCGGCGCGGCGACAGCTCGTGCAGGCTGCGCGCGATCAGCTCCTTGCCGGCGCCGGTGTCGCCGTTGATCAGCACCGACGCATCGGTGGGCGCGACGTTCGCGATCAGCTTGCGCACCTGCTCGATTGCCGGGCTGCGGCCGATGATGCGCGGCGCGACGACGTTCTGCCCGGCCAGCTCGCGCCGCAGCGCGTGGTTCTCGAGCACGAGCTCGCGGCGCTCGAGCGCGCGGCGCACCGTCTCGATCAGGCGCTCGGCCGCGAACGGTTTTTCGATGAAATCGTATGCGCCGTCGCGCATCGCCTGCACGGCCATCGAGATGTCGCCGTGCCCCGTGACGAGGATCACGGGCACGTCGGGCACGCGCTCGCGGCACTGCGCGAGCACGTCGAGCCCACTCGCGCCGGGCAGCCGGATGTCGCTGACGATCGCGCCGGCGTTGTCCGCGACGATCGCCTTCTCGGCCGCTTCGGCCGACTCGAAGCCGGCGACGTCGAACCCCGCCAGCTGAAGGCTCTGCACGCTGGCCCGGCGAACGAGCGCATCGTCTTCGATATAGATCACTTGCAGCCGGTTGGCCATCGTACTCACTTGCTCCTGACGGGCCGCGCGGCGGCAGCGCGCGCGGCGTCGTTGATACCGATCGTGCGCCGATCGGGCGGGCGGCGTGGCGCGCCTAGCGCGAGCCCGCCGGCTCGGACACGGAGTCCGGATGATGCGTGCGGGCGCGCCGCAGCGTCAAGACGAACAGCGCTCCGCCCGACGGCGCATTGCGCGCGGTCAGCGCGCCGCCCGCGTCGCTCGCGATCGACGACGAGATCGCGAGGCCGAGGCCGAGCCCGCGCCCCATTTCCTTGGTCGTGAAGAACGGCTCGAACAGGCGCGGCAGCAGGTCGGGCGCAATGCCGCTTCCGTTGTCGCGCACCTCGACGGCGAGCGTGGCCGCCAACACCGCGATCGTCACCTCGATCGCCGGCGCCGCCACGCCGGCCACCGCGTCGAGCGCGTTGCCGAGCAGGTTGATCAGCACCTGTTCGAGGCGCAGATCCTCGCAACGGGCGACGAGTTCGGGATAGTCGCGCGCCAGGTCGAGCGGCGCATCCTGTGCGGGCGACACGGTCGCGTCCTGCAGCGTCAGCGTGAGCGCGACGCCGCTCAGGCGCTCGCCAAGCAGCGACAGCACGCTGCGCAGCGCGCGCACGACGAGCGCCTGCTCGTTGCGCGGCTTCGCGCGGCCGACGAACAGCTTCAGCTGGTTCGTGATCTTGCCCATCCGCTCGGTAAGCGCGGCGATCGCCTCGAGGTTTTCCCGCGCGGCCGCCTGCTCGCCGCGATCGAGCAGCACGCGCGTGTTGTCCGAGAAACTGCGCAGCGCCGCGAGCGGCTGGTTCAGTTCGTGCGTGATGCCGGCCGCCATCTGGCCGAGCGCGGCGAGCTTGCTCGCCTGGATCAGTTCGTCGTGCGCGGCGCGCAGCTCCTGCTCCGCGCGGATGCGGTCGCCGACCTCCTTCTGCAACTGCTCGTTCGCTTCCGACAGGTCGGCCGTGCGCTCCTCGACGCGCCGGTTCAGCTCCGCATACGCCTGCTGCAGCAGCGCACGGCCGCGGATCATTTCACGCACGCGCGCGCGGCGCATCCGCCAGTAGAACGCGAGCAGCGCGACCGACACGAAGCCGAAACCCGTGACGATCGTCGCGTTGCGCGCATCGGCGTCGACGGGCGCGATCGGCGCGAGCGTGACGAGCAGCCAGTCGGGCTCGCCGATCCGGCGCTTGCTCGCGAGAAACCGCGGCGCGCGCAGGCCCGGGCCAAGGCGCACGATCTCCGCATCGGGGCCGAGCACCTGCTCGATGCGCAGCGGCAGCGGCGTGACGGGCTGCTGCGCGTACTGGCGCGTCTCGTAGATCGACGCGGCGACGGAGCCCGTCAGCGGCCGCAGCGTGTGGTACTTCCACGCGGGCACCGACGACAGGAACACGACGCCGTGATCGTCCACGACGACGAGCGGCTCGGATGCATCGGCGCCCTGGAACCATTCGAGGTTGAGCTTCACGACGACCACGCCCGCGATCTTGCCGTCGCGCCACACGGGCTGCGAGATGTAGTAGCCGGGATCGCGCGAGATCGTGCCGATCCCGAAGAAGCGGCCGACCTGGCCGTTCATCGCATCGAGGAAATACGGGCGGAAGCGGTATTCGATCCCGACGAAGCTGTCGGGCGCGCGCCAGTTGCTGGCGGCGACACACAGGCCGTCCGCGCCGATCACATAGGTGACGGTCGCGTGCGCGTGTTCGTTGAGGTCTTCGAGATAGCGATTGACGCGCCCGGTGTAGTCGGCGCGCGTCGGCTCGGCGAGCAGGTCCTGCACGTACGGATGGCTGCCGAGCAGATAGGGCAGCGACTCGTAGCGGTCGAGCGTGCTCTTGAGCGCGTTGGTGGTGCGATCGACGCGCACGGCGGCGTTGCGCTGCAGCTCGGCGACGCCGCGCCGCCAGGTGATCGTCCACGTCAGCGTGCACGCCGCGGCGAGCGCGGCGGCAAGCACGACGAGAATGAGCAGACGACGCGTCACGGTCGAGGCTTCCTGGCGATGCGGATCGCCTATTGTGTCATAGGCCTCCGCCCTTCCGCCTCGACCGCCGCGGCTCGCACCGCCGGCGGGCGGTGCCGCCGCCTGCTCCTTCATCGCGTCAGACGCCGGCCGTCTCGGTCGGCGTCACTTCGCCGCCGCCCTTCAGCGCCTGGCGCAGCTTGTTGCGGTCGAGCTCCTTCTCCCAGGCCGACACGACGACCGTCGCGACGCCATTGCCGACGATGTTGGTCAGCGCACGGCATTCGCTCATGAAGCGGTCGATGCCGAGGATCAGCACCATGCCCGACAGCGGGATCGTCGGCACGACGGCCAGCGTCGCGGCGAGCGTGATGAAGCCCGCGCCCGTGACGCCGCTCGCGCCCTTCGACGTCAGCATCGCGACGGCGAGCAGCGTGAGCTGCTGCATCCACGTCAGTTCGATGTTGGTCGCCTGCGCGATGAACAGCACGGCCATCGTCATGTAGATGTTGGTGCCGTCGAGGTTGAACGAATAGCCGGTCGGCACGACGAGGCCGACGACCGAACGCGAGCAGCCGGCCTTCTCGAGCTTTTCCATCAGCTGCGGCAGCGCGGCTTCCGACGAGCTCGTGCCGAGCACGATCAGCAGCTCTTCCTTGATGTAGGACACGAAGCGGATGATCGAGAAGCCGGTGAAGCGCGCGATCGTGCCGAGCACGACGAGCACGAACACCACCGACGTCAGGTAGAAGGTGCCGATCAGCTTGAGCAGCGGCACCAGCGAGCCGACGCCGTACTTGCCGATCGTGAACGCCATCGCGCCGAACGCGCCGATCGGCGCCAGCTTCGTGACGATGTGCACGATGCCGAACAGCACGCGCGTGAGCCCGTCGATGAAGTCGGTGACGACCTTGCCGCGCTCGCCGAGGTGCGCGAGCACGCTGCCGAACAGCAGTGCGATCAGCAGGATCTGCAGGATCTCGCCCTGCGCGAACGCATCGACCATCGTGTTCGGGATGATGTGCATCAGGAAGTCGACCGTCGACTGCCCGTGCGCCTTCGCCGCGTACGACGCGACGGCCTTGCCGTCGAGCGTCGCCGGATCGATGTTGAAGCCGACGCCCGGACGCAGGATGTGCGTGGCCGCCAGGCCGAGCACCAGCGCGAAGGTCGACACGATCTCGAAGTACAGCAGCGCCTTGCCGCCGACGCGGCCGACCTTCTTCATGTCCTCCATGCCGGCGATGCCGGTGACGACCGTACAGAAGATGATCGGGCCGATCACCATCTTGATCAGCTTGATGAAGCCGTCGCCGAGCGGCTTCATGTCGGTGGCGATCGACGGGTAGAAATGGCCGAGGATCACGCCGACGATGATGGCGAAGATCACCTGCACATAGAGCACTTTGTAGAAGGGTTTCTTCTTCACGATGGTTCCTGCAGAAGTAGATGAGCCGATGGAAACGGCGTCACGCGCGCGGACGAATGTCACAGGGGAGATTCACTCGCCCGCGCGGCTGCCGTGCCGCAACAAGCGATGCCTCAGGACGTCCGGAGGGGGAGGAAGGCAGTGGTCATCGATTGTCTCCTTGCTTGCTGTAGTAGTTCGGCCGGGGGAAGGCCGTGCGCTTTATATTGCAAGGTCGATGCCAGGTTCCTGAAACCCGTCAAACCTTTGTATTCATTGTATTTCTCATAATGCGGCAGGCAAGGAAATCCGGGATTCCGGATTTCCGGAAAATATCCGTCCGGCGATCCGGACGGATGCGTTCATTCATCTGACGAATCAATGCTGCACGGCGCGGCCGGCCAGCACGCCCGTCTGCGCGTAGAACTCCTGCTGCGCGAACGCGTCGCGCTCGCGCCGCGCGCGCTCGCCGCGATCCGCGAGCGAGCCGATGACGATCCCGATGAACGCGAGCGGCACCGACACGAGCGCCGGGTTGTCGAGGAACACCGGTGCGTGCGCGTGGTGCAGCACGTCGACCCACACCGACTTCGACAGCACCGTGAGCGTGACCGCCGACACGAGGCCGAGGCCGCCGCCGAGCACCGCGCCGCGCGTCGTCATCCCGCGCCAGAAGATCGACATCGCGAGCACCGGGAAATTGGCGCTCGCGGCCACCGCCGCGACGAGGCCGACCATGAACGCGACGTTCACGTGCTCGAACAGGATCGACAGCCCGATCGCGACCGCCGACAGCGCGATCGTCGCCGCGCGCGAGATGCGCATCTCGACGCGCTCGTCGGGCTTGCCGCGTGCCCACATCTGCGCGTACAGGTCGTGCGAGATCGTCGTCGCGCCGGCGAGCGTGAGGCCCGCCACCACCGCGAGGATCGTCGCGAACGTGACGGCCGCGATGAACCCGTAGAACCAGTTCCCGCCGACCGCCTGCGCGAGCTTCACCGCGACCATGTTCGAACCGCCGAGCAGGTCGTGCGTCAAGTTGAACGTGCCGTTCGCGCCGAGCTTGAAGAACTCCGGATGCTGCGCGAGCAGCACGATCGCGGAGAAGCCGATCACGAAGGTCAGCAAATAGAAGTAGCCGATGAAGCCGGTCGCATAGAGCACCGACTTGCGCGCCTCCTTCGCGTTCGGCACCGTGAAGAAGCGCATCAGGATGTGCGGGAAGCCGGCCGTGCCGAACATCAGCGCGATGCCGAGCGACAGCGCGTTGGCCGGATCGCGGATCAGCTTGCCGGGGCCCATGATCGACAGCGCGCCCGGATGCACGGCCACCGCGCGGCGGAACATCTCGTCGACGCTGAAGCCGAATTCGCCGAGCGCGAGCACGACGAGCAGCGTCGCGCCGCACAGCAGCAGCACGGCCTTGATCACCTGCACCCAGGTGGTCGCGGTCATCCCGCCGAAGAACACGTACACCACCATCAGCACGCCGACGATCAGCTCGGCCGTGCCGTACGACAGCCCGAACAGCAGCTGGATCAGCTTGCCCGCGCCGACCATCTGCACGACGAGGTACAGCACGACGATGGTCAGCGAATTCGCGGACGTCAGCAGCCGGATCGGCCGCTGCGCGAAGCGGTACGCGACGACGTCGACGAACGTGAACTTGCCGAGGTTGCGCAGCGGCTCGGCGATCAGGAACATCACGAACGGCCAGCCGACCAGGAAGCCGATCGAGTAGATGAGCCCGTCGAAGCCGAACATGAACACCATCCCCGACAGCCCGAGGAACGACGCGGCCGACATGTAGTCGCCCGCGATCGCGAGCCCGTTCTGCAGGCCGGTGATGCCGCCGCCGGCCGTGTAGAAGTCGCGCGTCGAGCGCGTGCGGCGCGCGGCCCAGCGCGTGAGCGCGAGCGTCGCGAACACGAACGCGAAGAACATCCCGATCGCGACCGGGTTCAGTTCGACCTTGTCGGGCATCGGGCCCGCGACGGATACCGCGTGCGCGGCGGTGGAAGCGAGAACGGCAGGCGCGCCGAGCGCCATCGAGAGTCGTCGCATGTCGGCCTCCATCACGAACGCTGCAGGATCGCGTCGACGCGGCGGTCGAACGCACGGTTCGCGCGCAGCACGTAGCACGCGGTCAGGCTGATCGCGACCAGGATGATCGCGACGCCGGCGGCGATCCCGACCGTCATCGTCGCGCCGCGGTACAGCGGCGCGGCGAGCACGTGCGGCGCGAGCGCGACGAGCAGGATGAAGCCGTAGTACGTGGCGATCATCAGCGCCGTCAGCGTGAAGCTGAAGCGGCGCCGCGCCCGCACGAGCTGCTGGTAGTCACGGCGCGCCGTGACCGATTCGATGACGGAAAGCTCCATGGTGTCTCCATTTCCACCGCGTCGTTGCGCGAGGGTTGTCTTGTGGATGGCTGGCGCGTCGACTGCTCCGCCCGCGCCACGGCGGCAAGGCATGAAGCGCGTTACACGATGCGATCCGCACGCAGCCGCGCCACCTCGTCGGCCGACATCCCGAGCCAGCCGCCGAGCACCGCCTCCGTATCGGCACCGAGCACCGGCGGCGCACCGCGCACCGGCAACCGCGCGCCGTCGAACCGGTACGGCGGCGCCAGCACGTCGACGCCGCCCGCGACCGGGTGCGGCTGCCGCGTGACGAGCCCCGCACTCGCCGCGCGTTCCGACTTCAGCGCCTCGTGCAGCCCGAGCACTTCGCCGCACGGAATGCCCGCGCCGGAAAGCGCCGTGAGCAACGCCGCGCGCGGCCGGCGTGCGAGTTCGCCGCAAATCTCGGGCAGCAGCTCGGCGCGGTTTTCCGAGCGGCCGAGGTTGGTCTTGTAGCGCGCGTCGGCCGCGAGATCAGGCCGCTCGATCGCCTCGCAGAAACGCGCGAACTGCGTGTTGTTGCCGACCGTGATCACGAGCGGGCCGTCGGCCGCGTCGAACACGCCGTACGGTACGACCGACGGATGCGCGTTGCCGTAGCGCGGCGGGTCCTCGCCCATCAGCAGCGCGTCGAGCCCGTAGTACGCGGTGATCATCAGCCCGCAGTCGAACAGCGCCATCTCGATGCGCCGCCCGCGCCCCGTTGCGTGTCGTTCGTACAGCGCGGCGAGGATCGCCTGCGCCGAATACATGCCGGTGAACAGGTCGACCGCCGCGACGCCGAACTTCAGCGGCGGCTGGCCGGCCTCGCCGTTCAGCGCCATCAACCCGGCCTCGCCCTGCACGACGAGGTCGTAGCCAGGCCGCGCGGCCTCGGCGCCCGAGCGGTCGTAGCCGGAGATCGCGCAGTGCACGACACGCGGATTCAGCTCGGCCAGCGCGTCGTAGCCGAGCCCGAGCTTTTCCGCGCCGCCGAACTTGAAGTTGTGGAGCACCACGTCGGCCTGCGCGGCCAGCTCGCGCGAGAGCCGGCGCCCGTCTTCAGTCTGCAGGTCGAGACAGATCGAGCGCTTGCTGCGGTTGACGCTGTTGAAGTAGGTCGTCTCGGTGTCGCCGATCCTCAGGCCCCAGTCGCGCGTGTCGTCGCCGCGCGCCGGATGCTCGACCTTGATCACTTCCGCGCCAAAATCGGCGAGCACCATCGCGCACCACGGGCCCGCGAGCACGCGCGAGAAATCGAGCACCTTCACGCCGGCCAGCGGCAATGCGCGCGATTCGTTCGTCATCCTTGTCTCCTCCGTTCGCGTCGTTCGTCATTACTGTTTCGACAGCGCGATGTAGCGCGCGAGGTGATGATCCTCGTCGCCGAGCTGGTGATCGATCATCACGAGGCGCTTCGCGTAGTGCGACAGCGGCAGCTCCCACGTCATCCCGATCCCGCCGTGCAGCTGGATGCTCTCTTCGGCAACGAGCGTGCCGATCCGGCCGATCGTGTACTTCGCCGCCGCGAGCGCGCGTTCGCGCACCCCGCGCGGCGCATCGAGCTGCGCGGCCGCGTTGATCACGGCCGAGCGCGCCTGCTCGACCTCGAGCAGCAGGTCGGCCATCCGGTGCTGCAGCGCCTGGAAGCTGCCGATCGGCAAGCCGAACTGCTTGCGCGTGCGCAGGTAGTCGAGCGTGTATTCCTTCGCGACGTCCATCGCGCCGAGCGCCTCCGCCGACAGCGCGAGCAATCCGTAGCCGAGCACGCGTTCGAGCAGCTCGACGCCAGCTTCGCCGTCGTGCGTGCCGAGCGCGGCATCGGCCGGCAGCACGACGCGTTCGAAGCGCACCTCGGCCGCGCGGCCGCCGTCGATCTTCCGGTAGTCGCGCAGCGATACGCCCGGCGCATCGGCCGGCACGACGAACAGGCCGATGCCGGCCGCATCGTCGTCGTGCCCCGACACGCGCGCGCTGACGACGAAGAACGCCGCTTGCGCGGCCTGGTCGACGACACCCTTCGCGCCCGTCAGCACCCAGCCGTCGCCCGAGCGTTCGGCGCGCGTGCGCACGGTCGTCAGTTCGTAGTGCGAGCCCGGCTCGTCATGCGCGAACGCGGCGCTCACGCTGCCGTCGATCAGCGCGGCCAGCCGGTCGCGATGCGCGGCGCCGCCGGCGAGCGACAGCGCACGCCCCGCGAGCAGCGCGCCGAGGAACGGCTCGACGACGAGCCCGCGCCCGAGGCATTCGAACACCACGGCGATGTCGAAGCCCGCGCCGCCGAACCCGCCGTCGGCTTCGGCAAACAGCGCGCCGACCGTGCCGAGGTCGGCAAGGCGCCGCCACATCGCGCGATCGAAACCCTCGGCCGACTGCGCGATGCGATCGCGCATCGGGAACGCGTACTGTTCGGCGATGAAGCGGTTCAACGTATCCGCCAGCATCCGGCGGTCTTCTGTGTGCTGGAAATCCATCGTCGCGTCCCTCGTTACAGCCCGAGCATCATCTTCGCGATGATGTTCTTCTGGATCTCGTTCGAGCCGCCGAAGATCGACAGCTTCCGGTTGTTGAAGTACTGCTGCGCGGCGCTCGCGGCTTCGTCCGGGCCGACCGGCTCGCCGTCGTAATCGGCATCGAGCGCTTCCTCGACGAACGGCTGCGCGTACGGCCCCATCGCGCGCCGCATCAGCGCGGTGATCTCCTGGCGGATCTGCGTGCCGCGGATCTTCAGCATCGAGCTTTCCGCGCCCGGCGCGCCGCCGCCCGCGACCGCGGCCAGCACGCGCAGGTTGGTCGTGCGCATGTTCTCGAGTTCGATCTCGACCCGCGCGACGCGCGCCGCGAAGAACGGATCGTCCGCGAGCGGCCGGCCGTTCTTCGTGACCTTCGCGGCGACTGCCCGCAGCCGGTCGAGCGCGGCCGTCGAGAAGCCGATTCCCGCGATGTTGGTACGCTCGTACGTGAGCAGGTATTTCGCGTAGGTCCAGCCGCGGTTCTCCTCGCCGACGAGGTTGGCCGCCGGCACGCGCACGTCGGTGAAGAACACCTCGTTCACTTCGTGCTCGCCGTCGAGCGTGACGATCGGGCGCACCTCGACGCCCGGCGTGTTCATGTCGATCAGCAGGAAGCTGATGCCTTCCTGCTTGCGCACGTCGGTCGCGGTGCGCACGAGGCAGAAAATCATGTTCGCGTAGTGGCCGAGCGTGGTCCACGTCTTCTGGCCGTTCACGAGGTAGTGCTCGCCCTGCGCGTCGATCCCGCGCACCGCGCTCGTCTTCACCGCTGCAAGATCGGAACCGGCGCCCGGCTCCGAGTAGCCCTGGCACCACCAGTCGGTGCCGTCGAGGATGCGCGGCAGCCAGTGGCGCTGCTGCGCGTCGTTGCCGTACTTGATCAGCACGGGGCCGAGCATGTTCACGCCGAACGGCACGATGCGCGGCGCACCCGCGAGCGCGCATTCGTTGTCGAACAGGAACTTCTGCGCGACGCTCCAGCCGGGGCCGCCGTATTCGCGCGGCCAGTGGCTCGCGAGCCAGCCGCGCGCGTTGAGGATCGCGTGCCATTCGCGCATGTCGTCGCGCGTGAGATGCAGGCCGCTCTTCACCTTGCGCGCGATGCGCGCGGGCAGTTCGGCTCGCAGGAAGCGCTGCACTTCGGTGCGGAAGGCTTCCTCTTCGGGAGTGAAATTGAGGTCCATCTTCGGTCCGTGGCGAATGCGGTGGGCGTTCAGTCGATGCGGTTCAGGCTCGCGAAATCCGCGCCGCGCGCGACGAGATCGACGAGCAACGGCGACGGCTTCCAGAACAGCGGATCTTCCTTCGCGAACGCGCGGATATCGGCGAGCACGTTCGCGAGGCCGACCGTGTCCGCGTAATGCATCGGGCCGCCGCGATAGCGCGGGAAGCCGTAGCCGTGCAGGAACACCGCATCGACATCGAGCGGGCGCAGCGCGATCTTCTCGTGCACGACGTTCGCGCCTTCGTTGATCATCGCGGCGAGATAGCGGCGCAGGATCTCGTCGTCGGTGAAGGTGCGCGGCGTGACGCCCTTCTTCGCGCGTTCTTCCGCGACGATCGCCTCGACTTCCGGGTCCGGCGTGCCGACACGCGCGCCGTCCGGATACAGGTAGTAGCCGCGCGCGGTCTTCTGGCCGAACCAGCCGCGCTCGCACAGCCGGTCGGAAATCTCCACGTAGCGCGCACGCGGGTCGCGCGTCGCCGCGCGGCGCTTGCGGGTCGCCCAGCCGATGTCGCCGCCCGCGAGGTCGACGACCTGGAACGGCCCCATCGGGAAGCCGAATTCGCGCACCGCGCGATCGATCTGGTACGGCGACGCGCCGTCTTCCATCAGGTAGTCGGCCGCCGTGCGATAGACCGCGAGGATCCGGTTGCCGATGAAGCCGTCGCACACGCCGGCGCGCACCGGCGTCTTCTTCAGCTGCTTCGCCAGCGCGAACGCGGTCGCAACGACGTCCGCGCTCACGCGCGCCGGCACGACGATCTCGAGCAGCTTCATCACGTTGGCCGGCGAGAAGAAATGCAGGCCGATCACGTCCGCCGGCCGGTCGATGCTGGCGGCCAGCGCGTCGATGTCGAGATACGACGTGTTGGTCGCGAGCACCGCGCCCGGCTTGCACACGCGCGCGAGTTCGGCGAACACGGCCTGCTTCACGGCCATGTCCTCGAATACCGCCTCGATCACGACGTCGGCCTGCGCGAGCGCGTCGTACGACGTGCTGCCCTTGAAGCGCGCGAGCCGCGCCGCGTGCGCGGCCGGCGTCATCCGCCCTTTCGCGACGAGGCCGTCGTACACCTTCTCGACGTGCGCTCGGCCACGTGCGAGCGATGCTTCGTCGCGTTCGATCATCGTCACCGGCAGCCCGGCATCGAGCGCCGCGACCGCGATGCCCGCGCCCATCGTGCCGCCGCCGACCACGCCGATCCGCTCGACCGGCCGCGCGCTCGCGCGCCGCGCCTCGGGCGCCTTCGCCGCTTCGCGCTCCGCGAAGAACGCATGCACGAGGCCCGCGCGCTGCGGGCTGTCGATGCACTGCAGGAACAGGCTGCGCTCGAGCTTCATCCCCGCGTCGAACGACTGCGTGAGCGCGGCCTCGACCGCGTCGACGATCTTCGCCGGCGAGAACAGGCCACGCGATTTCTTCGGCAGTTCCGCGCGCGCCGTATCGATCGCGGCCTGCGCGGCCACGCGATCGGCGAGCCCCCGCGCATCGCGCGTGCGGCGCACCGGCGCGCCGAGCGACACGAGTTCCTGCGCATACGCGAGGCCTTCGGCGAGCGTGTCGTCGCTGTGCGCGACGCGGTCGACGAGGCCCAGCGCGAGCGCTTCGTCCGCGCTCACATGACGACCCGTCAGCATCAGGTCGAGCGCGGCCTTCGCACCGATCAGGCGCGGCGCGCGCTGCGTGCCGCCCGCGCCGGGCAGCAGGCCGAGCGTGACTTCGGGCAGCCCGAGCTTCGTGCCGGGCACCGCGAGCCGGTAATGCGCGGCGAGCGCGACTTCGAGGCCGCCGCCGAGCGTCGCGCCGTGCAGCGCGACCACGACCGGCTTCGTGCCCGATTCGATCCGCTCGCATACATCAGGCAGCGACGGCGGCGCGATCGGCTTGCCGAATTCGCGGATGTCGGCGCCCGCGATGAAGTTGCGGCCGGCGCCGACGATCAGCACCGCACGGATCGCGTCGTCGGCCTGCGCGGCGTCGAGCGCGTCGGCGAGGCCGCGCCGCACCTCGGCGGACAGCGCGTTGACGGGCGGATGGTCGATCGTGACGACGAGCACCTTGTCGCGCCGTTCGCGCGTGACGGTGCCGGCCGGGCTGGCGGGGGAAGCGGGTGAATTCATCGTGTCTCCTTGACGCGGCGGCGGGTGCGTCGACGCCGGTTCGTGGCTCACGGCCACGCGAGCGGCGCCGGGCACCGGCCCCCGTCCCGCACGAAGCGGGACAAGATCCGGCCGTACGCCGGGCATGACCTGATTCTCGATTGATCGAGATTCATTGACAATTCCCTCCTGCTTTTACAAGCTGTCAAGTCTGACTTGACACTGAATGCTTCCGACCATTAACCGGGACGGATCAGGAGACGCGACGCATGGATCTGAACGCGCTGACGCTGCTCGTCGAGATCCTCGACGCCGGCAATCTCAGCAAGGCCGCGCAGCGGCTCAAGATGAGCCGCGCGAACGTCAGCTACCGGCTGAACCAGCTCGAGCGCTCGATCGGCCAGCAGCTCGTGCGGCGCACGACGCGGCGCATCGAGCCGACCGAGATCGGGCTGAAGCTGTACGAGCACGGCCGGCGCATCCGCAACGAACTGCTCGCCGCGCAGGAATCGGTGACGACGCTCGGCCAGGACCTGCAGGGCCGCGTGCGGCTGTCGGTGCCGAGCGGCTACGGGCAGATGGTGATGTCCGACTGGCTGCTCGCGTTCAAGCGGCTGCATCCGGGCATCGTGCTCGACGTCGTGTTCGAGAATCGCGTGGAAGACCTGATGCGCGACGAGATCGACATCGCGGTGCGCGTGATGCCGGAGCCGCCGCAGAACCTCGTCGCGCGCGACATGGGCGCGGTGCGCTACGTCGCGTGCGCGTCCGCCTCATTCGCGACCGAGCACGGGATGCCGGCGAGCCTCGGCGCGTTGTCGGCCGCCCCGGTCGTCACCGCGACGGTGATGGGGCGGCAGCTCCGGATCGCCGCGTATCTGGGCGACGAGCGCCACGAGGTGCTGCTCGAGCCCACGCTGGTTTCGGAGAACTTCCTGTTCCTGCGGCAGGCGATCCTCGGCGGGATCGGCGTCGGCATCGTGCCCGACTACGTGGTACAGGACGACATCCGGCGCGGCACGGTCGTCACGTCGCTCGACGCGTACCGGCTCAGCATCTTCGGCACGCACATGTACATGCTCTACATGCCGAACCGGCACCACACGCGCGCGACGTCGACCTTCATAGAGTTCATCCTCGAACAGGCCGGAAAGACCGGCCGGGGTGGGCCCGGCGCGATGCGTCAGGGTTTCCTGTCGGGTGACAAGCCGCCGGGCGCGCGGCGACAATAGCGCGCCGGGGCGGGCAGCCGCGTTGCGCCGGCACTGTCGCCTCCTTCGAATTCACTGCTGCCGAGGGTTCAATGTTCGACCGGATTCGTCCGCATTCGCGCTCCTGGACGCTGCTCGCCGCCGTCGCGCTCGTCGCGTTCAACGCCGGCTGCACGTCCCCGTCCACGCCGCCGTCGGGCGCGGTGGTGCCCGTCGTCGCCGCCTCGGGCGCCGCCGTGCCGCTGCCCGGCTTCCACGCGCCCGAGCTGTCGTCCGGCTGGACCGACAAGCCCGGCTGGACCTCGCAGCACTTCATGATCGCGGCCGCGAACCCGCTCGCGACGCAGGCCGGCTACGAGATGCTGAAAGCGGGCGGCACCGCGATCGACGCGGCGATCGCCACGCAGATGGTGCTCGCGCTCGTCGAGCCGCAATCGTCGGGGATCGGCGGCGGCGCGTTCCTGCTGTACTTCGACGGCAAGGCAACGCAGGCCTACGACGGCCGCGAAACCGCGCCGGCCGCCGCGACCGACCGCCTGTTCTACGGGCCGACCGGCCAGCCGATGAGCTTCTACGAAGGTGTCGTCGGCGGGCGCTCGGTCGGCACGCCGGGCGTGCTGCGCATGCTCGACGCCGCGCATCGCGCGCACGGCAAGCTGCCGTGGCGCCGGCTGTTCCAGCCGGCGATCCGGCTCGCCGAGCACGGCTTTACGATCAGCCCGCGGCTCGCGACGCTGATCGCCAACGACCGATACCTGAAGAACGACCCGGCCGCGCGCGCGTACTTCTACAACCCGGACGGCACGCCGAAGGCGGCCGGCACGGTGCTGAAGAACCCCGCGCTCGCGACCGTGCTGCGCCAGGTCGCCGACCGCGGCGCGAACGCGTTCTACAGCGGCGCGATCGCGCGCGACATCGTCACGAAGGTGCGCAAGCACCCGACCAACCCGGGCCTGCTGTCGCTGCAGGATCTCGCGCGCTACAAGGCGAAGGTGCGCGCGCCGCTGTGCGCCGACTACCGGCGCTCGGTCGTGTGCGGGATGCCGCCGCCGTCGTCGGGCGGCCTCGCGATCGCGCAGATGCTCGGCATCCTCGAAGCGATGCCCGACTGGCAGCAGATCGGCGCGCAGAAGCCGGTGCGCAACGACGTCGGCTACGAGCCGACCCCGTTCGCCGCGCACCTGTTCAGCGAAGCCGGACGCCTCGCGTATGCGGACCGCGCGCGCTACGTCGCCGATCCCGATTTCGTGCCGCTGCCCGGTGGCAGCTGGGCGAGCCTCACCGACAAGACCTATCTCGCGCAGCGCGCGCACCTGATCGGCGACAGCAGCATGGGCGTGGCCCAAGCCGGCACGCCGCAGGGCGCGACGCTCGCGATGGCCGACGACCGCAGCCCCGAGCTGCCGTCGACGTCCGACATCGCGATCGTCGACCGCTACGGCCAGGCGCTGTCGATGACGACCAGCATCGAGGACGCGTTCGGTTCGCGGCTGATGGTGCGCGGCTTCATGCTGAACAACCAGCTCACCGATTTTTCGTTCGTGTCGAACGACAACGGCCGGCCGGTCGCGAACCGCGTGCAGGCCGGCAAGCGGCCGCGCTCGGCGATGTCGCCGGAGCTGGTGTTCGACAAGAAGACGAAGCAGGTGACGATGATCGTCGGCTCGGCCGGCGGCCCCGCGATCATCAATCATGTCGCGAAGACGCTGGTCGGCGTGCTCGACTGGGGGATGACGATGCAGCAGGCGATCGCGCTGCCGAACTTCGGGTCGATGAACGGGCCGACGCAGCTTGAACGCGGCCGCGTGTCGGAAGCGCTCGCCGACGGGCTGAAGGGCCGCGGGCACGACGTGCAGGTCGTCGAGATGAACTCGGGGCTGCAGGGGATCCAGCGGCTGAACGTGCAGGGGCAGACAGTGTGGTTCGGCGGCGCGGATCCGCGGCGGGAAGGCGCGGCGATGGGGGATTGAGGGCGATGAGCGACAACTTCACGTGGCTGATCGACCCAGCGGTCTCACTCGATGCGGCGCCCGCGCAAGCGCAGAGAATGATCGCTTGGCTGCAGGCGGCAGGCATCGTCGGCACGGCGACGCGCGTCGGTGACCTGTATCGCGAATGGGGCAAGACCTGGGGGCTCAAGGAAAGCCATCTGACGGCCATCGACCGAACCGGTTACCCACCCGGCCCGCATCATGCGAACGCCTGCGACGCGCGCGCGAATTTGCCGCCGTCAATCCCGAACTGGCTGGAGGTCGCCGTGGAGCGCCGCATCTTCGATGCCGGGGGGAACGGCCTCGAAATTTTCTGCCGGGCGTGCAACGCGGAGCAGACCGCACTCGGCGACGCATGGGGTGATGCATTTTCCGACTGGTTCAAGGGTGACGATGCGGCTCCGCTCGTATGCGGCGCGTGCGGACATCGGCAGGCCGTGACGCAGTGGCGCTACGACCCGCCGTGGGCCTTCGGCAATCTCGGCTTCAATTTCCAGAACTGGCTGCTGAGCGATGCGTTCATCGCCGAATTCACCGCCGCGTATGGCCAGCCGCTGGCGGTCGTGCACCAGCACATCTGAGCACTGCGCGCTGCGTCAACCACGCCCCTTCCACGGCACGATCCGCCGCTCGACCCACCGCATCGCGAGATCGAACAGCCACGCGATCGCGCCGATGATCAGGATCCCCATCACGACGATGTCGGTGCGCAGGAAGCTCGACGCGTTGAGCACCATCTGCCCGAGCCCGGCCGTCGCGGCCACCATCTCGGCCGCGACGAGCGTCGTCCAGCCGAAGCCGATCGCGATCCGCAGCCCGGTGAGGATTTCCGGCAGCGCGGCCGGCAGCACCACATGCCGCACGATCTGCGCGAAGCTGCCGCCGAGCGAATACGCGGCGTTGATCTGCTCGACCGTCGCAGCACGCACGCCGGCGCGCGCGGCCATCGCGATCGGCGCGAAGCACGCGAGGAAGATCACGACGAGCTTCGCCGTTTCGTCGATGCCGAACCAGATCACGACGAGCGGCAGGTACGCGAGCGGCGGCAGCGGCCGGTAGAACTCCAGCAGCGGATCGAGCACGCCGCGCGCGACGCGGCTCACGCCCATCAGGATGCCGGCCGGCACGCCGATCGCGGTCGCGAGCAGGAACGCGCCGAACACGCGCGCGGCGCTCCAAAGCAGGTGCTCGGACAACGGCAGCCCACCCTGAATGCGACCATGCCAGGCATCGACGAACGCCGTCCACACGGCTTCCGGCGCGGGCAGGAACAGCGGCGGCAGCCACTGGCGATGCGTGGCGACCCACCACAGCACGGCCAGCACCGCGACCGTCGCCGTGCTCAAGGCCGCTGTCTTCCCCTCCCCCGGCAACCGGTAGCGGCGCGACGACGGCGCACGGCGCTCCGTCGCTCGAGCCTGCGTGCGATCGCCCTGCTCGACACCCGCGGCCGTTCCGTCGGCCGTCCACGAATCCTGCGTGCTCATGCTGTCCTGCCTGTGCAAAGTGCTGATCCGACCGCGTCCGACCGACGCGCCCTGTCGCGCGAGTTCGTGCATCACGCGGCCGCCTCGGCCGCTTCGTCGCGATGCAGGTACGCGATCAGCCGCTCGCGCCACGCGATGAAATCCGGTGACGACTTCACCGCGCGCGCATCGCGCGATTCGACGTAACGGCGCGCGAACGGCAATTCGAAGGTTTCCGCGATCCGGCCGGGGCCGGGCGTCATCACGACGAGGCGCGTCGCGAGGAACAGCGCCTCCTCGACATCGTGCGTGATGAAGAACACCGTCTTGCCGGTGCGCGCCCATACGTCGAGCACGAGCGCCTGCATCGTGCCGCGCGTCATCGCGTCGAGCGCGCCCATCGGCTCGTCCATCAGCAGCACGCGCGGGTCGCTCGCGAGCGCACGCGCGATGCCGACACGCTGCTGCATCCCGCCCGACAGCTCGTACACGCGCGCATGCGCATGAGCGTCGAGCCCGACGAGCGCGAGCATCTCCCGCGCCCGCGCTTCGCGTTCGGCTTTCGACACGCGCGCGAAGCGCAGCCCGAGCGCGACGTTGTCGAGCACGTCGAGCCACGGCAGCAGCGCGTACTTCTGGAACACGACGCCGCGATCGGCGCCGGGGCCCGTGACCGGCACGCCGTCGACGCACACCTCACCGGTGGTCGGCGCGACGAAGCCGGCCATGCAATTCAAGAGCGTCGTCTTCCCGCACCCGGACGCGCCGAGCGCGACGACGAATTCACCGGCATCGATGCGCAGGTCGACGCGCGCGAGCGCCTGTGTCGTCGGCCTGCCGCGCTCGCCCGGATAGGCCACCGATACCTGACGGACTTCCAGCGTGCTCATGCTCAGGGCTCCGCGATGATCGCCGCTTAGCGCGCGGCCTTCTGCACGAACTGCGGATCGACGCCGGCCGAATAGTCGGCGAGCACCGTCTGGATCGTGCCTTGCGATTTGAGGAAGGTGGCCGTCGCCGCCAGCGACTTCGCGGCACCCGATTGCGAACCGCCGCCGAGCCACGTCGGCGACGCCTGCTCGGCCGCCGTCGGGAACGCATAGAGCGCGAGGCTGGCCGGCACGTCCTGCGCGTTCGCGCCCGATACCTTCGCGACCGCCGCGACCTGCGGCGAACCGACCTTCCACGCCGCCGCATGCGCGCGATAGTCGGCATCGGCGGCCGCGAGCACCTTCACGAAGCGCGTGACGAACTCGGGATTCTCGCGCGCGAACTTGCGGCTCACGACGAAGCCGTCGAAGGTCGCCTTGCCACTTTCTTTCGCAACCTGGCCGGACGTCGTCAGCACGGTGCCCGACTGCTTGACCTTCGCGAGCACCGGATCCCAGATGTAGGTCGCGTCGATGTCGCCGCGTGCCCACGCCGCCGCGACTTCGGGCGGACGCAGGTTGACGATCTTCACGTCGTTCGGATTGATGCCCGCGGCCTGCAGCGCGACGAGCGTGTGGAAATGCGACGTCGACACGAACGGCACGCCGATCTTCTTGCCCTTCAGCGATGCGACGTTCGTCACGCCCGAGCCGTTGCGCGCGACGAGCGCCTCGGCGTCGTTGATGTTGTCGAGCACCCAGAACAGCGAGATGTCGAGCCCCTGCGACAGCCCGGCCGCGATCGGGCTCGAGCCGGCTTCGCCGAGCTGCACGGAGCCCGACGCGAGCGCGCGGATCACGTCGGCGCCGCTGTCGAGCTTGCGGAACGTGACCTTGTAGCCGGTCGCCTTTTCGACTTCACCGCTCGCCTGCGCATAGCGCCACGGCACCACCATGTCCTGGTACGCGATCACGACTTCGCGCGTTTCGGCGTGCGCCGCGCCGAGCGCGGCAAAGGCGGTCAGCGCGACGACGGCGCGGCGGATGAAGCTGAAACGGGACATGCGGCTCTCCTTCGGAATGCGGGCATTGCTGCGGGAGAGCCGACTATAGGAGCTTTGCGCGCGGCGGGAGCGAACTTATCCTGCGAAGCTATCGATGCCGTTTCAGCTTTGCTTTCCATGCTCGACCGGATTACGCGTCCGGTCGGGTGGCGATTGTCGTGCGGGGACGCGGAACGCGTGTGTCAGCGTTCGCGGGTCGCGGTTCGCACTGGCCGGCCGAGATACCTGCGCGCTAGCTCGGTCTGCGGGTGCTCGAACGCGTCCTCTAGATCGTCGAGTTCCCGTACCGTCAAACCGATATCCGCCAATTGACCGACGCGCCGCCAACTCTGAACGGCATCGAACACGCCGCCCAGCACGTCAAGCGCCTGTTCGCGCGTCAACGAAAAATGACTGCATGCATCGAGCAGCATGCCAATCGAATCGATCGGACCCGTATCCTCGGTGAGCCACGTCTTCGATTCGCGCAACTTGCCGGGCATCGGATTGACGTCGAAAGCCGGTGCCAACCGCCATCGTCGATTGCCGTCGTAAAGGAAGCCGAGATTCTGCAGATGGTCGTCAGTGTTCGTGATAAGGAGGTTGAACACGAGACGCCGCCAGAGCTCGCGCGCATCATCGAGCGGCCGGGCGCCATGCTGGCGCATCGCATCGACGATCTCCGTATAGGCGTGCTCATCGTCACGGGACGCCTGCAGCATCGACGCGGCTGACAGATACGGAATACGAAGATCGTCGCCGGTGCGGTCGAACCGTTCGATGAGCGCAACGGGCGTCTCGCCCACCATCACGCATCGCGCGCCCGCCGCATCGATACCGGCCATGCGAGCGAGACGCAGTGCCAGCACCTCGGCTCGCGTGACGTTGATCGTGTCCCCGATGCTGGGAAACTTGCCGATGGCGAGCCTGCCGTTCTCGTCCAGCACCGTGCATTTCGGGCGCATACCACCCAGCGACGTACCCTTGCCCTGCAGATAGCTCAGATCGGCGGCCGTGTCGGTGCCCGCCTCGAGCGCGCGCGTGGCATCGGCGATCCGCTCGAGTTCGATGAAAGGTGGCGTGGTCCGCCGCCCGCCCTCCTCGGTCCGCAAATACCGGCCCGAACGACACAGCCTCAGCGCACCAACCCGGCTGAAGTCATCGACCGCACACAAATAATCCAGCTCGTTGAGTGGCCTGAGGTCGGGCTGGGTTCGACGCAGCTTGGCGTGCGCTCGATCGATGACGCGTCTCCCCCATGCATCGGGCTCCGTATCGGCGAGCGCGAAGTGAAAGACCGAATCCACCGCGCGCGGTGCGCGGCGGGTCTGATAGCCAGCGTGCAGCGGCAGATCCGGCGATATCTCGAAGCGATCGGGATGCGTCAACCAGCGCTCGTCATAGACGAACTGGGACAATTCGCGCCGCCCTTGACTCACATAGAGTAAGCGCCCGACCGGCAACCCGGCCGAGTGCGTCGCTGACATCCGGTTTGATCGCTTTACCGTTCATTCGCTGCTCAAAATGCGTGGGGGCTCTTCTTGGGCGTGCGAACCCGTTGGGGCAGTTGCTCGTCCATCAGCGCGAGCCCGACGTCGTCCTGTGCACTGTCGAGCAGATCGCTCAGCCGGTCGAGTTCACCGAACACCTGAAGCACGCGCGCAAGCACATGCAGTTGCATGCGCGGATCACCGGCCTCCAGTCGCTTGATCGTGCTGAGTCCTGCTCCGACACGCTCGGCCAACGCCTGCTGCGTCAACCCTCGCCGACGCCGGCCACGATTGATGTCGCCACCCAGTTTCTTGAGCGTACGCTGCGCGATGACAGGCAAAGGTCGCTCAACCTTACGGTTCTCAACCGAGCCTTTATCCGACTTAATGGTTTCCATGAGACCCATTATAAGTCGACACAGCAGGATCTCAAGGCGAGCACCCCTTAAGAGCCCCAACGAGAACCATTAACCCGTATAACAGCTCTCATTAGATACCTTAAATGGCATTCATTGATGGGCAATGCGCTACTGCACCCAACGCGGCCACCGCTAACAGCGCGACTCTGACGTGTCGCGTAGTCCAACACTTCGTCGTCGCGTACATCATCGACGGCACCCTACCGGCACACAATTCGGCCGTTTGGCCACGCTCCGCGTCCGCATCAACAAAAAAGCCCGCATCGCTGCGGGCTTCTTTTGGTTTCGCCGGAAGACGGCAAAGCAACGGTGCTCAGACCACCCCGGCCCCATGCGCCTGCAGATCGGCGTGATAGCTCGAGCGCACCATCGCGCCGACGGCCGCGTGCGTGAAGCCCATCTTGTACGCCTCTTCCTCGTACATCTTGAAGGTATCCGGATGCACGTACGCCCGCACCGGCAGGTGGTGCTCGGACGGCTGCAGGTACTGGCCGATCGTCAGCATGTCGACGTCGTGCGCGCGCAGGTCGCGCATCACCTGCAGGATTTCCTCTTCGGTTTCGCCGAGGCCGACCATCAGGCCCGACTTCGTCGCGACGTCCGGATGCAGCGCCTTGAAGTCCTTCAGCAGCTTCAGCGAGTGCGCGTAGTCCGAACCCGGGCGCGCTTCCTTGTACAGGCGCGGCACCGTTTCGAGGTTGTGGTTCATCACGTCCGGCGGCGCGGCGTTCAGGATCGAGATCGCACGGTCGAGACGGCCGCGGAAGTCCGGCGTCAGGATTTCGATGCGCGTTTCCGGCGACTGCTCGCGCACTTCGCGGATGCACTCGACGAAGTGGCCCGCGCCGCCGTCGCGCAGGTCGTCGCGGTCGACGCTCGTGATCACCACGTACTTGAGCTTCAGCGCGCCGATCGTGCGCGCGAGGTTCTTCGGCTCGTCCGGATCCAGCGGATCGGGGCGGCCATGGCCGACGTCGCAGAACGGGCAGCGGCGCGTGCACTTGTCGCCCATGATCATGAACGTCGCGGTGCCCTTGCCGAAGCATTCGCCGATGTTCGGGCAGCTCGCTTCCTCGCACACCGTATGCAGGTTGTGCTCGCGCAGGATCGTCTTGATCTCGTTGAAGCGCGAGCTGCCGGTGGCCGCCTTCACGCGGATCCACTCGGGCTTCTTCAGCTTCTCGATCGGAATGACCTTGATCGGGATGCGCGCCGTCTTCGCCTGCGCCTTCTGCTTGGCGGTCGGATCGTAGGCAGGGGTCGCGGCCGAATCGGCCGGTGCGGGGGAAGCGGTAACGTCAGTCATTCGAATGTTGTTCCAGTGCCTGCGGCTTGTCGGCGGCCGCGGATGCGCCGTCGAGGTTGGCGATCAGACGGCGCACCAGCGTGTGGGCGACGTCGTTCCAGTCGGCGGCAACCTCGAGGCTCGCCATGTCGACAGTTTCCAGTCCGGCATAGCCGCACGGGTTGATCGCAAGAAACGGGCGCAGATCCATCTTCACGTTCAGGCTCAGCCCGTGATAGCTGCAGCCGTTGCGGATCTTCAGGCCGAGGGCCGCGATTTTCGCGCCTTCGTGCACGCCGGACGCCACGTAGATCCCGGGCGCGCCCGCCTTGCGGACCGAAGCGAGATTATACGCCGCGAGGGTTTCGATCACGGCCTCCTCGATCTTCGTCACCAGCGTGCGCACCATCAGCTTGCGCCGACGCAGGTCCAGCAGCAGGTACGCAACGATCTGGCCGGGGCCGTGGTAAGTGATTTGGCCGCCGCGGTCGACCTTCACGAGCGGCACGCCGCTGTCGGCCACCAGCAGGTGGGCCGGGTCGCCGGCCTGGCCGAGCGTGTAGACGGGCGGGTGCTCGACCAGCCAGATCTCGTCGCCGGTGTCGGCCGTGCGCGTGTCGGTGAACGCGCGCATCGCGTCGAAGCTCGCCTCGTAGGTCTCGACGCCCCGCCACCGCACGGTGACCGGCGGGGCCGGCTGATCCGGGGATCCGGTGGGCGATGCGGAAACGGCAACAGGCGTGGACACGATGGAAACCGGCGAAACGGACATGGGCGGTAGTTTACCGAAAACCCGTGGGTCTCGCCGGCCTGGGGAGGGGGACGGATCGCCGGTATCCGTCGGAGGAAATGATGGTCAGACGGTGCGCCATCCGTCATGGAGCAGCGCGGACAGCCGTTCACGCAGCCGTGCCAGCCCGCCGAGCGCGACTTCCCGGGGCGGCCGCGACACCGAGAACGCCACGCGCGTGCCCTCCCGGCCCTCCGCGCTGAGCCACAGCCGCTCGCCGCGGCGCAGCTTCAGCGTTTCGCCGTCGACCAGGAAGTAGTCGTTGACGTCGTTGCTGCGCGTTGCCCACACCGGCCCGCTCTGGACGATCAGCCGCGTGCTGCGTTGTACCTTCATCGGCACGGTTTCGCCCGCGGGGATTTCGAACGTGATGCTTGAAGAAATTTCTTGCATGATCGACTCCGCCAAAAAGTGCTTCGATGGCTACAATCGTAGTCACTCCAAGGCGTCAGACAAAACGACCAATTTTCACGTCGATGTGAGGAAAATTAGCAAATGGACCTCCGCCAGCTACCTGCGCTGAACGCGATTCGCGCGTTCGAAGCCGCCGCCCGTCACGAGAATTTCTCGCGCGCCGCCGACGAGCTGTTCGTCACGCACGGCGCGGTGAGCCACCAGGTACGCGCACTCGAGGAAGAACTCGGCGTGCAGCTGTTCACGCGCAACGGCAAGCGGCTGTGCCTGACCGACGCCGGCATGCGCTACGCGCAGCAGATCCGCACCGCGCTGATGGTGATCGCCGATGCGACCCGCGACGTGCGCGCGAGCGACCGCGACCGGCGGCTCGTGGTGTCGATGCTGTCGTCGTTCGCCGCGCGCTTCATCACGCCGCGCATCGGCACGTTCATCGAGCGGCATCCGGAAATCGACGTCGAGCTGCAGTCCACCAACTCGCTCACCGATTTCGCGCGCGACGACGTCGACATCGCGATCCGCTTCGGTCAAGGCAACTATCCGGGGCTCCATGTCGAGCCGCTGTTCGACGAGGTGTTCTTTCCGGCGTGCGCGCCGACGCTGAACGGCGGCAAGCTGCCGCAAACGCCCGCGGATCTCGTGCACTACAACCTGTTGCGCTCGGACGACGAGCTATGGCGGCCGTGGTTCGACGCGGCCGGGCTCAAGACGCTGACCGAGCCGAAACGGGGGATTCTGTACCAGGATTCGTCGAACCTGCTGCTGGCCGCGATCGACGGCCAGGGCATCGCGCTCGTGCGCCGCTCGCTCGCGGTGCACGACCTGCTCGACGGGCGCATCGTGCGCCTGTTCGACATCGACGGGCCGAGCCCGTGGCACTATTTTTTCGTGTGTCCGCCGCCGCTCGTGAACACGCCGCGCGTGCAGGCGTTCAGGACCTGGCTGCTTCAGGAAGTCGCCGAATACAAGCGGCTGTGCGACGAGCTGGACGCGCGGCGCGCGGCGGGGAAGACCCCCGCCGAGTGCGCGCAGGAAGGAGGATGGAAGGCGCTTAGAGCACGACCTTGACCATCGGATGGCCGGTCAGTGCGCGGTAGATGTTGTCGAGCTGTTCCTGGCTCGTCGCCCGCACGGTGATCGTGAGGCCCGTGTAATTACCGCCGCTCGACGCGCGCTCCTCGATCTTCTCGACGTCGATCTCATTGTCGTGAACGGCGACGACCTTGAAGATCGTGTCCTTGAACTCGGGGTGCGCCTTGCCCATGATCTTGATCGGGAAATCGCACGGGAACTCCAGCAGCGACTCCTTCCGGGTATCGATCGCGCCGGTCACCTCGATGGTTTTGGTCGGTTCGCTCATCATTTGCTCCGGGTTAGGTCAAACTGTTCAAACTCGCGCGCTTTCGCGCGCTGGTACGCGTCGTACAACGCCGCGAATACGGGGCCCGGCTTGCCGCCATGCACGGGCAGATCGTCGAGCGACGTGACGGGCAGCACTTCCTTCGTGGCCGACGTGATCATGATTTCGTCGGCTGCGCGCAACTCCACTTCGCTGATCTCGCGTGCGACGAACGGGATCTTGCATTCGTCCGCCAGTTCCTCGATCAGCGCGTAGCGGATCCCCTCGAGGATCTTGTTGCTGCGCGGCGGCGCGAGCAGCTCGCCGTTCTTCACGATCCACACGTTCGACGACGAGCCTTCCGTCAGGTTGCCGTCGCGCAGCTGCAGCGTCTCGAACGCATCGCGTTCGGCCGCATGCTGCGCCATCAGCACGTTGCCGAGCAGCGAGATCGACTTGATGTCGCAATGCAGCCAGCGACGATCCTCGGCCGTCACGCAGCGCACGCCCCGCGCGCGCTCTTCGGCGGACGGCAGGCGCAGCGGGCTCGTCATCACGAACACCGTCGGCACCGCGTTCGCCGGGAACGCGTGGCCGCGCTTCGCGACGCCGCGCGTCACTTGCAGGTAGACGAGCGCGTTGCCATCGCCGAGCCCTTCGGCATTCGCCGCCACCACGCGCTCGATCAACGCCCGCCAGCCCGCGTCGTCGTGCGGGCTCGCGATGCCGATCTTCTTCAGGCTGCGCTCGAGCCGTGCCAGATGCTGCTCGATCCGGAACGGCACGTGCGCACCGTCGTGCGCATAAACGGGGACAACTTCATACACGCCGTCGCCGAAGATGAACCCGCGGTCGAGCACCGGTACACGGGCTTCCGACAGCGGCACCATTTCCTCCTGCGACGAGACGCTGAGGTAGACGATCGGTTCGAATTCGGCTTGGCTCATAGCTATGTCAGATGGGGATGAAGTCGCGAAAACAAAGGCCCGTCGTGCTTACTTCTTCTTGCTGAACATCAGCAGGATCGAGTCCCAGATACGCCCGAAGATACCCGCTTCCGGCACGGCCTGCAGCGCGACGACCGGGAATTCCGACAGCGTCTTGCCGTCGGCGACGATCTTCACGGTGCCGACCTGCTGGCCTTCCGCGAGCGGCGCGATCAGCGGCGCGTTGACGTCGACTTCCGTCTTGATCTTGTCGCCGAGGCCGCGCGGCACGGTCGCCCACTGGTCGGCCTTCACGCCGACCTGCACGGTGTTGTCCTTGCCCTTGTAGATGCGCGGCGTCGACATCGCCTGGCCGCCCTTGAACAGGCGCACCGAATCGAACGCGCTGTAGCCGTAGTTCAGCATCTTCATGCTGTCCTGCGTGCGCTCGCTTTCCTTCTGCTCGCCCATCATCACCGACACCAGGCGGCGCTGGCCGTCCACGCCCGGGATCGCGCGCTTCGCCGACGCGATCAGGCAGTAGCCGGCCGCTTGCGTATGGCCCGTCTTCAGGCCGTCGACCGTCGGGTCGAGCCACAGCAGGCGGTTGCGGTTGCCCTGGCGGATGTTGTTGTACTTGAATTCCTTCTCCGAGAAGATGCTGTAGTACTGCGGAAAATCGCGGATCAGGTGCGCGGACAGCTTCGCGAGGTCGCCGGCCGTCGTGTAGTGGTTCGGGTCGGGCATGCCGTTCACGTCGGCGAAGTGCGTGCCCTTCATGCCGAGGCGCTGCGCCTCGTCGTTCATCAACGTGACGAACTGCCCTTCGCTGCCGCCGACGAGTTCAGCCAGCGCGATCGCGGCGTCGTTGCCCGACTGGATGATCATCCCGTACACGAGGTCGTGCACCGACACCGGCTTGTTCGCCTCGATGAACATGCGCGACTCGTCGCGGCCGACGCGGCGCACGGCTTCGCTCGGCGTGACGATCTGCTCCATCGAGATCTTCTTCTTGTCGAGCGCCTCGAACACGAGGTACGCCGTCATCAGCTTCGTCAGCGACGCGGGCTCGACGCGTTCATCGGCATTGCCCGATGCGAGCACCGTGTTGCTGGTCGCATCGACGAGCACCCACGAGCGCGCATTCACACCCGGCGGCGGCACCGCGCCCGGCATGTAGGTCGCGGGCGCGCCGGTGAACTGCTCGGTGGCGGCCGGCGCCGCATGCGCGGCCTTGGCCTTGGCGGCCGGTTTCGCTTCGGCGACGACGATCGTCGAGGCGAGCGCGACGGGCAGCATCACGCCGAGCGCGACGTTGCGCGCGGCGGTGCCGAAGGCGATGGAGGAAGCGAGGGACTTGAGGCCTTGGGGAGACAGACGCATGATCGATTCAGGCTGATGGCAGAAAGTGCGGTGCGAAACGCGCAGGGTTGAACGGCAAGGCGGCGGGCGTTTCGGGCACTCGCCCGACATCGTCGGGCGGCGCGAAACGCGCCGGTTGGACTCGTGCGGACGCGTTCGGTTCGCGGCCGTCGCAAGCGGGCGGACAGGCGGCGAAACGAGCGCCGCAATGGGCCCAGCCGGGCCGCGGGCGACGCGGAATCCGGCCATTATACGTGGGCGCGCAGGGCGTTTTCGCGAACCCGGCGCCGGACAGTTGCACATCCGCATCGAGCGCGGGGTGACGGCAAGCTGCCCGTCATCGCACGCGAAGGGGTGCGAAAGGCATGCGCAGGCGAGGTGGAAGTGAGGTGGCGCCGCACGGTGCGGCGCGATGTCGCGTGGGGGAAAGCGCGCCTCGGGCGAGGACCGGAGGTCATGTGCAAATGGCGAAGCAGGCTGCCGGCGTCATGCCGGCCCCCGCGCACGGGCTAGCGCCATGCGTCGACGATAATGCGCTTCAGCACGTGCAGCTTGCGATGCAGGAAATGCTCGGCGCCGGGAATCACGACGACCGGCAGTTCCTGCGGCCGCGCCCAGTCGTACACGGAAGCGACCGGCACCGTGTCGTCGGTTTCGCCGTGGATCACGAGCGTGTTCTCCGGCACGTCGGCCACCTGCCAGCGGCTCGCGGCCGTGCCGACGAACACCATCCGCTCGATCGTCTCGCCCGCGTCGCGCAGCCGCTTCGCGACGTGCGACAGCACGAAGGTGCCGAACGAGAAGCCCGCGAGCACGAGCGGCAGGTCGGCATACGCGGGCTGCGCGCGCATGTGCGCGAGCACCGCGAGCAGGTCGTCGGCCTCGCCGGTGCCGTTGTCGTGTACGCCTTCGGTCGCGCCGACGCCGCGGAAGTTCGACCGGAACACGACGTAGTTCAACTGCACGAGCGTGCGCGCCAGGGTTTGCGCGACCTTGTTGTCCATCGTGCCGCCGAACAGCGGATGCGGATGCGCGACGAGCGCGATGCCGCGCGGCGCGGCGCCGCTTTCGCGCACGGCGTCGGGGAGGTCGACGGCGATTTCGATCTGCCCGACCGGGCCCGCGATCAGCGACTTCTGCGTATGAACGTTCATTCGGCCGGCCCGCTCAGATCTTCAGGCGGTCGACGACCTTGCCGTCGCGCAGGTGCGATTCGACGATCTCGTCGATGTCGGCCTGGTCGACGTACGTGTACCACGTGCCTTCCGGATACACGACCATCACGGGCCCTTCCTCGCAGCGGTCGAGGCAGCCGGCCTTGTTAATGCGAACCTTGCCGGGCCCCGCGAGGCCGAGTTCCTTCACGCGCTTTTTCGCATATTCCTGCATGGTCTGCGCGTCGCATTGCGCGCAGCTCGGGCGTTCGGCGCCCGGTTCGCGCTGGTTCAGGCAGAAGAAGACGTGGTGCTGGTAGTAGGAATCCATGATGGTGACGAGCGGCGCGGCGCGAGGCCGTGCGGAAAGAGGAGCGGTTGCCGCTGCGCGCGGCAGCGGAGAATCCGAACGATTATAACGAGCGGCGCACGGTGCTGCCCGCGATACCGCCGCCGCGCCGCCGGGGCTACAGCGTCACCGGCGCAAGGCAGCCGGCAGCCACGCATGCTCGACGCGTTGGCCGAGCCAGATCAGCGCCGCGTAGGGCCAGATCCACGCGAGCCAGCGCGCGAGGCTGTTGAAGTGCACGTAGCGGCCCTGCCGCCAGCCCGACAGCGTGAAATCGAAGAACGGATTGACCGGCAGCAGGTTCACGAGCGCCACGCCGGCCAGCAGCGCGAGCGCCGCCAACGTCGCGCGCCAGGTCGCCGGCACGTGCAGCGCGACGAGCGCGGCCGCGAACCCGAGCTCGATCCCGAGCCGCGCGCCGGGCGTCGCCCAGACGACGACGAGGCCGGTGGCCGACTGCATGAAGGTCGCGGCCGCCTTCAGCACGAGCGTCGCGACGACGAGCGCGACCAAGAGCCGGATGCGCGGCGCGCGCGGCCGCATCGCGAGCGACGCGATCGTCAGCGCGGCGAACAGCATCAACCCGCCGAGCGCGGCTTCCCAGCCGGAGTCGGACAGCCAGCCGTCGACGCGCTCCGGCCATTCGCCCACGCGCCACGCGGCCGGCAGCCACGCGAGCAGCGCGTCCTGCATCGACACGTCGGCGCGCTCCCACAGCGCGGCCGGCCAGTCGCCGATGCCGAACAGGAATGGCGACGGAAACAGGATCGCGAACGGCCACAGCCCGGCGAGCAGCAGCGGCGTCGCGCCGTCGTCCTCGAACCACGCGAAGCGCAGCCGGCGCAGCGCGCCGCGATCGAGCAGCGCACCGGTGGCCGGCGCGACGAGCGCCGCGCCCAGCAGCGCGCCGAGCGCGTTGGCCGCGAGATCGAGATTCGACGCGACGCGCGTCGGCAGGTAGGTTTGCAGCGCTTCCATCGTGCCCGACAGCAGCACGCCGAGCCCGGCCGCGATCAGCGTCGCGGCCACGCCGCGCCAGCGCGGGTGCAGCGCGAGCACGGCAAGCGCGCCGAATGGCATATAGCCGAGCACGTTCGTGACCACGTCGAATGCGGTCACGTAGCGCTGCATCGGCGCGAACAGGTAGTCGAACGGCCCGATGCCGAGCGACACCCAGCCTGCGAACGGATACAGCGACGCGTAGACGACGAGGGCCGCGTAAGCGGCAAAGGCCTGCCGCGCGAGCGGCGATGCGCGAAGGGTGCCGGTCGCGCTCATCGCGGCTGCACGGCACGCGTCACGGCGTGCCCGCGTACGCCTGCATGCCGACCCACGCGGCAATCTGCGACACGAGCTGGTCGCTCGCCGTCGCGAGCGCGCGGGCGCCGCCCGCCGCGTCCGGCGTGCTGGACGGCGCGCGTGCCACGAACGTGCGCTGGCCGAGCACCTTGCCGTCCAGCATCAGCGTCGCGCGCGCGGTGACGGCGCCGTGGCTCTGCGACTGGCCGTCGAACACCTGTTCGAATTCGTTCAGGTCGACCTTGAGCGTCGGCGCGCGCACGCCGTCGGAGCCTTCGAGCACCGTGCCGCGCGACGACAGCGCGCCGCGCAGCCGCTGCGTGAGCAGTTGCGCGGGCGGCGCGGTCCAGCGGCTGTCGCGATAGACGGCCACGTGCTGCGCGTCCACGTACGCGAGGCGGTACGCGAACTTGTCGGAGTCGAGCGCGTCGGGCGCGGCGACGTCGAGCACCTTCAGCGCGGGGCCCGGGCCCGCGGTCACGACCGACGTGGCCGGCCCGAGGTCATAGCGGACATTCGACAGCACCGCGCCGTTGCCGGCGCAGCCGGCCGCGAGCGACAGCGTCAGCACGGCAAGCGCGGCCGCGGCGGGACGCAGCGCGCGGTCAAGGATTCGTGGCATGGCGTGTTCCTGCATGATGTTTCCGGTTTCGATAGGTGTCACTGCCCGGCCGTCGCACCCGGCCAGACGAAGCCCGGCTCGCCGGGCCCCGGCGCCGCGCCGGGCGAACCGAACAACAGACTGCGCGGATTGCGGCCAAGTTCACCGGCCACGTCCTTCAATTGCCGCGATGCGTCGCCGACGCTGCCGGCGAGCGCGTTGAAACGCGGCAGGGTGTCGTACTGCACGCGCGTGTTGAGACCGTTGAGCGCGACGCTGATCTGCTCGGCGGCCGTGCCGGCCTTGTTCAGGTTCGACACGAGCGGCCCGTTCGGCTGCAGCAGCGTGTTCGCCGACGCCATCGCGCGGTTCACCTCGTGCATCGTTTCCGGCAGCGCGGTCACCGCCGGGCCGAGCTGCTTCGTCAGCGTGGCGGCGCCATCGGCCGCGTGCTGCAGGCTTTCGGCGGTCGCGCGCAACTGCTCGCGCATCTCGGGCGACATCAGCGCATTCGCGCTCTTCGCGGCCAGTTCGAGCTGCCGCAGCAGCACGTCGCCGCGCTCCTGGATCTGGTCGAACAGGCTCGGCCGCATCGGGATCTGCGCGATCGCCTTCGGCGACGACGGCAGCGGCGCCAGGTCGCGGCCCGTGTCCTCGAGCTGCACGAACGCGATGCCCGTCACGCCCTGGAAGCCGAGGCTGCCGTAGGTCGACTGCGTGATCGGCGCGTCGTGATCGACGAGGATCCGGATCCGGATCTGGCCCGGATGCGTGCGGTCGAAGCCGATCGACTGCACCTTGCCGACGTCGAGGCCGCGAAAACGCACGGCCGCGTCCGGGAACAGCCCCGTCACGTTGGTGCGCGCGAGCAGGTCGTACGGCACACGCACGGTGCGGTCGACGTTGAACCAGAACACGGTGCCCGCGATCGCGAGCGTCAGCGCGATCGTGAACAGGCCGGCCCAGAACGCATGTGATTTGTTTTCCATTCGCGGATTCCTTCGTGCCTACAGCTCGACGCTCGACAGCGCCGGTTCGAGGGCCGCCTTCGGCAGCTTCGCGCGCCGCTCGGGCGGCAGCGCCTGCAATGCGCGGCGCCCGCGCAGCCCCAGGAAATATTCGTGGATGAACGGATGGTCGACGTTCGCGGCCTCCTCGACCGGCGCGGCGACCAGCACCTTGCGGTCGGCCAGCACCGCGACGCGTGTCGACAGCGCGACCATCGTGTCGAGATCGTGCGTCACCATCACGACGGTCAGCCCGAGCGTGCGGTGCAGCGTCGCGATCAGCTCGACGAATTCGTCCGACGCCTGCGGATCGAGGCCGGCCGTCGGCTCGTCGAGGAACAGCAGTTCAGGCTCGAGCGCGATCGCGCGCGCGATGCCCACCCGCTTGACCATCCCGCCCGACAGCGCGGCCGGCATCTTCGACGCGTGCTTGCACGGCAGCCCGACCATCTCGAGCTTCAGCATCACGATGTCGTGCAGCAGGTCCGGCGGCACGCGGCCGAGCTCGCGCAGCGGCTGCGCGACGTTGTCGAACACCGTCATCGACGAGAACAGCGCGCCCTGCTGGAACAGCATCCCGGAGCGCGTGCGCATCATCCGCGCGCTCGCGTCGTCGATCGTCGCGGTATCTTCGCCGAATACCTTGATCGTGCCCGACGTCGGCCGCTCGAGACCGAGGATCTGCCGCACGAGCGTGGTCTTGCCGGAGCCCGAGCCGCCGACGATCGACACGATCTCACCGCGCCGCACGTCGAAGTCGAGCTTCTGGTGGATGATGTTGCGCCCGTAGCGCTTGGTCAGATTGCGCACCTCGATCACGAGGTCGCCGCCGTCGGCCGCCGCGGCCGGCCCGTTGCCGACCGACCCGGCGCCGATGGCCGCGGCGTGCGCGGTCGTTTCGTTCGATGCGTTCATCCGAGCCCCACGTTCTGGAACAGGATCGCGAACACCGCGTCGGCGAGGATCACGACCGTGATCGACGTCACGACCGACGTGGTCGTGCCTTCGCCGAGGCTCTGCGAATTCGCCTTGATCCGGAAGCCGAAATGGCAGGCGACCAGCGCGATCAGCATGCCGAACACGACGCCCTTGCCGACCCCGATGTACAGGTTCGCGATCGGCACGACGCCCGGCAGCGAGCGCACGAAATAGTTGACGTCGATGCCGAGCACGAGCTTCGCGGCGAGCGCGCCGCCCGTCAGCGCGATGATGTTGGTCCACATCACGAGCAGCGGCATCGCGACGCCGAGCGCGAGCACGCGCGGCAGGATCAGCCGCAGCCCGTGCGGGATGCCCATCACGCGCATCGCGTCGAGCTCCTCGGTCACGCGCATCACGCCGATCTGCGCGGTGATTGCCGAGCCCGAGCGGCCGGCGACGAGAATCGCCGACAGCACCGGGCCGAGCTCGCGGATCACCGACAGCCCGAGGATGTTCACGATGTAGCGGTTCGCGCCGAACATCTGCAGCTGCTGCGCGGACAGGTAGCTGAGCACGATGCCGATCAGGAACGCGACGAGCGCGGTGATCGGCAGCGCCTGCGCGCCGGCGCTGTAGATGTTCGCCGAGGTCTCCTTCCACGGCATCGTCTTCGGGCGACGCAGCACCGACAATGCATCGAGGATCACGAGGCCGAACATCGCGATACCGCCCTTCAGGTGTTCGCCGAACGCGAACAGCATGAAGCCGAAGCGCGTGATCGGGCCGAAGCGCACCACGCGCTCGGGCGCCTCGCGCGCGCTGTCGAGCCGCTCGATGCGCTCGAAGATCGTGCGCTGCGTGGCGCTCAGCGCGACGCCGGCCGGCAGCTTGCGGCCCCACACGCGCCACAGCGCCTGGCCGCCGACATGGTCGAGCCGCTCGATGCCGGACAGATCCCATTCGCTCACGCGCCCGGACGCGATGCTCGCGATACGGCGCGCCACCGCGCCGCGATTGCGTGCCAGCGCGAGCGCGGTCCACTGGCCGGTCAGGCGCACCGTCTGGCCCTGGCCGCCGGCGTCGACCGACAGGCCGGGAGGAGTCTCGAAGTCCAAGGGCGGATGTTTGCAAAAAGGTGACAGCGGCCATTGTAGCGAACCGCCCGACGACGCGACGTGAGGATTTCCGTCGGGGCGCGCAGCCCGGGCGGCAAGCGTGGGGGCAGCGTAGCTGCGGGCGGCGAGCTCGGCGCGCGCAGCGGGGGCGCCGGGGCGCCGAGCCGGGGGGCCGGCCGGAACCGGCCCGAAGCCGTCGCCGGCCACGGCCCGCTGCCGACGTCGCAACCTTTCATTGTTCCGTCACGATTCCTTTCGATACTCTCACGCGCCGCACATCAGGCCGTCGGCGCCCCGCGCCGCCAATCGTTGCGACTCTCGCCTTTCATAAAACAGAACACCGAACAGGACAACCGATGCGTCTCCCCCTGCTTTCCCGCCGTCGCGTGCCGGCCATCGCCGCGCTCGCCAGCCTCGCCTTCATCCTCGCCGCCTGCGGCGGCGACGACGTCACCTCGCCGCCCGCGACGCCGCCGGCGGCCCAGGCGCCCGTCGGCACGACGGCCACGCTCGCGTTGCTCGAGACGACCGACCTGCACACCAACGTGCTGTCGTATGACTATTTCAAGCTCGCCGCCGACAATTCGCTCGGCTTCGAGCGCGTGTCGACGCTGATCGCGCAAGCGCGCGCGCAGTATCCGAACACGCTGCTGCTCGACAACGGCGACACGATCCAGGGCACCGCGCTGTCGGACTACCAGGCGCTCGTGAAACCGGTCGGCTGCGACCAGACGCTCGCGATCTACAAGGTGATGAACGCCGCGAAATTCGACGGCGGCGGGATCGGCAACCACGAATTCAACTACGGGCTGCCGTACCTGTCGCAGGTGACCGGCAACACGTTCGAGGTCGACGGCCTGCCGGCGCCGGCTCAGCAGAAGAAGTGCGCGGGCCCGAACTTCCCGCAGGTGCTCGCGAACGTGATCAGCGCGAAGACCAACGCGCCGCTGTTCACGCCGTACACGATCCTGACCCGCACCGTGACCGCGACGACGCCGGACGGCAAGACGGTCAGCGCGCCCGTGAAGATCGGCATCATCGGCTTCACGCCGCCCGCGATCATGAACTGGGACAAGCGCTGGCTCGACGGCAAGGTCTACACGACCGGCCTGAAGGAAGCCGCCGAGAAGTACATTCCGGAGATGCGCGCGAAGGGCGCCGATCTCGTCGTCGCGATCTCGCACGGCGGCCTCGACAATTCCGCGTATTCGCCGACGATGGAGAACGGCAGCTGGTGGCTGTCGAAGGTGACCGGCATCGACGCGATGCTGATCGGCCACTCGCACCAGGTGTTCCCGGACGCGAACAGCACCGTGTCGCAGTTCAACCTGCCGGGCGTCGACAAGGTCAAGGGCACCGTCAACGGCGTGCCGACCGTGATGGCCAACTACTGGGGCAAGCACCTCGGCGTGATCAAGCTCGGCCTGAAGTTCGACGGCAAGACGTGGAGCGTCGACAAGTCGCAGACGACCGTCGAGGCGCGGCCGATCCAGAACGCCGACAAGAGCTACGTCGCGGCCGATCCGTCCGTGTCCGCCGCGATCGCCGCCGAGCACCAGGCGACGATCGACTACGTGAAGACGCCGATCGGCTCGACCGACTACCGGATGAACTCGTACTTCGCCGATGTCGGCGATCCGGGCGCGATCCAGATCGTCAACGAGGCGCAGGCCGACTACGTGAAGACCTACGTGCAGGCGAACCTGCCGCAATACGCGTCGCTGCCGGTGCTGTCGGTCAGCGCGCCGTTCAAGAGCGGCTTCGGCGGCGGCACCGACTACACCGACGTCGCGCCGGGCGCGCTCGCGATCAACAACGCGGCCGACCTCTATCTGTACCCGAACACCGTGTACGCGGTGAAGGTGAGCGGCGCCGACGTGAAGAACTGGCTCGAAACGGCCGCGAAGCGCTTCAACCGGATCGACCCGACCAAGGCGACCGTGCAGCCGCTCGTCAGCACGTTCCCCGGCTACAACTTCGACATGTTCACGTCGGCCGATCTCGCGTATGAAATCGACGTCACGCAGCCGGTCGGCAGCCGGATCAAGAACCTGACCTACAAGGGTGCGGCGATCGACCCGAACGCGCAGTTCATCGTCGCGACCAACAACTACCGCGCGAGCGGCGGCGGCAACTTCCCGGGCCTCGACGGCAGCAAGACGATCTTCGCGTCGCCCGACGCGAACCGCGACGTGCTGATCGCGTTCGTCAAGAAGCGCGGCGCGATCACACGCGCGGCCGACGGCGCACAGCGCAGCTGGCGCTTCACGAAGCTCGCGAGCTCGGTCGCGCACGTGCAGTTCGCGTCCGCGCCGAACCGCCTCGGCGACGCGGCGGCGGCCGGCCTGACCGGCATCACGCAGGTCGCGGCCGACGACGGCTCGGGCAAGAACCTCGCCACTTACGAAATCGACCTCACGCAATGAGACCCGCGATGCAACCGATCCGGACGATGCGGCCGGCCGAAACCGGCCTCGCCGCCGCCGCGCGGCGCCTGCTGCGCGCGAAACTCCCGCCGGCCGCGCTGCTCGCGGCGGCGGCCGTGACCGTCGCGGCCGTCGTCGCGGCAGCCGGCCTGCGCGGCGCCGGCCCCGCGCCGAGCGCCGCGCAGCTCGACGAGTGGCAGGCGATGGTCACGCAGGCCACCGAGCCGCATGCGCTCGCGCAGTTGCGCACGCTGGCGCGCCGCGGCTCGGGCGACGCGCAGGCGGCGCTCGGGATCGCGCTCGTCGACGCGCGCGAACCGGGCTTGCGCGACGAGGGACGCGGCTGGCTGGAAACGGCCGCGGCGGCAGACAGCAAGGCCGACGCGCCGGCCGCCCGGCGTGCGCAGCTCGCGCTCGGCAAGGCGTTGCTGCTCGGCAGCAGCGATATGCCGAAGGACTACGCACGCGCCCGCACGCTGCTCGGCGAAGCGGCCGCGCAGGGCGACCCGGCCGCCGCGTATTACCTCGGGCTGATCTATCGCAGCGGCTACGGTGTCGCCGCCGATCCCGTGCAGGCCGCGCACTGGTTCGACGTCGCGTCGCACGCGGACATCCCGGCCGCGGACTTCATGCTCGCGAACGCGTACCGCGAAGGCAGCGGCGTGCCGCGCGACGAGGCGCGCGCGCTGGCGCTGTATCGCCGCGCCGCCGAGCACGAGCTGCCGGAAGCCGTGCAGACGCTCGCGATGGCCTATCGCAACGGCGAACTCGGGCTCAAGCCCGACGCGGACGCGTTCCACGCGCAGTGGATCGAGACCGCGCATGCGCTGAAGCACCCGGTCGTCGCGCCGTAACGGTTCGTCCGCACGCACCGGCATCCCACCGGCTGCATGACGCGCATGCCCCGACGCCCCGCGCATCGATCACCCGGCAACGGAATCGATCGCGGCGCGTCCGGGCTCGCGCGCCGGTTGCATTGCCGCCCTCCGGCTGCGCCACGTCGACCGTTCGACACGCGGCAATGCATTAACATGCAGCCTCACAATAAAACCTGAGAGAACTGCATCCATGTCCCATCGCCTTTCCAGGCTTGGTGCCGCTGCCGTCGGCGCCGTCGCCCTCGTCATTGCCGGCGCACCGCTCACCGCACGCGCCGCGCCGCCCGCCCAGCCCGACATCTTCAACGCCGCGCTTTGCAAGCCGCCGTTCACGTCCGACCTGATGGACTCGATCTACAACATCGCCAAGGCGGCCGATCCGAAGCCGGACGAATCGATGCTGGGCGCCGCGGTCTATCGCCTGCCGGAGCCGATCCACCGCGACGGCTTCACGACGCAGCAGGTCGTGTTCGTCAGTACCGGGATCGGCGTGCTCGTCGACGGCGAAGTCGCCGACCAGCTCGCGAAGCGCTACCAGCTCGCCCTCGAGAAGGGCCACCTGCTGGGCGCGTCGTCCGTCGGCTATTCGCGCCGGCTGACGGTGCGCGGCCCGGGCGGCGCACTGATCCTCGTGTCGGCCCGCCAGGGCCCGGCGCTGAAAGGCAAGACGCTGCTGGCCTGCGAAATGACGTCCGAGGAGGACATCAAGGCGCTGGAGCGGATGGAGATGCGGCGCTGAGGAGGTGAGGCGCTGGCGCGACGCAACGCAACGCCACACCGGGGATATCTCGCATGCGAATACCGTGCGTCGTTACTTCTGCTCCGGCAGGACCGTACCGCACGGATTCTCGCAACCTTCCGATGAACACGCTGGAATAAACTCTATCTCTATCTGATTGCGTTTACTCGACGGAACAACGGAGTTGCTTCGCCAGATTTTAGAGTCCATGTGAATCCGATCTTTTGCTACGCCGAGATCGAGCAGATACGCTCGGACAGCATTGGCCCGAGTACGGGCGATAGAAATTGCGTCGCGCTCACGCTCGTCGGCATATCCGTAGATCACGACGGGACCATTGTTGGCCGCACTGTTCCGAACGGTCACCAACAAGCTGGCGAGCGCAATCCGGTCAGCATTCGAAATGGCCACGACGCCGAGGTCGAGCTTACTTGCGTATTGCAAGGAAAAGCTGCAAGCAAACAGGACGCTTGAAGCACAAAGCCCCACAAGGCTAATCGATGCACAAGATATACCACGCAATATTGTCCGCATTCCTGATCGCCATTGTCGGGACCTCTTTGGCGAGCCGCCTGCTGAGAAATTGTCCATAGGTGTTCTTGTAGTCAATCGCTCCGAATGTATCCCGAAAATGCACACACTCGTGAACAATGGTCAGTTGCATCGAGGAAAACGTACCCGCACTCGTATCCGGAAGCTCACAGAACTTCGGGGAAATCGATATCGTGTGCGTGGCGGTATCGGGGCCGCAAACGTGCGCAACTTCGCCGTCTAGATTTTTGGTATTTGGCGTACAGCCGAGAGCCCGATCAAGGTCGGGATCGGAGCGAACGAAATTCCTTGCCGTCAATCCGTTCATGACTGTGATCAACGCCACCAATCCGTTCGTCAGCGCACCGCGAGTGGGCTCGTCGGCGACCCCGAACCACTCTCTGACTCTCGCCCGCGCAGGCTCTCTCCAGACATCGAGTTCGTCGACTCTCTGCGTGATTATTTTTACGGCATCGTCGCGCAATGTCAGGACTTTCTTCCGAAATTCCGCATCGGTCATGTTTTTACAGATGGGCGGCCCGTCGACTGCCAGTAAAAGCTCAACCTTCGAACCACGCGTCGTATTCGTTATGGCCGAGTCATGCACGGTCACGTATTCGTAGTCATCGTGCGGCATGGCCGTGCTCCACTATTTCAATTCGCAGTTTCTCCGAATGACGAGTCGCTACGCGCTGTGTGTGCCCGGCACGATCAGTCATACCGCTGAAGACCTGGCCGGAACTGGTATGTATTCGATAAGGCACACATACCAAGGGCTGCCCCGTCTTCTCGTTTTTCAATACATACTGCTCGTCGCATTCCACCCCAGAGACCGGCGAGTGAGAATGATCGTCTCCCAGTTCTTTCGGCTCAGTCGCCCCGTCACCGACCCGCATCCTCATGCCCCGCTCGGCATAGAACACAGGCGGCGGACTGCACCCGCATGCATTGATATCCCCGCTCAACGCCCATCCCTGACCATTCGGCGCCCTGCCGGGCAAGCGCGGGCCTTTCGGCGCGACAAACCCCACCTGCTCGCAAGCCGTGCAGTAAGTTTTCATGTAGAGCGTGGCGATCTGCACACGCGGCGGCGGATTGGAACACGTGACGCATCCCAATCCCTCGGTGATCGTCGCGCTGCCGCCCCGATCGCCCTTGGCAAGGAAATAGCGGATCATGCGGCGTCACCTCGGCTCATCGCGCCCGAGCAACGCTCATCCGCGAAAGTACCGGGCCCCGCCCCTCCGCCAACGGTCAACGAAGACTCGCTTAACCATTTCTCGCCACCATTCATCCGGATTCCCTCTCGTCGCTATCAGCGCAATCTCATCCCACCAAAATGCACGATCGGCACCAGGAAATCCATCATACGAATTCGAACTTCTGACCGATCGATATCGGTCGGCGATGTTTCGTCAATTGATCGACCGGAATGTCGGTGCGGCATTTCTTCCGGCTCGCATGCCCATGACTACCTGAACGTAACTTCCTTCGATTCGGCACGAGCACATACGCGCGAAGCGTCGGATACCAATTGGCCCCTGTCCCGGGGAAATGACTATTACCCCGCCCGACGCGCGCCACCGCGCCCTGTCGCTACAATAGGCGCCATGAACGCCCCCACCTCCTCCGACACGCCCGATTCCGGCGACGCGCACATCGCGCGCAACCGGCTCGAGGCGCACCTGGACGCCGCGCCGCGTGCGTGGCCGCTCGACATCGTCGCCGCCACCGGCTCGACCAACGCCGACGTCGCCACCCGGCTCAAGGCGCTGCCGCGCAACGCGAACGCGCTGCCCGCGCCGCTCGTGCGCGTCGCGTTCGAGCAGACGGCCGGCCGCGGCCGGCAGGGCCGCCCGTGGTTCGCGCAGCCCGGCAATGCGCTGCTGTGCTCGGTCGGCTGCATCGTGCCGCGCCCCGTCGAAGCACTCGGCGGCCTCAGCATCGCGATCGGCGTCGCGCTCGCCGAAGGGCTGGCCGCGCTGCCGCTCGACGCCCATACACGCGTCGCGCTCAAATGGCCGAACGACCTGCTGCTGACCGCTACCGACGACGGCACGCCGCGCATCGTCGGCAAGCTCGCCGGGATCCTGATCGAAACCGCGTGGACCAGCGCCGACGCCACCGCCGTCGTGATCGGCTTTGGCATCAACGTGCGCGGCGCGGAGGCCGTCGCCGCGCAGGTCGATGCGCTGCGCGCGCGCGAAGCGACGCTCGCGAGCGGGCTGCCGCCCGCCGCGCTGTCGATCGCGTGCGCATCGGCCAACCTCACCGACACGCTCGCCGCGTCGCTGAACGCACTCACGCCCGCGCTCGCGCAGTTCGGCGCCGAAGGGCTCGCGCCGTTCCTGCCGCGCTGGCACGCGCTGCACGCGTACGCGGGGCGCGAAGTCGTGCTGCTCGAACAGGGCGTCGAACGCGTGCGCGGCATCGCGACGGGCATCGACGCGACCGGCCAGCTGCTGCTCGATACGCCGGACGGCGTGCAGGCGATCGCCGCCGGCGACGTGTCGCTGCGCGAAGCGCAATGAACGAGCCGCACCTGCTGATCGACGCCGGCAACAGCCGGATCAAGTGGGCGCTCGCCGATGCGCAGCGCACGCTCGTCGAGACGGGCGCGTTCGGCCACACCCGCGACGGCGGCGCCGATCCCGACTGGTCGGCCCTGCCGCGTCCGCGCGGCGCGTGGATCTCGAACGTCGCGGGCGCCGACGTGGCCGCCCGGCTCGACGCGCTGCTCGACGCACGCTGGCCGGGCCTGCCGCGCACGACGATACGCGCGCGTCAGACGCAATGCGGCGTGACGAACGGCTATACGACGCCCGACCAGCTCGGCAGCGACCGCTGGGCCGGCCTGATCGGCGCGCACGCGGCGTTTCCGGGCGAGCACCTGCTGATCGCGACGTTCGGCACCGCGACGACGCTCGAGGCGCTGCGCGCGGACGGCCGCTTCACGGGCGGGCTGATCGCGCCGGGCTGGGCGCTGATGATGCGCGCGCTCGGCACGCACACCGCGCAGTTGCCCACGCTGACCACCGATATCGCGAGCGGCCTGCTCGCCGGCGCACCGGCCGAACCGTTCCAGGTCGATACGCCGCGCTCGCTGTCGGCCGGCTGCCTGTATGCGCAGGCCGGGCTGATCGAACGCGCGTGGCGCGATCTCGCGGATGCCTGGCAGGCACCCGTGCGGCTCGTGCTGGCCGGCGGCGCGGCGGACGACGTCGCGCGTGCGCTGACGCTCCCGCATACGCGGCACGATGCCCTGATCCTGTCCGGGCTGGCGCTGATCGCCGCGGAAGCAGCAACCGCCACGCCGACGCAGGCGTGACGGAAAAGCGCCGGCATCGCGCCGGCGCACGGCAACGCGAGCCCGTGCGGGCCTGCGTCACGATGACGGTGAAGCACCGGCGGCGCCGTGCTGGCCGCCCGCGCGCACGGTCAACGGCAGGAATGGGAAGGAATGAAATCGCCGGCGATGCGGCCGGCCCGATTGAATGACGTGAACCACGTCAATGACGACGAGGAGTGTCGACGATGCTGCGCTGGCTGATCGCTGTTCTCTTTCTCGCCAACATGCTCGCGTTCGTGGTGGCGCGCGGCGTGTTCGGGCCGCTGCCGGCGGCCGGCCCGCGCGAACCCGGCGTGCTGGCGCGACAGGTGCGGCCCGATGCGCTGCGCGTGACGCCGCTCGCACGGGCCACCGACCAGCCCGTCATCGGCGGCCCGATCGCGCCGCCGTCCGTCACGGCCGAACCGCTCGCCGCGTCCGCGCCCTGACGGCGCCGGGCCGCGCTCAGGACTGCTGCGCGCGCACCTTCTTCAGCAACGCGGTGGTCGAGCGATCGTGCTCGAACGGAATCGCCAGCGCCCGGCCACCCCAGCCACGCACCAGCGCCGATTCCGGCAACGCATCCATGTCGTAGTCGCCGCCCTTCACGAGGATGTCCGGCCGGACCGCCTCGATCAGCGACACCGGCGTCTTTTCCTCGAACGTCACGACCCAGTCGACGCTTTCCAGCGCCGCGAGCAGCGCCGCGCGGTCTTCCTGGCGATTGATCGGCCGGTCGTCGCCCTTGCCGAGCATGCGTACCGATGCGTCGCTGTTCACGCCGACGATCAGGCATGCGCCGAGCGCCTTCGCGTCGGCGAGATAGGTGACGTGGCCGCGATGCAGGATGTCGAACACGCCGTTCGTGAACACGACGGGCGACGGCAGCGACGCGCGCAGGGCGACGAGGGCATCACGAGTGATCAGCTTGCGTTCGAAGGTGGCGGACATGATGGAGGTCGGACGAAGTGGGCAACGGCGCGCGCGGCGGCGGCGCCAGATAAAAAGCCCGCCGGACTGACCGGGCGGGCTTCATGCAACGGGTACGACATCGCGCAACGCGGCCGGCGCGATTCACGCCGGCTGCGGCGCCAACCGGCCTCAGGCCGGCTGGGCGGCCGACGACGGGCCGCTTTCGGCCTGCAGGCGGCCGGTGACTTCCTTGCGGTAGCGGTTCAGCTCCTGCGCGGTCGCGAACGTGCGCTCGAACAGGATCGACAGGTTGTGCAGGATCCGCTCGACGACCTTCTTTTCCCACTCGCCGTCGAACCGGATCTGCTCGTCGAGCCAGCGCTCGAGCCATTCCGGATCGGGCAGGCGCGACTGCACGGTGTCGCGCGGGAACAGCGCCTGGTTCACGTGCAGGTTGGTCGGGTGCAACGGCTTTTCGGTGCGACGCGCCGACGCCATCAGCACGCCGATCTTCGCGAATGCCGCACGCGCGACGTCGCCGCAGTTGTTCAGCGCTTTCTTCATGTAGCGCAGGTACGCGCCGCCGTGGCGCGCTTCATCGCGCGAGATCGTTTCGTAGATCTGCTTGATGACCGGCTCGGTGTGCCAGTCGGCCGCGCAACGGTACCAGTGGTTCAGGCGGATCTCGCCGCAGAAGTGCAGCATCAGCGTCTCGAGCGGCGGCGCCGGGTCGAACTGGAAGCGCACCGCGTGCAGTTCCTCTTCGGTCGGCACCATTTCCGGCTTGAAGCGGCGCAGGTATTCCATCAGCACGAGCGAATGCTTCTGCTCTTCGAAGAACCACACGCTCATGAACGCGGAAAAGTCGCTGTCGTGCTGGTTGTCGCGCAGGAACATTTCCGTCGCGGGCAGCGCCGACCATTCGGTGATCGCGTTCATCTTGATCGTCTTCGCCTGCTCGTCGGTGAGCAGCGACGCGTCAAACTTGTCCCACGGAATGTCCTTCTCCATGTCCCAGCGGACGGCTTCGAGCGATCGGTAAAGTTCCGGATAAAGCATCGTGTTCATGATGGTCCCACCCCTGTTCTGCGCAATGCGACTTCTCTAAACGTGACTGTTGCCGCGCAAGCACGCCCGAGCGCGCCTTTTGCAGCCAAGACTCTAATTTTACGCGGGAAACCGGCCAGCCGGACGGTGATTCCTCGTCCGGCAGCCGGGCGGCCGCGCCGCCGCCGTTGCGGCATGCCGCAGCCACGCTCCGCGAACGGAACCGGCTGCACGCCTGCCTGAGTGGGGGGCCGGCGCTGGCCGGCTCGTTGCGCGCCCGTCCCCTGCCCCAGGCGGTTCCCCGAAAGGTCCCGTGCGGATGCCGGATCGGCGGGCTGCTCGATATGGTGTATACGGCGGCGGCCATGATATCACGCGTGCATGACGGTTCCGAGACGCCTGCCCGGTCGTGCGCCGCCCATCGGTGCGGCGATCGGTCGCGGCCGAACGTCGCGAAAACGCAACCTTACATTGCCCTGTACGCATCAGACCCGTATTTCTCCGGTCGCGAGGCCATCTTCCGGCGGCATGCCGGCGGCCGGCGCGCTGCCGCCGTCCGCTCGCGCGATCCAGCCGGCCAGCGTGTCGCGCTGCGCACGCCCGTCGCGGTAGCCGAGCTCGATCAGTTCGCGCGTGAACGCCTCCTCGAACAGCAGGTAGCTCGCAAACGACGCGCCGGCCGGCTGGCTGCCGCCGATCGCGCCGAGCAGCCCGCGCATCGTCGCCGGCATCTGCTTCAGGTGCTTCGCGGCGATCAGCTCGATGCGCTCGGACGGCGCGATCGCGAGCACGTCGACGTGCCGCCAGCCGCTGTCCATCTCGACCTGGTGCGGCAGGTGCTCGATCATCCGGTTGATGTGCTCGATGCGCTCGATGTCCGAGCCGATCGAATCGAGGAACACGCTCGCGAGCACCTGCTGGCCGATCTGTGCGGGCGTCGGGTAGCCGCGCACCAGCCCGTGGCCGTTCGCGGCCGGAATCTCGGGCCGCGGGTCGGCCGCGCCGATGACGACGATCCGGTCCGCGCCGAAGTGGATCGCCGGCGACAGCGGCGCGATCTGCCGGATCGAGCCGTCGCCGAAGTATTCGATCTGCCCGTCGAGCACGAGCGGCACGGCCGGGAATACGAACGGAATCGCCGACGACGCGAGCAGGTGCGACGCCGACAGGTCGACCAGCCGCGCGGTGCGCTGCGCGCGCCGCCACGCCTGGATCGGCTGGGCGGCCTGGTAGAACGTGAGGTGCCGCCCGCTCGAATAGCTGAGCGCCGTCACCGCGAGCGCATGCAGCAGGCGCGCCTCGAGCATCTGCTCGATCCGGTGAAAACTCAGCTCGCGCTGCAGCAGGTGCGCGAGCGGCGCGTTGTCGAGCAACCCGCGCGGCGAACGGCGGGCCGCCCAGCCGAAGGTCATCGTCGCCAGCCAGCGTGCACCGGCGCCCGCGATGCCGAGCCAGTCGGTGCGATACACGTAGTCGGCGCGTAGCGGCTCCCAGAATTCGAGCAGGCGCCGCACGCCGTGGGAAAAGTCGTCCGCGTGGCTCGCGATCGACGTCGCGTTGATCGCGCCGGCCGACGAGCCGCACACGACCGCGAACGGCAGCGTGTGCCGCAGCGGATCGGCCTCGCGCGCGATCTCGGCCAGCGCCTTCAGCACGCCGACCTGATAGGCGGCACGTGCGCCGCCTCCCATCAGCACGAGCGCGAGCCGCATGATCGACCTGCTACCTGCGCCGCGTCACGTCGAGCGCTTCGGCGGACGGGTTTCGGGCGACGATGCGGCGGCCGCGCGCGCCGCGGCCGAACCGGCCGCACCGGCTGATTTCGCGCGCTTCGCGGCAGGCTTGCGCGGCGCGGCGGCGGCCGGTGCCGGCTTCGCGGCCGGCTCCGGCGCAGCGGCCGCGTCCGGCGGCGCATCGCCCGACGCGGCGGGCTGCATGCCCGGCTGCGCCATCGCGAGGCTCGCGAGCTGGTTGAACTGCGACTGCAGCAGGTTCCACCAGCCCGACGGGTCGAACGGCTGCTGCGCGGCGTCGCCCGACGCTGCCGCCGACGCGTCGGCATCCGGTGCCGGCGGCGCATCGTTCGACGCCCCCGACGCGTGTTTCGCCGCATGCGCGGCCGCGACGGCCGCTTCCTCGGCGGCCGACATCGAACTCTGCGCGAACGCGCCGAACGCACGCAGCGTCGCGAGCGTCGCGCGCTGCACCTCGAGCGCCTGGATCGCGGACTGCAGCATCCCGAGGTTGAGCTTCAGCCACTGCTCGACCGCGCGCAGATCGGTGATCCGCTTGTCGAGCTCCTCGACGCTCGTGAGCGGCGCCATCATGTCGGACATGCTCGACAGCGACGGCGGCAGCCCTTGCGTGGCGCCCGGGAACGACGTCATCCCGCCGAACGGCGACATCCGCATCATGTCCCACATCCGGTCCATCATGTCGGCGGGCTTGAAGCCGGCAAAGCCGGCGAAAGGGTTGGAGCCGGAGGCATCGGTCGTCATACGGGCATCCTGGTTGACTGGGTGAGAGCGAGGCGGCCGCCATGCGTCGCGCGAGCCGCGCCTGGATCGATCATAGCGCCGGCGCGTGTCAGAACGGCGCGTCGCCGGGAAACTCGGGCGGGCGCCGCTCGCGCAGCGAGCGAATGCCTTCCTGCACGTCGGGCCCCGAAAAACCCATGAATTCGAGCGCCAGCGACGTATCGAAGGTCGGCCCGGCCGTGCGCAGCCAGTTGTTCAATGCGTATTTGGTCCAGCGGATCGCCGACTGCGAACCGTGCGCGAGCCGCTCGGCCACTTCGTAGGCCTTCGGCAGCAGGTCGGCCGGCTCGACCGCGAGCGACACCAGCCCGATCCGCTCGGCCTCCTCGCCGCTCACCGGCTCGCACAGCATCAGGTAGTACTTCGCCTTCGCCATCCCGCACAGCAGCGGCCACACGATCGCCGCGTGGTCGCCGGCCGCGACGCCGAGCCGCGTGTGGCCGTCGATGATGCGCGCATCCTTCGCGGCGATCGAGATATCGGCGAGCAGCCCGGCGACGAGCCCCGCGCCGACGGCCGGGCCATGCATCGCCGACACGATCGGCTTGCTGCAGTTGATCACGTTGTAGACGAGGTCGCGCGCCTCGCGCCACACGCGGGCGCGCACGTCGAAGTCGTTCGCCATGTCCTCGACGAGCGCGAGGTCACCGCCCGCGGAGAAGCCCTTGCCTTCGCCGCGGATCACCGCGACGCGCGTGTCGGGATCGCGGTCGATATCGCGCCAGATGTCGGCGAGCTCGCGATGCATGCGTGCGTTCGCGGTCGCGAGGCCGCTGCGGTTCGCGCCCTCGCCGCTCATCACGATGTCGAGCACGCCATGGTCGCGGCGCGTCACCTTCAGTGCTTCGTAACCGCCGTACGCGGCGAGATCGGCCATGCGCTGCTCCTTGCTCGAGGCTTTCGCGCCCCTGAATCGAGTGTAGCCAAGCCCGCGCGGGCAAACATCAGGCGAAACCCGGCGCGCGGGCCGGGCCCGGGTTTCGCGAAAGCGCAGCGCTGCGTGCGCCGCGCGACTTACGCCGCGCCGTCGGGCGGTGCGACCGACTGCTCGATCGCGCCGAAGATCGACTTGCCGGCCGTGTCGAACATCTCGATGCGCACGGTGTCGCCGTAGCGCATGAATTCCGTCTGCGGCGCGCCGTGCTCGATCGTCTCGAGGCAGCGCTTCTCGGCGATGCAGCAGTAGCCGCGCTTCGCGTCCTTGTTCGACACCGTGCCCGAGCCGACGATCGAGCCGGCGCGCAGGTTGCGCGTCTTCGCCGCGTGCGCGATCAGCTGGCCGAAGTGGAACACCATGTCGGTGCCGGCATCGGGCTGGCCGACCTTCTTGCCGTTCCAGTGGACGATCATCGGCCGGTGCACGCGGCCTTCGCGCCATTCGTCGCCGAGCTCGTCGGGCGTCACGGCGACCGGCGCGAACGCGGTGGCCGGCTTGCTCTGGAAGAAGCCGAAGCCCTTCGCGAGCTCGGCCGGGATCAGGTTGCGCAGCGACACGTCGTTCACCAGCGTGACGAGCCGCACGGCCTTCAGCGCTTCGTCGGGCGTCGCGCTCATCCGCACGTCGCCGGTGATCACCGCGACTTCCGCCTCGAAATCGATGCCCCATTCCTCGGACGGGCACACGACGTCGTCGCGAGCGCCAAGGAAATCGTCGCTGCCGCCCTGGTACATCAGCGGATCGGTCCAGAATTCGGGCGGCATCTCCGCGCCGCGCGCGCGGCGCACGAGCTCGACGTGGTTCACGTACGCGGAGCCATCGGCCCACTGGAACGCGCGCGGCAGCGGCGCCATGCAGTTGGCCGGATCGAACGCGAACGCATTGCGCGCGCGGCCGTGGTTCAGTGCGTCGTACAGGTCGCGCAGCTGCGGCGCGTAGAACGCCCAGTCGTCGAGGACGCGCTGCAGCGTCGGCGCGATCGCGTCGGCGATCGCCGCGGTGTGCAGGTCGCGCGACACGACGATCAGCTGGCCGTCGCGCGTGCCGTCCTTCAGCGAAGCAAGTTTCATAAGGGGACTCTGGCGTTGTAGTGACGATGGAGGGAATCTATTTTACGATGGTGAATCCCTGCGGCGCGCTGCGATCGTGCGTGCCGTTTTCGCCCCGATTCTTCGGCCCGGTTTTCCAGTCCGACTCCTGCCGCGTTTTCGCGCACTTGCCACCCATGCCTGCCAGCCCGCTTCCCGACGACGATCTCGCCGACTCCGACACCGACGACGCCGCTTCCGGCGAGCACGGCGAGAAGGTCCGTTCCGGCATCCAGTCGATCGAGGTCGGCTTCCGCCTGCTCGACGTGCTGACGAGCGAGCCGCGCGCGATGATGCTGCGCGACCTCGCGCAGCGCGCGGGCATGAGTCCCGCGAAGGCGCACCGCTACCTGGTCAGCTTCTCGCGGCTCGGCGTGGTGTCGCAGGATCCCGTCTCCGGCCGCTACGAACTCGGCGGCTTCGCGCTGCAGATGGGGCTCGCGCGGCTCGCGCGCGTCGACGGCGTGAAGCTCGCGCGGATCGCGCTGACCGAATTCCGCGACCGGCTCGACCAGACGGTCGGCATCGCCGTGTGGGGCAACCAGGGGCCGACGATCGTGCACTGGATGGAATCGAGCCACCCGGCGAAGGCGTCGCTGAAGCTCGGCGACGTGATGCCGCTGCTCGGCTCCGCGACGGGGCTGTTGTTCGCCGCGTACCTGCCGCGCAGCAAGACCGCCGCGATGCTCGAGCGCGAACTCGCCGATACGCGCCGCTCGCCGCACCACGGCGGCCCGCGCACGCTCGACGAGGTCGACGCGGTGCTCGCCGACGTGCGCCGGCACGAGGCCGCGCGCGTCGAGGGGATGCTGCTGCCGACGATCCACGCGTTCTGCATGCCCGTGTTCGATGCGGTCGGCGAACTCGCGCTCGCGATCGTCGCGCTCGGCCAGGAAGGCTCGTTCGACATTGCATGGGGCGGCGAGATCGACACCGCGCTGCGCGCCTGCGCGCAGAAACTGTCTTACGAACTCGGCTATAGTGCCGACGCGCGCGACGCCTGACGCATCCGGTAACCGCCCCCGGCACCTGCCCGTCACGCAGCGCGAACGTGCGGCGCATTCGACAGTCCGATTCCTGTGGCGCGCGCTGCGCGCCCGAGCTCACGCGAACGCCCCGATCCTGTCCCGATGCCCATGCAGCCTGCCGACACCCGCCCGAGTCACGCGTTGCCCCGCCACTGGCTGCGCGTGGGCATTGCGCTCGTGATCGTGCTGGTGCTGCATGCGCTCGCCGCGTTCTGGCTGATGCGCAACCGCGATTCGTTCACGCCGCCGCCAGCCGCCGAAGTCCCCGTGCAGATCGAGCTGCTGAAACCGCAACCGATCGAGCGCCAGCCTGCGCCGCCTGCGCCGCAGCCGGTCGAGCAGCCGGCCGCGCCCGCGCCGGCGGCCCCGAAGGCCGCCGCACCGAAACCCGCGCCTGAGCCGGTCCTCACGTCGACGCAAACGGCCGAGCACGGCGAGCCGCCGGCCGCCGCAGCAGCAGCGAGTGGTGTGCCTGCCGCATCGGGCGCGCATGCCGCGTCGGCTGCCGGCGCCGCCAGCACCGCGACTCCGGGCCCCGCGACGAACGGCGTGAAGTTCAACGCGCCGCCGTCCGGCGACCTGCAGTACGACACGTTCTACAACGGCATGCAGAACATGATCGGCACGATCCACTGGCGCACCGACGGGCACACCTACGACCTGTCGGTGTCGATGCCCGTGCCGTTCGTCGGCCCGTTCACCTACCGCAGCGAAGGCCGCATCGACGCGTTCGGCGTCGCGCCCGAGCGCTACGTCGAGAAGCGCGGCAAGCGGCCGGAAGACATCGCGATCTTCAACCGCGAGATCCGGCAGGTCGTGTTCACGCGCACGCCGAACAACGCGCCGCTGCCCGACGGCGTGCAGGACCGCTTCAGCATGCTGATGCAACTGTCGGGGCTCGTGCGCGGCAATCCGTCCGCGTACAAGCCGGGCGTCACGCAGCAGTTCTTCGTGATCGACAACAACAGCGGCGAAACCTGGCCGATCACCGTGATCGGCGACGAGCAGGTGCAGACGCAGGCCGGCATCATCGGCGCGCGGCACTTCATGCGCCTGCCGCGACGCGACGGCGACACGCGCCGCATCGACATGTGGCTCGCGCCGTCGCTCGGCTGGCTGCCCGCGCGGCTCGTGCAGACCGAACCGAACGGCGCGCAGATCGAGCTGTTGTGGCATGGCCGGCTCGCGGCGCCGGGCGTACCGTCCGACGACGCACCCGCAGGCGGCGCAACGCATGCGCCCGCCGGTACGCCGACGCCAGACGCATCAACCGCTCCCGCCGCGGAACTAGCACAACCCGCACCGCCGGCCGCCGTGCAACCGCCGGCACAACCGGCTGCACCGCCCGCGCCCTCGCCTGTCACATCGCCTGTCACACAGTGAACTCGCGCGCATATGCACGCGATTCGGCAATTTCGACCGATTACAGATTTCCGTGAAATGGCCGATGACACTCTTTAACAACTATTTCAGTCCACCGGCAGACAATGGGAAACGTTTCATAGACATCGGCTTCTAACCGATACACCCCATGCAGACGGGAACGGGGTGTGCAGCGCAAGCCCCTTGAAACCGGCAAGGCTCGCCCCACCTAGGGGACAACAAGGCCAGATGCCACTGCGAAGAGGAGTGCCGCCATGCAAATGATCTACAACAGCCCCAACTACTGCGTCGTCGAATTCGCGCCGCAGGCCGGCCACCACCTGATGAATGCCGGCGGATATGAAATCGTCGACAAGAACGCGCAGCGCGAAATCTTCATCGACGGCGAACTTGCCGAACGATTCCGCGCGCACGTGAAGCAGTTGATCGAGGATGAACCGTCGCTCGATGAAGTCGACGAATTCCTCGGACAATTCGACAGCCTGATGATGATGCCCGTCGTGCTGCACTGACGGCCCGCGGCCCGGCGCCTCGTGCGGCCGGGCCATTCGCCGCGCATCGACGCGGCGCCGCGAGCACTCCGATCCTGCCCCCGCCCGGTTCGCCGGCGGGGGTTTTCATTTGGCGGCCCGGCCGGCGCGGCGCGAGGCCGGGCGGCGCCCATGCGCACCGGCTACAATGACGGCTTTCCCGTCTTCGCCGGTCTTTCGCCCATGTCTGCGACTCCTCTCGCCGCTTCCGTCCCGCTCGACGCGTCCTACACGCGCGGCGCCGCTCTGCCTGCGCTGCTCAAATCGCGCATCCTGATCCTCGACGGCGCGATGGGCACGATGATCCAGCGCTACAAGCTCGACGAAGCCGCGTATCGCGGCGAGCGCTTCAAGGATTTCCCGCGCGACATCAAGGGCAACAACGAGCTGCTGTCGATCACGCAGCCGCAGATCATCCGCGAGATCCACGACCAGTACTTCGCGGCCGGCGCCGACATCGTCGAGACCAACACGTTCGGCGCGACGACCGTCGCGCAGGCCGACTACGAGATGGAAGATCTCGTCGTCGAGATGAACATCGCCTCGGCGAAGCTCGCGCGCGAAGCGGCCGAGCAATACGCGACGCCCGACAAACCGCGCTTCGTCGCGGGCGCGATCGGGCCGACGCCGAAGACGGCCAGCATCTCGCCGGACGTCAACGATCCGGGCGCACGCAACGTCACGTTCGACGAACTGCGCGCGTCGTACTACCAGCAGGCGAAGGCGCTGCTCGACGGCGGCGTCGACCTGTTCCTCGTCGAGACGATCTTCGACACGCTGAACGCGAAGGCCGCGCTGTTCGCACTCGACGAGCTGTTCGAGGACACCGGCGAGCGCCTGCCGATCATGATCTCGGGCACCGTCACCGATGCGTCGGGCCGGATCCTGTCGGGCCAGACGGTCGAGGCGTTCTGGAATTCGCTGCGTCATGCGAAGCCGCTCACGTTCGGCCTGAACTGCGCGCTCGGCGCGGCGCTGATGCGCCCGTACATCGCCGAGCTCGCGAAGCTGTGCGACACGTACGTGTCGTGCTATCCGAACGCGGGCCTGCCGAACCCGATGGCCGAGACGGGCTTCGACGAAACGCCGGACGTCACGTCGGGCCTCCTGAAGGAATTCGCGCAAGCCGGGCTCGTGAACCTCGCGGGCGGCTGCTGCGGCACGACGCCCGAACACATCGCCGAGATCGCGAAGGCGCTCGCCGACGTGAAGCCGCGCCGCTGGCCGAACCAGTACAGCGACAACGCCTGACCCGACCGTCCCCCGTCCTTCATCACCAGAATTCGCACCGCCATGACCGATCACATGATGCGCCTCGCCGGCCTCGAGCCGTTCAACGTCACGTCCGGGACGCTCTTCATCAACGTCGGTGAACGCACCAACGTCACCGGCTCGAAGGCGTTCGCACGCATGATCCTCAACGGCCAGTTCGACGAGGCGCTCGCGGTCGCGCGCCAGCAGGTCGAGAACGGCGCGCAGGTGATCGACATCAACATGGACGAGGCGATGCTCGATTCGAAGGCGGCGATGGTGCGCTTCCTGAACCTGATCGCATCCGAGCCGGACATCGCGCGCGTGCCGATCATGATCGACTCGTCGAAGTGGGACGTGATCGAGGCCGGCCTAAAGTGCGTGCAGGGCAAGGCGATCGTGAACTCGATCTCGCTGAAGGAAGGCGAGGACGCGTTCCGCCACCACGCGAACCTGATCCGTCGCTACGGCGCGGCCGCCGTCGTGATGGCCTTCGACGAAACCGGCCAGGCCGATACCTACGAACGCAAGACCGAGATCTGCAAGCGCTCGTACGACTTCCTCGTGAACGAAGTCGGCTTCCCGCCGGAAGACATCATCTTCGACCCGAACATCTTCGCGGTCGCGACCGGTATCGAGGAACACAACAACTACGCGGTCGACTTCATCGAGGCGACCCGCTGGATCAAGCAGAACCTGCCGTACGCAAAGGTGAGCGGCGGCGTGTCGAACGTGTCGTTCTCGTTCCGCGGCAACGACCCGGTGCGCGAGGCGATCCACACCGTGTTCCTGTACCACGCGATCCAGGCGGGGATGGACATGGGCATCGTCAACGCGGGCCAGCTCGGCGTGTACGCCGACCTCGACCCGGAGCTGCGCGAGCGCGTCGAGGACGTGATCCTGAACCGCCGCGACGATTCGACCGACCGCCTGCTCGAGATCGCCGACAAGTTCAAGGCGGGCGGCGCGAAAAAGGAAGAGAACCTCGAGTGGCGCAACCATCCGGTCGAGAAGCGGCTCTCGCATGCGCTGGTGCACGGCATCACGAACTTCATCGTCGAGGATACCGAAGAAGTGCGCGCGAAGATCGCTGCGGCCGGCGGCCGCCCGATCAACGTGATCGAAGGGCCGCTGATGGACGGGATGAACATCGTCGGCGACCTGTTCGGCCAGGGCAAGATGTTCCTGCCGCAGGTCGTGAAGTCGGCGCGCGTGATGAAGCAGGCGGTTGCGCACCTGATCCCGTTCATCGAGGAAGAAAAGCGCCTGCTCGCGGAAGCGGGCGGCGACGTGCGCGCGAAGGGCAAGATCGTCATCGCGACCGTGAAGGGCGACGTGCACGACATCGGCAAGAACATCGTGTCGGTCGTGCTCCAGTGCAACAACTTCGAAGTCGTCAACATGGGCGTGATGGTCCCGTGCAACGAGATCCTCGCGAAGGCGAAGGTCGAGGGCGCGGACATCATCGGGCTGTCGGGCCTCATCACGCCGAGCCTCGAGGAAATGGCGTACGTCGCGTCCGAAATGCAGCGCGACGACTACTTCCGCGTGAAGAAGATCCCGCTGCTGATCGGCGGCGCGACGACCTCGCGCGTGCACACGGCCGTGAAGATCGCGCCGCACTACGAAGGCCCGGTGGTGTACGTGCCGGACGCGTCGCGCTCGGTGTCGGTCGCCTCCAGCCTGCTGTCCGACGAAGGCGCGACGAAGTACCTCGACGAGCTGAAGTCCGACTACGAACGCATCCGCGACCAGCACGCGAACCGCAAGGCGCAGCCGATGGTCACGCTCGCCGAGGCGCGCGCGAACAAGACCAAGGTCGACTGGGCGGGCTACCAGCCGGTGAAGCCGAAGTTCATCGGCCGCCGCGTGTTCAAGAACTACGACCTGAACGAGCTCGCGCAGTACATCGACTGGGGCCCGTTCTTCCAGACCTGGGATCTCGCGGGCCCGTACCCGGCGATCCTGAACGACGAGATCGTCGGCGAATCGGCGCGGCGCGTGTTCTCCGACGCAAAATCGATGCTCGCGCGCCTGATCCAGGGCCGCTGGCTGACCGCGAGCGGCGTGATCTCGCTGCTGCCGGCGAACACCGTCAACGACGACGACATCGAGATCTACAGCGACGAGTCGCGCTCGGAAGTGCTGCTCACGTGGCGCAACCTGCGCCAGCAGAGCGTGCGCCCGGTGGTCGACGGCGTGATGCGGCCGAACCGCTCGCTCGCCGACTTCATCGCGCCGAAGGAGTCGGGCGTCGCCGACTACATCGGGATGTTCGCGGTGACGGCCGGGCTCGGCGTCGACGCGAAGGAAAAGCAGTTCGAAGCCGACCACGACGACTACAGCGCGATCATGCTGAAGGCGCTCGCCGACCGCTTCGCGGAAGCCTTCGCGGAAGCGATGCACGCGCGCGTGCGGCGCGAGCTGTGGGGCTACGCGAGCGGCGAGACGCTCGACAACGATGCGCTGATCGCGGAAAAGTACGCGGGCATCCGCCCGGCGCCCGGCTACCCGGCCTGCCCCGACCACCTCGTGAAGCGCGACATGTTCGACGTGCTGCGCGCGGACGAGATCGGCATGAGCGTGACCGACTCGCTGGCGATGCTGCCGGCCGCGAGCGTGTCGGGCTTCTATCTCGCCCATCCGGACAGCACGTATTTCTCGGTCGGCAAAATCGGCCAGGATCAGCTCGAGGACTACGCGCAGCGCATGGCGCTGTCGCTCGACGACGCGCGCCGCGCGCTCGCGCCGCAGCTCTGATCGATCGAACCGCGGCGCTACCGCCGCGCGTCGCCATCACGCGCCCCGTCCACGGGGCGCGTTGTACAACGCGCCAATCATTCAGGATACCTAATCTCAATATTGTGCATCCCAGGCTGCAAACGCCCTGGCCATCAGGTAAAGGCGCAGGAGTCGCCCTTTCCGCTTAGCCCGAAATTCGCCTCGCCATGTCGACCTTCGAGATCCGGATCAACGAAACGCCGATCGATGCAGCCCGTCCGTTCCCGCCGACGCGCTACCGCGACGAAAACTGGGACCTGAGTCATTTGCGTCCATTGACGTTCTCGTGCGACCTGGAAACCGGCTTCGACGTAACGGTGCTGGTCCTCTTCTCCTGTCACTGCTTCACCCGCAGTTTCAAATGGGATCCGCGCCCCCGCGACACCATTCCGGACGACGAGATCTACGACGATGGTCGCGAGACGCGTGTGCTCTGCGCGGACCGGTACCACGCATCGCGACGCCTGTTGCGCGACGTGATCGTCGGGCTGGCGACGCGCCGGATCGTCGTCGCCGACGAACGGCAACCCAATTTCGTGACGGTGGAGACAGCCTCGTCGGATGGCGTACAGCGGATGTATGCCGTGTTCTTCGAGGTTTCGCGGGACCGGGCCAGAAAACGCCGGCTCATCCTGCGCGTCCAGTCGGCCTATATGCTGGATGGCGGCTTGAACCGGCGCCAGCGGGAAGCCAGGAAGGTGGCGTTGCGCACGCTGCTGCGCGCAAGCCTGGAGGGCCGCAAAATCCGGGCGTAGAAAAGCCAACGGCCGCCTTTCGGCAGCCGTCGTATGCGGGACTCTCTTTCCGTCTTTCGACGAAGTACCCACTCCAGGTGGGGCCCGATTGCTCGGGCGGCGCTATGTTTTCGCACCCGCTTTCACATAGTCTTGCGTTGAATTATAAGGAATTTCACCTTTCGGTCAAGGCGAGTTCCTGCCGCCCGCGCCCGCTTCGAGCACACCACCGCGCAGCGCATTTTCATCAGACAAAAGAAAAAACCCGCTCGGAAGCGGGCTTTTTTCTGCCTTTCGATCCTTTCGAACCGGCCGGGCAAGCAGGCTCAGAAGCCCCAGTGCACGTCGGCTTCGCCGGCTTTCGCTTCGCGCAGCATCGTGAGGAAGGGCGCAACGCGCTGGGCTAGGCTCGCCGGCACTTCGTGGTGCGCGTGGTCGGCTTCGTCCTCGTGGAAATGGCCGGCGTGCTCGGCGCGCTCCTGCTTCGCCTGCGCGACCGCGCCTTCCAGCTTGGCGATCGCGTGGTCCAGCTCGTCGTGCGTAATCACCCCGCGCTCGCCCAGCTGCTTGCCGACGAGACCCAGCACATACACGGCGAAATCCTTCAGCACGTCGAGATCCTGTGCCGCCTTGCTCTTGAACGTAATCATGACAATTCCCTTTTCATCTTGTTGTGCCTGCGCGGCGCGGTTGGGGAACGCCGGCAGACCGGCGTCCGGCCTCGCGGACGCGGGCCGCCTGAGCGGCATATTAGCACCTGTTAAAATTCTGCGATCCCTGAAACGCGCGCTTAAAAAGCGCGCCGGCGGGCCGGCGTTTCCGGCCGCCACCAACGAAGCCTTCTACCAGCATGCTGCCAGCACACAAACAGACCCTCGAAGCCCTGCTCGCGGATAGCGTCAAGCAGGTCGCACACGCGCTGAAAGGCGCCGACGCCGCGTCCGTCGCCCCCGTCATCACGCTGGAGCGCCCGAAGGTCGCCGCGCACGGCGACGTTGCGTGCAACGTCGCGATGCAGCTCGCGAAGCCGCTCGGCACGAACCCGCGCCAGCTCGCCGAGCAGATCGTCGCAGCCCTCACCGCCCAGCCGGGCGCGCAAGGCCTCGTCGAAGCCGCCGAGATCGCCGGCCCCGGCTTCATCAACTTGCGCCTGTCGGCCGCCGCGAAGCAGGCGGTGATCGCCGCCGTGTTCGACCAGGGCCGCGCGTTCGGCACGTCGGATCGCGAGAAAGGCAAGCAGGTGCTGCTCGAATTCGTGTCGGCGAACCCGACCGGCCCGCTGCACGTCGGCCACGGCCGCCAGGCCGCGCTCGGCGACGTGCTCGCGAACGTGATCGCGAGCCAGGGCTACGCGGTGCACCGCGAGTTCTACTACAACGACGCGGGCGTGCAGATCGGCAACCTCGCGATCTCGACGCAGGCGCGCGCACGCGGCCTGAAGCCGGGCGACGCGGGCTGGCCGGAAGCCGCGTACAACGGCGAATACATCGCCGACATCGCACGCGACTTCCTGAACGGCGAAACGGTTGCCGCGTCGGACGGCGAGCCGGTCAAGGGCACGGGCGACGTCGAGGATCTCGACGCGATCCGCAAGTTCGCGGTCACGTACCTGCGTCGCGAGCAGGACATGGATCTGCAGGCGTTCGGCGTGAAGTTCGACCAGTACTACCTCGAGTCGTCGCTGTACAGCGAAGGCCGTGTCGAGAAGACGGTCGACGCGCTGATCAAGGCCGGCATGACCTACGAGCAGGACGGCGCGCTGTGGCTGCGCACGACCGACGAAGGCGACGACAAGGATCGCGTGATGCGCAAGTCGGACGGCACGTACACGTACTTCGTGCCGGACGTCGCGTACCACGTGACGAAGTGGGAGCGCGGCTTCACGAAGGTGATCAACATCCAGGGTTCGGACCACCACGGCACGATCGCGCGCGTGCGCGCCGGCCTGCAGGGCCTGCACATCGGGATCCCGAAGGGCTACCCCGACTATGTGCTGCACAAGATGGTCACCGTGATGCGCGACGGCCAGGAAGTGAAGATCTCGAAGCGCGCGGGCAGCTACGTGACGGTGCGCGACCTGATCGAATGGTCGGGCGGCGCGGCGGCGGGCCAGGAAGCGGCGCCCGACCTGATCGACGAAGCGACCATCACGCGCGGCCGCGACGCGGTGCGGTTCTTCCTGATCTCGCGCAAGGCCGATACCGAGTTCGTGTTCGACATCGACCTCGCGCTGAAACAGAACGACGAAAACCCGGTCTATTACGTCCAGTACGCGCATGCGCGGATCTGCTCGGTGCTCAACGAGCTGAAGTCGCGCTACAACGTCGACGTCGCGCATCTGCCGGGCGCCGACCTGTCGCAGCTGACGAGCACGCAAGCGGCGTCGCTGATGCAGAAGCTGGCCGAGTACCCGGACATGCTCACGCACGCGGCCAACGAACTGGCACCGCACGCGGTTGCGTTCTACCTGCGCGACCTCGCTGGCGAATTCCACTCGTTCTACAATGCGGAGCGCGTGCTGGTCGACGACGAAGCGCCGCGCAATGCGCGCGCCGCACTCCTCGCCGCGACCCGGCAGGTGCTCGAGAACGGCCTGGCGGTGCTCGGCGTGTCCGCGCCCGCCAAGATGTAAGGCAGCAAGCGGCCCGAACCGGGCAGCGAATGGCTGCGGCTGGAGCGCCCGTCGCAGCCTTTTCACGATTCTTTTTGCAGGTGACTCAAGCAATGGCACAACCACGCCGAACTTCGAAGCAATCGAAACAAGCCGGAGGGACATTTCTTGGAATCGTGCTGGGCCTGATCGTCGGCCTCGCGATCGCCGTGGTGGTGGCGCTCTACATCACGCGTTCCCCGTCGCCGTTCGTATCGAAGGTCGCGCCGCCGCCGGCCGACAACGGCGCGAGCCAGCCGCAGCAGTTCGATCCGAACCGCGCGCTGCAGGGCAAGACGCCGGGCCAGCCGGTGCCGCAGGCCGCGCAGCCCGCGCCGCCGAACACCGCGCCCGGCCAGGCCGCGAACCAGACCCAGGGCGGCCTGCTGCCCGAGCCGCAAATCGTCGAAGTGCCGCCGCAGGCCAACGGGTCGAGCGGCTCGAACAACACCGGCAGCTCGAACAATTCGACCGCGTCGAACAGCACGTCGTCGAGCAACGGCGTGGCCGTCGCGCCGAAGCCGGCCGACACCACGCCGCCGCCGAAGAAGACGCAGCAGGCGCAGCAGCAACAGCAGCAAGGCGGCGAGGACGACCTCGCCCGCTTCGCCGCGCAGAAGCAGGCGCAGCAAGCGGCCGCGCAAAAGCAGCAGCAACAGCAACTGGCCGCGAACACGCCGAAGCCGACCTCGTCGGCCACGGCCGCCGCGACGGCAAAGCCGCCGACCGCGAACGACGCGAATACCGGCTACTTCCTGCAGGTGGGCGCGTACAAGACGGAAGGCGACGCCGAGCAGCAGCGGGCGCGCCTCGGCTTCCAGGGCTTCGAGTCGAAGGTGTCGAAGCGCGATGTCAGCGGCGTGACGTATTTCCGCGTGCGTGTCGGCCCGTTCTCGAAATTCGAGGATATGAACTCGGCTCGCCAGCGCCTGTCCGATGCAGGTGTCGACACGGCGGTGATCCGTTTCACGAAGCAGTAAGCAACCGGCCGAGCCCACTCAGAACCCGTTACGTTTCGTAACCCGAGCAACTGATTCGACGTTCACAACATGAAAAAACTGCTTAGCACGCTCCTTCTGTCCCTGGGCCTGGCCGCCGGCCTCGCGCAGGCTTCGCCCGCCGCACCGGTCTCCGGCAAGGACTTCGAGGTGATGAAGTCGCCGCAGCCGGTGTCCGCACCGGCCGGCAAGGTCGAGGTGATCGAATTCTTCTGGTACGGCTGCCCGCACTGCTACGAATTCGAGCCGACGATCGAGGCCTGGGTGAAGAAGCAAGGCAACAACATCGACTTCAAGCGCGTCCCCGTCGCATTCCGTGACGATTTCGTCCCGCACTCGAAGCTGTTCTACGCGGTGTCCGCGCTCGGCATCTCCGAGAAGGTCACGCCGGCGATCTTCAACGCGATCCACAAGCAGAAGAACTACCTGCTGACGCCGCAGGCGCAGGCCGACTTCCTGGCCACGCAGGGCGTCGACAAGAAGCAGTTCACGGACGCGTACAACTCGTTCAGCGTGCAGGGTGAAGTGAACCAGTCGGCCAAGCTGCTGAAGGACTACGCGATCGACGGCGTGCCGACGGTCGTGGTCCAGGGCAAGTACAAGACGGGCCCCGCTTACACGAACAGCATCCCGGGTACCGCCCAGGTGCTCGACTTCCTCGTGAAGCAGGTTCAGGACAAGAAGCTCTGATCCCCGCCCGCGCGCCGGCATGACTACTCCGCTGAAGGTCTTCATCACCGGCGCATCGAGCGGCCTCGGCCTCGCGATGGCCGAGGAATACGCCCGCCAGGGCGCCACGCTCGCACTCGTCGCGCGCCGCACCGATGCCCTCGAGGCGTTCGCGCGGCGCTTCCCGAAGCTGTCCATCTCCGTCTATTCCGCCGACGTGCGCGATGCCGACGCGCTCGCGACGGCCGCCGCGTCGTTCATCGCGGCGCACGGCTGCCCCGACGTCGTGATCGCGAACGCCGGCATCAGCCAGGGCGCCGTCACGGGCCAGGGCGATCTCGCGGCGTTCCGCGACGTGATGGACATCAATTACTACGGGATGGTCGCGACGTTCGAGCCGTTCGTCGGCCCGATGACGGCCACGCGCCACGGCACGCTGGTCGGTGTCGCGAGCGTTGCCGGTGTGCGCGGGCTGCCTGGTTCCGGCGCGTACAGCGCGTCGAAATCGGCCGCGATCAAGTATCTCGAAGCGCTGCGCGTCGAGTTGCGGCCGGCCGGCGTCGGCGTCGTGACGATCGCGCCCGGCTACATCCGTACGCCGATGACCGCACACAACCCGTACCGGATGCCGTTCCTGATGGACGCCGACCGCTTCGCCGCGCGTGCGGCCCAGGCGATCGCGCGGCAGCGCGCGTTCCGCGTGATTCCGTGGCAGATGGGTGTGGTCGCGAAGGTGCTGCATGTGTTGCCGCGCTGGCTGTACGACCGCCTGTTCGAGAAGGCGCCGCGCAAGCCGAAGGCGGGCGCGCATTGACGCTCCGGTGAGCGCTCGGCCCGCGTGAAGCTTCGCGGGCCGTCTCTCCGTCTCTCCGTCTCTCCGTCTCTCCGTCTCTCCGTCTCTCCGTCTCTCCGTCTCTCCGTCTCTCCGTCTCTCCGTCTCTCCGTCTCTCCGTCTCTCCGTCTCTCCGCTTCTCCGCCTCTCCGCCTCTCCGCTTCCCCGCTTCTCCGCACCGCCACCTGGCCGTTTCGACGCTTCGATTCGCGACACGTCCGCACCGCTCCCGCGCCATCCCCGACGCGTCGCTGCCCGGCGTCCCCGGCGCCAGCGTTCCGCCGCCCGCGCCTCCTTCGCCCCACTCGTCGCCCCAACACCCGTTCCGTCGCGAACGCAGCCGTTTTTCGGCCAATTCGCCGCGTTCAGGCGCCTTTTTTCACGCGCCGCGCGCTTTGACGGTATGCTATTCGCCAGCCGCGCCGGCCCTGTCCGCTTCCGGGCCGCGCCCGCATCCCGTCACCCAGCAAAAAACACAAGCCACGTGGGAGATCCTATGCAGGTCAAGCTGTTCGCCGCGGCCACGCTCGCCGCCGCCCTCGCCGCCCCCGGCCTCGCCGCCGCCAAGCCGCTCACCGTCTGCACGGAATCGAGCCCCGACGGCTTCGACGTCGTGCAATACAACTCGCTCGTCACGACCAACGCGTCGGCCGACGTGATCTTCAACACGCTCGTGTCGTACGACGAAGCCGCGAAGAAGGTCGTGCCCGCGCTCGCCGACAAATGGGACGCGAGCGCCGACGGCCTCACGTACACGTTCCATCTGCGCCCGAACGTCGCGTTCCAGACCACCGAGTATTTCAAGCCGACCCATGCGCTCGACGCGGACGACGTCGTGTTCACGTTCTCGCGGATGCTCGACGACGCGAATCCGTGGCACAAGGTGGCCGGCGCGAGCGGCTTCCCGCACGCGCAGTCGATGGGCCTCGTGAAGCTCGTGAAGTCGGTCACGAAGGTCGACGACAGCACCGTGAAGTTCGTGCTGAACGAGCCGAACGCGACGTTCGTGCCGATCCTGACGATGGGCTTCGCGTCGATCTACTCGGCCGAATACGCGGACCAGCTGCTGAAGGCCGGCAAGCAGGCCGACCTGAACGCGAAGCCGGTCGGCACCGGCCCGTTCGTGCTGAAGAGCTACACGAAAGATGCGCTGATCCGCTACGACGTGAACCCGACCTACTGGGGCACGAAGCCGAAGGTCGACCGGCTGATCTATGCGATCACGCCCGATCCGTCCGTGCGGCTGCAGAAGGTGAAGGCCGGCGAATGCCAGATCGCGCTGTCGCCGAAGCCGCAGGACGTGCTCGCCGCGAAGGGCGAAAGCGCGCTGAAGGTCGTGCAGACGCCCGCGTTCATGACCGCGTTCGTTGCACTGAACACGCAGAAGAAGCCGCTCGACAACGACAAGGTGCGCGAAGCGCTCAACCTCGCGTTCGACCGCGCGACCTACCTGAAGGTCGTGTTCGACAACACCGCGACGGCCGCGAACAATCCGTATCCGCCGAACACGTGGAGCTACGCGAAGGACGTCGCGCCGTACGCGTACGATCCGGCGAAGGCGAAGCAGCTGCTCGCGCAGGCCGGCTTCCCGAACGGCTTCTCGACGACGATCTGGACGCGCCCGACCGGCAGCGTGCTGAACCCGAACCCGAAGATCGGTGCGGAGCTGCTGCAGGCCGACCTCGCGAAGATCGGCGTGAAGGCCGAGGTCAAGGTGATCGAATGGGGGGAGCTGATCAAGCAGGCGAAGCTCGGCCAGCATGACATGCTGTTCATGGGCTGGGCCGGCGACAACGGCGATCCGGACAACTACCTGTCGCCGCTGTTCAGCTGCAATGCGGTGAAGTCGGGCATCAACTTCGCGCGCTTCTGCGACACGCAACTCGACAAGCTGATCGCCGACGGCAAGTCGACCGCCGATCAGGCCAAGCGCGCGAAGCTGTACGAAGCGGCGCAGAAGATCATCCACGACCAGGCGCTGTGGATTCCGCTCGGCTATCCGACCGCGGCCGCGCTCACGCGCACGAACGTGAGCGGCTATCACGTGAGCCCGTTCGGGCGGCAGAACTTCACGACCGTCGCCGTGCAGTAACGCGACCCTCGCGCGTGGCGCGCAAGCGACGGTGCGTCCGACCGTCGCTTGCGGCCCGCGCGCCGCGCTTGCTACACTGCGCGCCTATTCCTCATACCGGACGCCAGCCAAAGTGAACAACTAAGCCTTCCCAAAATGTTTTCGCCGCCGTGCCACGTACGCCGCGCGCGAAGGTCTTCACGCATTTTTGGAGGTGCTTATGGCTGCAGCCACGCCCACCGGCGCGCTCGTCGCGCTTCATCACGTTTCCTTCCGCTTCGACGACGGCTTCACGCTGTTCGATTCGCTCAACCTTTCCATCGATCGCACGCCGACCGGCATCGTCGGCCGCAACGGCATCGGCAAGAGCCAGCTCGCGCAATTGATCGCGGGCCGCTGCGCGCCGAGCGCGGGGGCGATCGAGCGGCACACGCACGTCGTCTACGTCGCGCAGCAGCACGACTACGGTGGCGTATCGGCCGGCCCGCGAACCGTCGCGCAGATCGCCGCGCTCGATGCACCGCTCGGCGCGCTCGCACGTCTCGCCGACGGCCGCGCGGAACCGCACGACTTCGACCTGATCGGCGATCGCTGGGATCTCGCGGAACGGCTGCGCACCGCGCTCGACGCGGCCGGCCTGCACGACGTGCAACCCGACACGCCCGCGCAGGCGCTGAGCGGCGGGCAACTCGCACGCGTCGCGCTGATCGGCGCGCTGCTGTCCGGCGCGGGCTTGCTCGTGCTCGACGAACCGACCAACCATCTCGACGTGTCGGGCCGCGCGTGGCTGCGCGCGGCGCTCGACGGCTGGCGCGGCGGCCTCGTCATCGTGAGCCACGACCGTGCGCTGCTCGCCGACGTGCAGCGCATCGTCGAGCTGACGCCACAAGGCGTGCGCGCGTACGGTGGCAACTACGCGCTCTATCGTGCGCAGCGCGGCGCGGAACAGGATGCCGCGCAGTCCGCGCTCGACAACGCGCGTGCCGAACGCGGACGCGTCAGGCGCAGGCTCGAACAGGAACACGACACGATCCAGCGCCACGCGGCCGCGTCGCTGCGCGACGCGAAGACGGCCAACCTGTCGTCGGGGGCAAAACAGAGTCGCAAGGGTGCGGCGCGCAGCATCATGGGCACGGTGCGGCGCCACCAGAATGAATTCAAGGCGACGCTCGACGAACGCGTGCAGGAAGCGGCCGCGCGCGTCGAAGCCGATGCGCCCGTGCTCGTGTCGCTGCCGGGCACCGAGGTCAGCGCACGCCGCCAGCTGTTCACGCTCGACCGCGCGCAACTGCCGTGGCGCATCGCCGGCGATGCCGACGCGATCACATGGTCGGCCAGCGGCCCGGTGCGCATTGCATTGACCGGCCCGAACGGCTGCGGCAAATCAACGTTGCTGCGCATGCTCGCGGGCGAGCTTGCGCCGCGTTCGGGCGCATGCACGACACACGTAAGTGCCGCGTATCTCGACCAGCGGCTCGCGCTGCTCGATCCCGATCGCTCGATCGTCGAGCAACTGGGGCTGCTCGATACGCCGCTCGCCGAAGGCGACCTGCGTAGCCGTCTCGCGTTGTTGCAGCTCGACGCGGTACGCGCAACGCAGCCGGCGCGGCAACTGAGCGGCGGCGAACGGCTGAAGGCCGCGCTCGCGTGCGCGTTGTGGCGCGGCACGCCCGCGCAACTGCTGCTGCTCGACGAGCCGACCAATCACCTCGATCTCGAATCGGTGCGGGCGATCGAAGCCGCACTGGCGGGCTTCCCCGGCGCGATCGTGGTCGCGTCGCACGACCCCGCGTTTCTTGCGGCGCTCGACCCGACGCATACGATGCAATGGCATCGCGACGGGTGGCGCTACGAACCCGTCGCTTGAGGAAAGCGAAACGGTGTCAGCCGGCGGTGCGGAACCGCAGCACGCCGTCGTCGCCCTGCTCGCGCACGAGCTCGCCCGCGAGCCACAGCAGGTTCAGGTGCGCGAGCGCCTCGCCGAGCGCGAACGTCATCTGGTGGATGTCGAGTTCGCGGCGGCGGAACATGATCGGCACGATGTCGGCCGCGCTCATCGGCTGTTCCGCGCACGCGACGCGCACTTCGGCCAGGCGCGCGTCGTGGTGCTCGCGCAGTTGCGTGATGCGCGTGCGCACGCCGCGAAACGGCTTGCCGTGCGACGGCAGCACCAGCGTATCGGGCGCCATCGTCTCGTAGCGGCCGAGCGACTGCAGGTACAGCGCGAGCGGGTTCGCCTCCGGTTCGAGGTCGAACACGGACACGTTCGTCGAAATGCGCGGCAGCACCATGTCGCCGGAGATCAGCACGCCGTCCGCTTCGCTGTGCAGCGCGCAATGTTCAGGCGAATGGCCGAAGCCGGTCACGACGCGCCACGTGCGCGCGCCGATCGTCACCGCGTCGCCTTCGCGCAAGCGCCGGTAGCGCGGCGGCACGGCCGGCACGAGATCCGAGTAGTAGTGGCGGCGGTTGCGCAGCTTGTCGAGCGCGGCCGGATCGGTCAGCCCGTGGCGCGCGAAGTGATCGGCGGCGGCAGCGCCGCCCGCGTTCGAGCCGTTGCCGGCCGCCATCAGGCAGCCGAACATGTACTCGCCGAGCGTCATCCACAACCGCACGTTCCAGCGGCCCTTGTCGCCGCCTTCGCACAGCCAGTTCGCGAGGCCGAAGTGATCGGGGTGGCAATGCGTGACGAGCACGCGCAGCACGGGCAGGCCGTCGAGATGCGTGTCGAAGATCTGCTCCCAGTGCGCGCGGATCGCATCCGACGCGATCCCGCAATCGACGATCGTCCAGCCGGCCTGCCCGTCGATCTCGTCGCGCAGCAGCCAGAGGTTGATGTGATCGAGCGAGAACGGCAGCGGCATGCGCAGCCAGCGCACGCCGGGCGCGACCTCGAACGTGTCGCCCGCGGCGGGCAGCGTATCGGCGAAGGGATAGTCGAGTTGGTGTTCCAGTGCGTTCATCGGTGGGGCGTCTCGTCGTTATCGGTGCGATTGCGCGCGGGCGGCAGGCCATGGCGGGCGTTCCGCCGATTCTATCGCCGTCCCGGGGAACGCGTGCCCGGCGGCTTGCTGCCCGTCAAAAAAAGTTCGTGCCAGAATCGGTTCCGTACCCGTATCTTTACGCGAAGATGCACCGAACGGCACCCAACGGCGGGCAACCCGCCGCTTGCCGGCCGGCCGCGCCTTGCCGCAAAGCCCTTGAACCGCCCGCTTGGGCGCTAAAATGGCGAGTGCTTACAGCCCCTCCCGAACGAGCCTGCACGCGATGAATCACTTCCCCAAACTGCTGTCCTCGCAGATCGGTTTCGACGTCGCGCAGACGATGCTCGAAAACTTCGACCGCCACTACCGGATCTTCCGCGACGCGGCCGTCGAGGCGAAGACGCTGTTCGAGCGCGGCGACTGGCACGGGCTGCAGCGGCTCGCGCGCGAGCGGATCACGTCGTACGACGATCGCGTGAAGGAATGCGTCGAGGTGCTGGAAGACGAATACGACGCGGAGAACATCGACGACGAAGTGTGGCAGCAGATCAAGCTGCACTACATCGGCCTGCTCACGTCGCACCGCCAGCCCGAGTGCGCGGAGACCTTCTTCAATTCGGTGTGCTGCAAGATCCTGCACCGCTCGTACTTCAGCAACGATTTCATCTTCGTGCGCCCGGCGATCTCGACCGAGTATCTGGAGAACGACGAGCCGGCCGCGAAGCCGACCTACCGCGCGTACTATCCGGGCACCGACGGGCTCGCGGCCACGCTCGAGCGGATCGTCACGAACTTCCAGCTCGAGCCGGCGTTCGACGATCTCCCGCGCGACATCGCATGCGTGATGGACGCGATCCACGACGAATTCGGCCATTTCGACGAAGCGCCGAATTTCCAGATCCACGTGCTGTCGTCGCTGTTCTTCCGCAACAAGAGCGCATACATCGTCGGCCGCATCATCAACGCCGACCGCGTGCTGCCGTTCGCGGTGCCGATCCGCCACGTGCGCCCGGGCGTGCTCGCGCTCGACACCGTGCTGCTGCGCCGCGACCAGCTGATGATCATCTTCGGCTTCTCGCACTCGTATTTCCTCGTCGACATGGGCGTGCCGTCCGCGTACGTCGACTTCCTGTGCACGATCATGCCCGGCAAGCCGAAGGCGGAGATCTACACGTCGGTCGGCCTGCAGAAGCAGGGCAAGAACCTGTTCTATCGCGACCTGCTGCACCATCTGTCGCATTCGAGCGACCGCTTCATCATCGCGCCCGGGATCAAGGGCCTCGTGATGCTCGTGTTCACGCTGCCGTCGTTCCCGTACGTGTTCAAGATCATCAAGGATCAGTTCCCGCCGCCCAAGGAAACGACGCGCGCGCAGATCATGGAGAAGTACCAGCTCGTGAAGCGCCACGACCGCCTCGGGCGAATGGCCGACACGCTCGAGTATTCGAGCGTCGCGCTGCCGCTCGCGCGGCTCGACCACGCGCTCGTGCGCGAGCTGGAGAAGGAGGTGCCGTCGCTGCTCGAATACGAGGACGGCAATCTCGTGATCGAGCACCTGTACATCGAGCGCCGGATGACGCCGCTCAACCTGTACCTGCAGAACGGCTCCGATGCCGACGTCGAGCACGGCGTGAAGGAGTACGGCAACGCGGTGAAGGAGCTGATGAAGGCGAACATCTTCCCCGGCGACATGCTGTACAAGAACTTCGGCGTCACGCGCCACGGCCGCGTGGTGTTCTACGACTACGACGAGATCGAGTACCTGACCGACTGCAACGTGCGCCGCGTGCCGCCGCCGCGCAACGAGGAAGACGAGCTGTCCGGCGAGCCGTGGTATACCGTCGGCCCGCACGACATCTTTCCGGAGACCTACGGGCCGTTCCTGCTCGGCGACCCGCGCGTGCGCGACGTCTTCATGAAGCATCACGCGGACTTTTTCGATCCCGCGCTGTGGCAGGCCAGCAAGGACAAGCTGATCCAGGGCGAATTGCCCGACTTTTACCCGTACGACACCGCGCTGCGCTTTTGCGTGCGCTACCCCGCGCGCTTCGGCGCGACGGACCAGAACGAGGGCGCCGGCGACGCGCAGCGCGCCGCCTGACGCCCGCTAGACCGCACCGATTGCGACCCGATTTCCGTCAACGGAATCCACACCGATGAACCCCCAAGACAATCCGCTTTCACACCTGTTCGACAACAACGACGCCTGGGTCAAGCACAAGCTCGAGGACGACCCGCAGTTCTTCGCGCGTCTCGCCCACCAGCAGGCGCCGGAATATCTGTGGATCGGCTGCTCGGATTCGCGCGTGCCCGCGAACGAGATCATCGGCCTGCCGCCGGGCGAAGTGTTCGTCCACCGCAATATCGCGAACGTGGTCGTGCACAGCGACCTGAACTGCCTGTCGGTGATCCAGTTCGCGGTCGACATCCTGCGCGTGAAGCACATCATGGTGGTCGGCCACTACGGCTGCTCGGGCGTGAACGCCGCCTTGCTCAACCGCCGCGTCGGCCTCGCCGACAACTGGCTGCATCACGTGCAGGACGTGCGCGAACGCCACTCGGCGCTGCTCGACGCATGGCCGGTGGGCGAAGCGCGCTATCGGCGCCTGATCGAGCTGAACGCGATCGAGCAGGTCGTCAACGTGTGCCGCACGACGATCGTCAACGACGCGTGGGCGCGCGGCCAGTCGCTCACCGTGCACGGGCTCGTGTACGGCGTGCATGACGGCCGGATGCGCAACCTCGGGATGGCCGTGTCGAGCTTCGACGCGCTCGACGAGACCTACAAGCGCTGCGTGGCCGCACTCGTCGCCGGCGGCGAGCATGCACCGGACAACGACATGATCGCGGCGGACGCCGCACGACTCGAAGGCGTCGCGCAGGCGGTCGCCGCCACGCTGAAGCCGTGCGAAGACACGAAGTGACACTCTAGCCTGCGCAGCGGGTCGCTGCGCAGGCGTGCAGCCGTGCCACCCATCGAATGGATCTGACCCCGGCGCCGCCGCCACGGCGGCGCCAAGCAAAGGAGCGACGGGCATGAAAACCGCATTGATCGTCGGTGCATCGCGCGGCCTCGGCCGCGAATTCGTCCGCCAATACCGGCGCGACGGCTGGAACGTGATCGCCACCGCGCGCGACGACGCGTCGCTCGACGCGCTGCGCGCGCTCGGCGCGCAGGCCCATGCGCTCGACATCACGCAGCCCGAGCAGATCGCGGCGCTCGGCTGGAAGCTCGACGGCGAGCGGCTCGATGCGGCCGTGCTGGTGTCGGGTGTGTACGGGCCGCGCACCGAAGGAGTCGAGACGGTCACTGCCGAGGATTTCGACGCGGTGATGCATACGAACGTGCGCGGGCCGATGCAGTTGCTGCCGATCGTGCTGCCGCTCGTCGAGGACGCGCGCGGCGTGCTGGCCGTCGTGTCGAGCCGGATGGGCAGCATCGCCGAGGCGACCGGCACGACCGGCTGGCTGTACCGCGCGAGCAAGGCCGCGCTGAACGATGCGCTGCGCATCGCGTCGCTGCAGACGCGCCACGCCGCGTGCATTTCGCTCCATCCCGGCTGGGTGCGCACCGACATGGGCGGCGCGCAGGCCGCGATCGACCCGGAAACCAGCGTGACCGGCATGCGCCGCGTGATCGCCGAATCCGGCGCGGACGTGTCGCAGGCAAACGGCCGTTTCTTCCAGTACGACGGTATCGAGCTGAGCTGGTGAGCGGGTAGTCAGCCGACAACCCTACGTCGTTAATTCCTGTTTCGCATGATTTTGAACCGACCTGACGCGTGCCCGTGCGGCGGCGCGTCCCCCGCTCCCGCCGGCAAAGCGCCGGCGCCCCGCTATGCGGCCTGCTGCGGCCGCTTCATCGACGGCGGCGAGGCCGCGCCGACCGCACTCGAGTTGATGCGCTCGCGGTACAGCGCATACGTGCTCGGCGCGACCGACTACCTGCGCGCGACCTGGGCCGCGCGCACCTGCCCGCCCGATCTCGACACCGACCCCGAAGCGCCCGACGCGCCGCGCTGGCTCGGCCTCGCGGTCAAACGCCACGCGCCGCTCGACGAGCGGCACGCGGAGGTCGAGTTCGTGGCCCGCTACAAGGTTGGCGGACGCGCTTACCGGCTCCACGAGACGAGCCGTTTCGAGCGCGACGAACAGGGTTTCTGGCGCTACGTCGACGGCGAAGTCAGTGAACGTTGACAAATAGTTGCTGTGTCAGACGCCGGGTAATTCCCGCATTGCACAACCCCATTTTGTCCGGCTACGATGACCTCGAATTGGTCATGTTGCATGGCAGGGCTTCCGAATGGCGTTCAGCAAGGGATTGGTGGGATGGATGGCGGCGTGTGCGCTGTCGGCCGCTCAGGCCGGTACGCTGCCGAGCGCCAATACGGGGACGGGTGCCGGCGCCAGCGGGTCGCTCGCCCACGCCGAACGCTTCGACTACGCCGATTCGAACCTGCCGCAGGTCGCCGCCGACCTGAACGAACAGATCCTCCGCATTCCGGCCGACGCATCGGGCACCGTCACGCTCGAGGCCACGCTCTTCAAGCCGAACGGGCCCGGCCCGTTCCCGCTCGTCGTCTTCAACCACGGCAAGAACACCGGCGATCTCCATCAGCAGCCGCGCAGCCGGCCGCTCGCGTTCGCGCGCGAATTCGTGCGCCGCGGCTATGCGGTGATCGCGCCGAACCGCCAGGGCTTCGCGGGCTCGGACGGCACGTACCAGCAGGAAGGCTGCAACGTCGGCAAGAACGGCCTCGCGCAGGCGGCCGATGTCGACGCGACGGTGCGCTACATGTCGCATCAGTCCTACGTCGATGCGTCGCGCATCGTCGTCGCCGGCACGTCGCACGGCGGCCTCGTGTCGGTCGCGTACGGCACCGAAGCCGCACCGGGCGTGCGCGGCATCATCAACTTCTCCGGCGGGCTGCGCCAGGACCTCTGCGACGGCTGGCAGAAAAACCTCGTCGACGCGTTCGACCAGTACGGCGCGCACACGGCCGTGCGGTCGCTGTGGCTGTACGGCGACAACGACTCGGTGTGGACGCCCGGGCTCGTCGCGCAGATGCACGACGCGTACGTTTCGCACGGCACGCAGGCCCAGTTCATCGATTTCGGCCGCTACAAGGACGACGCGCACCGGCTGATCGTCGATCGCGACGGCGTACCCGTGTGGTGGCCGGCCGTCAACGCGTTCCTCGCGCAGCTGAACCTGCCGACGTCGGTGCGCTACGCGGTCGCGAGCCCGCACGAACCGAAGGCGAGCGGCTATGCGTCGATCGACTCGGTCAACGCGGTACCGTATGTCGACGAAGCCGGCCGTGAAGGCTATCGCCGCTTCCTGAACCAGCATCCGAGCCGCGCGTTCGCGGTGTCGTCGGAAGGCGCGTGGTCGTGGGCCGAAGGCGGCGACGATCCGATGGCGCTCGCGCTCGACAACTGCTCGAAGCAGGGCGCAGGTTCGTGCCGGCTGTATGCGGTCAACGACCGGGTCGTGTGGAACGACGCGACGCAGACGGCCGACAACGACGACGGCACCGCACGCGACACCGGTACGCCGGCGCTGGCTTCGCGCTGACCCAGGCCCGTCATTTCCCTCCCCTCGCCCGTCACGCCGAGGCCATCTCAGCGCCTCGCTTCACGCCTCGCTCGTGCTCGTAAAATCGAGCGCAAGCCGTGGAACGCGCGTTTTTACGAGCATCCAGCTTGAATTCGTGTAGTCATGATCTATCATGATCGTTATTTCGATCCCTATCGACATAACGATCGATTTTACGAGCATGAAGGTCAATCAAGCCGCTGCCGCCGGCCCAACCGTTCTCGCGGAAGCCGCCCGCGTTGGCGAAGCGCTCGCCCGTCTGCGCGTTTCGCGCCGCGTTCAGCAAAACGAGGCGGCCACCCGCGCCGGGCTCTCGCGCAATACCGCCTATCGCATCGAGAAAGGCGATCCGGGCGTCGCCCTCGGGCAGTGGCTTCGGTATCTCGACGCGATTGCGCCAGGAACGACCCTGCTGGAACTGCTCTCCGGAACGGACCCGTCGCTCAAGGCTCAAGCGGCCCGCGAACGCGGCCGGCGTGTGCGCTCGCTCACCGACAACGAACTCAAGGATCTGGACTTCTGATGGCTGCCGTCGTCAAAAGACTCGCGGTGTTTGCCTATCTCGACGACGACTGGGCACCCGCCGGCCTGCTCGAAATGACCGAAGACGGCGTGAGCCTGCAGGCGTCGAGCTTCGCATACGGCTTGCGCTATCTCGGCCGGCCCAACGCCATCGAAATCGATCCGGTCAGCCTGGGCCTCGCAAGAAAGGATGAGATACGCGGCAAGATGAACTTTCCGGCGGGCGGATTGACGCAGTTCGGCGGTATTCGCGATGCCGCGCCCGATGCATGGGGGCGACGTGTCATCGAAGCCAAGCTCAGGGCCAAAGCCAACGCGCTGCCCGAGTCCACCTATCTCCTGCACGCCGGCAGTCAGCGGATCGGCGCACTCGACGTTCGGGAAAGCCTGGACACGCCTCCCGGCCCGCAGGCGGGCAATGGCCTGCTCAACCTCGAATACCTGGTCGATTCGGCGGCGCGCATCGAGGAAGGCGAGACCGTGCCCGCCGAACTCGAGGCCATCTTCGTACAAGGGAGCGGTCTCGGCGGTGCGCGCCCGAAGGCGACGGTGCGAGACGAAGAAGGCGTGTTGTGGCTGGCCAAATTCCCGAGTCTCAGCGATCGGTTGAACCTGACGGTCATCGAAGAAGCCACGCTTCGTCTGGCGGCACAGTGCGGCATTCGGGTACCGCCCACCCGCATCGTCGACGTGGGAACCCGTCAGGTCATGTTGATCCGTCGATTCGATCGGTACTGGACCCACCCCAAATTCGGCACCCTTCGCGGCGACGACGCGTTATACCTGCCCCCTCGCGCCGGAGCAACCGAGCGAAGACTCCCCTTCGCGAGTGCGTTGACGCTGGTCGGCTGTGCCGAGATGGAATCGATGGCGAAAAGTTACCAGGACGTCGCGCACGCGATCCGGCAGCATGGACACATCGATGCCATTCGCGCCGACAACCGGGAACTGTTCAAGCGGATGGTCTTCAACATCCTCGTGAGCAACGACGACGACCACCTGCGCAACCACGGATTCATCTACGACCCCCGCCTCCCCGGCTGGCGCCTCAGCCCGCTGTACGATGTCCTGCCCCGGCCGAGCAGCGCGCACGAACGCTATTTGCACCTCGGCATCGGGCCGCAAGGCCGGCTCGCGACGCTGGACAACGCGTTCGACGCCCGGGATGCGTTCGGTCTTTCGAAAACGGATGCCGGACTCGCGATTGCGGAAGTCTGGCAACCGACCCGCGAGTGGAAGACGTGTTTCGAGGAGCGCGGCGTGCCCGGCAAGGAAATCGACAAGATCACGCCGGCGTTCCGCCACATCGATGACGTATCCCACCCGGCGTTGCGTAAAGCGTTGCCCTGATCTCACCTTCCATCGGCGTCCGTCCCGGCGCGTTGCCATGCATGGTCCCCGTCGATCGGGCAACGCGAGACGCTGGATCGCTCGATCTCCCAGTGTCGCCACAAACCACCCATTTCATCATTCCCCATATTTCTGCGCCATCACGCCCCACCCGCCCCACGATTTTTTCAGTTGGGGGGTCTCACTCGAACGTCGTCATCTGCGGTCATTTCGGGATATCTGAACCGTACCGTCCCGAGCCGCCCCGATCTGCGCCGAACTCCCGCCCGGCAAGGCTTTGCGGTGTTTGTAACCGGTAGTGCAACGGGTCGCGGAACACGCTAATCTCAGCGCGTTTCGTATCTCGCCGCGCGGCATCCCTTCGATGCCGCGCAGCCGTTTTATCCCCCGGAGTCGCCTTGAGTACGCCAGCCACCGACGACTGGGTCGCGCGCAGCCTGCGCGCGGTCTGGCATCCCTGCACCCAGATGAAGCATCACGAGCGCCTGCCGCTGATCCCCGTCGCGCGCGGCGCGGGCCTGTGGCTGTACGACCGTGACGGCCGCCGCTACTTCGACGCGATCAGCTCGTGGTGGGTCAACCTGTTCGGCCATGCGAACCCGGACATCAACGCGGCGCTGAAGGACCAGCTCGACACGCTCGAGCACGCGATGCTCGCCGGCTGCACGCACGAGCCCGCGATCGAGCTCGCGGAGCGGCTGCACGCGCTCACCCAGCGCACGCTCGGCCATGCGTTCTTCGCGTCGGACGGCGCGTCGGCGGTCGAGATCGCGCTGAAGATGAGCTTCCACGCGTGGCGCAACCGCGGCCGCGCGAACAAGCAGGAATTCGTCTGCGTCGCCAACAGCTATCACGGCGAGACGATCGGCGCGCTCGGCGTGACCGACGTCGCGCTGTTCAAGGACGCGTACGACCCGCTGATCCGCCATGCGCACGTCGTCGCGTCACCCGACGCACGCGGCGCACTGCCGGGCGAAACGGCCGCCGACGTCGCGGGCCGCGCGCTCGCGGACGTGCGGCGCCTGTTCGTCGAACGCGGCGACCGGATCGCCGCGCTGATCGTCGAGCCGCTCGTGCAGTGCGCGGCCGGCATGGCGATGCACGATCCGTCGTACGTCCGCGGGCTGCGCGCGCTGTGCGACGAATTCGGCGTACACCTGATCGCCGACGAGATCGCGGTCGGCTGCGGCCGCACCGGCACCTTCTTCGCGTGCGAGCAGGCCGGCGTGTGGCCCGATTTCCTGTGCCTGTCGAAAGGCATCAGCGGCGGCTACCTGCCGCTGTCGCTCGTGCTCACGCGCGACGACGTGTTCGCCGCGTTCTACGACGACGACACGACGCGCGGCTTTCTCCACTCGCATTCGTACACGGGCAACCCGCTCGCGTGCCGCGCGGCGGTCGCGACGCTCGACCTGTTCGAGCGCGACGACGTGCTCGCGGCCAATGCCCGCAAATCGGCGACGATGCGCGCGGCGCTCGCGCCGCTCGATGCGCACCCGCAGGTGCGCCACCTGCGCGAGCGCGGCACGCTGTTCGCGTTCGACGTCGCGCTCGACGGCGACGCGGCGCGCGGCTTCTCGCGTCGCTTCTTCGAGCGCGCGCTGGAACGCGAGCTGCTGCTGCGCCCGATCGGCACGACCGTCTATCTGATGCCGCCGTACGTGATGAGCGACGACGACATCGCGTGGCTCGCGCAAAGCACGCGCGACACGCTCGATGCAACGCTCGCGGAGATCGCCGGATGACACAACAGCCCCCACGCTCACTTCGTTCACTGCCCCCCGAGGGGGCGGCTGCCTCCCTTGGGGCGGCCCGGCGGGAGGCAGCGACGAACCCTCTGCTCGATACCCTGCAACGCGGCCTCGCCGCGCTCGACGCGCAAGGGCTGCACCGCGTGCGCCGCACCGCCGACACCGCGTGCGATGCGCGCATGACCGTCGACGGCCGCGAAATCATCGGCTTCGCGAGCAACGACTATCTCGGCCTCGCCGCGCATCCGGCGCTCGTCGCCGCGTTCGCCGAAGGTGCGCAGCGCTACGGCTCCGGCAGCGGCGGCTCGCACCTGCTCGGCGGCCATTCGCGTGCGCACGCGACGCTCGAGGACGAACTCGCGGCCTTCTCGGGCGGCTTCTCCGACGCGCCGCGCGCGCTGTACTTCAGCACCGGCTACATGGCGAACCTCGCCGCGATGACGGCGCTCACCGGCCGGGGCGCGACGATCTTCTCCGACGCGCTGAACCACGCGTCGCTGATCGACGGCATGCGGCTGTCGCGCGCGAACGTGCAGGTCTATCCGCATGCGGACACGGCCGCGCTCGCCGCGCTGCTCGACGCATCGGATGCCGAAACGAAGCTGATCGTCAGCGACACGGTGTTCAGCATGGACGGCGATATCGCGCCGCTCGCCGAACTCGTCGCGCTGGCCGAACGCCACGGCGCGTGGCTCGTCGTCGACGATGCGCACGGCTTCGGCGTGCTCGGCCCGCAAGGCCGCGGCGCGCTCGCGGCCGCTGCGCTGCGCTCGCCGCATCTCGTGTACGTCGGCACGCTCGGCAAGGCCGCCGGCGTCGCGGGCGCGTTCGTGATCGCGCACGAGACCGTGATCGAATGGATGATCCAGCGCGCGCGCAGCTACATCTTCACGACGGCCGCGCCGCCGGCCGTCGCGCACGCGGTATCGGCCAGCCTGAAAGTGATCGCGGGCGACGAAGGCGACGCGCGACGCGCGCATCTCGCCGCGCTGATCGACCGCACGCGCGCGCTGCTGCGCAACACGCGCTGGCAGCCGGTCGATTCGCACACTGCCGTGCAGCCGCTCGTGATCGGCAGCAACGACGCGACGCTCGCGGCGATGCGCGCGCTCGACGCGCACGGCCTGTGGGTGCCCGCGATCCGGCCGCCGACGGTGCCCGTCGGCACGTCGCGGCTGCGCGTGTCGCTGTCGGCCGCGCATTCGTTCGACGATCTCGCGCGACTCGAAGCCGCGCTGATCGAAGCCAGCGAAGCGCAGGCCGCGCAAGAGGCAGAACAGCCCCCACGCTCACTTCGTTCGCTGCCCCCCGAGGGGGCTGCAGCCTCCCTTGGGGCGGCCCGGCGGGAGACTGCGGCATGACCGCCCCGCTCTCGCTGTTCGTTACCGGCACCGACACCGAAATCGGCAAGACCTTCGTGTCGGCCGCGATGCTGCACGGCTTCGCGCGGCATGGCCTGCGCGCGGCCGCGCTGAAACCCGTCGCGGCCGGCGCGTATGAACGCGACGGCGTGTGGCGCAACGAGGACGCCGACCAGCTCGACGCGGCCGCGAACGTCGTGCTGCCGCCCGAGCTGCGCACGCCGTTCCTGCTGAAGGCACCGGCCGCGCCGCATATCGTCGCCGCACAGGAAGGCGTGACGCTCGACATCGACACGATCGTCGCGTGCCATCGCGAAGCGCTGACGCGCGCGGAGATCGTCGTCGTCGAAGGCGCCGGCGGCTTCCGCGTGCCGATGAACGACACGCAGGACATGGCCGATCTCGCGGTCGCGCTCGGCGTGCCGGTCGTGCTCGTGGTCGGCGTGCGGCTCGGCTGCATCAACCACGCGCTGCTGACCGCCGACGCGATCGCCGCGCGCGGCCTCACGCTCGCCGGCTGGGTCGCGAACCACGTCGACCCGGCGATGTCGTTCCCCGATGAAAACATCGCGACGATGCGCGACTGGCTCGCGCGCGAGCATGGCGCGCCGCTGCTCGGCCGCATTCCGCACCTGAGCCCCGCCGCCCCCGAATCCGCCGCGGCGATGCTCGACATCGCCGCGCTCGTCGAGACGCTGCGCACCGCGCGGCATTGACCAACCGAAACAGATCCCCCCGATCCCTCATCCCCGACCAGGACAGGAAAACGATATGACCCAAGCCCAGACCGCCGCCACCGTGCAACCCGACGCGATTCCCGTGGCCGCTCCGGTCTCGCAGCGCTGGCGCGTCGCCGACGTCGTCGCGCTGTTCGAGCTGCCGTTCAACGACCTGCTCTTCCGCGCGCAGCAGGTGCACCGCGAGCACTTCGACGCGAACGCGGTGCAGCTGTCGACGCTGCTGTCGATCAAGACGGGCGGCTGCGAGGAAGATTGCGGCTACTGCTCGCAGTCGTCGCACCACGACACGGGCCTGAAGGCCGAGAAGCTGATGGACGTCGACGCGGTGCTCGACGCCGCGCGCGCGGCGAAGGCGAACGGCGCGAGCCGCTTCTGCATGGGCGCCGCGTGGCGCAACCCGAAGGAGCGCCACATGCCGGCGCTGACCGAGATGGTGCGCGGCGTGAAGGAACTCGGCCTCGAGACCTGCATGACGCTCGGCATGCTGGAAGACGAGCAGGCGCAGGAACTCGCGAGCGCGGGCCTCGACTACTACAACCACAACCTCGACACGTCGCCGGAGTTCTACGGCCAGGTGATCTCGACGCGCACTTACCAGGATCGCCTCGACACGCTCGACCGCGTGCGTGACGCGGGCATCAACGTGTGCTGCGGCGGCATCATCGGCATGGGCGAATCGCGCCGCGAACGCGCGGGCCTGATCTCGCAGCTCGCGAACCTGAACCCGTACCCGGATTCGGTGCCGATCAACAACCTCGTCGCGATCGAAGGCACGCCGCTCGAAGGCACCGCGCCGCTCGACCCGTTCGAATTCGTGCGCACGATCGCGGTGGCGCGGATCACGATGCCGAAGGCCGTGGTGCGCCTGTCGGCCGGCCGCGAGCAGCTCGACGACGGGCTGCAGGCGCTGTGCTTCCTCGCCGGCGCGAACTCGATGTTCTACGGCGACCAGCTGCTGACGACGAGCAACCCGCAGTCGCAGAAAGACCGCGCGCTGTTCGAACGCCTCGGGATCCGTTCGAGCGATGCGGACGCGATGACGGCGAACGCGTAAGCGGCAGCATCGCGTACCCACGAAAAAGCCGGGGCATGCCCCGGCTTTTCTTCACCCGATCGTCTGCACCGGATAGACTCGCGCGCCGTCCCGCGTGGCGAATGTCACGCCCGTCATGTGGCCCGCCCTTCCGGATGGCGTACCGGTGTGTCGTATCGGCACGTACGGCAGCGGCCGCTGCCCGCTGCGGTGCGCGTCACACGTGTGCCGCCGCGCCGTCGATCGCCGCGCGCACGCGCTCGACGAGTGATTGATCGACCGGCGCCAGCACCTCGCCGCGCGGCCGCACACCCGAGCCGACATGCACCGCGCGCACGCCGGTCGCGCGGACGAAATCGCCGACCGCATCGACCGTGAGCCCCGAGCCGGCCAGCACCGTGCAGGTCGAGCCTGCCGCCTGCCGCGCGAGCCGCGTGATCGTCGGGACCGCGTCGAGCACCGATGGATGGCCGCCCGACGTCAGCACCGACGTGACGGCCGGCACGCGCAACAGCGCGTCGAAGGCGGCATTGAGGTCGCGCGACACGTCGAACGCGCGGTGGAAGGTCAGCGCGCGGCCGTCCGCCGCGGCCGCGATGCGCGCCAGCGCGCCGAGATCGACGTCGCCGCGTGCGTCGAGCGCGCCGAACACGACGCCGTTCGCCCCGGCCGCGACGGCTGCACGCACGTCGCGTTCGATCACGCGGAGATCATCGACGTCATAGACGAACGACCGGCTGTGCGGTCGCACGATCACGTTGACGGGAATCGGCACGGCGGCCACGACGGCTTCGATCAGGCCGACGCTCGGCGTCAGCCCGCCCTCGGTGATCGCGGTCACGAGTTCGAGGCGGTCGGCGCCCGCGCGGGCGGCGGCCTGCGCATCGCCGACGGTCGTGGCGATCACTTCGAGGAGAACGGAGGAAGCGGCGTTTCGGTTCATGGGCGGCCCGCGAATCGTCAGGACAATTCGCGCATCCTAGCCGAGCCGCGTGACGGACGCCAGCGTGCCGGCGGCCGCCCGTGATGCGCGCGGCGCTAGCCGGCGTCCGCTTCGTCGTCGCGCCAGTCGATATCGCCGCACAGCACGCGCTGCGCATCGCCGATGCGCACGGCCACCGACAGCGTCACGCACGGCTGCGCCTCGTTGATCGACAGGTACGGCCGCGTGACCTGCACGCGCCCAGGCTCGGCGATCGCCGAGCGGAAATACGGCCGGCGCAGCCAGTTCGCGCCCTGCGCGTCCGCCAGCGGCGAGAAGCGCGCCTCGGCGAGCGCGCGGTCGGCGCGCAGCACGACGTTGCGGCCCGACTGGCGGCCGTGCGCGTCGAGCAGGAAGCAGCGCGCGGCCGCGTCGAGCGCGAGGAAGTTCCAGCACACCTCGTCGAGCGGCTCGCCGGCCGCGAGACGCTCGGCCGCACGTTCGAACGCGCGCAGGTACGGCGCGAGCCGCTGCGCATCGCGCCGCTCGCGCGCGTCGGTCTGCTGCCGGAAGCGCTCGGTCAGCTCGCCGATGCAGCCCGTCGCGGCCGCGCTGTCCGGCAGCCCCGGCGCCGGCCGGCCGAAGTAGTAGCCCTGCACGAAATCGGCCTCGCACGACAGCGCGATCTGCGCCTCGTGCTCGGTCTCGATGCCCTCGACGAGCACCAGCTTGCCGGCCTCGTGCAGCAGCGTCACGAGCCCGTGCAGGATCGCGGTGAGCCCCGTGCGATGCGCCGCGTGCGACAGCATGATCCGGTCGAGCTTCACGATGTCCGGGTTCAGCTGCCAGATCCGCTCGAGGTTCGAGTGGCCCGCGCCGAAATCGTCGAGCGCGATCAGGAAGCCGTGCGTGCGGAATTCGCGCACGGCTTCGGCAAGCCGCTCGACGTCTTCCGCGCGCTGCTCGAGCACTTCGAGCACGACGCGGCGCGGCGGCATGCCGAGCCGCTTCAGGTTCGCGAGCAGCGCGGCCGCCTGGAACGGGTCGGTGAGCACGCCCGGATGCACGTTGAGGAACAGCCACTCGCGCTCGGCGCCGAGCAGCGCGAAGTTCTCGAGATGCAGCGCCTGCGCGAGCCGGTCGAGCTGCAGCAGCTCGCCCCGGCGCGCGGCTTCGCCGAACACGTCGAGCGGCGACACGGCGCGATCGAGCGCATCGTGCGCGCGCAGCAGCGCCTCGTAGCCCACCGCCCGCTGGTGCGACAGGCTGAAAATCGGCTGGAATACGGTCGTGAGCGTCATGTCGCGGTGCTGCGTCGCCAGACGTTCGAAGCCGGAACTCACTTCCCGCTCGAACCGGTACGGCGACGCGGCGGCCGGACGCTCCTGTTGCACGATCGTCATGCCTTCCTCCTGGTATTGCCTTCGAACGCGGCGCCCGACGAAGCGAGCGGCGCGTGCAATGTCATTGGTTGGACCCTCGGTTGCCCGGTCGACGCCGGACGGCTGCCGAACCTCAAGCAAGCTCCGTGCAAGGCGCCGACCGCCCGTGCGCCGCATGACTCGCGCCGGGTTGCCGCACCATCCCGGCGCAGGTCGCGCGCACCGTTTTCGTGCACGCGCACCGGCCGCTCGAACGCAGCCGTCACGCCAGCACGCTACACTCCGTACGATCGTTTCATTCCCCGTATTCGCCGTATCGATGGAAATCGTCTTTACCGTCCTGATCCTGCTGCTGACCGTCGCGCTGTCCGGCGCCGTCACACGCCTCCTGCCGTTCCAACTGCCGTTGCCGCTGATGCAGATCGCGTTCGGCGCAATGCTCGCGTGGCCGAAGCTGAACCTGCACGTCACGTTCGATCCCGAAATCTTCATGCTGCTGTTCATTCCGCCGCTGCTGTTCGCGGACGGCTGGCGGATTCCGAAGCGCGAGCTGTACCTGCAGCGCCGCGCGATCCTGATGCTCGCATTCGGGCTCGTGTTCATGACGGTACTCGCAGTGGGCTACTTCGCGCACTGGCTGATACCCGAGTTGCCGCTACCGATCGCGTTCGCGCTCGCGGCCGTGCTGTCGCCGACCGACGCGGTCGCGCTGTCGGGCATCGCCGGAAAGGGCCGGATCCCGCCGCAACTGATGCACATCCTCGAAGGCGAAGCGCTGATGAACGACGCGTCGGGCCTCGTCGCACTGAAATTCGCGATCGCGGCCGCGCTGACGGGCATGTTCTCGCTGCGCGACGCGTCGGTCACGTTCGTGATCGTCGCGGCCGGCGGGCTCGCGACGGGCGCGATCGTGTCGTGGGCGTTCAGCGCGCTGTCGACGCGTTTCCTGAACGCCGAGCAGGAAGGCGATCCGGCCCCCGGCATCGTGATGACGCTGCTCGTGCCGTTCGCGGCCTACCTGTTCGCCGAGCACCTCGACCTGTCGGGCGTGCTGGCGGCCGTGTCGGCCGGGATGATGATGAACTACACGAGCTTCTCGCGTAAAAGCACCGTCGCATCGCGCGTGCGCGCCGAAAGCACGTGGGCGATGATCGAGTTCGTGTTCAACGGCATGGTGTTCATCATGCTCGGGCTGCAACTGCCGCACATCATCGGCCGCACGCTCGTCGACGCGCACCACACGAGCGACGCGCTCGTCGGCCGGATGATCTTCAACGTCTGCGCGATGATGCTCGCGCTGTATGCGATCCGCTTCCTGTGGGTCTGGCTGCTGCGCTGGTTCGCGAGCCGACGCGCCGCCCGCCACGGCCTCGCGGGCACGATGGCCGGCGTGCGCACGATCGCGGTGATGACGGTCGGCGGCGTACGCGGCGCGGTCACGCTCGCCGGCGTGCTGTCGATTCCGGTCGCGCTGTCCGACGGCGTGCCGCTGCCGGGCCGCGATACGGCGATCTTCGTCGCGTCGGCCGTGATCCTCGGCTCGCTCGTCGTCGCGGTGATCGGCCTGCCGCTGCTGCTGCGCGGCGTGCGTTCGTCGCGCAGCCCGCTCGGCGACGAGGAGCGCGCCGCGCGCGCGGCCGCCGCGCAGGCCGCGATCCGCGCGATCGACTCGTCGCACGACGCGATCTCGGTCGATCTCGACGAATCGGGCGCCGCACGCTGCGCGGACATCTCCGCACGCGTGATGGACCAGTACCGCCGCCGCCTCGCGACGCTCGCCGAGGACGGCCCCACGCCGCGCGCGGAAGCGAAGCAGGCCGAAACGATGGAACTGCAGATGCGGATCGCGGCCGTGCGCGCGGAACGCTCCGCGCTGTATCGGCTGCGCAGCGAGAGCAAGATTTCCGACGAGACGCTGACGAAGCTGCTCCGCGAGATCGACCTGTCGGAAACCGCGCTGTCGACGCGCAAGAAGGGCATTCTCTAAAGGGCCGGCCGCTGCCCGTACGCGGCAGCCGGCGCCCAAGAAAAAACGGCGACGCACACGCGTCGCCGCTTTCACATCCACCCGCGTTCGCGTTACTTCGCGACGACGACCGGAATCCCCTTCAGCATCCCCGCGCCCTTCATCTCGTCGAGCGCGTGCTGCACGGCCGCGCTCGTCGCCGCTTCGATGCCGAGCTGCAATGCGAGCTCGCGCTCCGCGCGCTTCACGCCGGCGAGATTGCGCACCTTCACGTGCCCGAAGCCGCGCACACGTGCATGCAGGTCGGCCAGTTGCGTGACCTGCGCCGCATTGCCGGCCGTCATCGCGGCGAGCGCACGCGCGAGCGTCGTCTCGTAGTCGTCGGCGAGCGCACGCTCCATCTTGCGCTCGACAGTGCGGCCGAACGGATCGAGCCCCGTGCCGCGCAGGCTGCGCACGCGCGCCAGCATGCCGAACACCGGCCACATCCACTGGCCGAACACCCGCTTCTTCGGTGCGCTGCCGTCGCGGCCGGCCTTCGCGACCGTCGGCGGCGCCAGGTTGAACTTCACGCGATAGGCCTGCCCCGGCACGCCTTCGAACTGCGCTTCGAGCGCCGTGCGGAACGCGTCGTCCGCGTACAGCCGCGCGACCTCGTATTCGTCCTTCACCGCGAGCAGCCGGTAGAACGTCGTCGCGACCGCGCGCGTCAGCGCGTCGTCACCCTTCGCACGCGCCGCGCTCACGAGCGTACGGTAGCGCTCGACATAGCGTGCGCCGCCGTACGCGTCGAGACGCGCTTCGCGATCGGCGATCAGCTCGGCGAGCGTCTCCGGCGCGGCATGCGCGGCCACCGTGTGACGCGCGTTCCACAACGCATCGAGGCCCGCCGCGTCGCCGGCCGCCATCCGGCCGATCGAGAACGCGAGCTTGTTCATCGGCACCGCGACGTTGTTCAGCTCGATCGCACGCATCATCGCCGCGAGCGACACCGGTACGAGGCCGAGCTGCCATGCATAGCCGAGCATCAGGATGTTCGCGCCGATCGAGTCGCCGAGGAACTTCGCGGCGAGCGCCTGCGCGTCGCAGCTCGACAGGTAGCCGTCGCCGGCCGCGTGGCGCATCTTCTCGAGCAGCGCGTCCGCATGCAGGTTCGCATCGGGGTTCTGCACGAACGACGCGTTCGGGATCCGGTGCGTATTGACGACGATCCGCGAACGCTCGTGACGCACCGTCTGCAGCGCCTCGGCGCTTGCGCCGACGACCATGTCGCACGCGAGCAGCACGTCGGCCTGCTGCGTGTCGATGCGCACCTGGTTCAGCCACCGGTCGCTCGACGCGATCCGCACGAACGACAGCACCGAGCCGCCCTTCTGCGCGAAGCCCATGAAGTCGAGCACCGACGCGCTCTTGCCTTCGAGGTGCGCGGCCATGCTGATCAGCGCGCCGACCGTCACCACGCCCGTGCCGCCGACGCCCGTCACGAGCATGTCGAACGGTGCCGCGTCGAGATGCGTCGCCGGCACCGGCAGCGCGTCGACGCGCACGGCGAGCGCGGCTTCGTCGAACGCGGCACCGGCCGCCTTCTTCAGCGCCGCGCCTTCGACCGTCACGAAGCTCGGGCAGAAGCCGTTCACACACGAGTAGTCCTTGTTGCACGACGACTGGTCGATGCGGCGCTTGCGGCCGAGCGGTGTTTCGAGCGGCTCGACCGACAGGCAGTTCGACTGCACGCCGCAATCGCCGCAGCCTTCGCACACGGCGTCGTTGATGAACAGGCGCTTGTCCGGGTCGGGGAATTCGCCCTTCTTGCGGCGGCGGCGCTTCTCGGCCGCGCAGGTCTGGTCGTAGATCAGCACGGTGACGCCCGGCGTCTCGCGCAGCTCGCGCTGCACGGTGTCGAGTTCGCTGCGGTGATGGAACGTCGTGCCGGTCGGGAACTGGCCGTGATGACCGTCGTACTTCTCCGGCTCGTCGGACACGACGACGAAGCGCGACACGCCTTCCGCCTCGACCTGCCGCGCGATCTGCGGCACCGAGATGCTGCCGTCGACCGGCTGGCCGCCCGTCATCGCGACCGCGTCGTTGTAGAGGATCTTGTACGTGATGTTCGCTTTCGCGGCCACGGCCTGGCGGATCGCGAGGATGCCCGAGTGGAAGTAGGTGCCGTCGCCGAGGTTCTGGAACACGTGCTTCGTGTTGGTGAACATCGCGTGCGCGGCCCAGTCGACGCCCTCGCCGCCCATCTGGATCAGCCCCGTCGTGTCGCGCTCCATCCACGACGCCATGAAGTGGCAGCCGATGCCGGCCTGCGCGATCGAGCCTTCCGGCACCTTCGTCGACGTGTTGTGCGGGCAGCCCGAGCAGAAATACGGCGTGCGCTTCACCGCGTCCGCCTCGTTCGACAGGATCTGCGGCGCGACGAGATCGACCACGCGCTCGCGGCGGTCGAGCGCCGGCTTGTGGCGCGCGAGCCAGTCGGCGAACACCGGCAGGATGCGCGACGGGCGCAGCTCGCCGAGCTCGGACAGCAGGCAGGCGCCGGCGGCGTCGTGCTTGCCCAGCACGCGCGGGCGCGCGCCTTCCGTGCGGTTGTACAGGTAGTCCTTGATCTGCTGCTCGATGACCGGGCCCTTCTCCTCGATCACGAGCACTTCGGCCAAGCCGTCGACGAAGGTTTCGACGCGCGTCATCTCGAGCGGATACGACAGGCCGACCTTGTAGATCCGCACGCCGGCCGCGTCGAGATCGGCCACCGTCAGGTCGAGGCGGCGCAGCGCTTCCATCAGGTCGAGGTGCGCCTTGCCGCAGGTCACGATGCCGACGTTCGCCAGCGCGCTCGGCGCGATCCACTTGTCGATGCTGTTGGTGCGCGCGAAATGGCGCACCGCGTCGAGCTTCGCGGCGAGGCGCGCCTCGATCGTGAGGCTCGGCAGATCGGGCCAGCGGTTGTGCAGGCCGCCCGCCGGCGGTGTGAAGCCTTCCGGCGCCGGCCACTGCGTCTGCAGCGCGTCGAGGTCGACGGTCGAGCCCGATTCGACCGTTTCCGAGATCGCCTTGAAACCGACCCACGCGCCCGAGTAGCGCGACAGCGCCCAGCCGTACAGGCCGAATTCGAGCATGTCGGCGATGTTCGCCGGGTTCACGACCGGCATGTGCCACGCGATCATCGCGAAGTCGCTCTGGTGCGGCATCGACGACGACACGCAGCCGTGGTCGTCGCCCGCGACGACGAGCACGCCGCCATGCGGCGACGAGCCGTACGCGTTGCCGTGCTTCAGCGCGTCGCCGGCGCGATCGACGCCCGGCCCCTTGCCGTACCACATCGCATACACGCCCTCGACCGTGCGCTCGGGATCGGCCTCGACCCGCTGCGTGCCGAGCACGGCCGTGCCGCCGAGTTCCTCGTTGATCGCGGGCAGGAAGCGCACGCCGCCGGCGTCGAGCAGCTTCTTCGCCTTCCACAGCTGCTGGTCGACCATGCCGAGCGGCGAGCCGCGATAGCCGCTGACGAAGCCGGCCGTGTTGAGCCCCTGTTCGGCGTCGACCGTGCGCTGCATCAGCAGCAGGCGGACCAGCGCCTGCGTGCCGGTCAGGAAAATCCGGCCGCGCGTCGCGGTCAGGTTGTCGGTCAGGCGGTAGTCGGACAGGGCAGGCGTGCCATCGACGGGCAGGCGGGCAGTCATGGGGGGATGTCTCCGGATTGTGCTGTTCTGGGCTGCTCGGCAGGGCGTCGGGCGACGCGTGACTGGCGGCAGCGAATGGCTCTATTTTTTCGCGCGCAGCCGAGAATGTTTTTTCTCATCTTGCTCGGGCGGGCCCTCTGTGAGAAAAGCTGCGCACCTTTTTGGCGGGATTTGAGAGAGTTTTCGCGCACGGCGGTCGGGCGGGATGGGTGACGCGTCGGGGTGGGCTGGTCGCTTGTCGGGGAAACGCGTGGCGGTCCGACGGTGGCCCCGGGTAGGGGGCGGATGGCGCTCGTGCCCCGTGCGACAAGCGTTTCAGCGCTTCGTGGCGGTGACCCTCACCATTGAAATGCACAGCGTTGCGATTGGTCGGTGGTGCGGGATGTCCACAACGCCGCGCCCCTCGGCCGACCGGGCTCGCGCGCTCACCGTTCGATTGCACAGCGTTTCGAGTGGCGTGGAGGCCGGGATGTCCACATCGTTGGCGGCATGCGTTTGGCGCTTGCCTCGACGCTCACCGTCGAAATTCACAGCGCGGCGAGTGGATTTCGGCTGCGGATATCCACATCGGTGAGGGCGTGTTGCGTCGATCGGCGGCTCGCCTTCGGCGTTCGAATGCTCAGGGTCGTGAGTGAGTTTGTCGGCTGGAAAGGCGTGCGGAAACATGCATGCCGGGCAAGTGCAGACTCGCGCTCATGGTGGAAGTACGTTGGGTCGCGAGTGGGTTTATCAGCCGGAAAGGCACGCTGGAACACGCATGCTGCGCAATCGCGGGCCTGCACTCACCGTGGAAATACACCGGGTCGCGAGCGGGACGATCCGCCGGACGGGCGCCCTGGTGCACGCATGCCGCACCATCGCGGACTCACACTCACCGTGGAAATACACCGGATCGCGCGCGGGTTTATCGGCCGGACGGGCACGCTGGAACCCGCATGCCGAACAACCGCGGGCTCCCGCTCACCATGGAAATGCATTGGGTCGAGAGCGGGCTTATCTGCCGAACAGGCAGGCCGGAACCCGCATGCGGCGCAATCGCGGATTCACACACTCCGCAGAAGTACACACGGGGGCACGAGCAGGTTTATCGGCCGGACATGTACGCCGCAACGCGCATGCGGCACAATCGCGGGCTCGCGCTCACCGTTGAAATACACAGGGCTTCGAGTGTCCACAACAGCGGTTATCCACGCCCGATCCGGCATTGCCGACCAGCCACGCGGGCACCCTCACCGTTGAAAACCACAGCGCGTCGAGTGGTCCGCGACGCAGGATATCCACATGCATGCGCATCTACCAATGCGATGACGGATGCGCGCCGCGGAAGGCGAGACCGGCCGGCAATCCTTGCTGGCAAAGGCTCATCGGCCGATCGGGTACTGCCGCTCACCGTCGAAATGCACAGTGTCGCGAGTCGTTTCGGTGATCGGATATCCACACGGGGGCTTGCGTTGGCCCCGCTCGCACGCTCGCGTCCGAACCGGACATGCACGCCACTTCGGACGGAACCGCTGGCGGAACGATCGCATCTTGCCGCGCCGACCACCGCTCGCGTATTCGCGCTCGCCGCTGCATTGCGCAGCGTTTCGAGTCGCTTGCGAACGCGGCGAGGCGCCGCGAAATCTGCATGTTGCAGACCACGCACCCGCACTCGCCGTTAAAATGCACGGCCTTCCGGGTGACAGCCGGAACCGGATCTCCACATCGCGGCACGCACGCGGTTCCGCCAAGCATGCGCGCGTTCGGCTAGAATGCGCGACGCCTCGAACCACGCAAAGACCGGTAAGCCGCGCCAGGAAAGGCGCATCGCCCGATCGGACGCGGCCCCTCACCGTTGAATTCCACAGCATTTCGCGTCGTTTCGCGGGCGAGTTGTCCACAACCCGCTTCATGCGTTCCGTATCATCCGGTGACCCTCACCTGTGAAATGCACAGGGCGCCGAGTCGTTTCGGCGTGAGGATATCCACAACCGATCGCGCGGCGCGACTTTCTTCCAACCATCGACCGGAACGGCCCGCGCATCCGCCAACCGCTATCGGGCATTTGCCAGAAAGCCGCATCCAGACTGCCTCGGCGGCGCCCTCACCATTCAAATGCACAGTGTTTCGAGTCGCCTCGGGGGTCGGTTATCCACATCCGCCCATCCCGGCTGCCTCGAATGGGCAAGCGTCCTCGCGTCGGATTACTCGACAATCGACCGGATGACCGCCGCCGGATTGCCGCCGACCAGCACATTCGGCGGAACATCCCGCGTGACGACGGCGCCGGCCGCGACCACCGAGTTTTCGCCCACCGTCACACCGCCGATGATCGTCGCGCCGGCGCCGATCCAGACGTTCCGTTCGATCACGATCGGCTTCGCGACGACGAAGTCGCGCCGCCGCGAAGGTTCGACGGGATGGCCGGACGTGATGAGGCTGACGTTCGGCCCGATCATCACGTCATCGCCGATCTCGAGCCCGCCAAGATCGTAGAACGTGCAGTTCTGGTTGATGAACACATTGCGCCCGAGCGTCATGCCGGTGCCGCCCGTCGCATGGAACGGCGGGATCAACACGAAGCCGTCATCCACCTGCGTGCCGATCAGCTCTCCGAATAATGTGCGCACCTCGGCGGCATCGTCGAACGTCAGGCGATTGATCCGCGCGGCGATCGACATCGCCCGCTTGACTTCGGCCACCATCGCCGCCGATTCCGGCGTTCTTCTCGGAATGATCGTGGTGCGATCGTCGTTTGCCATGCGTGAGTTGTCTCCCATGATTTCCCTGTTTCGCGATGCATCGGCGCTTGCGGAAGGATGCCGGTGTTGGCGTGTGCGCGGACGCTGCGGGCTCCGTGATGCCGTGTGCGGGATGCCAGCCAATACCGGGATTTCCGCAAAATTTATAACTAGTTTAAGTATAACTAGTCATAACCAAACCTTCTTGTATCGTAAGGCTTTGCCCGGACTTCTGCCTGATTCACGCCCGACACATAACGCATCGGGTCATCACACGCAGATAGCCGCGCGCGGCGGGAAGCCCCTCGCCGGGCGCCCCTAGCCGGGCGCCCCTGTCCGAACCGCCGCTGCTCGGGTACGCTGGAGCATCCACCGGACCGACAGTTGCACCCCAACGCGGAGGCAAGATGAAGCTCTACTATTGGCCGAAGACCCGGGCATTCCGGGCCTTGTGGATGCTCGAAGAACTCGGCGTGGTGTACGAACTCGTGCCGATCGACCTGCGTTCGCACGAACAGGGCAGCGACGCGTTCGTGCAGGTCAACCCGATGGCCAAGCTGCCCGCACTCGACGACGGCAGCATGCCGTTCGCCGAATCGGGCGCCGTGCTGCTCTATCTTGCCGACCGCTGCCCGGCTGCCGGGCTCGGCGTCGCGCCCGACGATCCGCTGCGCGGCCGTTTCCTCCAATGGATGTTCTTCACGCCGACCTGCCTCGAACCGGCGATGGCCGAAAAATTCACCGGCGCGTCGGGAAATCCGGTCGCGTTCGGCTGGGGCAACATCACGCGCGTGCAGCGCGCACTCGCGCAAGCGCTCGCCCATCGTCCATGGCTCGTCGGCGACCGCTTCACGGCGGCCGACCTGCTGCTCGCCAGCACGCTGAAGATCGCCTTCGACGCGCATCTGCTGCCGCACGAAGGCGTGCTCGGCGACTACGTCGCGCGCGCCGAGGATCGCGACGCATTCCGCCGCGCGGTCGCGATCGAACAGCGCGAAGCGGCGCGCCTGCTGCATGCGTGACGTGTAGACGCGTCGCTCGGGGGCGGCACGACCGGCCCGCCCGCGAGCGCCGCTACGCGGCCGGGCCCGACGTCGCGGCGCCGGCGTTGACCACCGCACCCGGCGAGCCGCGCTCGTCGGTATCGGCGTCGACCGGCACCACCTCATGAAAATGCGTGTAGTCGATGTGCGTGATGCCGTCTTCGTCGTGCATCAGGTCGACATAGCGGTGACGCCAGCGGATCTCGTCATGCTCCCACGAGTGACGCGCCTGCATCACCTGCGCGGTCGTCTCGTCCGAGCCTTCGATCGTGATCAGTAACGACGCGTCGCGCGCGGCGAGCGATTCGGGCGTCTCGCCGAACAGCGCGCTCGATTCGTCGATCACGTGCATCAGGTTCCAGCCGAGCAGGAAGATCGGATGCTCGCTGCGCACGAGCGCCAGGTCGTGGATCTTGCGCAACGTGTAGCCCTCGTGCGTGCCTTCGACGCGCATCAGCCGCAGTTTCGCCTGCGCCTCGGCAATCACGTTCTGGCGCGCATTCGCGGCGCGCACCATCAGCGTCATCCTGCCGTTCAACGGCCGGACGATCGCGTAGCGTGCGAACAGGATCTTCGCCTGCGGCCGCGAAAACCGCGCGAACACGAGCCCCGTGGCCATCGCAATGCCCGACATCCCGACGAAGATCTCGAACGTCGCGACCAGGTGCGCATAGACGGTCTGCGGGTGCATGTCGCCATAGCCGACGGTCGCGAGTGTCTCGACACTGAAGAAGAACGCGCCGCCGAAGCCGGCCGGCGACTGGTTCGCGATCGGCGCATGGCCAAGCAGGTAGAGCGTCGCGAAGGCGCCATTGAGCAGCAGGAACAGCACGGCGAGCGACAGGAAGAATACGGGCCAGCTCACCGTCAGCGCGCGGTGATAGAGGTCGCGCCAGCCGAGCGGCGGCATCCCGTACGCAATCACCGGGCGGGTGCCCGACCAGAGCTTGCGGCCACGGCCGCGGGAGGCTGGGGAGGACGAATCGACGTTCATCGCGCGGTGCCGGAAACAGGGAGGCGATGAGCGTAGCACGCGCGGCGGCGGCCGGGTATGCGTGCCGGTTCGGAATGGAAATCCGTCGCGCCACCGGCCGCGCGGCGCAAAAAAAACCGGCCGCGGAAGCGGCCGGCTGCATCGTCGGCGAATGGGCGAGGGCGCGCTGCGCGCGGCGCTCACTTGCGGTCGACGATCACCTGGTCGAACGTGCCGCCGTCCGCGAAGTGCGTCTTCTGCGCGTTCGCCCAGCTGCCGAAGACCTGCTCGACGCTGAACGTCTTCAGCGACTTGAATTCGGCCGCATGCTTCTTCAGCACGTTCGCGTCACGCGGGCGCAAATGGTGTTGCGCGATGATTTCCTGCGCTTCCGGCGTGTACAGGTAGTCGAGATACGCCTGCGCGACCTTGCGCGTGCCCTTCTTGTCGACGACCTTGTCGACGACGGCGACGGGCGGCTCCGCGAGGATGCTCGCCGACGGATACACCGCGTCGAACTGCGCGCCCGATGCGCCGGTGTCCATCAGCGCGACTTCGTTCTCGAACGTGACCAGCACGTCGCCGATGCCGCGCTGCGTGAACGTCGTCGTCGCGCCGCGGCCGCCGGAGTCGAGCACCGGCACGTTGCGGAAGATCGCCTTCTCGAAGTCGATCGCCTGCTGGTCGGTCGCGCCCTTCTGCTTCTGGAAGCCCCACGCGGCCAGATACGCATAGCGGCCGTTGCCCGACGTCTTCGGGTTCGCGATGATCACCTGGACACCCGGCTTCGCGAGATCGCTCCAGTCCTTGATCGCCTTCGGGTTGCCCTTGCGCACCAGGAACACCATCGTGGTCGAGTACGGCGAGCTGTTGTCCGGGAAACGCGCGCGCCAGTCCTTCGGCAGCAGCTGGCCACGCTCGGCGAGCAGATCGATGTCGTTCGGCTGGTTCATCGTCACGACGTCGGCCTGCAGCCCTTGCAGCACCGACAGCGCCTGCGCGCTCGACGCGCCGTGCGACTGCTTGATCGCGACCGTCTCGCCGGTCTTCTGCTTGTAGGCAGCGGCGAAACCCGCGTTGATGTCCTTGTACAGTTCGCGCGTCACGTCGTACGACACGTTCAGGATCGACGTATCCGCGTGCGCGGCCGTCGCCGCCACGACCAGCGCCGCCGCCGCGCCCGTGTGCAGCCAGCGGCCGATCCCCTTCATGCTTGCCATCGTGATATGCCCCGTTTCCAGTGGTGGTGAATGTGCGTGACGGCACGCGTACGCGCTGTCATCGAAACGTAAGCGGGCATTCTAGCGGCCGGGCGCGGCGCGCTTTCCAATCAGTCGTGGAAAGCAAATCTCGAATCCTGCTAAACGACGGCAGGCGCTCGCGCGCGGATCGGAACCGGTGTTAAGATCGCCGCTCAGCCCATTTCCCGGTTCCTCCATGTCCGCTGCCCTGCGCTCGCTTCCGATCCTCGCCGCCGTCGCGGCAGGTGCGCGCGCGGCCGGGCTGAAACTGAAAAAACGACTCCTCGACTGACGGGGACGTCGCGTCCCGTCAGGCGAATGCCGGACGGGATGCCCGCAGGTCGTTTCTTTCTCCTTGCTCGCACGCCTCGCTCCGGCTCTCCGCCGGCGGAACGGTTCCTTCCCACTCCGTTTCCACCCTGAGGCTTTGCATGAACACACGTTTCGAAGGTATCTGGCTGCCGATCATCACGCCGTTCCACCACGGCGAAGTCGACCATGCCGCGCTCGCGCGACTCGCGCGCCACTATGCGGCCGCGGGCCTCGCGGGCTTCGTCGCGGGCGCGACGACCGGTGAAGGCGTGCTGCTCGACGCACGCGAACAGGACGCGGTGTTCGCGACGCTGCGCGACGCGGCACCCGGGCTGCCGATCGTCGTCGGGCTGACCGCGAGCGCGACGCATTTCGCGGCTGCCCGTGCGCGCGAACTCGCGGCGCTGCGGCCTGACGGGCTGCTCGTCACGCCGCCCGTCTACGTGCGGCCGACGCAGGACGGCATCCGCCGCCACGTCGAGGCGATCGTCGACGCGGCCGACCTGCCGGTGCTCGTCTACAACATCCCATACCGCACCGGCGTGAACGTCGAACTGGACACGCTGCAGGCGCTCGCGCGCGACCCGCGCGTCGCGGGCATCAAGGAATGCGGCGGCACGCTCGACCGGATGAGCCGGCTCGTGCACGACACGCCGCTCGCGATCCTGTCCGGCGACGACAACCAGAACTTCGCGGCGATGTGCACCGGTGCGCACGGCGCGATCGCGAGCAGCGCGCACGTGCTGCCCGAATGGCATGTGCGCATCCACGCGCTGCTGCGCGACGGCCGGCTCGCCGATGCGCGGCGCCTGTCGGTCGCGCTGCGGCCGCTCGTCGCGGCGCTGTTCGCGGAGCCGAACCCGGCGCCGGTGAAGGCCGTGCTGGCCGCGCAAGGGTGGTGCGAGGACGGGTTGCGGCTGCCGTTCGTGCCGGCAAGTGAAGGGTTGAAGGAGCGGCTGGCGGCCATTTGTGCGGAACTGGACGAAATCGAGCCGGACGTCGCGGCCGCATGAACCGCGACGCCACATGACGTGCAGGCGACCGATCGATTTCGCCCCGACAGATTGCTTCAAACTGTCAGAACGAGAGACCGGTCGTACCGCGCGAGATAGGCATCGGCCGTCACGAGCTGAAGCGGCTCGTGACGAGCCTGCGCGACCAGCAAGCGATCGAATGGATCACGATGGTGGTGCGGCAGATCACGGACCGCGGCCCCATGCACGGCCCGAACGGGTAGCTCGCGAATCCCGCTCGCGCCGATCGCACGAATCAGCTTGCCGACGTCGATATCGAGCTTCCCCAGGCCCGCCTTGATGGCGGCCTCCCAGATACTCGCGCTGCTGACGAAACGGTCATCGGCGGCCGAGATCAGCCGGCGCGCCGTTGCGCTCAGCCTGGGGTCATTGGTCACGATCCACAAAAAGATGTGCGTATCGAGCAACAGCCGCATCAGCGCCCTTCGAAGGCATCCAGCAGGTAATCGGGCAGCGGGGCATCGAAATCGTCCGCGATCCACGCCTGCCCTTGCAGGATACCGAACCGAACAGGCGGATCGCCAGGCACGAGTCGATCAGTTGACGCCCCGTCACCGCGGATCGTGACATCTGCCCTTTGGGCCGGATCGGCCGCACTGGCGCCGGGCGTATTTGCGTTTCGCATGATGACCTCCGTTTCAAGTGATCATCACTGTAGTCAGGTTCACCTGATCGATCCATTCGACCGATCGGCAGAGGGAGTGCCGAACAACACCCTGCCACGGCAATCGAAGGTTTCGTCACGCCGCCAGCGCCACCCCCGTCCCCTCCGTCGCATCCCGCACCGCCTGCTTCACGATCCGCGCGAGCCGATCGACGGTCGGCGTCGCCGACGACGTGCGCCGCAGCAAGATCAGCGGCAAACTCGGCAGCGCCGGCAACCCGCTCGAAGCCGCATCGAGCACGCGCACCGACGCGGGCAGCCCGTACTGCGAGCGCACCGTCAGCCCGAGGCCGGCCGCCGCCGCGGCCCATAGCCCGGCGAGACTGGGGGTCGTGAACGCAACGCGCCACGGCACGCCCGCGCGATCGAGCGCGCCGGTCGCCGCGCCGAAGAATCGGCACGGCCGGTCGAACACGACGAGTGGCAGCGGCTCGCCTGGCGCGCGCACCGCATCGCCGCCTGTTTCGTCCGCGCCGCCCTCCTTCTCCGCACCGCCGCCCGGCATGCCGAAGCCGCCCGCCGCCCCCACCCACTGCATCGGCACCTGCGCGATCGCTTCGCTGTCGATCCCCGCGCGCGCCACCAGCGCCGCCGACGCCGGGTCTCCCCACACCAGCGCGAGATCGAGCTGGTTCGCGTCGAGCCGGTCGAGCAAGTCGGCATTGCGCGCCACGCGCGCCTCGATCCGCACCTTCGGATGCGCACGCGCGAACCGCCCGAGCACGTCGGGCAGAATCGCCTCGCCGAAATCCTCCTGCAGCCCGACGCGCACCCAGCCGTCGAGATTCATGCCGCGCACGGCCGCGGCCGCCTCGTCGTTCAGCTCGATCATCCGCCGCGCATAGCGCAGCATCGCGTCGCCGGCATCGGTCAGCGCCAGCCCGCGCCCCGCCTTCACGAACAGCGGCGTGCCGGCCTGCTCCTCGAGCTTGCGGATCTGCGCGCTCACCGCCGACGACGAGCGCGCGACGCGGTCGGCCGCCTTCGCAAAACTGCCGAGATCCACCCCGGCGACGAGGCTGCGCAGCGCCGCCACGTCGAAGTTGGGCCGGGCCAGCGTGGCATCGGCCAGCGCGAGCGACTCGCCGTCGTCGTGTGGAATGTCTTGTCCGGACATCTCAACCATCCTGTTTTATCGAACGATTCATCAAGAACTTTCCGATTTTCAGGATGAATGTAGGTCGCCAGACTGTGGATGTCAATTTCCACCCGGGCCTGCCGTCATGGATACCTCGTGCATCGCTTCCCCCTCCTCGCCCGCCCGCGACGTGCGCGGCGCGGCTCATCGCTGGCGCGTGCTGGCGGCCGGCGTCGCCGCGAACATGAGCTTTTCGGCCGCGGCGGCCGGCATTCCGACCACGGCTGTGTGGATGCGCACGGCCTATCACCTCGACAACGGCGCGCTCGGCCTCGTGCTCGGCGCGCTCGGCTTCGGCGTCGCGCTGTCCGAGCTGCCGTGGGGGATGGCCGCCGACCGCTTCGGCGACCGCCGCGTGCTGCTCGCCGGGCTCGTCGCGACGGCCGCGATGTTCGCGCTGATGGTGGGCACGATTGTCCCGACCACGCACGGCGTGCCGCCGCTGATGCGCGTCGTCGCGGCGATGTGCTGCGTCGGCCTGCTCGGCGGCAGCGTGAACGGGTCGAGCGGGCGCGCGGTGATGCGCTGGTTCGGCGAGCGCGAACGCGGGCTCGCGATGAGCATCCGCCAGACGGCCGTGCCGCTCGGCGGCGGCATCGGCGCGGCGCTGCTGCCGTCGCTCGCGTCGCATATCGGCTTTGCCGCGGTATTCGGCGCGCTGATGCTGCTGTGCGCGGGATCGGCCGCGCTCACCTGGCGCTGGCTGCATGAGCCGCCGGCCGAACCGGCCGTGATGCACCCGGCCACGCATCGCCCCGTCGAGCGGCAGCCGTCCGCGCATCAGGGGCGCAACCCGCTCGCGAGCGGCCCCGTGTGGCGCATCGTGCTCGGCATCGGCCTGCTGTGCGCGCCGCAGTTCGCGGTGCTCACGTTCGCGACGGTGTTCCTGCACGACTTCGGCCGGCTCGGCCTCGCCGGCATCAGCGCGGCGATGGTCACGCTGCAGCTGGGCGCGATGGTGATGCGCGTGTGGAGCGGCCGTCATACCGATCGGCACGGCAACCGGCGCGCGTATCTGCGCGGATCGGTATTCGTCGCGGCCGGCTCGTTCGCGCTGCTCGCAGCCGCAACGGCCGGCCATGCGCACGTGCCGCTCGCCGCGATCGTCGCGATTCTCGTGTTCGCCGGCATCTGCGTGTCCGCGTGGCACGGCGTCGCGTACACGGAGCTCGCGACGCTCGCGGGCGCGAATCAGGCGGGCACCGCACTCGGAATGGCCAATACCATCGTCTACCTGGGGCTGTTCGCGACGCCACTCGCGATTCCACCGCTGCTCGCGGTCAGTTCGTGGAGTGTCGTGTGGCTCGCGGCCGCGCTGGTCGCCGGCGCGACCTATCCGCTGTTCGCCGCGAAATAGCAGCCGCACGTCTCAGGCCGGCGTCGCCGCGCACGCCACGACGCCCGCGCAATCCGTCAGACCGCCTCGCGCGCCAGCGCATGCCGCGACGCCGGCCGCTCGGCCTCGCGCTGCGCGTGGGCAGTCCAAGCCGCATGCCGCGTCATGTCGAGCCCGATCGCGACGCCCCAGCGATACAGCACGAACAGGAACGGATCGACGATCGAATGCGCACCCGGCTCGGCCCATGTGCGGCCGTCGGCGAGCGCGGCTTCGATCGTTTCGTTCGCGGCTTCGATGGTGCGTCGCCCGTGCGCGCTGACCTCGCCATGCAGGGCCGGATCGCCGATGAAGCGGCCCGGCCGCCATAGCGCGCCATAGCCGACGCCATGCACCCAGCCGACCAGCCAGGCGAGCCATTCGTGGCACCGTGCCTCGCGCAGCGGATCGCCGAGCGGCAGCAATTGCGCATCGGGATAACGGCGCGCGAGATACGTGAGGATCGCCGGCGTTTCGGTCAGCACGTGCGGCTCGCCTGGAATCGCGAGCACCGGCACGCGCGCCTTCGCGTTGATCGCGAGATAGCGCGCCTCGAGATTCTGCTGCTTCTGCACGGAGACGATCTCGACGTCGAACGGCGCGCCGGTTTCCTCCAGGGCGATGTGGGCGGCAAGCGAGCAGGCGCCCGGCGAAAGATAGAGACGATAGGCGTTCATGGTGGGGGGCCCGACGAGGCTGTGGAAGACGGAACCGAGTGTAGGAACGCGTGCCTGCCCGCCGCAAACGATGAATTGTCGTGCTCGGACATTAGTGTTACTAATACCCGCATGCGACGCATCCACCTTCCTCCGCTGCAGACGCTGCGCGCGTTCGAGACCGCCGTGCGGCTGCAGAGCTTCACGCGCGCGGCCGACGAACTCGCGCTCACGCAAGGCGCCGTCAGCCAGCACATCCGCGCGCTCGAGGCGCAGCTCGGCTATCCGCTCTTCACGCGCGAGCGCAACGGCGCGACGCCGACGCACGCCGCGCACGCGCTCGCCCTGCAGGTACGCCAGGGCCTCAGCGTGCTCGAGCGTGCGTTCGAGCCGGCGCTCGCCGTGCGCAGTCGCCCGCGCACCTGCGACGTCACGCTGAACGTCAGCGTGCTGCCGAGCGTCGCCGAGCGCTGGCTCGCGCCGCGCCTGCCGCGCTTCGCGGCCGCGCATCCGCGCATCGCGATCGTGTTGCACCCGGACGTGGCGCTCGCACCGCTGCGCAAGCGCGACCGCATCGACGTCGCGCTGCGCTACGGGCCCGGCACGTGGCCGGGCGTCGTCGCCGAGAAGCTGATGAACGAGACGATCTTTCCGGTCGCGAGCCCCGCGTATCGCAATCGCGACGGCATCGCACCGCGCGCGCCGGCCGATCTCGTGCGCGCGACGCTGCTGCGCCATCCCGCGCAACCGTGGGAACCGTGGCTCCAGGCCGCGCGGCTCGACCTCACCGAATCCGCGCGCGCGCCGCGCTTCACCGATCCGAATGCGCTGATCGACGCGACGCTGAAGGGGCGCGGCGTCGCACTCGCGCGCCGCTCGCTGATCGAGCCCGAACTCGCGAACGGCACGCTCGTGCGCGTGTCGACGGTGCGCGTGACCGACGTGTATGCGCACTACGTCGTGTGGCGCCCCGGCCATCCTCACGAAGCGGCGATCCGCACGTGGCTCGACTGGCTGCGCAGCGAGGTGCGGCGCAGGACGCCGCGGCGCTGACGCCGGCGCTCACGCCCGCATCGGCATCGCCACCTTGTCGAGCGTGATCGGCAGATCGCGCACCCGCACGCCGGTCGCCTGAAAGACCGCATTGGCGATCGCGGCCGGCACGCCGGTGATGCCGATCTCGCCGATGCCGCGAACGCCGAGCGGATTGAAATGCGTGTCGCGCTCGTCGACGAAACTCACATCCAGCTCGCCGATGTCTGCGTTCACGGGCACGTGATATTCAGCGAGATTCGCGTTCGTGAAGCGGCCGTGCCGTACGTCGAGATGCGAGCCTTCCTCGAGCGCGGTGCCGAGCCCCCACACCATCCCGCCGATCAACTGGCTGCGTGCCGTTTTCGCGTTGAGCAGGCTGCCGACGCTGTAGACGCCGACGATGCGCGGTACGCGAATCGTGCCGAGCTCGGCGTCGACGTGCACTTCGGCAAACACCGCGCCGAACGAATGGGACGCATAGCGTGACTTCTCGTCGCCCGGCTTGGTCGTCGCCTGCGCGTCGATCGGCCGGCCGCCCGCACGCGCGATCACCGCCGCGGCCGGATCGCGCCGCGACGGCTCGTCGCGATGCACGACCCAGCCGTTGTCGACCGTCACGTCGCCGGCCGCGGTGCCGTGCAGCGGCGACCCGGGGTCGGCGACCGCCAGCGCGATCAGCTTCGCGCGCGCCTGCAGCGCGGCCTCGCGCACGGCCGGCGCCACGCTCGCCGCCGACTGCGAGCCGCCCGATACCGGCGCACGCGGCAGGCTGGAATCGCCGAGCGCGAAGCGCACGTTCCGCGGCGAGAAGCCGAGCGCATCGGCCGCGACCTGCGTCATCACCGTGTAGGTTCCGGTGCCGATGTCCTGCGTGCCCGACGCGACTTCGGCCGTGCCGTCCGGCAAGATGCGCGCCCGCGCCGACGCTTCGCTGCGGTTCGCCGGATACGTGGCGGCCGCCATCCCTAGGCCGATCAGCGTGTCGCCGTCGCGCATCGTGCGCGGCGTGCCGGTGCGGCGCGACCAGCCGAAGCGCCGCGCGCCGACCTCGTAGCATTCGCGCAGCTTGTTGCTCGACCACGGCTTGCCGTCCTGCGGATCGACCGCCGCGTAATTCGCGAGCCGCAGCGCGACCGGGTCCATGCCGAGCCGCCACGCGAGTTCGTCCATCGCCGATTCCAGCGCGAACGAGCCCGACGCCTCGCCCGGCGCACGCATGAACGTCGGCGTGCCGACGTTCAGCGACACGATCCGGTGCGTGGTCGCGTGGTTCGGCACCGCGTACATGATCCGCGACGGCATCCCGCACATCTCCATCCAGTCCTCGAACGTCGACGTGGTGGCGATCGTGTCGTGGCGCATCGCCGTCAACGTGCCGTCCTGGCGGGCGGCCAGCACGATGCGCTGTTCGGTGAACGGCCGACCGCCGACCGGGCCGAACATCTGCGGCCGCGTCAGCGCGAGACGAACCGGGCGCCCGACCTGCTTCGCGGCCATCGCGCACAACGACACGTGCGACCACGATGAGCCCTTGCAGCCGAAGCCGCCGCCGAGAAATGGCGAAATCACGCGCACGTGTTCCGGTGGGACGCCGAACACGGCGGCCACCGCCGTGCTCGCGCCCGACACGCCCTGCGTCGCATCGTGCAGCGTGAGCGTCGGGCCGTCCCAGCGCGCCATCGTCGCGTGCGGCTCGATCGGGTTGTGGTGCTGCATCGGCGTCGTATAGGTTGCGTCGACGCGCACCGCGCCTTCGCGCAGGCCCGCATAGAGGTCGCCGCGCTGCGTATCCATCGGGCGGCCCTGCTGCTTCGGCGGCACGCGCGCGCAGCGCTTCGCCAGCGCGAAATCCACCACGGCATCGGTCGCGCGATAGCGCACCTGCACGGCATGTGCGGCGTCGGTCGCCTGCTCCAGCGTTTCGGCGACGACGACCGCGACGGGTTCGTTGCTGTAGCGCACCGTGTCGTCCTGCAGCAACGTGAGCCGGCGCCCGGCCGGCGGCGACAACGGCGGCCGGCCGCCGTTGGGCAGCCGCATCGCGTTCTCATGCGTGATCACGCTCAGCACGCCCGGCATCGCACGTGCGCGCGCCGCATCGATCGACTCGATCCGCCCGGATGCGATCGTGCTCGTCACGAGCACCGCGTGCGCGAGCCGCGCATCGGAGAATTCGGCCGCGTAGTGTGCGCCGCCCGTCACCTTGAGCACGCCGTCGACACGGTCCAGCGGTTGTCCCGTCATCGTGTTCATGCTGCACCTCCCGGCATGGCGGCTGCCGTTTCGACCGCACGGACGATCGCCCGCTGCGCGAGCGCGACCTTGAAGCCGTAACCGTCGAGCGGACGCGCGTCGCGCAACGCCAGCGCGGCCGCCTCGCGCAACGTCGCGTCGGTCGGTGTGCGGCCCGCGAGATGCGCTTCCGCCTCCATCGCCCGCCACGGCTTGTGCGCGACGCCGCCGAGCGCGATCCGTGCGTCGGCGACACGCGGGCCATCCATCCGCAGCGCAGCCGCGACCGACACCAGCGCGAACGCGTAGCTCGCGCGATCGCGCACTTTCAGATAGTGCGCATGGTCGGCGAAGCGCGGCGGCGGCAAGTCCACCGCGGTGATCAGCTCGCCCGGTTCGAGCGTCGTGTCAAGGTCGGGACGATCGCCCGGCAAGCGGTGAAACGATGCGATCGGAATCTGCCGCGCGCCGCGCGGGCCGCTCACCTGCACGACGGCGTCGAGCGCGGCGAGCGCGACGCTCATGTCCGACGGGTTCACCGCCACGCACTGGGGGCTGGCGCCGAGGATCGCGTGCATCCGGTTGTGGCCGCCGATCGCCGCGCAGCCGCTGCCCGGCTCGCGCTTGTTGCATTGCGCGAACGCGGGATCGTAGAAATACGGGCAGCGCGTGCGCTGCATCAGGTTGCCGCCGACGGTCGCCATGTTGCGCAATTGCGCGGACGCGCCGGCGAGCAGCGCCTGCGACAGCAGCGGATAGTCGGCGCGCACGCGCGAATGATCGGCCGCATCGCTGTTGCGCACGAGCGCGCCGATGCGCAGGCCGCCGCCGGGCAGCGCATCGACCGTATCGAGGCCCGCGATGCGCGTGATGTCGATGAGCGTGACGGGCCGCGCGACGCCGCCCTTCATCAGGTCCAGCAGGTTCGTGCCGCCGCCGATGAAGGCCGCGCCGGGCCGCAGCGCCGCGCGCACGGCGCCGGCGACGTCGGTCGCGCGTTCGTAGGAGATCGCTTCCATTGCGGTGCCCTCCGTCGGCTAGCCGCGCGCCGCGTGCGCGGCGCGCACGGCGGCGACGATGTTCGGGTACGCGCCGCAGCGGCACAGGTTGCCGCTCATGCGCTCACGGATCTCGTCGTCCGACAGTTGCGCGGGACGGCGCCGCACGTCGTCGGTGGCGGCGCTCCCGGCCCCCGCCGCGAACTCGTCGAGCAGCGCGGTCGCCGAGCAGAGCTGGCCGGACGTGCAGTAGCCGCACTGGAACGCATCGCATTCGACGAACGCGCGCTGCACCGGGCTCAGCACGCCGCCGCGCGCCAGCCCTTCGACGGTCGTGATCCGCGCGCCTTCGTGCATCACCGCGAGCGTCAGGCATGCGTTGATGCGCCGCCCGTCGACGAGCACCGTGCACGCGCCGCACTGCCCGCGATCGCAGCCCTTCTTCGTGCCCGTGAGCCCGGCGTATTCGCGCAGTGCGTCGAGCAGCGTGACGCGCGGTTCGAGCTGCAGCGTGTACGCGCGCCCGTTGATGTCGAAACGCGCGGGCTGCGCCGGCACCGTATCGCGGCGGGGCGCGGCCGGCGTGGATGCCGCGTACGACGGCTGCGGATGAACGTGCGATGCGGCGCTGACGGTCGCGGCAGCCGCCGCGGATTGCAGGAAGCGGCGCCGCGCGGCACTGGACGGCAATTCGTGCGGCAACGGCGGCAGCGCCGCTGAATGGCCGGGCCCGAGCGGCGACGGGGCGTCGCGCGGCGGTTCGGCAGACGGAGAATCGGATCGATCGCTGGACATGACTTCTGCGAGCTCCATGGTTGATGGACGCGGCGGTGCGCCGCGTGCCCGGATGGCAGCGCGGTCGGCGCACGCATCGGCAAGGAGCAATTCGGGTGCCGCGACACTGCGGAGGCCGCATGCAGGTGCAGCGCGGGCTACCGTGCGCGGCGCGCACCGGGCGGCAGACGGGCCGGGTCGGCGGTGATCGCGCCGCCATGACGCCACGCTGGCGCGCGGCCGGCCGTTCGCTGACGAAGTGGCAATAACGCCCGGTTTTTCGGCGTGGCCGGCCGCGCATCGGTCGCAAATTGCCGGTCGTATTTACGATGCCGCGCAGGGTGCCCGCGTCGCCGTGGCCGGGTCGCGGCATCGCGCGCCGTGTAAATGCGCGCAGCATCCGCCTCTGCTGGAAAATTCCGCCATGCGTGCCGGTGGATCGCCGCGACAGCATTCGGTCAGCCTGACGAAAACGCTTCGCGATCAGGCCAGAATTGCAAACGATTCACCGAAACGTCGCATCGCGGCGGCATACTCGAAAACGTTTCCCGATCAGCCTGCCAGGAGAGAAGTCATGCGTCGCGTTTTCGTCGCCGTCGTTCTGTGTGCCGCCGTTTTCGTCGCCGCGTGCAGCGACGACGCGCCGCACGACGCCAACGCGACCGACGCCACGCAGCAGGCCGGCGGCGCATCGAGCGGCGCCGCCAGCGCGTTCAACAGCGACGCAAGCGCGAATACCGCCGCATCCGATGCCGCGCCGCTCGCGCCGCCCGTCGTGCACTACCCGCCCGATGACGACGACGATGCGAAGCCCGCCGCGAATGCAGCCGCCTCCAGCGCGGCCGCGTCGTCGCCGGGCTGATCCCGTCACCACGCGATAGGAGTCGGACCCGCTCGGGGAGAGCGGTGGGCATTCGTTGGGAGGCGTCGCTGACATGACGTCACGGTCGGCGGTGGCGCAAACGGCATGACGTCGCGCCACCTCGCGGGCCACGCCGAGCCCGGCCGGCCGAGCGATTCGGATCCGGCGGCGGTGCGGCCCGTCGCCGCGGCGTAAGCGCGCCGGCGCGCGGCACGCGCCGCCCGCCCGTCAGACCGCGTGCGCGAGCGCGCGGTCGACGAGCGCGGCCTCGAAGCCGTCGTCCGCGTCGCGAAAGCGCAGCGGTGCCGCGCAATGGACGAGCGTGTCGATGAAGTACTTCGCGCGCGGCCACGGCCCGAAGCCAGCCGCGGTGTTGATGTGCCCCGCGTCGCCGAGGTTCACGAACGCGCTGCCGAGATGCTGCGCGAGCGTGCGCGCGTCGCCGAGCGGCATCCACGGATCGGTTTCGCTGCCGATCACGATCGACGGCACGGCGAGCCGGCGCGCGTCGAACGGCCCGGCAAACGTGAATTTCTTCGGACTGGCGGGCGCGACGAGCAGCACGCCCGCGACATCGCCCGTATGCGGCCACTGCGCGAGCGCATGCGCGGCCGCGAGGCAGCCGAAGCTGTGCGCGGCCAGCACGAACGGGCCGCGTTCGCGGTCGAGCAATGCGCGCACCGATTGCGCCCAGCGCGCGAGATCGGGCGCGTCCCAGTCGTCCTGCTCGACGCGCAGCGAGCGCGGGAACTGCCGTTCGAGCCAGGTCTGCCAGTGAGCGCCTTCGCTGCCGTGCAGGCCCGGAACGGTGACGAGCCGCGGCGGCCACGCCGATTTGCTGCATGCGCGCATGATTGCCCTCGCTTGCTTGAAGACGGGATTCGATTGTGGCGCGGCGTCCGCGGCGGCCGAACCAATATTTTGTGCTTTGCTTTTAATTGGGCGGGCCAGCAGGGGCGTCCGCCTGCTCCGCGCACCGGCGCGCGATGCGCCGCGAAACCGTAGAATGTGGGCTTCCCGTCAGCTTCACACGGAACCGGGGCCGGGCGCCGACGCGCCGGGCGCCCGGTCGTCAGGAGACGCCCGATGTCCGCTACGCTCGCCGGCGCGCCGCGCCCGGCCCCGCTCGCCGTTCCCGCGACGCGCCTCGCCAGCGCGCGCGCCGTCATCCAATGAAGATCCTGTTCCATTCCCCGCACCAGGAAGCGGCCGCGTGGCGCGACCAGATCGCGCATGCGCTGCCGGAAGCCGAACTGCGCGCGTGGCAGCCAGGCGACACGGCCGCCGCCGACTACGCGCTCGTCTGGCGCGCGCCGCGCGAATTCTTCGCCCCGCGCGACGGCCTGCGCGCAATCTTCAACCTCGGTGCCGGCGTCGACGCGCTCCTCGCGCTCGAGCACGCGCATCCGGGCACGCTGCCGCGCCACGTGCCGCTCGTGCGGCTCGAGGATTCGGGCATGGCGCAGCAGATGGTCGAATACGTGACGCACGCGGTGCTGCGCTACCTGCGCCGCTTCGACGAATACGAAGTGCTGCAGCGCGAGCGCCGCTGGCAACCGCTCGAACCGCATGCGCGCGCCAGCTTCACCGTCGCCGTGCTCGGCCTCGGCGTGCTCGGCGCGCAGGTCGCGCGCGCGCTCGCCGTGCTCGGCCTGCCCGTGCGCGGCTACAGCCGCAGCGCGAAGCAGCTCGACGGCGTGACGACCTTCGCCGGCGACGGCGCATTCGATGCGTGCATCGACGGCGCGAAGGTGCTCGTCAACCTGCTGCCGAGCACGCCCGACACCGACGGCATCCTGGCGTCGCGCACGTTCGCACGGCTCGCGCCCGGCGCGTATGTCGTCAACGTCGCGCGCGGCGCGCATCTCGTCGAAGCCGACCTGCTCGACGCGCTCGCGAGCGGCCAGATCGCCGCCGCGACGCTCGACGTGTTCCACCGCGAGCCGCTGCCGGAAGACCACCCGTTCTGGCACGCGCCGCGCATCACGATCACGCCGCACAGCTCGGCCGAGACGCTGCGCGACGAAGCCATCGCCCAGATCGCCGGCAAGATCCGTGCACTGGAGCGCGGCGAGCGCGTCGGCGGCATCGTCGACTACGCACGCGGCTACTGAACCTACAAGCACACCAGGAGACAACCATGACGTTCCCCACCGCCGTCAAGATCGTCGAAGTCGGCCCGCGCGACGGGCTGCAGAACGAGAAGACCTTCGTGCCGACCGACGTGAAGATCGCGCTCGTCGACCGCCTGTCGCACGCCGGCTTCCGCAACGTCGAGGCCGCGTCGTTCGTGTCGCCGAAATGGGTGCCGCAGATGGCCGACGGCGCCGACGTGATGGCCGGCATCGAGCGCCGCGCGGGCACCGTGTACTCGGTGCTCACGCCGAACCTGAAGGGCTTCGAGAATGCGGTCGCGGCGCGCGCGGACGAAGTCGTGATCTTCGGCGCGGCGAGCGAGGCGTTTTCGCAGCGGAACATCAACTGCAGCATCGCCGAGAGCATCGCGCGCTTCGAGCCGGTCGCGAAGGCGGCGAAGGATGCGGGCCTGCGGCTGCGCGGCAGCGTGTCGTGCACGCTCGGCTGCCCGTACCAGGGCGACGTGCCGGTCGCATCGGTCGTCGACGTCGTCGAGCGCTTCGCGGCGCTCGGCTGCGACGAGATCGACATCGCCGACACGATCGGCGTCGGCACGCCGACGCGCACGCGCGAAGTGCTCGCGGCCGTCACGCGCGTGTTCCCGCGCGAACGCCTGTCGGGCCACTTCCACGACACCTACGGCCAGGCGCTCGCGAACATCTACGCGGCGCTGTTCGAAGGGATCGAGATCTTCCACGCGTCGGTCGCGGGCCTCGGCGGCTGCCCGTACGCGAAGGGCGCGACCGGCAACGTCGCGACCGAGGACGTGCTGTACCTGATGCAGGGCCTCGGCATCGACACCGGCATCGACCTCGCGCAGGTCGTCGCCGCCGGCGACTTCATCTCGAACGCGATCGGCCGCGCGAACGTGTCGCGCGCCGGTCGCGCCCTGCTCGCCAAGGCGCAGAGCGCGGCCGACGCCGCGAACTGCGTATGACCCCGGTATTCGATGGATTCCTCAACATGACGACACCTGCTTCATTCGATTCCCTCCCCGATTCCGCGCGACGCGTCGCGCTGCTGCTGCGCGAGCGCGGCCATGCGAAAGGCATCGTGATGCTCGCCGAAACCGGCAAGACGTCGGCCGAAGCCGCGGCCGGGCTCGGCTGCTCGGTCGCGCAGATCGCGAAGTCGATCCTGTTTCGCCGCCAGTCGGACGGCGCGCCGGTGCTCGTGGTCGCGAGCGGCGTGAATCGCGTCGACGAGAAGAAGGTCGCCGCGCAAGTCGGCGCGGTCGGCCGCGCGGACGCGAAGTTCGTGCGCGACAACACCGGCTATGCGATCGGCGGCGTCTGCCCGATCGGCCATCTCGTCGAACCCGTCACGCTGATCGACGCCGACCTGCTCGAGCTCGACAGCGTGTGGGCGGCCGCCGGTCATCCGCACGCGGTGTTCAACCTGTCGCCGAACGAACTCGTGTCGCTGACGGGCGCGCCGGTCGCGGACGTCGCGTTGCGGGAGCCCGCATGAGCGACGTGCCGGTGACGGTGCCAGTCGGCACGGTCGCGTCGCCGTGCACCGACGTATGCCGGATCGATCCGCGCACCGACTGGTGCGCGGGCTGCCTGCGCACGCGCGACGAGATCAAGGGATGGCGTGCGTCGGACGACGACGCGCGGCGCGCGTTGCTCGCGCGGCTCGATGCGCGGCGGCGTCTGCTGGCGAGAAGCGGCGCATAAAAAAAAGCCGTTCAGCCTGACAGGCGAACGGCATCGAGATCGGAATCCTGTGAACGTGATCAACGTCACAGCCCGCATCATACGAGCGACGCGGCCGCATCGCATCGGGTGTTTCCCTACAACTTCTTACAGCGTCTTCCACGCGTGTGCGCGCACGACTTTTGCTCGCCATGTACGCACCCGCTGCCCGCAATACGCGCGCCTGAAATACGCATTCGACGAGCGGCTGCGCTGCCCCGTAGCGGCTCGCCGAATCGCACGACCGTTTCAGTGGCCGACGGCCGCACGACGGGCCGGCACGATGCGCCAGCCGAGATTCACGCCGGCCGCCGCGAGCAGGATCAGCAGCGCGCCGACCACCTGCGTCCACGCGAGCGTCTGCCCGAACGCGACGCGATCGACGACGATCGCGACAACCGGATAGACGAACGACAGCGCGCCGGTCATCGCGGTCGGCAGCTTCTGGATCGCGCCGTACAGCAGCACATACATCAGACCTGTGTTCACGACGCCGAGCACGACGAGGTCGAGCCACTGTCCGGCGGTCGCCGGCAACGTGCCGAAGTGCGCGAACGGCGCGAGCAGCAGGATCCCGAGGCCGGCCTGCAGCAACGCGAGCAGATGCGGCGGCGTGCCCTTCAGGTGCTTCGTGACGATCGACGAGATCGCATACAGGAACGCCGCGCCGAGCGACAGCGCAACACCTTCCAGATATTCGCCCGGCACCGCGAGCACGGCCGGCTCGACGCGCACCACGGCGACGAGCCCGACGAAGGCGAGCGCGAGCCACGCGAGCGTCGACGCGGTGATCCGCTCGCGGAACACGATCGCGCCGAGCGCGACGAGCATGAACGGCTGCGTGTTGTAGACGGCGGTCGCCATCGAGATCGACGCGCGCGAATAGGCGGCGAACAGCAGCAGCCAGTTCGCGACGATCGCGACGCTGCCGAGCATCGCCAGCGCGAGCATCCGCGGCGAGAACAGTGCACGGCGCAGGAACCCGAACGCCGCGCAGACGATCGCGAGCGTCGCGGCGCCGAACAGGCAGCGGAAGAACACGACGTTCGTCAGCGGCTGCTGCGACGACATCACGAGCCAGCCGATCGTGCCGGACATCATCATCGCGACGACCATCTCGGCGGCGCCGCGGCGAATTTCATTCGAAGCCATCGTGAACTCCGTTCAGAAGAGTGGATGACTTCGATTCTAGAAACTTGCTTTCGCGGCAACCACGGCTAAACTGAAGTGAATCGACCGATTCACCTTCGAAAGCAAAGCGATCATGCCGAAACGCCTTTCCCCGCCCGCCGTCGCGTCGCTCGACGCGACCGACCGCGCGATTCTCGCGGCGCTGGCCGACGACGCGCGCATCGCCACCAGCGAACTCGCCCGGCAGATCGGGCTGTCGGCGCCCGCGACGGCCGACCGCGTGCGGCGGCTCGAGGCGCAGGGCGTGATCGCCGCGTTCACCGTCGAGCTCGACCCGCGCGCGCTCGGCTACACGCTGCAGGCGATCGTCCGCGTGAAGCCGCTGCCCGGCCAGCTGCATCTCGTCGAAGAGATGCTGCGGCGGATTCCCGAGTTCGTGGAGTGCGACAAGGTGACCGGCGACGACTGCTTCATCTGCCGGCTCTACCTGCGCACGATCGCGCACCTCGACGACATCCTGTCGAAAGTGACCGAGCGCGCCGAGACGAGCACCGCGATCGTGAAGTCGACACCGGTGCCGCGCCGGCTGCCGCCGCTCGTCGAGGACGACGCCGCGCACCGCTGAACGAGGCGGCACGCGCGCCGCGCCGCCGACGTGCCCGCGCGTGTACCGTCAGGCAGCCGCGTCGCGCGCCTCGAAGAACGCCAGCAGTTCGTCGATCAGCGCGACGGGCGCCTCCTCCGGAATGTAGTGCCCGCACTCGAGCGCGCGGCCGCTGACGTCGCGCGCAACACGGCGCCATTCGTCGAGCGGATCGAAGCAGCGGCCGACGATTCCGTTCTCGCCCCACAGCACGCGCAGCGGGCACGCAACCTTGCTGCCGCGCTCGAGATCCGCACGGTCGTGCTCGAGATCGATCGTCGCGGACGCGCGGTAGTCCTCGCACATCGCATGCACGGCGCCCGGCTGCGCGAGCGCGGCGCGGTACGCGGCGAGCGCCTCGGGCGCGAACGGCGCGAGCCCGGCGGACCGGTTGCCCATCACGCGCTCGATGTACGCATCGGTATGCGCGCCGACCAGCGTCTCGGGCAGCGGCGCCGGCTGGATCAGGAAGAACCAGTGGAAATACGCGGTCGCGAACGCGCGATCGGTTTTCTCGTACATCGCGAGCGTCGGTGCGATGTCGAGCAGCATCATCCGTTCGACGGCGTCCGGATGATCGAGCGCGAGCCGGTGCGCGACCCGCGCGCCGCGATCGTGCGCGCACACATGGAAGTGCTCGAAGCCGAAATGCCGCATCACGGCGACCTGGTCGGCCGCCATCGCCCGTTTCGAATACGGCACGTGCTGCGCGTCGCTCGGCGGCTTGCCCGACGCGCCGTAGCCGCGCAGGTCGGTGGCGATCACCGTGAAATGATTCGCGAGCGTCGCCGCAACGCGATGCCAGATCATGTGGGTTTGCGGATGTCCGTGCAGCAACAGGAGCGGCGGACCCGCGCCTCCTTTGACACCGAAGATGTCGGTGTCCTGCACCGTCACGCGAAACGGTGCAAACGCCTCAAACGACATGGTTTATTTCTCGTTGGTTTGTTATGGCCGCTATTTTAGGAGCGCTTGCGCCTCTGCACAGCGGGGCAACAGCCAGAATCCGTAGAAAGAGAACACTCCCTCGATTGCCGGCACGCCACGCATTTTGTTAAGCTCGCGTAGAATCGCACGATCGTTCGTATTAATAAGGACGACCTCGTTTTACCGCTACACTCGAATCACCGTTCGACCGCAAAGCATGGCGCCGGCGCGACCGCGCGGGCGCCCCTGGAGACTGGAGACATCACATGGCATTGCCCACCGTCCTGCAAAACCTGACGCTGCCCGTCATCGCGTCGCCGATGTTCATCGTCAGCTACCCCGAACTCGTGCTCGCGCAATGCAAGGCGGGCATCGTCGGTTCGTTCCCCGCGCTCAACGCCCGTCCGGCCGAACTGCTCGACGAATGGCTCACGCAGATCCAGTCCGAGCTCGCCGACCACCAGTCCAAAAATCCCGGCGCGGCGATCGGCCCGATCGCGGTCAACCAGATCGTCCACCAGTCGAATGCGCGGCTCGAGCACGACGTACGCGTGTGCGTCGAGCACAAGGTGCCGATCTTCATCACGAGCCTGCGCGCACCGGCGCGCGAGATCGTCGACGCGGTGCACAGCTACGGCGGCATCGTGCTGCACGACGTGATCAACCTGCGCCACGCGCAGAAGGCGCTCGAAGCCGGTGTCGACGGGCTGATCCTCGTCGCGGCCGGCGCAGGCGGCCATGCGGGCACGACGTCGCCGTTCGCGCTCGTCGGCGAAGTCCGCAAGATCTTCGACGGCCCGATCGTGCTGTCCGGCGCGATCGCGAACGGCGGCTCGATCCTTGCGGCGCAGGCGATGGGCGCCGACTTCGCGTACATGGGCACGCGCTTCATCGCGACGCAGGAAGCGCACGCGATCGACGACTACAAGCACGCGATCGTGAACGCGAAATCGTCGGACATCATCTACACGAACCTCTTCACGGGCGTGCACGGCAACTACATTCGGGAGAGCATCGAGAAGGCCGGCCTCGATCCGGAGGCGCTGCCGGAATCCGACAAGACCAAGATGAATTTCGGCAACGACAAGACGAAGGCGTGGAAGGACATCTGGGGCGCCGGGCAGGGCGTCGGCCTGATGGACGACCTGCCGAGCGTGGGCGCGCTCGTCGAGCGACTGAAGCGCGAATACGACGACGCGAAGGCGCGGCTCGGCATTCCACGCTGACGGATGCGGCGGCCATCGCGGCCGCCGTCGGCGCGCATGCCGTCGGACAAAACAAAAAGCGCGAACCGCAGCGGTTCGCGCTTTTTCATTGCCCCGCTGCAGCGGGGCACACGGCGGTTCAGACCACGCGCTTCATCCGCGTGATCGGCAGCACGCGCAGGCGCGATTCGATCGACGGGCACAGCGACTGCCCTTCGAAACGCGCGGCCAGGAAGTCGACGAACGAACGCACCTTCGCGGATACGTGACGACGGCTCGCGTAGACCGCGTAGATCGGCGCCTCGTGCGGCGGCACCGCATCGAGCAGCACCGGCACGAGCCGGCCGGACTCGATGTCGTCGCCGACCACCTCGGTGCCGAGCAGCGCGATGCCCGCGCCCGCGAGCACGGCCGCACGCAGCCCTTCGAGATGGTTCACGATCAGGTTGCCGTTGAGGTTCACGCGCGACGCGGCGGCCGCGTCGATCACCAGCGAGTCGAGCATCGTCGAATTCGAGTCGCGCCGCAGGTAGTTGTGGTGCGCGAGATCGCCGATCGTCGCGGGCGTGCCGTGCTTCTCGAGATACTCGGGCGACGCGACCAGCAGGATGTGCGCGGTCGCGATCTGCCGCGCGACCAGCGACGACGATTTCAATCCGTTCGGCGCCGCGCGCACCGCGACGTCGTAGCCTTCCTCGATCAGGTCGACCACGCGATCGGACAGCGTCATGTCGACGGTCACGTCCGGGAACCGGCTCGCATAATCGGTGACGGCCTGCATCACGTGCCGCAGACCGAACGCCGATAGCGACGTCACGCGTAGCCGGCCTTGCGGCACCACGCTCGCAGCGCCGACGGCCTGCCCGGCTTCGTCGAGTTCGGACAGCGCCTGCACGAGGCGCTCATAGTATTCGCGTCCCGCCTCGGTAGGGGCGACGCGTCGTGTCGTGCGATGCAGCAGCCGTGCGCCGAGCTGCTGCTCGAGATGCATCACGTGCTTGCTCGCCATCGCAGCCGACATCTGCATGCGCTCGGCCGCGCCGACGAAGCTGCCCACTTCGACGACGTAGCGAAACACATTCATGCTGACGAGGGTATCCATCGAACTAGCTCGTAATGACGGGGGAATGGTCCAATTACGAGATAGGGTAACAAAGGCGGGGAAACAGAAAGGTCAAGAAAGGCAAAACGGCGCCGCGGGGTCGCAGCGCCGTTTTGGCGGGAAAACATGCAGTCCGGACGCGTTTTTCACACGCGTCCGGCGCACCGGCCGCGCGTGCGCGTCAGAACTTCGCGCGAATGCCGGCGCCGAACGTGTTGCCGGTCGACAGGCCGCTGATGTGGTCGTTCATGTACGCGGCGTAGACGTCCGTGCGCTTGGACAGCGGATAGTCGTAGCCGACGGCCCAGGTCTGGCGCGTCTGATCGAGGCCGCCCGAATCGCGCGAGTACGCGTACGACGCCATCGCGTTGCCCACGCCGAGCGGCACCGACACGCCGCCCTGCGCGGTGTTCACGTGCCAGCTGCCCGCGACCTGGTCGTTCTTCGTGTACATGTACTGGCCGAACAGCTTCACGAATTTCAGGTCGTAGGTGGCGCCGACTTGCGCGATGCCCTGGCTCTTCATGCCGGCCACCAGCGCGCTCAGGTCACGCGGGCCGTTGTTGAAGTTCACGTACTGGTAGACCGCGGTCGCCGCGAACGGGCCGTTCGCATAGTTGAACTGCGCGCTCCACTTCTTCGAGCCGTTGTCGCCGGCCTGGTTGCCGAGTGCGTACATCGCGCCGAAATTCAGGCCACCGAACGAAGGCGACGTGTACGAAAGTGCGTTGTTCCAGCCCGAATCGCCGACGGCACCCTGGTCGCTCGGGTAGGTCGGGAACGTGCCGAGGCCGAGGAACACGTGGTACACCATCGGCGAGAAGGTGTACGAGTCGTAGAACGGGTTGAACAGGATCGTCGACAGGAACAGGTGCGTGGTCAGGCGGCCGGCCGTGACCGTGCCGTACGGCGAATCGATGCCGACGTAGGCGTTGCGCGCGAAGAACGTGTCGCCCTGGAAGCGGCCGAACTGGCCGTTCTGTGCGCGGAAGAAACTTTCCAGCGTGAAGATCGCCTTGTAGCCGTTACCGAGATCCTCGGCGCCGTGCAGGCCCCAGTACGACGTCGACATCCCGCCGCCGCTCACGTTCCACGCACGGTTGCCGCCCGGGAACTTGGTTGCGCCGACCCATTCGTCGACCTGACCGTAGAGCGACACGCTCGACTGTGCATGGACGGGTGCGGTAGCCGCCACGCAGGCGGCCGCGGCGATCAGCTTGACGGACGTGCGCGACGCACGGCGAGCGAATGCTTTCATTGGATCTCCAGATTTTGTCGAATGGTCGATAAGTGGCGCGAGCGTTGTTTTTTGGAGCCGAGTGCTTGCGTCGTATGGGGCGCAGCCATCTTTACGGATCATTCGTCCGGCCAAAATTGCGCACACTTATTGCTGGTATAGCGCCAGCATTAACTTCGCGGAATGGATACATGGCCGGCCACCTGCCGGCGGCCCCGCACGAACGCGGTCGCGCGGCGGGACGGCAGCGGGGCACACGCGAGCCGGGCGCGAAAGATAGCGCAATGCGACGGGAAAATCAGCGGAAATCTGTGCGCGACTGTGGCGAATTCGCATCAGCCGGCGGAGGGCCGAGCGCGCGGGCGCTCAGTTTCGGTAGAACGGGGAGAAAGACGGCGAGTGCGCAGGCTCTTCCTGCGAGCGGGGCGGCGGCATCGGACGTCCGCCGCGCTCCTCGTTGTAGCGCGCGACGTCGGCGCGGATCGAACCGGCACGCAGCGGCACGTTGCCGCCGCCCGGCGGGCGCGGCACCTGGCGCACGTCGGCGCTGATCGGACGATACGGGCTTTGCGCGGCGTAATGGCCATACGACGGCGTCGGCCGCAGCCCCCAGCGGGAGCCGTAGCCGTTCACGCCGCCGGCGCGTGCACCGGGCGAAGGCGCCACGCGGCGCCAGACGGGCCCGCCACCAGCCGGCTGACCGTACGCGCGCATGTCGCCGCCACCGAAGCCGTGGCCGCCGAAGCCCTGGCCGCCGAACGCATGACCGCCGTGGGGCGGCTGCGCGAGCGCGAGCGGCAACAGCAGCGCGCCGAGCACGCCTGCCACCCATCGTCCGATCTTCCGTTTCACCCGTTCCGTCATCGTTCAGTGCCTGTCCACGCCCGCCGCCGGCTCCTTTCGGCCGACCCAAGGCTTTCAGCAGTAATTTATGAGCGGGCCGAAAGCGTGTCGAGCCAAAAAGTGTTATGTCGCCGGCATCGGTGTAACACCATGTTACTGCTAGGTTTTTTCACTTCCGGGCGCGACCGCGACAGAACATTCTTCTGCCGTTTTGCGCACGGCCGGGCCGGCGCCGCGGGCGCTGGTGCATGAGATTGGCTCATCAATCGATTCCCACAATGCATTTGTGTAGTGAATCGCCGACCGGGACAATGGCGCCATCCGCGCGCGCGATGCGCGCCCTGGTCGTTTCCGAATCGAGTTCCCGATGGCCCGTCCCCGTTTTCTCCCCGACAACTTCACGCTCGCGCTCGTCGGCACCGTCGTGCTCGCGAGCCTCCTGCCGTGCCGCGGCCCGGCCGCCCATGCGTTCAACTGGGCGACCAACATCGCCGTCGGCCTGCTGTTCTTCCTGCACGGCGCGAAGCTGTCGCGCGAGGCCGTCGTCGCGGGCGCGACCCACTGGCGGCTGCACGCGGTCGTGCTGCTCAGCACGTTCGCGCTGTTCCCGCTGCTCGGCCTCGCGCTGAAGCCCGTGCTGCAGCCGCTCGTCACGCCGACGCTGTATGCGGGCGTGCTGTTCCTGTGCACGCTGCCGTCGACGGTCCAGTCGTCGATCGCGTTCACGTCGATCGCGAAGGGCAACGTGCCGGCCGCCGTGTGCGCGGCATCCGCGTCCAGCCTGCTCGGGATCTTCGTCACGCCGGCGCTCGTCGGGCTGATGATCACGTCGCAGTCGGCGGCCGCCGCGTCGCCGTGGAGCACCGTCGGCAGCATCGTGATGCAGCTGCTCGTGCCGTTCATCGCCGGCCAGTTGCTGCGGCCCGTGATCGGCGGCTGGATCGACCGCAACCGCGGCGTGCTGCGCTTCGTCGACCAGGGCTCGATCCTGCTCGTCGTCTACGTCGCCTTCAGCGAGGCCGTCAACGAAGGCCTGTGGCACCAGATCCCGCCGCGCGCGCTCGGCGGCCTGCTCGTCGTCAACCTCGTGCTGCTCGCGATCGCGCTGCTGCTGACCGCGTTCGTCAGCAAGCGGCTCGGCTTCAACCGCGCCGACCAGATCACGATCATCTTCTGCGGGTCGAAGAAGAGCCTCGCGGCCGGCGTCCCGATGGCGAAGGTGATCTTCTCGGCGAACGCGGTCGGCGCGATCGTGCTGCCGTTGATGCTGTTCCACCAGATCCAGCTGATGGCGTGCGCGGCGCTCGCGCAGCGCTGGGGCGCGCGCGACATGACCGGCGAGCACGACGAGGGCGACGCGGCATCGGCGTCCGGCGCGCTGAGCCCGGGCAAGCGCTGACGAGCAGGCGGGACGGCCCTCGAGTGGTGCCGTCCCGACGTTCTCGCTTTCCGCCTTTCCGCCTTTCCGCCTTCCGCCTTCCGCCTTCCGCCTTCCGCCTTCCGCCTTCCGCCTTCCGCCTTCCGCCTTCCGCCTTCCGCCTTCCGCCTTCCGCCTTCCCGCCGCACCGCCGCACCGCGCTTCCCGCCGCACCGCCGCACCGCGCTTCCCGCCGCACCGCCCTTCCCGATGCGCCCCAGGCGCAATGCACCACCACCGCTCATCGCGTCACGAAATCTTCATTCAATTCTCCGCGGGCGATGCCGTTATGCCGGGCGTCCTGTCGATTCGGCTGCCCTCGCCCATGCCCGCGCCCCACTCCGACTCCGCTGCCGCCAGCATCCCGCGCCTGATCGCGGATCGCGCGCTCGCCGCCGTCTTCCAGCCGATCGTCGATCTCGGGTCGGGAACGGTCGTCGGCTACGAGGGCCTGATCCGCGGCCCGCGCGGCACCGACCTCGAACCGCCCGCCGCGCTGTTCGCGCAGGCCGCGCGCGAAGGCGAAACGATCGCGCTCGAACAGGCCGCCGCGCGCACCTGCCTCGATGCATTCGCGGCGCTCGGCTGCGACGGCAAGCTGTTCCTCAACTTCAGTGCCGGAACGATCCTGAAGCTCGCCAGCGAACGCGAGCGGGCACGCCAGCTCCTCGTCCGCGCGCGGATCGGCGCCGAGCGCATCGTGATCGAGCTGACCGAGCAGAACGCGATTCCCGATGTCGCCCAGATCGGCCCGGCGGTCGCGTCGCTGCGCGACGCCGGCATCCAGTTCGCGCTGGACGACTACGGCACCGCGAACGCGAGCATGAACCTGTGGCTGCGCCTGCATCCCGACGTCGTGAAGATCGACCGCTTCTTCATCCACGACATCGCCCGCGACCCGCTGAAGTTCGAGGCCGTGAAGGCGATGCAGCACTTCGCGCAGGCGAGCGGCGCGAAACTGATCGCGGAAGGCATCGAGAACGAAAGCGACCTGATCGTCGTGCGCGACATGGGCATCTGCTGCGTGCAGGGTTTCCTGCTCGGCCGGCCGAACGCGCAGCCGTCGCGGGTCGTCGCGCCGGCCGCGCGCGATGCGATCCGCGCGCCGCACATCGCGGTGTTTCCCGGCGCGACGCGCTCGGTGCGGCCGGCCGGCACGATCGCCGGGAAGATGCTGGTGCCGGCGCCGGCGCTGCCGCGCGACGCGACCAGCAACGACGTGCTCGACCTGTTCAACCGGATGCCCGACCTGCATGCGGTCGCGCTCGTCGAACGCGGGCGGCCCGTCGCGCTCGTGAATCGCCGCGGCTTCATCGACCGCTTCGCGCTGCCGTATCACCGCGAGGTGTTCGGGAAGAAGCCGTGCCTGCAGTTCGCGAACGACGCGCCGCTGATGATCGACAACGCGACGACCTTCGAGCAACTCGCGATGCTGCTCGCGAGCCACGACCAGCGCTATCTCGCGGACGGCTTCGTGATCACCGAACACGGCCGCTACGTCGGGCTCGGCACCGGCGAGAGCCTGGTGCGCGCGGTGACCGAGATGCGCATCGAGGCCGCGCGCTACGCGAATCCGCTGACGTTCCTGCCCGGCAACATCCCGATCAGCGCGCACATCGACCGCCTGCTCCAGCGCGACGCCGGCTTCCATGCGTGCTACGTCGACCTGAACCAGTTCAAGCCGTTCAACGACCAGTACGGCTACTGGCAGGGCGACGAGGTGCTGAAGTTCGCGGCGACGGTGCTGGCCGGCGTGTGCGACCCGCAGCGCGACTTTCTCGGGCATGTCGGCGGCGACGATTTCCTCGTGCTGTTTCAGCGCGACGACTGGCGCGAACGCGCCGCCGACGCGATCGCCCGCTTCAACGAAGGCGCGCAGCTCTTCTACACGCAGGCCGACCGGCAGGCGGGCGGGCTGCACGGCGAGGACCGCCACGGCAACCCGGCGTTCTTCGGCTTCGTGACGATGGCGATCGGCGCGGTCGGCGTGGCGGCCGGCGCGCACGGCGCGAAACGCTACGGCAGCGACGAGATCGCGTCGGTCGCCGCACTCGCGAAGCGGCGCGCGAAACAGCAGCCGGATGGGCTCGCGGTCGTCGACCTCGATGCGGGGCGCGCCGCGCTGCGCCATCGTGGCGAACCGCCGGCCGTGGCAATCCGCTGAACGGCGGGTGACCGCCGCTTGCAGACACGGCGGCGCCCGGTGCGGTGATGGCGCACGTCCACCCGCCATGCAGCCAGACCGTTAGTTGCACTGCGCCTGTCCGGCGGCCCGCGGAGGCAACCGCGCACGACTCGCGCGAATGCGTGAAGCCAGCCCGCTTGCCGCCCGTTTCCCGCTCGCCATGCACCCGCACGTTCACCTTGCCTTTTTCGCGTTTTGTTTAGTATTTTTAGTAACGGTGTTTTCGCAGATTAGCGCCTAAAACACGGGAATTTGCGGGTATTCCCCGGCTATCCGGCCCGAATTCCGCAATACGTTTTACTATACAATCGCTCTCACCCTAAACAAACCGGACCCCGAACGATGGGTACGACCATTCGCGATGTGGCACGGGCGGCAGAGGTCTCGATCGGCACCGTCTCCCGCGCGCTGAAAAACCAGCCGGGCTTGTCCGAAGCGACGCGTGCGCGCATCGTCGAGATCGCGCAGCGGCTCGGCTACGATCCCGCGCAACTGCGGCCGCGCATCCGCCGGCTCACCTTCCTGCTGCATCGCCAGCACAACCGCTTTCCGGCCAGCCCGTTCTTCTCGCACGTGCTGCACGGCGTCGAGGATGCGTGCCGCGAGCGCGGCATCGTGCCGACGCTGCTCACGGTCGGGCCGAACGACGACGTGCTGCGCCAGATGCGCCCGCACGCGCCCGACGCGATCGCGGTGGCCGGCTTCATCGAGCCGGAGACGATCGAGGCGCTCGCCGCGACCGGCCGCCCGCTCGTGCTGATCGACCTGTGGGCGCCCGGGCTGCGCTCGGTGAACATCGACAACGCAACGGGCGCGGCGCTCGCGATGCGCCACCTGCTCGCCACCGGCCGCACGCGGATCGCATTCATCGGCGGCTCGCCCGCGCACTACAGCATCGCGCAGCGCGCGATCGGCTACCGGCGCGCGTTCTTCGAGGCCGGGCGGCTGTTCGATCCCGCGTACGAAGTGACGATCGATGCGGGGCTCGATCCCGACACCGGCGCCGCGCGGGCGATGGAGCAGCTGCTCGACGCGCCGGGCCCGCGCCCGGAAGCCGTGTTCGCGTACAACGACGCGGCCGCGCTCGCCGCGCAGCGCGTCTGCACCGCGCGCGGGCTGCGCATCCCCGACGACATCGCGATCGTCGGCTTCGACAACATCCCGGCCGCCGCGCACGCGAGCCCGCCGCTCACGACGCTCGCGGTCGACAAGGAGGCGCTCGGCCGCCGCGGCGTCGAGCTGCTGCTCGCGGAAGCGCCCGAGCGCACCGAGATTTCCCTGCCCGTCGAGCTGATCGTACGGGCCAGCAGCCAGCCCGCCGGCTCCCCGGCACTCGATACCGCCACGGCCACCGAATCATCATGAACATGCCCCCGGTCCAACCCTGCACGGCCGCGCCGGCCGCCCACACGCAAGCCGCGCCGTTCGTCGCGAGTTTCCGCGATCCGTCGTTCCTGCTGTCGCACATCGAGGACACGCTGCGTTTCTACGCGACGAACGCGTTCGACCCGACGGGCGGCTTCTACCACTACTTCCGCGACGACGGCAGCATCTACAACCGCACGTCGCGCCACCTCGTCAGCAGTTGCCGGTTCGTCTTCAACTACGCGATGGCGTACCGGCATTTCGGCGATCCGCGCCACCTGGAATATGCGCGCCATGGGCTGCGGTTCCTGCGCGACGCGCACTGGGACGACGCACTGCAGGGCTACGACTGGGAACTCGACTGGCGCGACGGCGCGAAGCGTGCGACGCTCGACGGCACGCGCCACTGCTACGGGCTCGCGTTCGTGCTGCTCGCGGCCGCGCACGCGACGATGGCCGGCCTCGACGAGGCCCGCCCGCTGATCGCGGCCACCTTCGAGCTCGCCGAGCACCGTTTCTGGGATGCGGCCGCGGGCCTCTATGCGGACGACGCGACGCCGAACTGGATCGTGTCGTCGTACCGCGGCCAGAATGCGAACATGCACATGACGGAGGCGCTGCTCGCGGCGTACGAGGCGACCGGCCACCTCACGTACCTCGATCGCGCGGAAAAGCTCGCGTCCCACATCACGCAGCGCCAGGCCGCGCTGTCGGGCGGGCTCGTGTGGGAGCACTACCATGCGGACTGGTCGGTCGACTGGGATTACAACAAGGAAGACAGCTCGAACATCTTCCGCCCGTGGGGCTTCCAGCCCGGGCACCAGACCGAATGGGCGAAGCTGCTGCTGATCCTCGAGCGGCACCGCCCGCTCGACTGGCTCGTGCCGCGCGCGGCCGAGCTGTTCGACGCGGCGCTCACGCACGCGTGGGACGCCGATCACGGCGGCCTGTGCTACGGCTTCGGCCCCGACTTCACGATCTGCGACCACAACAAGTATTTCTGGGTGCAGGCGGAAACCTTCGCGGCCGCCGCGATGCTCGGCGCGCGCACCGGCAGCGAGCGCTTCTGGGACTGGTACGACGAGATCTGGCGCTACAGCTGGGCCCACTTCGTCGATCACCGCTACGGCGCGTGGTACCGCATCCTCACCTGCGACAACCGCAAGTACAGCGACGAGAAGAGCCCGGCCGGCAAGACCGACTATCACACGATGGGCGCGTGCTACGACGTGCTCGCGACCCTCGCGCGTGCGCAGCGCAGCGAGCCGACGCAATGAGCGGCGGCACGTTTCCGGCTTTCGTGTCGGCGGGCGACATCCTGACCGACATGGTGCGCGCGGGCGACGCGCAATGGACCTCGGTGCCGGGCGGCGCCGGCTGGAACGTCGCGCGCGCGGTTGCGCGGCTCGGCGTGCCGAGCGCGCTCGCGGGCTCGATCGGAGAAGACTGCTTCTCCGACGTGCTGTGGCGCACGAGCGAAGCGGCCGGGCTCGACCTGCGCTTCCTGCAGCGCGTCGCGCGGCCGCCGCTGCTCGCGATCGTCCACGAGACGCGCCCGCCCGCGTACTTCTTCATCGGCGAAGCAAGTGCCGACCTCGCGTTCGATCCGGCGCGGCTGCCGGCCGGCTGGACCGATCACGTGAAATGGGCGCACTTCGGCTGCATCAGCCTCGTGCGCGAACCGCTCGCCGGCACGCTGGCCGCGCTCGCGGCCGACCTGCACGCGCGCGGCGTGAAGATCAGCTTCGACCCGAACGTCCGCAACCTGATGACGGCCGCATTCCGGCCGACGCTCGAGAAGATGGCCGCGCTCGCCGACCTGATCAAGGTGTCCGACGAGGATCTGCGGCACCTGTTCGGCGGCGACGGCCCCGACGCGGTTGGCGCGGTGCGCGCGCTGAACCCGCGCGCGGCGGTGCTCGTCACGCGCGGCGCGCAGGCGGCGACGCTCTACGCGGACGGCGACGTGCATGAAGCGAGCCCGCCGCGCGTCGAGGTGGCCGACACCGTCGGCGCGGGCGACGCGTCGATCGGCGGCATGCTGTTCAGCCTGATGGCCGCGCCGCAGCGAACCTGGCGCGAGCACCTCGTGTTCGCGCTGGCGGCGGGCGCCGCGGCCTGCCGGCATACGGGCGCGCACGCGCCGACGCTCGACGAGGTCGTCGCACTGATCGAACGATAACGGGAGGATGGCGGCCGGATCCCGTTCGGTCACCGATAAGCCGCGCTGTACATGCTGCGCCGCAGTGCTACGATGAAGTGTCCTTTTGCGGGAGAGCACCATGGACACCAACACGTTCACGAAGGGCATCTACACGGCCAAGGCGCATACCCAGCATGCGGGCAACGGGCAGTTCCAGGGTTACGTGATCCTCGCGCGGGACGACGGGGACGACACCGAGAACACGCGCTACGACGTCCACTCGACGAGCCCCAGCGAGGAGGAAGCATTCGACGAGGCGAAGGCGCTCGCGCACCGGATCCTCGGCGAAATCGAGTTGTAGCGCGCCGCCGCTCTTTTCGGCGCGGCTCAGAGCAGCCGCGCCGCCATCGACAGCAGCATCGTCAGCACCAGCGTCGACATGAACGGGAACGGGTAGCGCCGCCCGCCGAGCGTCAGCGTGACGTCGCCCGGCATCCGCCCGATGCCGAGCTTGCCGAGCCACGGCCAGCAGCGCGTCAGGATCATCACCGCGACGAACGACGTCATCAGCCAGCGCAGCATGGCGGCTCCCGTCAGAGTGCGTGCGAGCGGTCGCCGCGCGCGAACGCGTCGAGCGTGCCGTCGATGCCGCGCGAGAACGCGATCACCTTGAACAGCTCGCCCATCTCGGCTTCGGAGATCAGCTTCTGCACCGCGTTCGCGGCCGGCAGGAACGCGTGGATGTCCGACGGATCGATCGCGGACAACGCGTCGGTGATGCCCGCGTTCAGCAGGAAGCGCGCCTGCGACGTGTAACCGAGCAAATCGGCGCCGGTCGCGACGGCGGCGTCGTAGATGCCGGTGAATTCGACGTGCGCGGTGATGTCCTGCAGCCCCGGGTACAGGAACGGATCGTCGTGCGCGTGGTGGCGGTAGTGGCACATCAGCGTGCCGCGGTCGCGCTGCGGGTGGTAGTACTCGTGCGCGGGAAAGCCGTAGTCGACCAGCAGCACCGCGCCGCGCCCGAGCATCGTGCAGACGGTGCGCGTGAACGCCAGCGCGGCCTCGTGCGTCTCGGTCACGTAACCGTGCGCCGCGTCGGCAAGGCTCGCGAGCACCGGCGGCAGGCCGCCCGGTGCGGCCGGACGGTCCTCGAACACGAACGCCTGCCGCGCATCGAGCGCGACGCCGCGCTCCCGCCATGCGCCGCCCGCCTTCGCGAACAGGCGCACCGGCATCGCATCGAGCACCTCGTTGCCGACCACGACGCCGTCGAACCGCTCGGGCAGCGCGTCGAGCCAGCGCACCTTCGCGGCGAGCGCCGGGGCGGCGGCCGTGATCGTGTCGCGCTGCCGCTCGCGCAGCTCGCCCGAGAGATCGACGATCAGGTAGGCGTCGAGTTCGACGCCCAGCGCGTCGAGCGCCGCGAGCAGCCCGGCCGCGAGCTTGCCCGTGCCGGCGCCGAATTCCATCACGCTGCGCGTGCCGCTCGCCGCGAGCGCTTCCGCGACCGGCTGCGCGAGCGTCTGCGCGAACAGCGGCGACAGCTCGGGCGCGGTGACGAAGTCGCTGCCGTCGTCGGCGCGGCGCCCGAACTTGCGCGCGCCGCCGCTGTAATAACCGAGGCCGGGCGCATACAGCGCGCGCTCCATGAAGCGGTCGAACGGCAGCCAGCCGCCGGCCGCCGCGATCTCGTCGCGCAATTGCGCGGCGAGGGTTTCGGACTGCGCGAGCGCGTCAGGGCCGGGAGCAGGTAAACTAGCGGGTTCGTGAGCTTTCGGGTTCATCCCGGCATTGTAAATGACCGTTTCAGCCGATACGTCGACCCAGCGCGTGGCGCTCGTCACGGGCGCCCTGGGCAGCGCGGCCGACGCCGCGTCGATCGGCCGTGCGCTCGCCACCGGATTCGCCCGGCGCGGCTGGGACGTCGCGCTGCAGCGCAGCCACGGCGCGCCGCATGCGGCAGCCGACGCACTCGTCGCCGAAGTCGCGGCGCTCGGCCGCCGCGCGGTCGTGCTCGACGCCGATCTGGCCCTGGAAGCCGAGGCCGCCGGACTCGTCGCCGCGTGCGGCACTGCGCTCGGCCGGCCCGCGTGCGCTGTGTTCGTGAGCGCCAGCGCCGGCGCCGACGACGCGCACACGGTGGACGGCGCTTCGCTCGCCGGCGCCCTCGCCCGCAACGTGACGGCGCCGCTCGCACTGGCCCGCGCGCTCGCCGATGCGACGCCCGACGCCGCGCGCGAGCACGAGGCGCTGCGCGCCTGCGCGATCCACGTGCTGGATCAGGCCCTGTTTCACCCTGCGCCGGCGCAGATGTCGCACGCGCTGATGCAGGCCGCGCTGAATCGCGCGACGTCGGCGCTCGCACTGGCGCTCGCGCCGAAGGTGCGGGTCGCGGCGCTCGTGCGCGGCCACGCGCCGCACGCGGACGACATCGCGGCGGCCGCCTGCTATCTCGCGAGCGCGCCGGGCGTCACCGGCGCGACGCTGACCGTCGACGGCGGCGAGCACCTCGTGCCGCCCGCCGCCGGCCCGAATGAATGAACTGCGCGGAAACGCGCGGCCTGAGCGCCGCCGCCCGCGCCGCTTTGCGTGCGCGCACGCCAATTTGACTGGGACGACCATGTTTTCCGCTCTCCTGCACCCCCGCCTCGCGGACTGCCGCAGGCTCTACCTGCGCGACTACGAAGTGCACATCAACATCGGTGCCTTCGAACACGAGAAGCGCGGCGAGCAGCGCGTCGTCATCAATATCGACCTGTTCGTGCCGCTCGCGCTGTCCACCCCCGTCGACGACCGGCTGCATGAAATCGTCGACTACGATCTGATGAAGCAGAGCGTCACGCAATGCCTGGCGCGCGGCCACATCCACCTGCAGGAAACGCTGTGCGACGCGATCGCCGCGCGCCTGCTGGCGCACGATGCCGTGCGCGCGGTACGCGTCCGTACCGAGAAACCGGACGCTTATCCGGACTGCGACGCCGTCGGCGTCGAAGTCTTCCGCATCAAGGACGAGAAGCGAGCATGAACGCCCCCCACATGAATGACACGGCGGCCGATGCCGCCACCCTCGACACGCCCGCCGCCCCGGCCGGCCGCCCGGCGCTGACGCGCCGCGAGCAGAAGGACGCGTACGAGAACAACAAGCTGTTCAAGCGGATCGTGCGCCAGGTCGGCCAAGCGATCGGCGACTTCAACATGATCGAGCAAGGCGACAAGGTGATGGTGTGCCTGTCGGGCGGCAAGGACAGCTATGCGATGCTCGACGTGCTGCTGCGCCTGCGCGAACGCGCGCCGATCGATTTCGACATCGTCGCGGTGAACCTCGACCAGAAGCAGCCGGGCTTCCCGGAGCACGTGCTGCCGGAATACCTGAAGCAGGTCGGCGTGCCGTTCCACATCGAGAACCAGGACACCTACAGCATCGTCAAGCGGCTCGTGCCCGAAGGCAAGACGACCTGCTCGCTGTGCTCGCGGCTGCGCCGCGGGATCCTGTACCGCGTGGCCGGCGAACTCGGCGCAACCAAGATCGCGCTCGGCCACCACCGCGACGACATCGTGCAGACGCTGCTGCTCAACATGTTCTACGGCGGCAAGCTGAAGGGGATGCCGCCGAAGCTTCAGTCGGACGACGGCAAGAACATCGTGATCCGCCCGCTCGCGTACGTGAAGGAAACCGATCTGGAGAAATATGCGGAGCTGCGCGAATTCCCGATCATCCCGTGCAACCTGTGCGGCAGCCAGCCGAACCTGAAGCGCGCGGAAATGAAGGCGCTGATCCGCGAATGGGACAAGCGCTTCCCGGGTCGCGTCGAGAACATGTTCAACGCGCTCGCGAAGGTCGTGCCGTCGCACCTGATGGACACGACGCTGTACCCGTTCCAGTCGCTGCGCGCGACGGGCGAGGCGGATCCACAGGGCGACATCGCGTTCGACGAGGAACCGTGCGCGTCGGGCGACGACAGCGCGGCACCGGGCGGCGCCCAACCGATCTCGATCGTCCAGTTCGACGACCTGTAAGCAGGGCCGGAACACCCGCCGGAACGGGGCCGCAAGGCCGCTTTCCGGGGCTGTCGCCCCGCCGCGACAGCCCCGGGACGGCGGAGGCCGCATGCTAAAATGGTCGGCTTCGAACTCCTCTGACAAGCTGACGCCATGAATATCGTGATTTTGGCGGCAGGCACCGGCAAGCGCATGCGTTCCGCGCTGCCGAAAGTGCTTCATCCCCTGGCCGGCAGGCCGCTCCTCTCCCACGTCATCGACACCGCGCGCACGCTGCAGCCGTCCCGGCTCGTCGTCGTCGTCGGTCATGGCGCCGAGCAGGTCCAGGCCGCCGTCGCCGCGCCCGACGTCCAGTTCGCGGTGCAGGCCGAGCAGCTCGGCACCGGCCACGCGGTGCGCCAGGCGCTGCCGCTCCTCGATCCCGCGCAACCGACGCTCGTGCTGTACGGCGACGTGCCGCTCACGCGCGCATCGACCCTGCAGCGCCTCGTCGACGCCGCGCGCGAAGGCCGCTACGGGATTCTGACGGTCACGCTCGACGATCCGACCGGCTACGGCCGCATCGTGCGCGACGCGGCCGGCTTCGTCACGCGCATCGTCGAACAGAAGGACGCGTCGCCCGAACAGCTGAAGATCGCCGAGATCAACACCGGCATCATCGTCACGCCCACGGCCCAGCTGTCGATGTGGCTCGGCGCGCTGAAGAACGAGAACGCGCAGGGCGAGTACTACCTGACCGACGTCGTCGAACTCGCGATCGAGGCCGGTTTCGAGGTCGTCACCGCGCAGCCCGACGAGGAATGGGAAACGCTCGGCGTGAACAGCAAGGCGCAGCTCGCCGAACTCGAGCGGATCCACCAGCGCACCATCGCCGACGCGCTGCTCGTCGCGGGCGTCACGCTCGCCGATCCGGCGCGCGTCGACGTGCGCGGCACGCTGCGCTGCGGCCGCGACGTGTCGATCGACGTGAACTGCGTGTTCGAAGGCAACGTGACGCTCGCCGACAACGTGACGATCGGCGCGAACTGCGTGATCCGCAACGCATCGGTCGGCGCGGGCACGCGCATCGACGCATTCACGCACATCGACGGCGCCGAGCTCGGCGCGCACACCGTGATCGGCCCGTACGCGCGGCTGCGCCCAGGCGCGCAACTCGCGGACGAAGCGCACGTCGGCAACTTCGTCGAGGTGAAGAATGCGGTGATCGGCCACGGCTCGAAGGCGAACCACCTCACGTACATCGGCGACGCCGACATCGGCGCGCGCGTGAACATCGGTGCGGGCACGATCACCTGCAACTACGACGGCGCGAACAAGTTCCGCACCGTGATCGAGGACGACGTGTTCGTCGGCTCCGATACGCAGCTCGTCGCGCCCGTGCGCGTCGGCCGCGGCGTGACGATCGCCGCCGGCACGACGATCTGGAAGGACGTGGCCGACGGCCTGCTCGCGTTGAACGAGAAGACCCAGACCGCGAAGAGCGGCTACGTCCGCCCGGTCAAGAAGAAAAGTTAACATCACGCGGGTGCCGGACGGCGCCCGCTTCCCTATGGAAGGTAGATTTCATGTGCGGCATTGTCGGCGCAGTTGCGCAGCGTAATATCGTTCCGGTGCTGATCGAAGGTTTGCGGCGCCTCGAATACCGTGGCTACGACTCGTGCGGCGTCGCCGTGCTCGAGCCGGACGCACCGAAGCGCGCGCGCAGCGTCGCACGCGTCGCCGATCTCGACGCGCAGGTGCGCGAGTCAAACCTCGAAGGCACCACCGGCGTCGCGCACACCCGCTGGGCGACGCATGGCGCGCCCGTCACGCACAACGCGCACCCGATCTTCTCGTCGAACGCGCTCGCGCTCGTCCACAACGGCATCATCGAGAACTTCGAATCGCTGCGTGAAGCGCTGCGCGCGAAGGGCTACGAATTCGTGTCGCAGACCGACACCGAAGTGATCGCCCACCTCGTGCACAGCCTGTATCGCGGCAACCTGTTCGACGCGGTGCGCGAGGCGGTGGGCCAGCTGCACGGCGCGTATGCGATCGCCGTGATCCACAAGGACCAGCCGCACACCGTCGTCGGCGCACGCCAGGGTTCGCCGCTCGTGGTCGGCCACGGCGACGGCGAGAACTTCCTCGCGTCCGACGCGCTCGCCCTCGCGGGCAGCACCGACCACTTCACGTTCCTCGAGGAAGGCGACGTGTGCGAGCTGTCGCTCGACGGCGTGAAGATCGTCGACCGCAACGGCGCCACCGCGCAGCGCGAGATCCGCGTGGTCAGCGCCTACGGCGGCGCAGTCGAACTCGGACCGTATCGCCACTTCATGCAGAAGGAAATCTTCGAGCAGCCGCGCGCGATCAGCGATACCGTGCCGCAGACGGACGCGTTCGACGCGACGCTGTTCGGCGACGCCGCGCCCGCCGCGTTCGCGGACATCGACAGCCTGCTGATCCTCGCGTGCGGCACGAGCTACTACTCGGGCCTGACCGCGAAGTACTGGCTCGAATCGATCGCGAAGATCCCGACCCAGGTCGAGATCGCGAGCGAATACCGCTACCGCGAATCGGTGCCGAACCCGCGCCAGCTCGTGCTGGTGATCTCGCAGTCGGGCGAGACGGCCGACACGCTCGCCGCGCTCAAGCATGCGCAGTCGCTCGGCCACACCCATACGCTCGCCGTCTGCAACGTCGCGACGAGCGCGATGGTGCGCCTCACCGAAATGCAGTTCCTGACGCACGCGGGCACCGAGATCGGCGTCGCGTCGACGAAGGCGTTCACGACGCAGCTCGTCGCGCTGTTCGTGCTGGCGGCCACGCTCGGCAAGCTGCGCGGGCACGTCGATGCCGCGCAGGAAGCCGAATTCCTGAAGCAGCTGCGCCACCTGCCGGCCGCGCTGAACAGCGTGCTCGCGCTGGAGCCGCAGATCATCGCGTGGTCGGAGGAATTCGCGCGCAAGGAAAACGCGCTGTTCCTCGGCCGCGGGCTGCACTACCCGATCGCGCTCGAAGGCGCGCTGAAGCTGAAGGAAATCTCGTACATCCACGCCGAAGCCTATCCGGCCGGCGAACTGAAGCACGGGCCGCTCGCGCTCGTCACGGAAGCGATGCCGGTCGTCACGGTCGCGCCGAACGACACGCTGCTCGAGAAGCTGAAGTCGAACATGCAGGAAGTGCGTGCGCGCGGCGGCGAGCTGTACGTGTTCGCCGATGCCGACACGCAGATCGTCAACGACGACGGCCTGCACGTGATCCGGATGCCGGAGCACTACGGGCAACTGTCGCCGATCCTGCACGTCGTGCCGCTGCAATTGCTCGCGTATCACACCGCGTGCGCACGCGGCACCGACGTCGACAAGCCGCGGAACCTCGCGAAGTCGGTGACGGTGGAGTAAGGCAGGGCACCGGTCGGCGCACCAGCGACGTGTGCGCCGCCGAGACAGACGGAGAGACAATGGTAAGACTGATTGGATGCGGTGTGCTGGCGCTGACGTTCGCGTCGACGGGCTGGGCCGCCGAGCATTACGTCGAGGTCTGGAACCCGCCCGAGGCGCGGAAGCCGGCAGCCCATGCGCCGGAAGCCCGTACGCCGGAAGCCCGTACGCCGGATGCCCGTACGCCGGATGCCCGTAACCCGGCCACGCACACGGGCGCCGACGCGCGCGCCGGCAAGAGCGCGGAGAAGCACGCGAACGTCACCCCGAAAGCCGCGGCGAAGCCGCACAAGCGCCGCGTCGCGCAGGCCGTGAAAGCCGATTCGCATCGTCCGCCCGCGGCCGGGGCGCCGGCCGCTCCGCGCCCCGTTGCGCAGCCCGCACCGGGACGCCTGACGGTGATGCAGCCGGCTGCGCCCGATGCGCCGCACGCACTGAATTACTCCAACATCCCGCGTCAATACACGCCGGACGGCAACGTGCTGCAGGTCGGCACGCACGGCCGCTCCGCGGAGGTGACTCGATAATGGAAGCGCAAACCTACCACGGCTACCAGATCTGGGGCCACGCGATCCTGCAGCAGGACGAGATCCTGCAACCCGAGCGCTTCGCGGCGAGCGGCACGATCACGCAGAACAACAAGCTGGTCGAGGCGTCCGGCGTGCTCGGCGTGTTCGACACCGAGGACGACGCGCGCGACGCGGGGCTCGAATGGGCTCGCGCCTGGATCGACAGCCACCGCTGAGCCGGCGCGGCGTGCGCAACCGGCACGCTGCCGCCGACGCCGCGCATCGGCCGGCCGCACACCGCACATGAAAAAGGGGCGTCATGGACGCCCCTTTCCTATTCGAACCCGAACAATTCAGGCTGCAGGCCGTGGCGGCCGCATGGCCGTCTGCGGCCGGCCGACGAGCCGTGCCAGCCCGACGATCGTGGCCAGTGTCGCGAGGTACGCGACGATCTGGATGCCCGCCGGGCGCGCGGTATAGCCGATCAGCGTATGCAGCGCCTTGCCGACGAGGCTCGAATCCTTGAGCAGCCACGACGTATCCCAGATCACGTCGCCCCACGACGGCACGAGGCCCGCCGAGAGCAGGAAGCCGACGCACTGGCTGGCCATCCCCGCCGCGAGCAGCACGATCAGCCAGTTGGTGACGGAGAACAGGCGCTTCAGCGGAATCTGCAGCAGGCCCGCATACATCCCGTAGCCGAGCCCGGCGCCGCCCAGCACGCCGAGCAGCCCGCCGACGATCATCTGCGGCGTCTGCCCCGGGTCGCCCGCCGCGATGCCGTACAGGAACAGCACGGCCTCTGAGCCTTCACGCAGCACCGCGACGCCGACCACGATCGCCAGCCCCGTCAGCGGCTTGCTGCCGTCCGCGACGGCGCGCCCGACCTCGGTCATCTGCATCGCCATCTCGCGGCCGTGCCGGCTCATCCAGATACTGTGCCACGCGAGCATCAGCGTCGCGACGAACATCACGCCCGCGTTGAAGACCTCCTGCCCCATGCCGGACGCCCACTGCGAAATCACGTCGGCGAACGCGGCGATCAGGCCCGCGCCGATCACGCCGCCCACCAGCCCGCCGCCGACCCACCAGCCGCGCCGCGGCACGCCCTTGGTGGCGGCCATCACGATCGACACCACCAGCGCGGCCTCGAGCACTTCACGAAAGACGATCAGGGCAGTAGACAACATGGCGATAGGGGCTTATTTGACGGTCAGGTGCGTCTTCGACTGCGCTTCGTGATACTCGTCGTGGAATTCGTACGTGCCGGCCTTCAGCGGCCCGACCATGATTTCCACCGACTTGCCGGCGGGGATGACCTTCTCCGCCTTGAAGTCGTCGCTCTCGAATTCGGCGGGCGTCGCGTCGAGGTTCTTCACGACGAACTTCACCTTCTTGCCGGCCGGGATCGTCACGCCATCGGGCGAAAACTTGTGGTCCTTCAGGGTCAGGTTGACGACATCGTCGGCCGCGAATGCGGACGTGGCCGATGCGCCCACCAGGGCCAGCGCGAAGCCGAAAGCAAAACGGTTCATGACGGTAACGAATTGAAATATCGAAGGGAACCGATACTAAGATCGATTCGCATTTTCAACTCGCGTACCCTTACTGGCGTCATGGTGATCACGCTTCACGGATCGCCGTCGCGCAAGGCCCGACAAGGCATCCGCCCCGCCGCACCCGGAACGCGCCGCCGTCAATCGGGATAAATTCCGAATGACGTCGACGGCGCAATCGCAATTCATCAGACTTCACGTTTACAACAGCCTGTCGCTGCAGCAAGGCTGCGACACGGATTTCCGGCAACCCGCGTACGCTTGACCTTCCCACCGTGGCAAGCTTCATGCTGTCGATGCTTGTCAATCGTCAACTCAGGAGAACACGATGGAATTCGAAGTCCAGGACATGACCTGCGGCGGCTGCGCCAACGCCATCACGCGCGCGGTGACGGCCGCCGATCCCGCCGCGAAGCTCGACATCGACGTCGCGGCGAAGATCGTCAAGGTCGAATCGGCGCAAGGCGCCGAGCGCGTGCAGTCGATCATCGAAGCCGCCGGCTTCCACCCCCGCGCTGCGCGCCGCATAACGCCCGCGCGCCGCGACCCGCGGGCACATCGCCGAGCGGCGCTGCGCCCGCGCCCGATTGCGCGTCAGCGCAGCCGGATCAGCGTCGACTTCAGCTCGGTGTATTTCTCGAGCGCATGCAGCGACTTGTCGCGGCCGTTGCCCGACTGCTTGTAGCCGCCGAACGGGAAGTTCATGTCGCCGCCCTCGTCGTAGCAGTTCACCCAGACGGTGCCCGCACGCAGCCGGCGCGACACGTCGTGCGCGGTCGTCAGGTTCGACGTCCACACGGCCGCCGCCAGCCCGTATTCGGTGTCGTTCGCGATTCGCACCGCTTCGTCGACGTCGTCGAACACGATCACCGACAGCACGGGCCCGAAGATCTCCTCGCGCGCGATCTTCGCGTCCGGCTTCACCTCGAACACCGTCGGCTCCACGTAGAAGCCACCCGTTTCCGCCTTCACGCGCGCACCGCCCGTGACGAGCCTGCCTTCGCTGCGCCCGGCCTCGATATAGCCGAGCACGCGCTCGAGCTGGATGCCGTCGACGATCGCGCCCATCGACACCGCCGGATCGAGCGGATTGCCGGGCACGTACGCGCGCGCCGCCGCGACGAGCTTCTCGATGAATGTGTCCTTGATGTCGCGATGCACGAGGAGGCGCGAGCCTGCCGTGCACATCTCGCCCATGTTGTAGAAGATCGCACCGGCAGCCGCCTGTGCCGCGCGGTCGAGATCGGGACAATCGGGCAGCACGATGTTCGGCGACTTGCCGCCGAGTTCGAGCCACGCGCGCTTCAGGTTCGACTGCGCGGCGTACTGCATGATCAGTTTGCCGACCGCCGTCGAGCCCGTGAACGCGATGCAGTCGACGTCGCGATGCAGCGCGAGCAGCTTGCCCGGCTCGCCCGCGCCCGGCACGACGTTGAACACGCCGGCCGGAATGCCGGCCTCATACGCGAGCTGCGCGACACGGATCGCGGTCAGCGGCGATTTCTCCGACGGTTTCAGCACGACGCTGTTGCCGGCCGCGAGCGCCGGGCCGAATTTCCACGCGGCCATCAGGATCGGGAAGTTCCACGGCACGACGGCGGCCACCACGCCGACCGGCTCGCGCGTGACGAGACCGACGAGATGATGATCGGCCGGCGCGACTTCGCCGCCCACCTTGTCGATCGCCTCCGCAAACCATTCGACGCAGTATGCGGCGCCCGGCACGTCGACCGTCGTCGTGTCGCCGATCGGCTTGCCGGCGTCGAGCGTTTCGAGCAGCGACAGCTCGTCGAGATGCTCGCGCATCAGCGCGGCCCAGCGCAGCAGCACGGCCTTGCGCGCACGCGGGTTCAGCCCGGCCCACACGCCCGCGTCGAACGCGCGGCGCGCGGCGGCCACAGCCGCGTTCACGTCGGCTTCGCCGCAATCGGCTACCTTCGCCAGCACGCGGCCGTCGATCGGGCTCACGCAGTCGAACGTCTTGCCGCCGTGCGCGTCGCGCGACGCGCCGTCGATGAATGCGCGCCCTTCGATCTCGAGCGACGCCGCCTTGTCCTGCCAGTCAGCCAAAGTCAACTTGTTCATCAGGATGCCTCAGTTTTTTGGCATTCGCGATGCGACACGCCGCTGCGCGTGACGCGCAGCCGGCCGGCAGCGAATGCAGTGACGCGCGGGGGAAGGTCAGAAGGTCGCCGGCGAATTGGCCGAGACGACCTCGCAGATCAGGTCCGCGCTGGGATTGCGAAAACGGTGCGGCAAACGGCTTTCGAAGTAGTAGCCGTCTCCGGGGTCGAGCAGCCACGTCGCGCCGTCGACGGTCAGCTCGAGCCGGCCCGACACGACGACACCGCCCTCGTGCCCCGCGTGCACGAGCATCTCGGGCCCCGTATCGGCCTGCGGCTGGTAGATCTCGCGCAGGATGCACATGTTGCGATCCTTCATGCTCGCGCCGACCAGATGAAACGCGAGCGTGTCGTTGCCGAGGTTCGGCATCTCGTCGCGACGCGACACGACCGAGCGCGATTCGACGAGCTCGAACGTGAAGAACTCCGCGAGACTCATCGGGATGCATTCGAGCAGCTTCTTCAACGAGCCGACCGACGGGCTCACACGGCCCTGTTCGATCAGCGAGATCGTGCCGTTGGTCACGCCGGCCCGCTTCGCGAGTTCGCGCTGCGACAGGCCCTGCTTGTTGCGCACGAAACGCAGGCGCTCGGCGACTTCGGTGGACATCGATTCGGTTTCGGACACGATAAGTGCGATGACAAAGTGAAACGACGCGGTGGACAGCCGTTGAATATTCTAATCACTTTATGCCGCGCATCAGCGGGGAAAACCCTGAAAGGCGTTCGAAATAATGAACGCCGTGCCGATTATTCATTTTACGAATCTTTTGTTCGCACTGCTCGGGAAAGCCCTGATGCAACACCGTTAAAAAACATTTGACGCCGTTTTTGGCTCGTATATGCTGGCTCTCAGGTTAGCGTCATCAAGCATTCATCGGCAGCAAAAAACGTTATTGCAACGCAAAAATTGATGCCCATCAATGTAAATAACGCGTAACCGGCGCCTTGATTATTTTAAACGCCCCGCGCGTCGAAACGGTCAGGTGTTCAATACTTTCAACAACCCAGTCGAGTGTAATCGTGAGAGTCCGTGGCCCTCTGGTGAGGTGGGATCGAGGCGATGTGCGAAGTTTGCGCAGCGCGGCGTCCGCTTCCGACGACGGCAGTTGCGGCTGGCATAGTCCTCGCCTGCTTCACCTGTCGATCTACACCATCCTGTCCCGTCGTTCCGTTCGGCGTCACAACGCCGTTTCCGCACGCGCATTCGTCGCCGTCGACACCGACGAAGTGGCGTCGCTGCTGCCGTAGCGCCTCTCCTTTCTTTACGTCGTTCGTTTCGTCTGCTGATTCGCCAACCGCATCGTCCGTGCGGTGACGGAACGCGTTCGCGCATGCGTTGCCGCGTCGCGTGTCGCAATGAAACGAACGACGGCCTGATCGTCGCGCGCAGCGCGGATCGCCACGCCATCCCGTTGCGCCCATTCACCAGCGGCCTTGCCTCTTGCGCAAGGCTGCGGGGCCGTTGCACGCCGGCGTTTCGCCACATCCGGCAAGCAAGACGCAACGACCCTCCGGATAACTGATTGACGTCATGGATAGAAGGAAACCTCTCGTCGGCATCACCGCCGACCACACGCAAATCGGCGCACACGCGTCGCATACGGTCGGCGACAAATACGTCGCCGCGATCGTCGACGGCGCGCAAGCGTTCGCGATGGTGCTGCCCGCGCTCGGCGAGCGCCAGTCGGTCGACGACGTACTCGACACGGTCGACGGCCTGCTGTTTACCGGCAGCTACTCGAACGTCGAGCCGCATCGGTACGGCGGCGAACCGAGCGCGCCGGGCACGAAGCACGACCCGGCCCGCGACGCGACCACGCTGCCGCTGCTGCGCGCGGCGATCGCCGCGGGCGTACCCGTGCTGGCCGTCTGCCGCGGCTTCCAGGAGCTGAACGTCGTCTGCGGCGGCACGCTGCACCAGCGCGTGCACGATGTGCCGGGCCTCGCCGATCACCGCGAGGACGACGACGCGCCGATGGAGACGCAGTACGGCCCCGCGCACGTCGTGCGCCTGACGCCCGGCGGCACGCTGCACGCGCTCGCCGGCGGCCGCGACGAGGTGCACGTGAATTCGCTGCACAAGCAGGGCATCGCCCAGCTCGGCTCCGGCCTCGCCGTCGAAGCCGTCGCGCCGGACGGGCTGATCGAAGCCGTGAGCGTCGTCGATGCGCCGGCTTTCGCCCTCGCCGTGCAGTGGCATCCGGAATGGCGTCATGCGCAGGACCCGCTGTCGAGCGCGATCTTCCGCGCCTTCGGCGATGCCTGCCGCGCCCGCCGCGCTGCCCGCACGCGCGCCATGGCCGCCGCCGCGCTCGCCTGAGCGCGCCGACCCAACCAACGAGAACAGACATGCAAGACATCGAAGACTTTCTGAAGCAGCACCGGATCACTGAAGTCGAAGCGATCATCCCCGACATGGCCGGCATCGCGCGCGGCAAGATCACGCCGCGCAACAAGTTCACGTCCGGCGAATCGATGCGCCTGCCGCAAGCCGTGATGGTGCAGACCGTCACCGGCGAATATCCGGAAGACGGCTCGCTGACCGGCGTGACCGACCCCGACATGGTGTGCGTGCCCGACACGTCGACGATCCGCCTGATTCCGTGGGCCGTCGACCCGACCGCGCAGGTGATCCACGACTGCGTGCACTTCGACGGCTCGCCGGTCGAGATCTCGCCGCGCTACGTGCTGCGCCGCGTGCTCGACCTGTACAAGGCGAAGGGCTGGAAGCCCGTCGTCGCGCCGGAACTCGAGTTTTACCTGGTCGACATGAACAAGGACCCCGACCTGCCGCTGCGCCCGCCGGTCGGCCGCACGGGCCGCCCCGAAACGGGTCGCCAGTCGTATTCGATCGAGGCCGTGAACGAGTTCGACCCGCTGTTCGAGGACATCTACGAGTACTGCGAAGCGCAGAATCTCGACATCGACACGCTGATCCACGAAGTCGGCGCCGCGCAGATGGAGATCAACTTCATGCACGGCGACGCGCTGTCGCTGGCCGACCAGGTGTTCCTGTTCAAGCGCACGGTGCGCGAGGCCGCGCTGCGTCACAACATGTACGCGACGTTCATGGCCAAGCCGATGGAAGACGAACCGGGCTCGGCGATGCACGTGCATCAGAGCATCGTCGACGAGGAAACCGGCCAGAACCTGTTCACGTCACCGGAAACCGGCGGCGCGACGTCGATGTTCTACAACTACCTCGCCGGGCTGCAGAAGTACACGCCGGCGCTGATGCCGATCTTCGCGCCGTACATCAACTCGTACCGCCGCCTGTCGCGCTTCATGGCCGCGCCGATCAACGTGCAGTGGGGCTACGACAACCGCACGGTCGGCTTCCGCATTCCGCACTCGGGCCCGTCGGCACGCCGTATCGAGAACCGCATCCCGGGCGTCGACTGCAATCCGTACCTCGCGCTCGCCGCGACGCTCGCGGCCGGCTATCTCGGCATGACGCAGCGCCTGGAGCCGACCGAGCCGCTCGTCAGCGACGGCTACGAGCTGCCGTACCAGCTGCCGCGCAACCTCGAGGAAGGGTTGACGCTGATGGCGGCCTGCGAGCCGCTCGGCGAGATCCTCGGCCACAAGTTCCTGAAGGCGTATTTCGCGCTGAAGGAAACCGAATACGAAGCGTTCTTCCGCGTGATCAGCTCGTGGGAACGCCGCCATCTGCTGCTGCACGTCTGAGCGTGCACCCGACCGAATACGGAATCACGGAGGAAACATGACGTATCGCAACGAATCAGCCTGGGTCCAGCCGGCCGCACCGAGCGCCACGGCCGCCGCACCGCGCGCGACGCAGGCGCGCACGACCGCCGAATACCGCGCGCTCGATGCCGCGCACCACATCCACCCGTTCTCCGACATGGGCGCGCTGAACCGCGCCGGCAGCCGCGTGATCGTGAAGGCCGACGGCGTCTACCTGTGGGACTCGGACGGCAACAAGGTGATCGACGGGATGGCCGGCCTCTGGTGCGTGAACGTCGGCTACGGCCGCAAGGAACTCGCCGACGCCGCGTATCGCCAGATCCAGGAACTGCCGTTCTACAACACGTTCTTCAAGACCACGCACCCGCCGGTGATCGAGCTCTCCGCGATGCTCGCGGAAGTCACGCCGGCCGGCTTCAACCACTTCTTCTACTGCAACAGCGGCTCGGAAGGCAACGATACCGTGCTGCGCCTCGTGCACCAGTACTGGCGCGTGCAGGGTCAGCCGCAGAAGAAGTATGTGATCTCGCGCAAGAACGGCTATCACGGCTCGACGATCGCCGGCGGCACGCTCGGCGGGATGGGCTACATGCACGAGCAGATGCCGTCGAAGGTCGAGCACATCGTGCACATCGACCAGCCGTATTTCTTCGGCGAAGCAGCGGCCGGCGAAACGCCGGAAGCATTCGGCCTGGCGCGCGCGCAGCAGCTCGAAGCGAAGATCCTCGAACTCGGCGCGGAGAACGTCGCGGCGTTCATCGGCGAGCCGTTCCAGGGCGCGGGCGGCGTGATCTTCCCGCCGTCGACGTACTGGCCGGAAATCCAGCGGATCTGCCGCAAGTACGACATCCTGCTGGTGGCCGACGAAGTGATCGGCGGCTTCGGCCGCACCGGCGAATGGTTCGCACACCAGCACTTCGGTTTCGAACCCGATCTCATCACGATGGCCAAGGGCCTCACGTCGGGCTACGTGCCGATGGGGGCGGTCGCCATTCACGAACGCGTGGCGCGACCGATCATCGACAACGGCGAATTCAACCACGGCCTCACGTACTCGGGCCATCCGGTGGCGGCGGCCGTCGCGGTCGCGAACCTGAAGCTGCTGCGCGACGAAGGGATCGTCGAGCGCGTGAAGAACGACACGGGCCCGTACTTCCAGGCGCTGATGCGCGAAACCTTCGCGCGTCACCCGATCGTCGGCGAAGTGCATGGCCACGGCCTCGTCGCGAGCCTGCAGCTCGCCGAGGCGCCGGCCGAACGCCGCCGCTTCGCGAACGGCGGCGACGTCGGCACGATCTGCCGCGACTTCTGCTTCAACGGCAACCTGATCATGCGCGCGACCGGCGACCGGATGCTGCTGTCGCCGCCGCTCGTGATCTCGCGTCCGGAAATCGATGAACTCGTATCGAAGGCGAAAAAAGCAGTCGATGCAACCGCCCAGCAACTGGGTATTTCGTAACGGTTTTTGCCTACAGGCGTGCGGCGGGCGCCGCACGCCGCCATAACCCAAGGGAATTCCACCATGCGTGCCTGCTTTCTTCGCCAAGCCTGTTCCGTTGCCGCCCTTGCCGCCGCGGCCGCGTTCACGTCGGTCGCCAGCCCGACGGCACACGCGGCCGACGAGCTGAACGTCTACAACTGGTCCGACTACATCGCACCCGACACGATCCCGAACTTCCAGAAGCAGACGGGCATCCACGTCAAGTACGACAACTACGACAGCGACGACACGCTTCAGGCGAAGCTGCTGGCCGGCAGTTCGGGCTACGACATCGTCGTGCCGACGTCGAACTACATGGCCAAGCAGATCCAGGCCGGCGTGTACCAGAAGCTCGACAAGTCGAAGCTGCCGAACCTCGCGAACCTCGACCCGCTGCTGATGAAGATGATCTCGGATGCCGATCCGGGCAACCAGTACGGCGTGCCCTGGGCCTACGGCACGGACGGCATCGGTTACAACGCGCAGGCGGTGAAGAAGGCGCTCGGCGACAAGGCGCCGGTCGACAGCTGGGCGCTGGTGTTCGACCCGGCCAACATGGAAAAGCTGAAGAGCTGCGGCGTGTCGTTCCTCGACCAGGCCGTCGACGTGTTCGCCGCCACGCTGCAATACATGGGCAAGGACCCGAACAGCAAGAATCCCGGCGACTACCAGGCTGCGTTCGAAGTCCTGAAGAAAGTCCGCCCGTACATCACCCAGTTCAACTCGTCCGGCTACATCAACGACCTCGCGAACAACGACGTGTGCGTCGTGCTCGGCTGGTCGGGCGACGTCGGCATCGCGCATCGCCGCTCGGCCGAAGCGAAGCGTTCGTACGACATCAAGTTCTCGAACCCGAAGGAAGGCGGCCTGCTGTGGTTCGACGTGATGGTGATCCCGAAGGATGCGCCGCACCCCGAGAGCGCGCTGAAGTGGATCAACTACGTGTCCGATCCGAAGGTCAACGCGGCGATCACCAACACGGTTTTCTACCCGACCGCGAACAAGGCCGCGCACCAGTTCGTCACGCCGGCCGTCGCACAGGACCCGACCGTCTACCCGCCTGAAGACGTACTGAAGAAGATGGTGCTGATGAAGCCGATGCCGGCCGACATCCTGCGCCTCGAGAACCGTCTGTGGGCCCAATTGAAGACCGGCCACTGATCGACCTGAATTCCGGCGGCGCAGGCGGCGCTTCAAGCCTGCCCGCCTGAGATCCGCGGACCTCCGTCCGCCCGCGCGCGCCGCGCGCACTGTTCCATCCGGCACGAGCCGTCGCCCGTGAGTCGCGTTTTGCGCCTCGCGCGGGGGCGCTCACGCCTGCAATCCGTGAAGAACGAATGGTGAATCCCATGCAATCGATACCCTCTTCCGCTGCCGCACGACAGACCCAACCGGCCCCCGCGGTCCGTACGCAAAACGACGCCTTCGTCCGCATCGAAAACGTCGTGAAGAAATTCGGCGACAGCACCGCCGTCGACAACGTGAACCTGACGATCGCGAAGAACGAGCTGTTCGCGCTGCTCGGCAGCTCGGGCTGCGGCAAGTCGACGTTGCTGCGCATGCTCGCCGGGCTCGAGACGGCCACCTCCGGCAAGATCTTCGTCGACGGTGAAGATCTTGCTTCGCTGCCGCCGTACCGCCGCCCGGTGAACATGATGTTCCAGTCGTACGCGCTGTTCCCGCACATGACGGTCGAATCGAACGTCGCGTTCGGCCTGAAGCAGGAAGGCACGCCAAAGCACGAGATCAAGGAGCGCGTGGCCGATGCGCTCGCGCTCGTGCAGATGAGCAAGTACGCGCAGCGCAAGCCGCATCAGCTCTCCGGCGGCCAGCAGCAGCGCGTCGCGCTGGCCCGCTCGCTGGTCAAGCGCCCGAAGCTGCTGCTGCTCGACGAGCCGATGTCCGCGCTCGACAAGAAGATCCGCCAGAAGACCCAGCTCGAACTCGTGAACATCATCGAGAAGGTCGACGTGACCTGCGTGATGGTCACGCACGACCAGGAAGAGGCGATGACGATGGCCAGCCGCCTCGCGGTGATGAGCGAAGGCAAGATCGTGCAGATCGGCGCGCCGGGCGAGGTGTACGAATTCCCGAACAGCCGCTTCTCGGCCGAATTCATCGGCTCGACCAACCTGTTCGAAGGGCGCG
>NZ_JAIZQO010000007.1:0-454466 GCF_020419725.1 Burkholderia sp. AU38729 | reverse complement strand
GAAGATCCACGTGCCGGCGAACTTCATCGGCTATGGCAGCTTCGCGCTGTCGGCGATGGTGTCGGTCGCGTACCTGATGAAGGAGCGCGGCGTGCTCGCCGATCGCCTGCCGACGCTCGACGTGCTCCACGACGTGATGGTCAAGTCGATCGCGGTCGGTTTCGCGTTCTTTACGATCGCGACGATCCTCGGCGCGCTGTGGGCCGCCGAAGCATGGGGCGGCTACTGGAGCTGGGACCCGAAGGAAACCTGGGCGCTGATCGTGTGGCTCAACTACGCGGCGTGGCTGCACATGCGCCTGATGAAGGGCCTGCGCGGCACGGTGGCCGCATGGTGGGCGCTCACGGGCCTGCTCGTGACGACCTTCGCGTTCCTCGGCGTCAACATGTTCCTGTCCGGGCTGCACAGCTACGGGCGGCTCTGAGGCGCGCGCGGCGGCGCCTACCGTGTTCTACCCATGCACTTCGGCGAGCATTACCACTACAAGCCGGACGCGTGCCGAACCAGAATGTCTGAAGGGGGATCGCCGCATTGCGCGGTGACGTAGGAGGAGCCATGAGACGGGTCTACTTTCTGTTGCCGACGACGCAATGCGCGCAGTCGATCGTCGGCGAGTTGCTGTCGCTGCGAATCGAGTGGCGACATATCCATTGCCTCGCCAATCACGATGTGATGCGCGACGGGTTGCCGGAGGCGACGCTCGCGCAGCGTAGCGACCTGCTGCCGTCGCTCGCGCGCGGCACCGCCGTCGGCTTCGGGACCGGCATGCTGCTCGGGCTGCTCTTGCTGGTGTTCCCGCCCGACGGCTTGCGGATCGGCGGCGGCGTCGTCGTGGCGATCACGCTGTTCGGCGCGGCCTTCGGCGCATGGGTGGCGACGATGATCGGCGTCGACGTGCCGAGCACGCGCCTGAAGCGCTTCGAGGACGGCATCGAGCACGGTGAATTGCTGATGATGATCGACGTTCCGACCGACCGCGTTCACGAGATCGAGGACGCGATCAAGCTTCACCACACGGATGCGCATCTGCAGGGCGAAGATCCGACCATCCCCGCATTTCCTTGATCGTCGCTCGACCCGTCGGCCGGTGTCACGCCGGCCGCCATGCGCGGCCGCACGCCATCGCTCGATGACGCCGGGCCGCGGATCGTCCGCGCGTCGCCGGCGGCATCGGGTGCCGCCCGCGTTTCAGTTCGCGGTGAGGAGCCGTTTGTAGCGCGCCAGGACGCGCGGCACGTACTCGCGCGTCTGCGGAAACGACGGAATGCGATAACCGGCCCGAATCACGGCGTTCTCCCCGGCGTTGTAGGCAGCGAGCGTGAGTTCGACGTTTTCCTTGAACAGGTCGAGCAGGAAACGCAGATACCGCGCGCCGGCCAGCACGTTGTCGCGCGGATCGAGCATGTCGCCGCCCGAGAAGCGCCGCGCCGTTTCCGGCATCAATTGCATGAGCCCGCGCGCGCCTTTGTCCGAGACCGCCTTCGGGTTGTATCCCGATTCGACGTCGATCACCGCGCGAAGGAGTTCGGGCGGAACGTTGAACGCCGCGCTTGCCTCGGTGATCACGTCCGCGAACGACGACGCGACCGCCGATTTCGGCGCGGCATGCCTCACTGCCGATGCGCTCGGCCCTTCGGCCGCGACGATCACTTTCAGATTGGCCGTGCCGGGCTCGTTGGTCAGGACGATGGCGCCATTGCTCGCTACCGTGCCGTAAATCTGCGCGTGCGCGGCGCACGACCATGCCGAGCCGATTCCCACGCATGCGGCAACGAGCGCTGTTCCCAATACGGATGAAGGGCGGCTGTGCATCTTTCTGGCCTCCTGCATCTGCATTGTCGTTGCGGGTACATCGGATCGGCAATGGGGCGACCTCCTACACTTCGATGCCGCGAAACACCCCCGCGGCGGCGCTGCAAAACTGTTACACAAGTAATGGTCGGTAGCGCCCGATAACCGGGCGAAGTTGACGATTCTTACGCGCAGAAGTTGGTTTCTCCTCAATGCGCGCGTCGTTGCAGCATGAATCGTTTCCTGCGCGGCGGAACGGATCGGATAGTCCCGCTATCCGTAGTCCTACTGATGCGACGCACCACGTCGGAGCGATTCAACCCTGCAACATTCCTGCCATTGCGCGACGTTCGCGCGGGCGCGTGTCCGGCCGGGGTGCCCGCGCGTGGCGCGGTGGCGCGATCCTTGCTCGGAAGACGGACGTGGCCTGTCGCTCGCGAGACGGGGCCATCAGACCGGATCGCGGAACGCAGCGAAGAAATCGTCCGGCACCGTGCAAACGAGGCGTCGAGATCCGACGTGGTGCAAGCGCGGAAAACTTGGGGGAAGCCGTGAATACAAAATGTCGCGTGATGATTGCAGAAGATCACGATCTGCTGCGAAACGGGCTACGGTCGATGCTTTCCGCGCAAGGCGACTACGAAGTCGTCGGCGAGGCGCGCGACGGCAAGGAAGCGTGCCACCTGGCCATGACGCTCGCGCCGGACCTGATCCTGATGGATCTGTCGATGCGCGGGATGAACGGTATCGATGCGAGCGCGACGATCAAGCGGCGGGTACCGACGATCCGCATCGTCGTGCTCACCGTGCATCAGAACGAGGAGTACGTGCGCGAGGCGCTGCGTGCAGGCGTCGAAGGCTACGTGCTCAAGGACGTTTCGTTTGACGAATTGCTGCTCGCGATGCGCATGGTCATGCAGGGAAAGCGGCACCTGAGCGCGGATGTGTACGGCTACATGGTCGACTCGTTCGTGACCGGCCGCGAAACGCCCGCGCCCAAAAAGGCGTGGGACATCCTGACCGCGCGCGAACGCAGCGTGTTGAAGCTGATCGCGGAAGGGCGCACGAACCGGCAGGTCGGCCAGTACCTGAGCCTGAGCCCGAAGACGATCGAGAAGTACCGGGCGAGCATGATGCACAAGCTCCATCTCGCGAATCTGACGGAACTGGTGCTCGTCGCGATGAACATGGGTCTGTTGACCACGCTCGCGGCGAAATGCGCGGAAACGGATGTGGCCGACGTGCCGGCCAGGCCGGTCGACGACGACGTGCAGGTGCCCGACGCCGTCGCGCGGCTGGACGACTATCCCGCTGGCGGCGCGAAGCGCTGAGCGTTGCCGGTATCAGAGCGGCCAGGTTGCCGAGACACGCGTGCCGGTCGTGGCGGACGACTGGATCCCGAACGTGCCGCCGTGCGACTCGATGCGATGCTGCATGCCGATCAGCCCGAGCCCCGCCGAGCGTGCGTCGTCGGTCGCAAGCGGATGGCGCTCGTAGCCGACGCCGTTGTCGTCGATCGTCAGCAGCAGCCCACCGGCATCGTGTTGCAGGCCGAGCACGATTTCGGTGGCCTGCGCATGCTTGACGACGTTGTGCAGCGCCTCCTGCGCGACCCGGAACATGTCCGCTTTCAGATGCTCGGGAATCTCGTCGTCGTCGACGTTGCAATTGAACTCGACCGACAACTGGCTCGCGTCACGCTCGATGCGGCGGCACAGCGACGCGAGCGCGGCCGGCAGCCCGAGCCTGTCGAGCATCGGCGGCTTCAGTTCGCCGCAGATCTGGCGCACTTCGCCGATCGTCTCACGAATCCGCAGCACGGCGACGTCGAGCAGAATCGTCGCGTCGGCGATCTCGCCGCGACGAAGCCGCATGAGCGCGTCCTCATTCATCAGCTTGATGAGCGTCAGTGCCTGGCCGAGCCCGTCGTGCAATTCCGCGGCGAGCCGATGCCGCTCCTTCTGCTGGCCCATCAGCAGATACGTGTGGCACGCATGGACGCCCGCATCGTTGGCCGCGTCGCCGCGTCGTGCGGGCTCGGGCATCGGCGATTCCTCGAACAGCGTCAGCCACAGCCCGGTGCCGGGCAGTGCCTGCCGATAGATGACGAATTGCGCGGGATGGCCGCTTCGCCCGCCGAGCATCGCCGTGAACGAATGTTGCTCGCGCGCGGCACTCGCGGCGAGATTGTCCACGAGCCCGACGTGGGCGTCGTCGGGTGCCAGATCGCGCAGCTGCCGGCCGACGAGTTCGGCGCCCTTGTATCCGAACAGCGCGGCGGTGCTGCGATTGACCGATACGAACGTGCCGTCGTCGGCGAGAATGGCGAGCGCCGCGCCCCGTGCGTCGGTGACGACGGCGCGGCGGCGATCGTCGTGACGAAGCGCACTGCGCAGCTTGCGCATCGCGTCGATCAGATCGAGCAGCCTGATCCTTGGCCCTTCGGGCTGGCGTTCAGTCATGGTGGCTCCCGAGGCGCGTCTTCAGGAAAACGTAAGGTTTCGACCATTCTAGGACGTGACCGATGCGGGCCGCAACATGGGGATTGCGCGTGTTCGTCATAGGGAAACGCCTGCCGCGTGCATTGCGGGATCGTGCCGGGCGGGCATGTCCTACCGGCCTTTGGGGGGCGTCATCCCATGACGCTCTCCGGCAAATTCATGACACTGCATGGGCGGGGCACGGAATTGTCCGCTGCCTCGCTCGTGTCATGGAGGCCGGTATGAACAGGATCGCCAGATCGACGATGGGCGCATTCGTGGTCGCGGGCGTCGCCCTCGCCGCGGCGCCCGCATGGTGCGCGTCCGACGGCGGCGCGATGGAGAACGCCGGCGCAGCGGCGGTCGAAAGCGCGGCGGCGACCGGGAGCGCCACGGACAACCCGGCACCGGAAGCCGTCGACAGTTCGATGGACAAGGACATGCAGAACGGTGTCGAACACGCTGCCGGAAACGCAGCGGACGGCACCGACGGGAATGCCGCCGCCGGCGCGGCGATGCCCGCGCCGGCGCACCCGATGGAGCGCGCGATGGAGCCGGCGAGTGACCCTGCCGCGGCGCCCGCCGCGGGACCCGCGATGGCGCCCCCGACCGACGCTCCCGCGCAGCCCGTACCGGCCGCGCCTGCCGGTAACGCGGTCGACAAGGCCGGCGCACCCGTGAGCGACGGCGCGACGGAAGCCGCGGGCATGCACATGCATCACGCGATGATGCCGGGAACCGTGCACACGATGGTCCAGTATGCGGCGCCGACGGTTCAGCTCGTACGAGACGACGGTCGGACCGTCTTGCTGGCCAAGGAGCTCGACGACGGCCGGCCGGTGATCCTGACGTTCATCTACACCAGCTGCACGACCATCTGCCCGATGATCAGCCAGACGCTCGAGCAATTGCAGGGCGAACTCGGCGCCGACCGCGACAAGGTCCACATCATGTCGATCTCGATCGATCCGGAGGCCGACACGCCGGAGCGGCTCAAGGCTTACGCGGCACGCTTCGGCGCCGGCCCCGAATGGCAGCACTACACCGGGACCGTCGAGGCGAGCGTGGCCGCGCAGCGCGCGTTCAACGTCTTTCGCGGCGACAAGATGAACCACACGCCGGTGACGTTCGTGCGGGCCGCGCCGGGCCAGCCGTGGCTGAGGATCGACGGTTTCGCGACGCCCACCGAGCTGCTCGCTGCCTATCGCGACGTCGTCGCGTCCAACTAGTGCCTGTTCCCGCCGACAGCGGGCCGTGGGTGCCACGTTTCTGCGAGGGAGCGTCGAAATTGGACAACAAGCATCGTGTGCTGATCGTCGAGGATCAGCATCTGTTGCGCGTCGGCCTGAGTCATCTGGTTTCCGAGCTGGCCGACTACTGCATCGTCGGCGCGGCGAGCGGCGGGGTCGAGGCATGTCATCTCGCCGAGAAGACCCGACCCGACCTGGTCCTGATGGATCTGTCGATGCCGGGCGGCAGCGGCTTCGAGGCAATCGCGACGATCAAGCGCAACGTGCCGCATGCGCGGATCATCGTCCTCACGGTTCATCACGGCGAAGACGACGTGAGCGAGGCTTTCGCCGCCGGTGCGGACGGCTACGTGCTCAAGGACTTGCCGTTCGCCGACCTGGTGCGCGAGATGCGCTTCGTGATGCAGGGCAAGTGCGTGGTCAGCCTCGACGCCTATCGCGCCCGCGCCGGCCTGCATGGGTTGCGCGACGCGAACGCGCACAAGGCGCGCTTGTGGAGCGCGCTGACCAATCGCGAGCGCACCGTGTTGCGCCTCGTCGTCGAGGGGCACACGAGCCGGCAGGTCGGCGAGTGCCTCAAGGTCAGTCCGAAAACCGTGGACAAGCACCGCGCCAATCTGATGCGCAAGCTCGGCATCGCCAACCTGACCGGCCTGGTTCATTTCGCGATCGACATCGGCGTGCTCGCGCTGAACGACGACGACCGTGTGTGAATTCCCTCCATTGACGCATCGCCCAACTGGGGGGGATCTACCCATGGGGATGGACGGCACTCCCTACTTCTGGCGCGTACCCGCGTGAACAAGAATGCAATCAACGGCATCCGCGGCGCCGACGCCGCGGGTTGATACAGGGAGGGAAGCCGTGAGCCATGGATCGTCCTCGATGCCGGCCGGCGGGCCGGACCGGCGGCCGCGCGACGAACGAAGCGTGTGCCGCGCACGCGCGAGCCGCGGCTTCACGTTGCTCGAACTGCTTGTCGTGATGGTCATCATCGGGCTGCTGGCGGGGCTCGTCGCGCCACGGTATTTCGAACAGGTCGGCAAGTCGAACGTGAAGGTCGCGCGCGCGCAGATCGTGTCGCTCGGCCAGGCACTGGATCAGTACCGGCTCGACGTCGGTTCGTATCCGACCACCGAGGAAGGGCTCGATGCGCTCGTGAACAAGCCGCAAAGCGCATCGCGGTGGAGCGGCCCCTATCTGCAGAAGGCCGTCCCGGCGGATCCGTGGGATCGGCCCTATCAGTATCGCTCACCGGGCGAACACGGCGACTACGACCTGTTTTCGCTCGGCAAGGACGGACGCGGGGGCGGGACCGGCGAGAACGTGACGATCTCGTCGTGGTAGCGGCGCGGTCAGGGTGCGCGGCGTGAGCAACCGCAAGGAGAGTCGACGTGAAATTCGTGCTGCGGGTATTCGATACGGGCGGGTCGGTGCAGACGCTGCGGATCGACAGCGATTCGCCGGCGAACGCCGCATCGCTCGCGCGCGCGCGCGGCCTGCGCGTCGTGTCGGTCAGCGCGGACGCCGCGCGGCAGCGGCGCGGCACGAACCGGTTCGGGATGCCGCGTGCGCGCTTCGACGTCGACATGTTCGCGCGCGAGCTGGCGGCGCTGCTCGATGCGGGCGTCGGCCTCGTCGACGCACTGCGCACGCTCGGCGGCAGCACCCGGCGCGAAGCGTCCGTCCAGGTGTATCACGACCTGCTGCGGCATCTCGAGGAAGGGCAGGCGCTGTCGATGGCGCTCGAGCACGCGAGCCCGATCTTTCCGCCGGTGCTGGTGGCGTGCGTGAAGGCGAGCGAGCAGACCGGCGGACTGGCCGACAGCCTCACGCGTTATTCGGTCAACAGCGCGACGCTGCGGGAGCTGCGCGCACGCGTCGTGTCGGCGGCGATCTACCCGACGGTGCTGCTGTTCGTCGGCGCGGCCGTCGTGCTGTTCCTGCTCGGCTTCGTGGTGCCGCGGTTCGCCACGCTCCTCGAACACAGCGGGCGCGAACTGCCGCTGATGTCCCGGCTGCTGATGGCGTGGGGCGGCATGGTGCACGCGCATGGCACCGGGCTGGCCGTTGGCCTGGCCGTGCTGGCGGTCGCCGCCGGGCTCGCGCTGCGGCGGCCGGCCCTGCGGATCTGGCTCGCCGATCGCCTGCTGGCGCTGCCCGGCATCGGGCAACACTTCCGCGTGTTCCGCCAGTCGCAGTTCTATCGCACGACCGCGATGCTGGTCGACGGCGGCATTCCCGCGATTCGCGCGTTCGACCTCGCGCGCGGCCTGGTGGGCCGTGCCGATCAAGCCGCGCTCGCAGCCGCGCTCCAGCAGATCCGCAACGGCGCGAAGATGTCCGATGCGATTCAGCAGGCCGGCCTCGCGGACGCGATCGGCTATCGCCTGCTGACGGTGGCCGAAAAGACCGGCGCGCTCGGGCCCGTCCTCGACCGGATCGCCGGATTCCAGGAAGCGCAGGTTTCGCGCACGATCGACCTGATCTCGCGACTGATCGAACCCGCGATGATGATCGTGATCGGCGTGGTGATCGGCGGCATCGTCGTGTTGATGTACATGCCGATCTTCGAGATCGCGTCGAGCATTCAGTAGGCCGTCCCGGAGATTCGCATGGACACCGTCATTTCTCCCGTCGATCCCGATCCCGACGCGGATGCCGGCCAGCACGACCTGCGCGACTTGCTTCGCACGCTCGGCGAACGCCACGGGTCCGGTATTCGCGCGCTCGAGGCATTGACCGCGCACACGGCGCTCGGCGCGGACGAAATACGCGAGCGGCTCGCCGCGCAGTTCAGGATGAAACCGATCGGCATACGCGAGCTGAACCGTCTGGAGCCGGATTTCGAGCGGGTGCCGTTCGTCGAGGCGATGGCGCGTCTCTGCGTGTGCCTGCGCGATCCCGACAGCGGCGCGCTGCTGTTCGCGATCGCCGATCCGCTCGATGCCCGCACGCGCGGCTGGGTCGAACACCGGATGCGCGCGCACCCGACGCTGCCGTACCGATGGGCGCTCGCGAGCGCGGGCGACCTGGGCGCTTATCTTGCGGTGCGCGAGAAGGACATCCGCGCGATGGATTCGCTCGCGTTCGACGACCCGATCCAGTGCGCGCCCGATCCGGCGTCGCTCGCGTTGACGCTGCAGGGCATCAGCAGCGACGACAGCCCGGTGGTGCGCCTGCTCAATTCGACGATCTACGATGCGCTCAAGATGCTGGCGAGCGACATCCACCTCGAATGCAGGGCGGCCGGCTTGATGATCAAGTGCCGCGTCGACGGCGTGCTCACGGTGGTGGGGCGGGTGGAGGGCCGCGACGTCGCGGATCAGGTGCTGTCGCGCGTGAAGGTGATTTCCGAACTCGACATCGCGGAGCGCCGCATCCCGCAGGACGGGCGCTTCAAGGCGATGTACGCGGGACGCGAAATCGATTTTCGCGTGTCGATCATGCCGAATCAGTTCGGCGAGGATGCCGTGTTGCGGATTCTCGACCGCTATCAGCTCTCCCAGGCGTCGGGCGGCCTGACGCTCGAGGCGCTGGGGTTCCAGCCGGCCGACACGCGCTTCATGCGGTCGGTCGCGTCGATGCCGTACGGCATGCTGCTCGTCACGGGGCCGACCGGCAGCGGCAAGACCACGACGCTTTACGCGATCCTCACCGAAATCAACAACGGGCTCGAGAAGATCGTGACGATCGAGGATCCGGTCGAGTACCAGCTAGGCGAGATCCTGCAGATTCCGGTCAACGAGGCGAAGGGCCTGACGTTCGCGCGCGGCTTGCGCTCGATCCTGCGGCACGACCCGGACAAGATCATGGTCGGCGAGATCCGCGATCCCGAAACTGCGCAGATCGCCGTGCAGGCCGCGTTGACCGGCCACCAGGTGTTCACCACCGTGCACGCGAACAACGTGTTCGACGTGATCGGCCGGTTCACGAACATGGAGGTCGATCCGTACAGCTTCGTATCGGCGCTGAACGGCGTCATCGCGCAGCGGCTGCTGCGCCAGTGCTGCACGGACTGTCTCGACGAGGATACGGTGGACGCGGATGCGCTCGCCCGTTCGGGCATCGACCCGGATACGGCCGGCAGCTACCTGTTTCGACGCGGCACCGGGTGCGCGATGTGCCGCGGCAGCGGCTATCGCGGCCGGCGGGCGATCGCGGAGGCGCTGCGCATGAACGACGAACTGCGGCAACTGCTGTCCGAGCGCGCGCCGCTCGGGCACATCAAGGCCGCGGCGCTGCGCTACGGGATGACGACGTTGCGGGCGGCGGCGCTCGACCTGGTCCGGCGCGGCGAAACGACGCTCGAGGAGATCAATCGTGTCACCATGGTCGAATGATCGTCTTGCCGTCGGTGTCGGGACGCGCGAGATCGCCGTCGGCATCCGCACGCGCGCACTGTGGCGGCCGGACCGGCGCGGGTTCGTCGCCGATCCGCTCAGCGTCGCCATTCCCGATGCGCAGTTCGGCAGCGAGGCGGGGATGCTCGATGCGCTGCGCGCCGCGCTGGCCGCGACGCACGATGCCGATGCCGGCGCGAAGCGGGCGCCGGTGCGCGGCGCGCATGTCGTGCTCGACGATTTCTGGTGTTGTCATGCGATCCTGCGCGGAGACTTTCGCGCGCTGCACGCACGCGAGCTGGAGGAAATCGCGCTCGCGCATTTCTCCGACACGTACGGCGTCGCCGCGGAGTCGCTGGTTGCGCGCTTCGACGTGCGGCGCGGTGGCAGGGTGCTCTTTGCCAGCGCGCTGCCGCGTACGCTGTACGACGGCATCCTCGGTGCCGGTGCGTCCGGCGACGTGCCGATCCGCGGCCTGCGCGCGGCCCTTCCTGAGACGCTCGGCCGGTTCGTGGTGAAGCCGGACGGCGATGCGATGCTGCTCGTCGTCGACGAGGCGCTGCTGCAAGCGGTCATGATCGAGCACGGCGAGTGGGCCGCGTACGACACGCAGCGCCTCTTTCCGGGCGAGTCCGACGACGCGTCGCGGCTCGCCGAGCTCGCCGAGCAGCTGTTCGAGCGCTCGGCGATACGCACGGGCCTGAAGCTCGACGCCTGCAAGGTCTATCTGTCCGGCACCGACCTGGACGTTGCGCCGTTCGACGCGCGTTTCGCCGCGGTCGCGCTGCCGGGCCGCGCGGCGCACGACGGTTCGCCCGCGCGCCGATTGCTGGAGTACGCGCCATGATCCGCACGCTCGACATCGATTTTTGCCGGCGCCGCGCGCGCATCGGCGCCGGCGGAGTGATCCTCCTCGTTGTCGCCGCGTTGCTGTGGAGCGCGTGCGCCGTCCGGCTCTGGCACACGTACGCGGAAAACGATCGCATCAGGGAGAGCCTGACGGTCGTCCAGCATCGCCTGCTCGCGCAGCAACACGTCGCGAAGCCGCCGCCGACCGCGGCTGCCCGGCTTGCGGAAAAGCAGAGCCAGGCCGTGCTGCGCGAGCTGACCGTGCCGTGGCAGACGCTCTTCTCGATCGTCGAGGACTATCCGGGCCATGACGTCGCGCTCATCGGCATCGACCAGAACCCGGCGCAGGGCCAGATTCGCATCACGGCCGAAGCGAAGGACCCGGACGCGATGATCGCGTACCTGAAGTACTTGCAGACGAGCGTCGTGCTGCGCGAGGCGACGCTCAACGGTCATCTCGTCGAGGAGAACGTGGCGGGCAAGCCGGTGCGTTTCCAGATCACGGCCGTCTGGAGGAAATCATGAAAGCCGATCGTTTCGCGGACCGCCTGCTCACGCTTCGCTTCGAGTGGCGACGCGCCTTCGGTCTGCCGGGGCTCGCCGGGATGCTGATGCTCGGCGCGGCCGCCATCACGTACGCGGCGATCGCGGGCGTCGAGTCCGACACGCGCGCGATGCTTGCGCCGGCCAGTGTGGTGCGCGCCGCACCCGGCCATCGTCTCGCGGATGTGCGCGGCACGGCGGCGGACGCGACCCCGCTCGACGCGCTGCCCGCGCTCTTTCCGGCGTCTTCGCAAAGCGCGGAAGACATCGCGTCGATCTTCGAGCAGGCACGCGACAGCCATCTGACACTCGGGTCGGCCGAGTACCAGATGACGACCGAGTCGGGCGGGCGCTTCGCGCGCTATCAGGTGCTGCTGCCCGTGAAGGACCAGTACGGCGCGATCCGGCATTTTCTCGCGTCGGTGCTGAACCACGTGCCGAACGCGGCGCTGCAGGAGATCCACGTCGAGCGTCCGGCAGTGGGCAGCAGCATTCTCGACGCGCGGGTGCGTTTCGAGCTCGTCTACCGGAGCGCCCAGCCATGATCTCCGCCGCCATGAAGCCCGCTTCGCGCCATCGGTTCGCACTCGCGCTGGCTTGCCTCGTCGTCGCCGGTGCCGGATATCGCGTGCTGGTGGCGGCGATGCAGCAGCCGGCGCCGGCTGCTGCAAGCATCGTGGTGCGTCACGACGGGGTGCGGGCGGCGCCCGCGCCGGCCCGTGTGCGCGTCGCGCCGGCCTCTCATGCCGCGGCGCCCGCGCCCGCGTCGCATGCAGCGGCGGCGACCCCGCGCGAGCAGCTCGCCGCATTGCGTGCGCCCGTGTCCGTCGAAGCCGCACACGATCCATTCACGGCGTCGTCATGGCTGCCGCCGCCGCCCGTCGTGCCGCCGCCGCCCGAGACGCGTCCGGCGCCGCCGACCGCGCCGCCGGTGCCGTTCGTCTATCTCGGCCAGCAGGATGCCAAGTCGGCGAAGCCGCAGGTGTTCCTCGGCAACGGAGACCAGTTGCTGATTGTTTCGCCGGGTGACGTGATCGGCGGCCAGTATCGGGTGGAGTCGGTGTCCGCGTCGAACGTGGTGCTCACCTATCTGCCGCTGAACCAGGTCCAGACGGTGCTCATTCCAGTGGAAGGAAAGTAAATGAAAACCCTACGTACACGGGATGCGCGCCGCGATGGGGACGACGGCCGGTCGACATGTCTTGGCTCCGCCCCCCGGGCCGCTGCGCGATCGGTGCCGCCGGCCGGCCGGTGCGCGACGAAACGCGCGCTGGCGATCGCCGTGGCGCTGCTCGCATGCGGCGGATGTGCGCATGTGCCGAACCTTCACGACGATCCGACCAATGCACAGGTGAAGATCGACGCAATGCACGACCGCAAGGAGGCCGTCGACGATCTGCTCGACAACGCGGACGCGTTTCGCCAGAAGAACGAGTTCGACGACGCGGCACGCTCCGTCTACATGGCGATGCAACTCGATCCGACCAGCGAGCGCGCGCGCCGGATCGGCACGATGATCGACCAGGACCGCAAGCATCTGGCGATTCTGCAGGAAGCGGACCGCATGATGAAGCGGGGTTCGTACGCGCAGGCGGCCGAGCGCGTGCATCGCGTGCTGGTCGAGGATCCGGCCAATGCGATGGCGGCAAGGATGCAGGCGGAGCTCACCGAGAAGCGCCGCCAGCAACACGCGGAGCGCGACGACAAGCTCGCGGCGTCGTCGATCATGCGCACGCCGGTGTCGCTGCAGTTCCGCGACGCGAACGTGCGGATGGTGTTCGAGGCCTTGTCGCGGACATCCGGGCTGAACGTCATTTTCGATCGCGACGTGCGCGCCGATCTGAAGACGACGATCTTCGTGCAGAACGCGTCGCTGCAGGACACGGTCGACATGATCCTGTTGCAGAACCAGCTCGACAAGAAGCAGATGAACGCGAACACGCTGTTCATCTACCCGGCGACGCCGGCCAAGGAGCTCGAGTACCAGGAGCTCAAGGTGCGGACGTTCCAGTTGTCGAACGTCGACGCGAAACAGGTGCAGTCGCTGCTGAAGAGCCTGTTGAAGGTGAAGGAAGCGGTGATCGACGAGCGCGCGAACACGGTGACGATCCGCGGCACCCCCGACATGATCAAGGTCGCCGAGGAGATGATCGCCGCCCAGGACTTGCCGGAGCCGGAAGTGATGCTCGAGGTCGAGGTACTGGAGGTGTCGCATGACCGGATGTCGCAGCTGGGCATCAACTGGCCCAGCTCGTTTACGGTGTCGACGCCGAGCTCGGCCGATACCTGGGGCGTGCTGCACCATCTGCCGATCAATGCGCTGAACGTCAGCAGCCTGTCGGCCACCGCGGACTTCAAGCTGACCGATACCGACGCGAATCTGCTCGCGAGCCCGCGCATCCGCGCGCGCAACAAGGAGAAGGCGCGCATCATGATCGGCGACAAGGTCCCGGTGATCTCGAGCTCGAGCACGCCGAGCACCAGCGGCCCGTCGTTTACGCAGATGATCCAGTACCTCGACGTGGGCATCAAGCTCGAGGTCGAGCCGCAGGTCTATCGCGACGGCGACGTCGGCATCAAGCTGAATCTCGAGGTCAGCAACATCACCAACACGATCTCGAGCGGCAACTCGCAGGGGCTGAGCTCGCTCGCCTACCAGATCGGTACGCGCAGTGCGGCGACCAGCCTGCGGCTGCGGGACGGCGAAACGCAGATCATGGGCGGCCTGATCTCGGACGAGGATCGCCGCAACGCGAACAAGGTGCCGGGTCTCGGGCAGTTGCCGGTGCTCGGCCGCCTGTTCTCCGATCACGGCGGCGATCACAAGAAGACCGAGATCGTACTGCAGATCACGCCGCATATCGTCCGGCCGCAAGTGGCGGCGGATGCGGACACCCAGGAGGTATGGTCGGGCACCGACGTCAACGTGCACGCCGATCAGCTGCGACTCGATCCGGTTGCGCTGAACGCGGAGGCGCAGAACGCGGAGGCGCCCGCCGCGCCGACGGCGAAGGTCGTTCCGGGCAGCGTGGGAGGCGGGACGTCGGGCGGCAGGGCGCCGACCCCGTTGGAGGCTGCCGCGATCCGCGCGCAGCCGTCGCCCGAGAGCGGCGCGTTCGGACAGATGCCGGCCGCACCGCGTACGACGCCGCCCCCCGAACCTTACGGCGGGCGGTTCTCGAGGCCGCAACCGGCGTTGCCTGCACCGGCCGGCGGGGGCGGCGGGGCAGCTGCGGCGGAGCCGCCGCCCGCGGGCAACGAAGTCGCGCCGGCGCCGGGCACCACGGTGACGCCGGTTGCGTCGCCCGCGCCGGCCGAGCAGCCTGCCGCGGCCGCCAATGCACCCGCCGCCGCACCGGCGGCCCCGCCTCCGACGCTGCAGATGCCGGCGGGCGACATTCCGAGCGAAAACCCGCTTCGCCCGGTCGGGAAGTGAGCCGTGGCCGCGCGCAATGCAGCGACTTGCGTCGGCCGCGGCAGCCGCATCGGCCTGCGCGGCTTCACGTTGATCGAGATGGTCATCACGCTCGCGCTCGTGGCGATCCTCGCGCTCGCGGTCATGCCGTTCTCCGAACTGCTCGTGCAGCGGCAGAAGGAACAGGCGTTGAGTGCCGCGTTGCGCGAGATCCGCACCGCGCTCGATGCGTACAAGGAGGCGAGCGACGCGGGGAAGATCGACAAGGAAGCCGAATCGTCCGGCTATCCGCCGTCGCTGACCGTGCTCGTGACGGGCGTGAAAAACGCCCGCGACCCGAAGGGCGGCCTGGTGATGTTCCTGCGCCGCGTGCCGCGCGATCCGTTCTTCACCGGAGACCCCGATACGCCGGACGAGGACACCTGGGACGTGCGTGCGTACGGCACGCCGCCGGAGCCGGCGGCGGACGGGCCTCCAGGGGGCTTCGAGCCCGGCAAGGACGTGTTCGACGTGACGTCGAAATCGGCGCGTATCGGCATCAACGGCATTCCGTACAAACAGTGGTGACCGGCCATCATGAAACTCGCTCGCATCCGCAGGATCCGCGGCTTTACGCTGATCGAAATCGTGGTCGTGATGGCGCTCATCGGACTGCTTCTGACGTTGGCCGTGCCGCGCTACATGCACAGCATCGAGCATGGCAAGGAGCAGGTGAGGCTGCAGAACCTCGCGGTGATGCGCAATGCGATCGACCAGTATTACGGCGACAACGGGCAGTATCCCGAGACGCTCGACGAGCTGGTCGCGAAGCACTATTTGCGGGCGGTGCCGGTCGATCCGGTCAACGGCGACGACAAATGGGCGACGCTTGCCTCGCCGGACGAGAACAAGCCCGGCGTGTACGACGTCGGGCCCGCGAGCGGCGCGCAGGGCGTGCTGCCGGGCGTCGCGGCAACGGCTGCGCCTGTGGCGGGGGCAGCGAAATGAAGCGGGCCGGGCGCCGCGTCGCGCGCGCGCCGCAGGCCCGCCGCCGGCGGCAGCGCGGGCTCGTGCTGCTTGCCTTGCTGATCGCGCTGATGCTGATGTCGATCGCCCTGGCCGGCGCGCTGGATGTCTGGTCGCTGCAGCGGCGCCGCGAGCAGGAGCGGCAACTGCTGTTCGTCGGCGACCAGTACCGGAAGGCCATCGTCGGCTATTACCGGCTCGCGCGCGCGTACCCGCAGACGGTCGACGATCTGCTGGAAGACACCCGCTTCGCGAAGCCCATGCACCACCTGCGCCGCGCGTATCCGGATCCGGTCAGCGGCAAGAACGACTGGTCCTTCTTGTGGCGGGGCGAGCGCTTCTACGGCGTGTTCAGCAGCTCGGACGGCGCGACGATCAAGCGCACGGGGTTTCCGGATCGGTACATGGATTTCGAAGGAGCCGAGACCTATCGGCAATGGAAGTTCCTGTACCTCGCGCCCGGGCTGTCCGCGCCGCCCGCCGACGCGCCGGCGATTGCCCCGGCGATGCCGGCCAGTGCGCCGAGCCTGTCCGGTTTTCCGGGGGGCACGCTGCCGGGACAGGGCCTGGCCGGCCGGCATTGACGCGCTCGCCGCACAAAAAAAAGCGCGACGCCCGCAACGGGCATCGCGCATCAAACGGCGTGGAGCGCCGACGAATGAACGGTGATGAAGAACGGGGCCCACCAGGGGGGCGGACCTCCTCGCGTGACCCGTTCAGGCCTTCGCGAGCTGGATGCTGGTCTGCTCGGCCGTCAGGTAGCCGACGCTGGCGCCGAAGCGGTCCTTGAAATTCGTGCGCACGAGCGGATCGAGCGTCGGCTTGACCTTGTCGTGCAGCGGCGATTCCCAGTCGCCGGCGTGCTGGAAGTTGCTCATGATGTAGGTCCAGCCGTTGATCTCGTCGACCGCGTGCAGGCCCGTCGATTCGGCGCCGGCCGGGCACGACAGCACGCGCACGAGCGACTTCGTGTCGACGTTGTAGGCCCACAGGAAGTTGTTCACGTGCATGCCCGAGTCTTCGCCGATGAAGAGCGTGCGCAGCTTTTCGGAGAACTTCAGGTTGTCCGGGTTCGCGATCTTGTCCGGGTTCGCGAGGTTGCCGAGCCCGTCGGCCGCGGCGAGATCCTCGCCGACGAGCGCGGCCGGCGCGCCCATGTCGACCGGCACCCATTCGCTGTCGATCGCGCTGCCGGTCGTGTCGCGCTGGCTGCCCTTCAAGTTCAGCGCATAGACGGCGCCCGCGGCGATCTTCTTGTCGACCGCGACGTCGCGCGATACCGCGTTGCCCTTGACCATCGACGTCTCGATCCGCGACATCGCCGTGTAGACGATCTTGTCCTTCGCGTTCACGGTCGTGCCTTCGAGCTTCGTGAAGCCCATGCTGCCGCCGAGCAGCGCCGCGTAGCGGTGCGTCTCGAGGAACGCGGCCGCCTTTTCCATCCCCGGCTTCACGCGCATCCAGTTGAACTTGCCGCCGAAGTGGATCTTCGTGTAGCTCGCATCGTTCGGGTCGGTGGTCGTCAGGTCCATGATGTCCGACGCCTTCAGCGTGTTCGCGAGCGCCTCGATCTCGCCGCTGGTTGCGTGGCCGATCCTGATCCACGTGAGCGTCGCGGTGCCCGCGCCGGCGGACGACGTCTGCGTCCACTTCGCGACGTACAGCGTGCCGGCGGACAGGTCGGCCGCCTTGTCGGCGACGAACATGAACAGGCCGCCGTTGGTGGCGTCGTCACCCATCATCACGGTGCGCTGGTCCGGCATCACCTGGATCAGCTCGTGCGAGATGCGGCCAAGGCAGTAGTGCTTCTTCACGGTGCCCGTGCCGTCCGGATTCACGGTGATCTCGGGCAGGTGGCCGTAGTGGTAGGGGTTCGCCTTCGTCTCGTCGCCGAACGTGTTCTTACTGAACGCCTTGAACTGCGCGTCGGTCGCGACCTTCGTCGCGTCCGGCTCGTACTCCTCGCTCGACAGGTGCGTGCCCCACGGCGACAGGCTCGCGCCGCACGTGATCCACAGGCCGTGCGCCTTCGACGTGTCGACGTTGTGGTACTTGACGACCTTCAGCGCGCCGTTGGCCGGATCCTGATCGAGCGTGATCACCGCGATCGGCGACGGCAGCTGGCCGTATTGCGAAGCGCTGGCCTGGTCGCGCGTCGTGTATTCGAACTGCACGACGGCGAACACCGTGTTGCCCTTCACGCCGGGCACGTTCGCGTTCTTCAGCGTCAGCAGCGAGCTGCCGTCCGGGCAGTCGGAATAGAACTGGCGCTCCTTGCCGGCCACCGAGCGATCGATGATCGGCTGGTTGTTGATGTCGTAGTAGCCGCCCGCGAGCGTCGTGCCGCCCTTGCCGTCCGGCACCAGGTCGCCCGTCACGAAGAACGGCCGGTACGCCAGCTTGAAGTTGCGTGCCGAGCCGTCCGAGAACGACACCGACAGCGTCGAGCCGACCGTTGTCGTGGCCATCGCGGCCGCATTGTCGAGCGTCGGGGCGGCCATCGCCGAGAACGTCGCCGACGTGTACGCGGCGGCGACCGGGGCCGGCGTCGACGCGGGATTGTCGTCGCCGCCGCAACCCGTCAGCAGGGCCGGCAGCGCGAGGCCGGAAAGGGGAAGCATCGGCGCGCCGGCGAGGATCTTCAGGGCCTGACGACGGGCAGCATTGGGCAACGCGGGCATGTGGAGTCCAGTTTCGGTTGTTGGAAGAATGGCCTTCGCGAAGCAGGCGGTCGGCAAGCTCGGCGAAGGCAAATTGAAAACTGGACGGAAGTGTAGGGACGCTAGATGAAAGTTTTTTGAATTGAAAACGTAATGATGTGTCGGGCGGCCGTCAGGTGAACGGACGGCCGCCGGGCGCAAGCGTTTGCGCTCAATCGCGTTCGGGCGTTGCCGAGATGCGGTGGATCGACAGGTCCGCGCCGTCGAACTCGGCTTCGCGGTCGAGGCGCAGCCCGACGGTCGCTTTCAGCGCGCCGTAGACGAGCGTGCCGCCGGCGGTCGCGATCGCGATGCCGCCGAGCGTGCCGACGAGTTGCGACAGGAACGACACGCCGCCGAGACCGCCGAGCGCGGGCAGGCCGAACACGCCGGCCGCGAGGCCGCCGAGCGCGCCGCACATGCCGTGCAGCGGCCACACGCCGAGCACGTCGTCGATGCGCCATTTGTTCTGCACGCAGGTGAACATCGCGACGAACAGCGCACCGGCCGCGGCGCCCGTGACGAGCGCGCCGATCGGGTGCATCACGTCGGAGCCCGCGCACACCGCGACGAGGCCCGCGAGCGGCCCGTTGTACGTGAAGCCCGGGTCGTTGCGGCCGGCCATCCACGCGGCGAGCGTGCCGCCGACCATCGCCATCAGCGAGTTCACGGCGACGAGGCCGCTGATCTTGTCGAGCGTCTGCGCGCTCATCACGTTGAAGCCGAACCAGCCGACCGCGAGCACCCACGCGCCGAGCGCGAGGAACGGGATGTTCGACGGCGGGTGCGCGGCGATCCGGCCGTCCTTCGCATAACGGCCGTGGCGCGCGCCGAGCAGCAGCACGGCGGGCAGCGCGACCCAGCCGCCGAACGCGTGCACGACGACGGAGCCCGCGAAATCATGGAACGGCGCACCGAACGCGTGCGTGAGCCAGGCCTGCACGCCGAAACGCTCGTTCCAGGCGATCCCTTCGAAGAACGGATAGATGAAGCCGACGATGATCAGCGTCGCGACGAGCTGCGGATTGAACTTCGCGCGCTCGGCGATGCCGCCGGACACGATCGCGGGGATTGCCGCCGCGAAGGTCAGCAGGAAGAAGAAGCGCACGAGCGCATAGCCGCTGTGCTGCGACAGCGTGCCGATGTCGTCGAAGAACTCGACGCCGTACGCGATCGTGTAGCCGATGAAGAAATACGCGAGCGTCGACACCGAGAAGTCGACCAGGATCTTCACGAGCGCGTTGACCTGGTTCTTCTTGCGGACCGTGCCGAGTTCGAGAAATGCGAAGCCCGCGTGCATCGCGAGCACCATGACGGCGCCGATCAACAGGAACAGTGTGTCGACGCCGGATTTCAGACCATCCATGCCGTGGCTTCCTTGCGCAAAAAACGGGCAAGGAATGCAAGTATCGAGCCAACTTGGTGAACGGCTGCGTGGAGTTGGTGCTTCAATGCCGTGGGTTGCGGCAATCCGGTGAATCGTGCACGGGAAGGGGGCGTGGCCGGTGCGGGGGTGACGTGATGCCGGATGCACGCGTGTGGTGCGACGTGTGCGGAACTGGTGCGCGAGATATGTCGATTGGCGCGGCGTGGTGCGTGATGGTGCGTTGCCGCGCACCGTTGCGGCGCGTCAGTGGCGCGGGAACAGCGGCGGCGGCCGGCGCAGCCGCAGGGCGCACGCCGACCAGTAGGCGGCGACGGTCGTCAGCCCGAGCGCGGCAAACGCGAGTGCCGCGAAGCCCGCCAGCGACTGACCGTCGGCGGTGGGGCCGAGGATGCCTTCCGCGACGATCAGCGCGGCCGTCCAGAAGCCGATCACGGCCTGCGTGAGCAGGCGCGCGGACGCGACGCGGCGCGGGCGCCCGGATTCGGCCAGGCGGCGCGCCGACGGCGGGCGCAGGCACAGGAACAGGGTGGCGGCGAGCACGGCGGCCAGGGCGATGAGCCAGTCGACGAGGAAATCCATGAGAAAAAGGGGGCGTGTCCCAAGCGGATTGAAGCGTGCCCACTTTAGTGTCCTCGCGTGTGCGATTGAATCAGACGAGTCCGAAATTGAAAGCCATTTTTAATCACGGTGCGTGATTGGCCCTGTTCCACAGGCGGTATCATCGACGTCGGTCCAACCACGAGGCCGCGCGACGCGCGGCCGGAGATTGCTGATGAACATGAAGACATCGCGGGCGCGTCGCGTGCCCGGGTCCGTACTGGCGGCCGTGGCCGCGGGTGCGCTGTTGTTGCTTGCGGGCTGCGAGAAGTCCGGCGCGCCGGTCACGCAACCCGATACGGCCGCGAGTGCGGCCGCCGATGCCGCGAACAATGCGGCCAAGGCGCTCGACCAGGTCGCGAGCACCGTCAACCAGCAGCTCAACGCCGCGAAGGCCGGCATCGCGTCCGCGGCGTCGGCCGTGCCGCCGCTGTCCGCGAGCGGCCTCGCCTCCGCCGCGCAGGCACAGATCGACGCGGCCGCGTCCGCGGTCGTCGCGCATGCGGCTTCCGAAGCCGGCGCGAAAATCGCCGAAGCCGGCAAGAAGCTCCAGCAGTGGAGCCAGCAGAACGCGCCGGGCGCCAAGCCCGCGAGCGGAGAGTGACGCGGGCTTGCATGATCCGCTAAATGTAATTATGATGGTTACATATGTCGCCGGCTGCGGGATGGGCCGGCGTCGTCAAGTGAGTCAGGAATGAATACCAGCAGCCGGTTCGCGTTTGCCGTCCACGTGCTTGCCTTGCTGTCGATGCAGGAGGGCGTGCCGTTGTCGTCCGACATCATCGCGGGCAGCGTGAACACGAATCCGGCGCTGATCCGCCGGTTGCTGTCGATGCTGGCGGCCGCGGGGCTGACCACGTCGCAACTGGGCGCGGGCGGCGGTGCGCTGCTGGCGCGCGAGCCCGGCGCGATCACGCTGCTCGACGTGTATCGCGCGGTCGACGATGCGCAACTGTTCGCGCTGCACCGTGAGGCGCCGAATCCCGCGTGTCTCGTCGGGCGGCACATCCAGGGCGCGCTGGTCGACTACATCGGCGACGCGCAGCGGGCGATGGAAGCGTCGCTGGGCACGCGCACGCTGGCTGACGTGACGGCCGACGTGCTGGAGCTGGAGCAGCGCACGCAGCAGGCGACACGCGCCGGCGGGTGAGCGGCGGCAGGGCAGGAGGCCGGGCGGCGCGAGAGGCGCGGCGACCGGCGCGACGGGGGCTTTGCCCCGTTTTTTTCGGTCTTATATGTAATTAACTACGTTACATATTTTTCTTACTGGAGAATCGATATGACGCAACGTACCTTGAATATCGCGCTGTTCGGCGCCACCGGCACGATCGGCTCGCGCATTGCCGCTGAAGCTGCGCGACGCGGCCATCGCGTGACCGCGCTGTCGCGCAATCCGGGTGCAGCCGGCGACGGCATCACCGCGAAGGCGGCCGACCTGTTCGACGCGGCCAGCATTGCGGCCGCGCTGCCGGGCCATGACGTCGTCGCGAGCGCGTACGGCCCGAAACAGGATGATGCGGCGAAGGTCGTCGCGGCTGCGAAGGCGCTGGTTGCCGGCACGCGCCAGGCGGGGCTGAAGCGGCTCGTCGTGGTGGGCGGCGCCGGTTCGCTCGAAGTTGCGCCGGGCAAGCAGCTCGTCGACAGCGAAGGTTTCCCGGAAGCGTACAAGGCGGTCGCACTCGCGCACCGCGATGCACTCGACTACCTGAAGACGGTCGGCGATCTCGACTGGACGTTCTTCGCACCGGCCGCGCTGATCGCCCCGGGCGAGCGCACGGGTACGTTCCGCACGGGCGTCGGCAAGTTGATCGCGGACGCACAAGGCAACAGCAAGATCTCGGCGGAAGACTACGCGGTCGCGTTCGTCGACGCGCTCGAGCAAGGCAGCTTCGTGCACGAGGTCGCGACGGTCGCGTATTGAGCGGTGCGCTGACGCTGGCCGGCGGCGCGTGAGCGCCGGCTTGGCCGCACTGTGCAGGAACGCCAGGCGATTCCCCCTTCACGGGCGGCGTCGCCTGTTTCATTTGGCGCATGCGGTGTGGCGGCGATTCGCCCGCTGCGCGCGCATACCGGATCGGTATTTATACCGGTCGACGCGGCGAAGCCGTTTTCATATCGTTCCCCGTTGTGCAGGATGCATAGAATAAATTTCTATCTACGAGGGACTGGAGAAATGGACGCCATCGATCGCAAGCTGCTGGAGCTGTTGCAGGCGGACGCCACGCTACCGATCGCGGAACTGGCGCAGCGCGTGAACCTGTCGCAGACGCCGTGCTGGAAGCGCGTGCAGCGGCTCAAGGAAACCGGCGCGATTCGCGCGCAGGTTGCGCTGTGCGATCCGCGCAAGCTCGGGGTCGGCACGACCGTGTTCGTCGCGATCCGCACGAACCAGCACACCGAGGAATGGGCGCAGCGTTTCACGCAGGCCGTGCGCGACATGCCGGAAGTGGTCGAGGTGTACCGGATGAGCGGCGAGACCGATTACCTGCTGCGTGTCGTGGTAACCGGCATCGACGATTACGACCGCGTCTACAAGCAGCTGATTCGCGCGGTGCCGCTGTTCGACGTCAGCTCGTCGTTTGCGATGGAGCAGATCAAGTATTCGACCGCGCTGCCCGTGCGCGATCTTGCCGAGCCGGCCTGACCCGGCAATGAAACGCGTCGTTGAAACGACGCAGGTGCGCAGCGTGCTCGCGAGTTCAGCGGCCGCGCGCTAGGGCGCGCGCGCGTTCGTCGGCCAGCGCGTCGCGGCGCACGAAATCCGCGACGAACGGGCTGGCCGGATGGTGATGCAGCGCGTACGGCGTATCCCATTGCGCGAGCTGGCCGTCCTTCATCACGCCGATCCGGTCGGCGATCGCGAACGCCTCGGCCTGGTTGTGCGTGACGAGGATCGCGGTATGGCCCGTGCGTTTCAGGATGTCGCGCAGCTCGAACGCGAGCCGCTCGCGGGTATCGACGTCGAGGTTCGAGAACGGCTCGTCGAGGAGCAGTAGCTCCGGCGACGGTGCGAGCGCACGCGCGAGTGCGACGCGCTGCTGCTGGCCGCCCGACAGCTCGTGCGGATACGCGCCGCCGGCATCGGCGAGGCCGACGAGTTCGAGCATTTCCGCGACACGCACGCGCCGTTCGGCCTTCGGCATGCGCCGTAGGCCGAACGCGACGTTGTCCGCCGCGCTCAGGTGCGGGAACAGCGCGTAATCCTGGAACATCATGCCGATGCGCCGCCGCTCGGGCGGCACGTCGAGCGATGGCGCCGCGATGGGCACGCCGTCCAGCATGATGCGTCCCATGCGCACCGGCTCGAAGCCGGCGATCGCGCGCAGCACGGTGGTCTTGCCGCAGCCGGACGCGCCGAGCAGGCAGCCGATGTCGCCGCGCGGCAGCGCGAGGCTCAGCCCGTCGACGACGGTGCGGCGGCCGTGCGGCGTGTCGTAGGCGAGGCAGAGGTCATCGAGTTCGAGCAGATTCACGGTGTCAGGCTCCGATCTTGTGGCGGGTGCGGGCGAGCAGGATCACGGGCACGAGCCCGGCCAGCACGATCGCGAGCGCGGCGACCGCGCCTTCCTCGTAGGTGCCGCGCGCGGCTTCCGCATACAGCCAGGTCGCGAGCGTGTCGAAGTTCAGCGGACGCAGCAGCAGCGTCGCCGGCAATTCCTTCATCGCGTCGACGAACACCAGCAGCGCGCTCGTCGTGAGCGCGGGCCGCAGCAGCGGCAGGTGCACGCGGCGCAGCGTGCCGCCGGCCGTCTCGCCGAGCGAGCGCGCCGCCTGTTCGAGCGACGGCGGAATGCGCGCGAGGCCGGCCTCGATGCTGCCGGCCGGGATCGCGAGAAAGCGCACGGTATAGGCGATCACGAGCGCGGCCGACGAGCCCATCAGCAGCAGCCCGTCGCGGCCGAGCGCCGCGCCGAACAGCCGGTCGGCCGCCGCGAACGGGATCAGCAGGCCGATCGCGAGCACGGTGCCGGGCACCGCATAGCCGAGGCTCGCGATTCGCGCGCACACGCGGGCCGGGCCCGCGCGGGCGCTGTCGCGTTGCGCGCGCGCGGCCCATGCGACGACGAGCCCGCACGCGAGCGTCGCGACGGTGGCGGCGGTGGCGATCGTCAGCGTGTTCGCGAGCCCGGTCATCAACTGTGCGGATACGCCGCCGACCAGATGCAGCCGCTTGGCCGTCTCGACCGCGAGGTACGCAGCCGGTGCGCCGAAACCGAGCAGCACGGGCAGCCAGCCGATCACGGCGGCGCCCAATGCGGCCGTGCCCGTCAGGCGGCGCGGCGCGATCGGCCGCATGCGCCGGCCATGCGCGTAGCGCTGGCGGCGGCGCCCGTAGCGTTCGAGGACGATCATGCCGACGACGATCGCGAGCATCGCGAGTGCGATCTGCGCGGCACCGGCGAGGTCGGAGCGCGTGATCCACGTCGTGTAGACGGATACGGTGAGCGTTTGCACACCGAGGAATTCCGACGCGCCGATGTCGTTCAGCGTTTCGAGCAGCGCGAGGCTCACGCCCACCGCGATCGCGGGCCGCGCGAGCGGCACGACGACGCGCCAGAACGTGGCGATGCGTCCCGCGCCGAGCGTGCGCGCGGCTTCGAGCAGGCTCGCGGACTGCGTGACGAACATCGCGCGCGTGCTCAGGTAAACATACGGATACAGCACGAAGCCGAGCACGAAGATCGCGCCGGGCAGCGAGCGCAGGTCGGGCAGGCGGAACTGGCGCGGGCTGTCGAAGCCGAGCAGCCAGCGGACCGCGCCCTGCACCGGGCCGATCGGGTGCAGCAGGTCGAGATAGGCGAACGCGACGATGTAGGTGGGAACCGCGAGCGGCAGCAGCAGCGCCCACGTCAGCATCCGGCGGCCGGGAAAGTCGTATGCGGTGACGAGCCACGCGCAGCCGGTGCCGACGATCGACACGATCGCGCCGACGCCCGCGAGCAGCAGCAGCGTATTGACGAGCGCCTGCGGCAGCACGAATTCGGCGAGATGGCGCCAGTGCGCGAGATCGGCGTCGAACGCGGCGGCCACGAGCACCGCGAGCGGCGCCGCCACAGCCGCGGCGATCGCCAGCGCCGCGAGCAGCCACAGGCTGCCCGCGCGCGGCAGCACGCGCGGCCGGCAGGGCGGGCGGCGCCCACCGCCGGCGGGGGTTGCGTCAGTTGTCAAAACCGACCTTGTCGACCAACTGGCTCGCCTGCTTGCGATGCTTCGCGATGTCCGCCAGCGGCAGCGGGTCGATCTTCAGCGTGCCGAAGCTGGCGATCACCGGGTCGAGCTTCACGTTCGCGCGCACCGGGTATTCGTAGTTCGCCTGCGCATACAGCGCCTGCGCTTCCGGCGACACGAGGTACTCGAGCAGTTTCACCGCGTTGGCCTTGTGCGGCGCATGCTTCGCGACCGTCGCGCCGCTGATGTTCACGTGCGTGCCGCCGCTCTTCGCGTTCGCGAACGTCGGCCGCACGACCTTGATCGCGTCGCCCCACTTGCGCGCATCGCTGCCGGGCTCCGCATTCTTCATGTGGCCGACGTAGTAAGCGTTCGCGAGGCCGACGTCACAGATGCCGCCGAGGATGTCGCGCGCGACGTCGCGGTCGCCGCCCGTCGCCTTGCGCGCGAGGTTCGCCTTCACGCCGCGCAGCCACTTCTCGGTCGCCGCTTCGCCGTCGTGCGCGATCATCGCCGCGACGAGCGCCGTGTTGTACGGGTGCTGGCCCGAGCGGATGCAGACCTTGCCCTTCCATTTCGGATCGGCGAGATCCTCGTAGCGGAACGCATCGACCTTCAGGTCCTTCTCGACGTACAGCACGCGGTCGCGCAGCGACAGCGCGTACCAGTCGCCGTTCGCGCCGCGCAGGTTCGCGGGAATCGCGTCGTCGAGCGCCTTCGAGCGCACCGGCTGCGTGAGCCCGCCGTCGACGAGGTCGAGCAGGTTGCCGACGTCGACCGTCATCAGCACGTCGGCCGGCGACTGCGCGCCTTCCGCCTTCACGCGCTCGAGCAGGCCGTCCTTCACGAACACGGTGTTGACCTTGACGCCGCTCTGCTTCGTGAAGGCATCGATGAGCGGCTGGATCAGCTTCGGTTCGCGGGTGGTGTACAGGCTCACTTCCTCGGCCGCGTGGGCCAGCGGCGCGAATGCGGCGGCGGCAAGGGCGAGGGCGCCGGCAAGCGGCAGCAGGCGGGTGCGCGGATTCGACATGAAGACTCCGGAAGGGGCAGATGGACGATGGGAGCGTTCCGGGGCGCGCCTGCCGCCCGAGCGACCCGAAACATTACAAAATGAAAGACTAGAGATTCTAGATCGAAATGGGAACGATTATCAAATGAAAGCTTGCGGCGGGCGGGCGGAGGGCGGGGAAGGGGATCGGAAACGGCGCGTCGCAGCGGGCGCGCAAGCGCGTAGAATGCCCGCTTCGATGAATTTGACGGAGTCGCCCCGACCATGAACGATCAGCGCAAGAAGAACCCTGTCCGCAACGTGAGCATCCTGATCGTCGTGGCCGTGCTGCTCGTGATCGGGACGATCCTGTACAACGCGATTTCGCAGAAGCACGCGTACGACGAGGCCCATCCGGCCGAGGCCGCGAGCGCGGCGTCGCACTGACGTGCCGATGCGCGGCCCGCCGGGCCGCGCACGCAGGTGCAGGCGAAGGGGATGAATCCCCGGCTGTTGGCGCGCGGGATGCCGTGCGGAGCCGGGAGAGAAGCGGGCGCCGGAACCGGCGCGCCGCGTAGGCAGGTCAGTCGTGCGTCAACGTGACGCAGGGGCGAACTTCGGGCGGATCCGTGCGTAGAACACGGCCGCGAGCAGCGCGAGCCAGGCCGCGCCGACATACAGCGCGACGCGCGTGTCCTCGAACCAGCCGAGCATCACGATCACGAAGCCCATGAACGCGATCGTCAGTGCCGGCGCGACCGGCCACAACGGCACCTTGAACTTCAGCGCCGCGACTTCGGCGCTCGACAGCCGGCGGCGCATCGCGACCTGCGACAGCAGGATCATCAGCCACACCCACACGGTGGCGAACGTCGCGATCGCGGCGACCATCAGGAACACGTCCTTCGGCATCAGGTAGTTGAGCAGCACGCCGACGAGCAGCGCGACCGCCATCACGAGCACCGTGACCCACGGCACACCGTGCCGCGACGTCGTCATCAGCACGGCCGGCGCCTGGCCCTGGCGCGCCATCCCGAACATCATCCGGCCCGCGCCGAAGATGTCGCTGTTGATCGCGGAGATCGCCGCGCTGATCACCACCAGGTTGAGGATGGTTGCAGCCGACTTCACGCCGAGCGCCGAGAAGATCTGCACGAACGGGCTGCCGTCGTTGCCGACACCCGTCCACGGGCTGATCGACATCAGCACGACCATCGTCAGCACGTAGAACAGCAGGATGCGCGCGGGCACCGCGTTGATCGCGCGCGGAATCACGCGCTCCGGATCCTTCGCCTCGCCGGCGCTCATCCCGATCACCTCGATCCCGCCGTACGCGAAGATCACGACCGACAGCGACGCGATCAGCCCGCCGACGCCGTTCGGCAGGAAGCCGCCATGGTTCCACAGGTTCGCGAACGTCGGCACGTCGGCCGAATGGCCGAAGTGCATGCCGGTCAGCAGGATCGCGACGCCGCCGCCGATCATCGCGATGATCGCGCCGACCTTGATGATCGACAGCCAGAACTCGAGCTCGCCGAACACCTTCACGTGGCACAGGTTCAGCCCGCAGATGATCGCGACCACGCCGAGCACCCAGATCCATTGCGGGACATCCGGAAACCAGAAGCCCATGTAGATGCCGAACGCGGTGATGTCGGCGATCGCGACGATCACCATTTCGAGCGTGTAGGTCCAGCCGGTGACGAATCCGGCGAACGGGCCGAGGTTCTCGGTCGCGTAGTGGCCGAACGAGCCGGCGACGGGCTCGCGCACGGCCATCTCGCCGAGCGCGCGCATCACCATGTAGACGGCCGCGCCGCCCAGGATGTACGCCAGGATCACGGCGGGGCCCGCGAGCTGGATCGCGGACGCCGAACCGTAGAACAGGCCCGTGCCGATCGCCGAACCCAGCGCGAGAAAGCGGATGTGCCGCGCGCTCAGGTGGCGCTGCAAGTTTTTCATCGTGTCTCCGATATCGTTATGCGACGGGCCGGGCGAGCGGGGCCGGTCCGATTGGCTCAAGTTGTATAGACAACTTAAATGTGAACAAATGATAACAAGCCGGGCCGGGTGACCGGAATCGGGTATTCCCTGACTGGCGCGACGGGCGCAATGCGGGGCGGGGCGGTCGTACCTCGAGGGCGCGGGCCGCGTGGGACGGGCGGGTCATCATGCTTTGGGGATCGCTGAATCGGGGAGCGCCGGGGCCGAGCCGCGGCATGCGCGGGCCGGCCACCGGCGGGGTAAAGCCGTAGTCAGGCAGGCAGGCGGATCACGCTCGCATCCTTGCGGATCAGCAGCGACGACGCGAGCATCTGCTTGCACTGGTGCGCGAGCACCTTCAGGTCGTGCGTGAGCTCGGCCCCCACCGCATCGGATTGCTCCGCGGACACGACCATCGCGTCGAGGTCGCGCGTGATCTGCTTCGACGCGTCGAGCTGGTCGGCGGGCGGCGGCTCGCCCGCCTCGGCCTTCTCGAGATTGTCGAGCACCGCGGCGAGGCCGCGATGCAGCGCGTCGTCGTGGAGGATGCTGCCGTCGGCCGCGCAGGCCGTGCGGATCAGCGGCGCGGCGGCCGTGATCTGCGCGCCGAGCACGTGCGTCTGCACGAGCAGGTCGTTCAGTTCGGGCACGAAGCGCTGGTGCGCCTTCGGCTCGATCATCATCCGCTGGAACGCCTGCCCGAGATTCGCGAACGCGATGTGCACGTCCTTGCGCGCGAGGCGGTAGCGGTAGTCGTCGTCGAGGGCCGTGGCCGGCGTCTCGATGGCCGCGGCGACGACCGGCACGACGGCCGCGCCGTCGGCGGTCGGCACCGGCGGCGGCGACATGCCGCGCCCGGCGCGCCACACGGCTTCGAAATACTTGCGGGTGGCGGTGAGCATGTCGGCGACCTGCTTGCCCATCAGCCGGTATTCCCAGTACGGGAACAGCCGGCTCGCGGCGATCGCGATCATGCAGCCGACCACGGTGTCGATCGCGCGCTCGCCGATGATCCGCATGCTGCCCGGCGCGAGCAGGTGGAACATCAGCAGCACGTACGACGACGTGAACACGACGCTCGCCGCGTAGTTGAACAGCAGCAGGCTGTAGCTCATCACCATCGACCCGAACATGATCGCGATCAGCAGGTGCGTATCCTTGACCGTGTAGATCAGCGCGACGCTCGCCGCGCAGCCGATCAGCGTACCGACGATACGCGCCGCGTTGCGCTGCTTGGTGAGCGAATAGCCGGGCTTCAGGATGATGATGGTGGTCATCACGATCCAGTACGCGTTCGTGAGCGGCAGCAGCCGGCCGAGCCAGAACCCGACCGCCACCGCGATCGTCACGCGCAGCGCGTGGCGGAAGCTCGGCGAGCGCATGTTCAGGTTCGAGAAGATCAGGAGCGGCGACATCCGGCGGCGCTGCAGGAAGCGCGTGAGCGCCTTGTCGATCTTCAGTTCGGTTTGCTGCGGATCGGCGTGGCCCGACAGGTTGCGGCGCATCCGGTCGATCAGGCGCGTCGCGCTCCAGATGCGCCGGAACGTGGCCAGCACGGCCGCATACGCTTCCGCATTGGTGGCCGGGAAGTTCTTCTTGCGCATCAGCTCGATCTCGTACTCGATCGCGCGCAGCTCGGCCTTCACGCTGATCCGCGAATGCGGTGCGCGGTTCTCGAGCACCGCGAGGCCGATTTCCTCGAGATCGGCAGCCGCCTTGCGGATCAGGTCGCGGTAGAAAATGATCAGATCGGAGCCGCCGAACGTGTTGCGCACCAGCGGGTAGTCGGTGTGCGCGCCGACGAACAGCTCGTGCAGGTCGACGCTGTTGATGAACAGGTTGTACATCGTCGTGCGGCCGGGGTCGAGCTTGCCGCGGCGCAGCTTCGGCAGGTTGCGCAGCACGATGTCGCGCGCGGTTTCCTGCGTTTCGACCGCCGTGATCTGCTTGGCGACGAGATTGCGGTAGCACTCGTCGAGATCGGCGTCGAGATCGTAGAACTGCGCGCGCGCGAGCAGGTAGTCGGCGCACGCGAACAGGCTCTCGGCCAACGCCTGCTGCTCGATCCGGCGCGCCTGCCATTGCGACACGAGCGTGGCCCAGTACGTGTACCAGAGGCCGCCCGCGAGAATCCAGCCGGCGTTGATGAACGCCTGCAGCGGCGTGAACTTCTCCTCGAGCGTCATCACCATCATGAACAGCGTCGCGAAGCTGATCTGCGGCCAGCGGTTGCCGTAGACGACGATCAGCGACAGCACGAAGGTGAGCGGCACGATGGTGAGCCACAGCACGAAGATGTTCGGTGTCGCAAGGCCGGTGGCGAGCGCGGCCAGAAAACCGATCACGCTGCAAGCGAGCATTTCGTTGTGCTTGTACTTGAGCGGGCCGGGCATGTCGACGACACAGGCGCCGAGCGCACCCGTCGAGATCGTGAAGCCGAGCTCCCGGTTGTGAAACACGATCAGGCACAGCACGGCCGGCAGCGAAACGCCGACCGCGATCCGCAGGCCGCCGAAAAAGTACTGGCTGTAGAAAAACTTTCTGATTTCGACCGAATAGCGCATCGATGGGCTGAATAGCAGACGAAGACGCCCGGGGGCGGCATCTTGACTGGCGACGAGTCTATCGTATTTCGCGATCCGTAAAACCTGGCCGTCCGGACGAGGTTCGCGACGGCGGCCCATTTGCTATCCTTGGTGATCCTGTTCGCCCGGCCCGGCCGGCGCGAGGTTCCGACGCCCGCTTCATGCTCCATCTCTTCTATTCGAACCGTCACGAAACGCTGGCCGATGCGCTGCTCGAGGATCTGGCCGCGTTCCCGGCCCGCAATGGCCCGTGGGCGCCGCAACAGGTCATCGTGCCGAGCGCGGCGCTGCGCCGCCGTCTCGAGCTCGACATCGCCGCGCGCAACGGCGTGTGCGCGAACGTCGAGTTCACGTATCTCGCGCAATGGCTGTGGGCGCAGATCGGCCGCGTGCTGACGGTGCCTGCGCGTTCGCCGTTCGCGCCCGATCGCCTCGTGTGGCGCTGCTACCGGCTGTTCGCGCAGGCGGCCGACGGTGCGCCGTGGCTCGCGTCGCCGCGGCTGGCCGCGTATCTGTCCGCGTCCGACGATGCGATGCGCTACGAGCTGGCACACCGCGTCGCGGCCGTGCTCGATCATTACCTGACCTATCGTCCCGAATGGCTGGCCGCATGGCAGGCCGGCGAGTCCGTGCTCGCGGGCGACGGCGCGCCGCGCGGGATCAGCGACGCCGCGCGCGACGACGAGCGCTGGCAGGCCGCGCTGTGGCGCGCGCTACTCGCCGAGCTGAGCGACAGCGGCACGCCGCCGGCGCACCGTTTCCTCGTCGAGGCGCGCCATCTCGATCCCGAAGCCATCGCGCGCGCGGACTGGCCGGAATCGGTCAGCGTGTTCGCGCTGCCGACGATGCCGCCGCTGCACGTCGCGTTGCTGCGCGAGCTGTCGCGCTGGATCGACGTGCGCGTCTATGCGCTGAACCCGTGCCGCGAATTCTGGTTCGACATCGTGACCGCCGCGCATGCCGAGGCGCTCGATGCGGCCGGGCGGCTCGATTACCAGGAAGTCGGTCATCCGCTGCTCGCCGAATGGGGCCGGCAGACCCAGGCGCAGCTGCACATGCTGCACGAGCTGACCGAAAGCGCCGCGTCGGGCGACGCGGCGCGTTTCGTCGAGAATCCGGCGCCGACGTGGCTCGCGCGCGTGCAGAACGCGATCCTCGAACTGCAGCCGGAGGCCGAAATCGGCGATACGCCGGCCGAGCGCGGGATCGAGGTGCACGTGTGCCACAGCCTCGCGCGCCAGCTCGAGGTGCTGCACGACCGGCTGCTCGCGTGGTTCGACGCCGACGCGAGCCTGCAGCCGTCCGACGTGCTCGTCGCGGTGGCCGATCTCGCGGCCGCCGGGCCGCTGATCGACGCCGTGTTCGGCACGGCCGGCGCCGGCGGCTCGCGTGTGCCTTACCGGATCACCGGCTTGCCGCCGTCGCAGGCGAACCCGGTCGCGCGCGTGCTGCTCGACTGGCTCGCGTTGCCGGAGCGGCAGGTCGGCGCGCCCGAGCTGGTCGAATGGCTGCGTGTCGACGCGGTGGCGGCGCGCTACGGCATCGATGCGGCGGCGCTGGAGACGGTGCAGACCTGGCTCGCGGCGGCCGGCGCGCGACGCGGGCTGTCGCCGCTCGTAAGCGACGATGCCGCCGTGCCGTCGCCGCGCCATACGTTCTCCGATGCGCTCGCGCGGCTCTTTCTCGGTTATGCGATGCCGGAAGGTGCGGCGCCGGTCGGCGCGTGGCTGCCGATCGAGGCGGCCACCGGCAGCGAGGCCGAACTGCTCGGCCGGCTCGCGCGCTTCACCGACGATCTCGACGGCTTCGCGCGGCGGCTGGCCGAATCGCATACGCCGCAAGGCTGGAGCGAGCTGTTCGCCGATACGCTCGCGCGGTTCTTCGATTCGGGCGCCGCGTATGCGGACGCGCTCGCGGGCGTGCGCGACGCGCTCGACGCGATGCTGGCCGCGATGACGGAGGGGGCGCCCGATGAGGCGTTGCCGGCGGCCGTCGTCCGGGCGGGGCTGGCCGCCGCGCTCGACGATCCGGCGCGCGGCGGCGTGCCGTGGGGCGGCGTCACGTTCTCGTCGCTGACGAGCCTGCGCGGCCTGCCTTATCGCGTCGTCTGCCTGCTCGGGATGGACGATGGCGTGCTGCCGAGCCTCGCGCGTGCCGACGAATTCGACCTGATGGCCGTGTTGCCGAAGCTCGGCGACCGCCAGCGCCGCGACGACGAGCGCAACCTGTTTCTCGACCTGCTGCTCGCCGCGCGCGACCGGTTGATGATCGCCTACACGGGCCGCAGCATTCGCGACAACGCGCCGTTGCCGCCCGCGGCACTCGTCGACGAACTGCTCGACCATCTCGCGCTCGTCACGGCCGGGCCCGACGCGGCGCCGGACGCGGTCGATGCCGCGCGGCGCGCATTCGTCGTCGAGCATCCGCTGCAACCGTTCGCGGCTGCCTATTTCCAGCCCGGCAGCGAACTCGTTTCCTTCGACGCCGAGCGTGCGACGCTCGCGTCGCTGCTGGCCGCCGAGGCGTCGCGCGACGGGCCGCGCGAGCTGCCGTTCTTCGCGCAGCCGCTGCCGGCCGAACCGGTCGAGCCTGTCGCATTCAGCGAATTCGAACGCTTCTGGCGCCATCCCGCGCGTGCGCTGCTGCGCGCGCGGCTCGGCATCGTGCTCGCCGACGCGCAGGCCGAACTGCTCGACACCGAGCCGTTCGCGCTCGACTTCGCCGGCAGCGATGCGCTCGCCGAGCGCGTGCTGCCGTTGCTGATCGAGTCGGACGAGGGCGGTGTGCTCGATCACGCGCTGCGCATCGCGGACGCGAGCCCCGAATTGCCGGGCGGTGCGACGGGCGCCGTGTGGCGCGACCAGGCGCTCGGTTCGATGACGCAGCTTGCGTCGAACGTGCGCCGCGCGCTGGCCGACGGGATCGAGCGGCGGCCGTTCACGCTCACCGTCGTGCCGGCCTGGCCGGACACCGAACAGGCGCTGTTCGGCGCCGACGACGCGCGGCTGTCGGCCGACGCGGTGAGCGCGCCGCTCGACCTGCACGGCACGCTGAACCGGCTCACGCCGGCCGGGCAGATCATCTATCGCTATGCGCGGCCGAGTGCGCGCGACTACCTGTCCGCGTGGCTCGCGCATCTCGTCTACTGCGCGGTGGAGCCTGGCGGCCCGCGCCGCACGCTGTGGTTCGGCAGCGGCGGTGCATTCGAGCTGACCCCCGTCGCGGCGCCGCTCGAGCAGCTCGCGCCGCTGGCCGCGCTGTTTCGCGCGGGGCGGCGCATGCCGCTGCGGTTTTTCCCGCGCAGCGCGTGGGCGAGGGTGTCCGACGGCGAGGCGAAGGCTGCGAGCGTCTGGATCAACGAGCGGGTCGTGAGCGAAGCCGACGATCCGGCCATCGCGATCGCGTGGCGCGGTGCGCATGCATCGCTCGACGAGCCGTTCGGCACGCTTGCGCGGCTCGTGTTCGATCCGCTCGTCGCCCATCTGAAGGAGGTCGCATGAGCGCCGTGTCGCAGCCGCAGCAGGCGCTCGAACTCGATGTGTTCGCGTGCCCGCTCGACGGTGTCAACCAGATCGAGGCGTCCGCCGGCACCGGCAAGACCTGGAACATCTGCGCGCTGTATGTGCGCCTGCTGCTGGAGAAGGATCTCGGTGCGGATCAAATCCTCGTCGTGACCTTCACGAAAGCGGCGACCGCCGAGCTGCACGAACGGATTCGCGGCCGGCTCGCGCAGCTCGCGCACATGCTTGTCAACGGAGATGACGGTAGTGATCCGTTTGTAACGCGCTTATTCGAGACTACGCTCGGTGCAGGCGCTGCGATTGATCGCAAAATGGCCCAAAAGCGGATCGGCCGTGCGCTGCGCGCATTCGACCAGGCCGCGATCCATACGATCCATGCGTTCTGCCAGCGCGCGCTGCAGGAAGCGCCGTTCGCGGCGGCGATGCCGTTCGCGTTCGACATGGAGGCCGACGACGCGTCGCTGCGCTTCGAACTGGCAGCGGATTTCTGGCGCACGCGCGTCGAGCCGGCAGCCGCGCGCTGGCCGGGCTTCGCGACCTGGCTCGTCGAATCGGGCGCCGGCCCGGCCGCGCTCGATGCGCAGCTCGCGCGCCGGCTGAAGAAGCCGCTTGCCGCACTGCGGTGGGACGGCGTGGTCGAGCCGGACGAATCGGCCGAGGCGGCGGCCGCCGAATGCTTCGCCGAGGCCGAGCGGATGTGGGCCGCCGAGCGCGACGCGATCGATGCGTTGCTGCGCGTCGCGCAACCCGCGCTCAACCAGCGCTCGCACAAACCCGAGGCCGTGGCCGATGCGCTGGCTGCATGGACCGCGCATTTCGCGCAGGGCGACGCGACGGCTGCGCTGCCGAAGGCTGCGCTGAAGCTCACCCGCACCGCGCTCGTGAAGGCGACGAAAAAAGGCGGCGCGACGCCCGAACACGCATTCTTCGACGTGGCCGACGCGCTCGAAGCGGCCGTGGCCGCGGCCGAGGCCGCGCAGCGCGCGCGCTGGCTCGCGCTGATCGCCGAATGGCTCGACATGGCGCCGGGCGAGCTGGCCGAGCGCAAGCGCACGCGGCGCGTCGTCTCGTTCGACGATCTGCTCGCGAACCTGTACCACGCGCTGCATGCGCATCCGTGGCTCGCCGAGACGCTGCGCGCGCGCTATCCGGCCGCGCTGATCGACGAGTTCCAGGATACCGACCCGCTGCAGTTCGCGATCTTCGACCGGATCTTCGCGCCGGGCGGGCCGCTGTTCCTGGTCGGCGATCCGAAGCAGGCGATCTACAGCTTCCGCGCGGCCGATCTGCATACCTATCTCGCCGCACGCGCACGGGCGAGCGCGTGCTACACACTCGCGGTCAACCAGCGTTCGACGCCCGCGATCGTCGACGCGTGCAACCGTTTCTTCATGTCGAATCCGCGCGCCTTCGTGCTCGACGGGCTCGACTACTACGCGGTGCGTGCCGGCACACGCGTGCGCGCGCCGTTCGTCGACGCAACCGATCCGGGCCCGGCAGGCGACTTCCGGGTGTGGGCGTTGCCAGGCGGCGAAGGCACGTTGCTCAAGCGTGATGCACAGGCACAGGCCGCGCAGGCCTGCGCCGCCGAGATCGCACGGCTGATGCGCGGCGCGCGCGAAGGGCGCGTGCGGCTCGGCGAGACACCGCTGTCGCCGGGCGATATCGCGGTGCTCGTGCAGACGCACCGGCAGGGCAGTCTCGTGAAGCGCGTGCTGGCCACGTGGGGCATCGGCAGTGTCGAACTGGCGCAGGCCTCGGTGTTCTCGACCGGCGACGCCGAGCAGCTCGAACGCGTGCTGGCGGCGATCGATGCACCGGGCGACCTGCGGCGCCTGCGCGCGGCGCTCGCATCCGACTGGTTCGGCCTCGATGCCGGCGCGCTGTGGCGGATGGAGCAGGGCGAAGGCGACGCGCAACGGGAAGCATCGGCGGCGGACAGCGCCGACGCGATGAGCTGGGTCGAGCGCTTCTCGCGGTATCGGCTGTTGTGGCGCGAACGCGGCTTCGCGGTGATGTGGCGCACGTTCACGCGGGAGCTGCGGATTGCCGAGCGCCTGATGGCCGGCGCGGACGGCGAGCGCCGCGTGACCGACATCAACCATCTGGCCGAACTGACGCAGGCGCGCGCGTCCGCGCAGCCGGGCATCGCGCCGACGCTGCGCTGGCTCGCCGCGCAACGGCTCGACGGCGGCGGCGAGGAAGCGCAGCTGCGGCTCGAATCCGATCGCAACCTCGTGCAGATCGTCACCGTGCACAAGTCGAAAGGCCTCGAATACGCGATCGTGTTCTGTCCGTTCCTGAACGACGGCGGGTTGCGCGAGCCGCCCGCGTCCGCATTGCCCGATGCGCGCGAGTATCACGACGAGGCGGGCGACGCGGTGCTGCATTACGGCTGCGACGACGAGGCAGCCGAGCATGCGGCGCGGCAGGCGCTGCGCGAGCAGGCGGCGGAACGCGCGCGGCTCGTCTATGTGGCGCTCACGCGCGCGGTCTATCGCTGCTACGTCGTCGCCGGGCCGTACCTGTCGTCGCGCTCGACGCGTGAATCGCGGCGCAGCGTGCTCAACTGGCTCGTCGCGGGTGCCGGCCAGTCGTTCGATGCGTGGCTCGACGAGCCGCCCGACGAAGCCGCGCTCGATATGGCGTGGCAGGCGCTCGCGGGTGGCCCCGTGAGCGTCGCGCCGCTGCCGGCGCCCGTGCGCCCCGAGCGGCTCGCGGCGGGGCACGACGCGTCACAGACGCTCGCGGCGCGCCATGCGACGCGCGTGCTGCGCGATGCGTGGCGGATGGCCAGCTTCAGTTCGCTGACCGCGTCGATGGCGCGCGAGGAGGCGGGCGTCGCGGCCGTGCCCGACGACGAGCTGCGGCCCGATCACGATGCGCTTGCCGAGGTGGCGCCGGATGGCGAATGGCTCTTGGCCGATACGGTCGCGCCCGAGCCGCCGGACGACGATATCCTCGTGTTCCCGCGCGGCGCGGCGGCCGGCGAGTGCCTGCACCGCCTGTTCGAACTCAGCCGCTTCACCGAGCCCGAGTCGTGGCCCAGGGCCGCGCTCGGCGCGCTGCACGACCGGCCGGTCGAGGCCGTGCCCGAGCTGGCCGCGCGCCTGCCGGCGATGATGGTGCAGCTGGTCGACGATGTCGTGCGCACCGAGCTCGTGCCGGGCATGCGGCTCGCCGATCTCGATCCCGCGAAGCGGCTCGACGAAATGGGTTTCCTGTTCCCGGCGCCCGCGCTCGACCTGATGGCGCTGCGCCGCCTGCTGGTCGCGCACGGCTATCCGGACGTTGCACTGGAGGCGGGCATGCTCGCCGGTTTCATCAAGGGTTTCATCGACATGATCGTCGAACACGACGGCCGCTTCTGGATCGTCGACTGGAAGTCGAACCATCTCGGCACGACGCCGGACGCCTATGGGCCGCGCGCGCTCGACGTCGCGATGGCCGATCACGCGTATCACCTGCAGGCGCTGCTCTATACGGTCGCACTGCACCGCTACCTGCGCGGCCGGCTGCCCGATTACGACTACGACACGCATATCGCGGGTTACCTGTACCTGTTCGTGCGTGGTGTGCGGCCCGGCTGGCGCAGCGACGGCAAACCGGCCGGCGTGCATGCGCGGCGGCCCGAGCGCGCGCTCGTCGACGCACTCGACCGGATGATGGACGGGGGCCGCGCATGAACGCGCAGGACGACACGCTCGAATTTACCGGCGGCCTCGTCGCGCGCCTGCCCGAACCCGCCGATTTCGGCATCGCACTCGCGGAAGGTTTCGCGCGTCGCATCGGCGATCTGGCTCGTCGCGCCGGTGCGCCGGCCGCGGCCGCGCGCTGGGCGGCGCGTGCCGCGTTCGCGACGAGTCGTGCGACCGCGGGCGGCCACGTATGCGTCGCGCTCGGCGCGCTCGCGCAACGCTACGAAGCCCCGCTCGACGAAGTCCGCGCGGCGCTTGCCGCGAGCGGCGTGGTCGCGTTCGGCACGCTCGCACGCGGCGACGAGCGGCCGCTGATCGTCGATCGCCACGACCACCTGTACCTGTCGCGCTATTTCGACTACGAGCGGCGGCTTGCCGATGCGCTCGTCGCGCAGGCCGGCGTGGCCGCGCCGGACGAAGGTCTCGCGCCCGACCGGTTGCGCGACAGCCTCGCGCGTTACTTCGGGCCGGCAACCGGCGAAGTCGACTGGCAGCGCGTCGCGGCGATCGTCGCGCTGACGGGCCGCGTGACGATCGTCAGCGGCGGCCCGGGCACGGGCAAGACGACGACCGTCGTCGGCGTGCTGGCCTGTCTGCTCGACGCGCATCCGGGGCTGCGCGTCGCGCTGGCCGCACCGACCGGCAAGGCCGCGCAACGGATGCAGGAAGCGCTGCACGCACGGGCCGGCGACCTGCCGCCCGAACTCGCGGCGCGCCTGCCGGATACGTCATACACGCTGCACCGGTTGCTGGGCGGCGGCGGGGCGGCCGGGTTCCGGCATCATCGCGACAATCCGCTGCCGTACGACCTGATCGTCGTCGACGAGGCGTCGATGATCGACGTCGCGCTCGCCGCGCATCTGCTCGATGCGCTCGCGCCGGGTGCCCGGCTCGTGCTGCTCGGCGACAAGGACCAACTCGCCGCGGTCGAGGCGGGCGCCGTGTTTGCAGAGTTGAGCGCGCGGCCGGCGTTTACCGCCGCGGCGCGCACGCGCATCGCGCAGGCGCTCGGCATCGACGAGGCGGCATTCGTCGCGGCGCTGCCGGTGCAGGACGAAGCCGCGTCCGCGGCGATTCCGGCTGCAGATCCGGTTTCCGCCGCGGCCCGGGCGCCGGCGCCTGCCGCGGCCACTACGCGCAAACCAGCGTCGCGACGGAAAGTCGACGTGCGGCAGGCATCGCTTTTCGACGACGAACCGCAGGATGACGACAGTGCGCCGTCCAGCGTCGCGCCGCCGCCGGCCGCAGGCCCGGTGCTGACCGAAACCGGCGAGGCTGGTGACGCTGGCGCGGCAGGCGACGCCCCTGCGTGGATCGAGGTCGACGAACTTGCGTGGCTCGACGCCGTCGAGCTGCCGCCGTTCGACGCGGGCGACGTGGCGCTTGCATCGGTCACATCGATCCTGCCGGGCGAACCCGCCGCCGCGCTAGCCACGCCCACGCCCGCACCGCTCGCCGACTGCGTGGTCTGGCTCGAACGCAATTACCGCTTCGGTCTCGATTCACCGATTGGGCGGCTGTCGCTCGCGATCCGCAGCGGCGACGTGCAGGCCGCGCTCGACGCGCTGCCCGCCGACGATTCGGCCGCCGCGTCATTCCACGACGATGCGGGCGAGTCGCTCGCGTCGTCGACGGTCGAGCGGCTCGCGCGGCGCTTCGGTGCTTACCTCGATGCGTTGCGCGACACGCTGGCCGCGCCGGTGCCCGATCCGCTGCCGCTGTTCGACGCGCTCAACCGGTTCCGGATCCTGTGCGCGACCCGCAGCGGCTTGCGCGGCGCGGAGCACGTCAATGCGCTCGTGGCCGCGCACGTGCGCCACGCGGCGCGGGTGCCGCTCGCGGTCGGCGCGCACTGGTTCACGGGGCGGCCGATCATGGTGACGCGCAACGACTATGCGCTCGGGCTGTTCAACGGCGATATCGGCATTGCGCTGCCCGACGCGCACGGCGTGCTGCGCGTGTGGTTCAGGCGCGCGGACGGCACCGCGCGCGCGGTGTCGCCGGCCGCGCTGCCGCCGCACGAAACCGCGTTCGCGCTGACGGTCCACAAGTCGCAGGGCTCGGAATTCGACGAAGCCGCGCTCGTGCTGCCGGCGTCGTTCGGCCGCGTGCTCACGCGCGAACTCGTCTATACGGCCGTCACGCGTGCCCGCACGCGTGTGCAAGTGATCGGGCCGCGGCGCGTGCTCGCGCAGGCGGTCGCGACGCGTACGCAGCGCGATTCGGGGCTCGCGGCACGCGTCGACGAGGCGCTGGAACGGCGCCGCAGGGAGGCTGCGCGATGATGATCCGCTACACGCTCGATCCGGCCGAAGTCGAATGGACGGCCGTGCGCGCGCAGGGCGCGGGCGGGCAGAACGTGAACAAGGTGTCGAGCGCGATTCACCTGCGCTTCGATATCCGCGCGTCGTCGTTGCCGCCCGTCATCAAGGAGCGGCTCCTTGCATTGTCCGACCAGCGCATCACGCGTGACGGCATCGTCGTGATCAAGTCGCAGGAATATCGCACCCAGGAGAAGAATCGCGAAGCCGCGCTGGCGCGACTCGATGCGTTGATCAGCGGCGTTGCATTCACGCCGCGCGCGCGGGTCGCCACGCGGCCGACGCGTGCGTCGAAGGAGCGGCGGCTCGAGCACAAGTCGCGCCGCAGCGTGGTGAAGTCGGGAAGAGGGAAGGTGACCGACTGACGAATGGATGAGCGGCCGAACGACGGGTGCGGTAGCCGGTCGCCCGCCGTCGCACCGGCTACCGCATCACGGTCCCGGCGCTGTCGAGCACGAAGTCGACGCAGAACACGACCAGCCGGTTCTGCGCGCGGATCGCGACGGCGGCCGTATAGCAGTCGCGGCCTTCCGTCAGCGAGAAGTGCGGGCCCATCAGCGCGACGCGTCCGGGCGCGGCGATCGCGCGCTGGAAATACGGGCGCCGCGACCAGTTGCTGTGGGTTTCCGGGAAGAGCGGCGAGAGGCGGGTGACGCCCGCCTGGCCGTCGTCGGCGCGCGCGCCGATCGACGGCAGGAACTGCTCGCCGGTTTCGTCGGTGACGAACACGCGGCGCGCGGCCGGCACCGCGAACACGCGCTGCGCGGCGTCCTGCAGGTTGCCGCTTGCGGAAAACGCCGCCGCGCCGGACAGCACGAGCCGCTCGATCGCGTCGAAGCCGGGCTGCTCGGCGACGACCGGCGCGTGCCGGCGCGCGATGAAGCGCTGCCACGCGGCGTCGAGCATCGCGGGTGCTGCCGCGCTGGCATGGGCGATCGATGCATCGGGCTGGCCGAACTGGAAACCCTGCACGAAATCGATGTCGGCTTCCATCAGCGCCTGCAGCGAGTCGTCGCTCTCGACGCCCTCGGCGAGCACCATCGCACCGGCCTGATGCAGCATCGACACGAGGTGATGCATGATGCGGCGATCGTCGGCCGAACCGGTCGAGCGTACGACGAGCGAGCGATCGAGCTTGACGATGTCGGGGCGCGCGCGCCACACGCGGTCGAAGTTCGAGAATCCCGTGCCGAAGTCGTCGATCGCGATCAGGAAGTCGCGATGCTGGATCATGTCGATCGTGCGGGCGAGCTCGGCTTCGTCGCGCGACGGCTGTTCGACGACTTCCAGCACGATGCGGTTCGGCGGCAGCGCGAAATGCCGGCACAGCGCCTCGACGAATTCGCGCTGCACGAGGCCCGAGTCGAGCACGCGCGGGTTGACGTTCAGGAACAACCAGCCGTCGCCGATGCCCTGCGCGATGAAGTTGGCCGTGTGCAGGCAGCGCGCGAGCCGGTCGAGCAGCAGCGCGTCGGCGTCGGCGCGCGTCTTGTCGAACAGCGCGGCGGGCGAGATCATTGCGCCGTTCGAATCGACGACGCGCAGCAGCGCTTCGTAGCCGACGACCCGCTTGTGCGTGATCGACAGCACGGGCTGGAACACGCTGCGCAATGTCGTGGTGCGATAGGTGGCGACCCAGCCGCCGGGCGTCGGCGTGAGGCGTTCGAGCAGGGAGTCGAGCGAGAGGTCGCGGGCGGGCTTCATGTCAACGGTGCCCGGGAATGAGCGGCGGAACGGCAGCGCGCCGCCACGCTGAAGCAGTCGCACGCGCCGGCGGACGCGAAAGGACGTGGGGCATCGAGACCGCCTTCTGCGGGTAAGTGTTCGGAGTGTAACGGGAACGCGGCCGCTCGCGTATCAGGGAAACTCCAGACGCACGCGGGAATGCGACTGCGGCCGGCGCTGCTCGCATGCGTGCCGCGCATGATCGCCGCGTAGCGTCGGGCGTCGCCGCCGCACATGACAATCCGGCCGCATGGCATGCGCGGCAAGGCGAGGCGGGAAATCCCGACAGCCGCCAAATGGCGAACGAACGTCGCCGTCAGCGGAATGCCGGCCGGACCGCGGCACTATTCGAGGGCGCGGCGATGAATAGCCGGCGCCCGGTCGTCACGCATCACGCCCGGAACGATGGCGGCGCGTGCACCCGAATGTATCGTCAGGTCGCTTCGCCGCTGCGCGGCCGGATCCCGGGAATCCGCTTGATCGCGCCGGTCGCGAGCGCGGTGCCGACGAGTACGATCGCGCAGCCTTCGATCATCACGGCCGACACGTGTTCGCCGAGGAACAGCGCGCCCCACAGCAGGCCGAACACGGGGATCACGAACGTCACGGTAATCGCGCGGGCGGGGCCGATGTGCGCGATCAGGTGGAAGAAGATGAAATATGCGATGCCGGTGCAGGCGACGCCCAGCGCGAGCACCGAGCCCCATGCGTGCGCGCTGACCGGCGCGGCCGGCCAGGTGGCGATCGCGAACGGCAGCAGCAGGACGGTCGAGCCGATCATGCTGCCGGTCGCGTTGACGAGCGGGTCGACGCCGGTCAACTTGCGCTTCGTGTAGTTGGCCGCGACGCCGTACAGCAGCGTCGCGCCGAGCGCCGCGGCGGCGGCGAGCGCGGTCGCGGCGGCGCCCGTTTCGCCGTGCGCATTCGCGATCTGGTTCCATACGAGCGTGAGCACGCCGGCGAACCCGATCACGAGGCCGAGCGCGCGCGGCAGCGACAGCTTGTCCTTCAGCCACAGGTAGGCCACGAGCGCGCCCCACAGCGGCGTCGTCGCATTGATCACCGACGTCACGCCGGCCGACAGCGTCAGTTCGGCGAACGCGAACAGACAGAACGGAATGCCCGAGTTCAGTGCGCCGACGACGAACAACGGCCACGCATGACGGCGCAGGCGGGCGCCGAGATCGGCGGGTTTGAAGCGCGTCAGCGCGAAGCAGGCGAGAAACAGCGCGCCGATGCCCACCCGCAACGCCATCAGCGGCGCGACGCCGAAATCGACGACGCCGACTCGGATGAACAGGAAGGACGCGCCCCACAGGGCGGCGAGCACGGTCAGCAGGAAAGCGTTCTTGGGTGACATCGATCGGCGAGGGCGGGACGGGATGCGAGGAATCTTACACCGCGTTACCGCCCGGTCGTTTCACGATCGGATGAAACGACAAGAAACGGCCATTCCGGCCGTTTGCCGCCGGGCGGCGCACGCCCCGCCACATGCGGCGCGGCCGATCAGGTCAGTGATGACGCCAGCCGCCGCGTCCGCCGAAGCCGAAATTGAGCGACAGCGCCGGGCCCCAATAACCGCCCCACGCTGGCGCATAGGCCGGCGCCGGATAGTAGTAGGCGGGGGCCGGATCGACATACACGGGCGCGGGCTGTACCGGCACCGGCGCCGCCGTGTAATAGCCGCCCGGATAATAGCCGTACGGGTAGTAGCAGCCGGCAAGCGTCGTGCAGGCAAGCGCCGCGGCGACGAGGGTCCTGTTCATGATGTGTCTCCGGCGGAGCCGGCTATCGGCAGATGCTTGAAGCTTAGGCCGAGTCCCGATGACACGGTATGAGAAACGGTAACCGATCATTTCCGGGGGGAGCGGCCGCGCCTGTTGCGGCACCACAGACGAAAACGGCGCTTCCGCACCGCGGAAACGCCGTTGAACCACCGGCCTGCGGCTGGGCGGCGACGCCCAGCCGGCCGATCTCGGACTGCTTACTTGCCGACCTGGTTACCGATGATGCCGCCGGCCGCCGCGCCGCCCAGCGTCGACAGCGCGTTGCCGCCGATCGCCGCGCCGGCGACACCACCGACGCCCGCACCGATTGCCGTATCGCGCTGGCGTCGCGACATCGAATCGCAGGCCGACAGGCTGGCCACTGTCGCGACGAGGAGAGCGTATACCCCAAAACGCCGAATCGAATTCATGATCGTTGTCCTTGTGGTAGTGAACGGGAAGGCGCACGACCGGCTGGCGGCCGCGCATGAACCCAATCTACGCGCCGTCCCCCGACGCTGCTGTAAGGACTTGTTAAGGCTCGCGCGGTTTCGTAATCAATTGTTTCGCATGGGCCGGCAGGCATGCGACGTGCGCAAAAAAGCCCGCTCGAAAGCGGGCTTCGTGCGTGGCGCGGCGATCCGGCGGAAGCGCCGGATCGCGCGTTCGCTTACTGGCGATGATAGATTTCGGCGCCGGTCTTCACGAACTCGACCGCCTTCACTTCCATCCCCTTCTTCAGCGCTTCGGTTTCCGACACGCCCTGCTGCGCCGCGAACTCGCGCACGTCCTGCGTGATCTTCATCGAGCAGAAGTGCGGGCCGCACATCGAGCAGAAGTGCGCGACCTTCGCCGAATCCTTCGGCAGCGTTTCGTCGTGGAATTCGCGCGCCTTGTCCGGATCGAGGCCGATGTTGAACTGGTCTTCCCAGCGGAACTCGAAGCGCGCCTTCGACAGCGCGTTGTCGCGCACCTGCGCGCCCGGGTGGCCCTTTGCGAGATCGGCGGCGTGCGCGGCGAGCTTGTACGTGATGATGCCTTCCTTCACGTCGTCCTTGTTCGGCAGGCCCAGGTGCTCCTTCGGCGTCACGTAGCAGAGCATCGCGGTGCCGAACCAGCCGATCATCGCGGCGCCGATGCCGGACGTGATGTGGTCGTAGCCCGGTGCGATGTCGGTGGTCAGCGGCCCGAGCGTGTAGAACGGCGCTTCCTTGCACCAGTCGAGCTGGAGATCCATGTTCTCCTTGATCAGCTGCATCGGCACGTGGCCGGGGCCTTCGATCATCACCTGCACGTCGTGCTTCCACGCGATCTGCGTGAGTTCGCCGAGCGTCTTCAGCTCGCCGAGCTGCGCTTCGTCGTTCGCGTCGTAGATCGAGCCGGGGCGCAGGCCGTCACCGAGCGAGAAGCTCACGTCGTACGCCTTCATGATCTCGCAGATCTCTTCGAAGTGTTCGTACAGGAAGCTTTCCTTGTGATGCGCGAGGCACCACTTCGCCATGATCGAGCCGCCGCGCGACACGATGCCGGTCATCCGGTTCGCGGTGAGCGGCACGTATTGCAGGCGCACGCCCGCATGGATCGTGAAGTAGTCGACGCCTTGCTCGGCCTGTTCGATCAGCGTGTCGCGGAAGATTTCCCAGGTGAGGTCCTCGGCCTTGCCGTTGACCTTTTCCAGCGCCTGGTAGATCGGCACCGTGCCGATCGGCACCGGGCTGTTGCGGATGATCCACTCGCGCGTTTCATGGATGTGCTTGCCGGTCGACAGGTCCATCACCGTGTCGCCGCCCCAGCGGATCGCCCACGTCATCTTGTCGACTTCCTCGCCGATCGACGACGTGACGGCCGAGTTGCCGATGTTCGCGTTGATCTTCACGAGGAAGTTGCGGCCGATGATCATCGGCTCGGATTCCGGGTGGTTGATGTTCGCGGGGATGATCGCGCGGCCGCACGCCACTTCCGAGCGCACGAATTCCGGCGTGATCTCGGCCGGCGCGTTCGCGCCGAAGGCCGCTGCGCCGAACGCCTGGCCCGGGTGCTGGCGGCCCATCATCGCGGCGAGCTTCGCGCCGTTCGGGCCGCTCGCCTTCAGGCTCTCGAGGTACTCGGCGCGGCGCTGGTTCTCGCGGATCGCGATGTATTCCATTTCCGGCGTGATGATGCCCTGGCGCGCATAGTGCATCTGCGTGACGTTCTTGCCGGCCTGGGCGCGGCGCGGGTTGCGGTGCAGGCCCGGGAACCGCAGGTCGGCGGTGGCCGGGTCGGCCGCGCGCTCGAGGCCGTACCGGCTCGACAGGCCGCCGAGCACTTCGGTGTCGCCGCGCGCCTCGATCCAGCCCTGACGCAGCGCGGCCAGGCCCGCGCGAATGTCGATCTTCGCGTCCGGATCGGTGTAGGGGCCCGACGTGTCGTACACGTAGATCGGCGGATTCTTTTCGCCGCCGAAGCCGGTCGGCGTGTCGGCCTGCGTGATTTCACGCATCGGCACGCGGATGTCGGGCTGGGAGCCGGTGACATAAACCTTGCGGGAATTCGGCAGCGGGGCGACGGCCGCGGCATCGACATGAGCGTCGGCGGACAGAAACTTCGGATTGGCGTTCATGCAATCTCCTGTGTGAGCGCCGGACAGGCGCTTCGGCGCTTGCCCGGAGCCCTTGACGTATGTGGGGCTCGAGCTAAGCAGGAGACGAGGCTTGGTGAGGCGGCGGATTTCGTCAGAAGGATGGCGGCGAAATCCGTACGCTTCCCTGCGCTGGCATTATCCAGATCAGGTTCAAAGGGTATTTCTCACCCGCAATGCCGGTTGTTTGACCGGGCGCATTGCAGGACCCCCGCGTTAGCAGGGCACACGATACACTGGCTTGGCGGCGGTTTCAACCGGGAGAGGATCGGCTGCCCCGGTGCGGCCGCAGCATGGCGGGCGGCACGGTGGCCCGTCGAAATGGCAGCGCGCGTCGCCGCCGCATGGCCTCCCGGCTTGGCCGGCCACGGCAATGCGGCGCAGCATGACGCGCTTGCGCGCAACTTCAAAAAAAATTTTCGCAGCGGCTGTCATTTCCCGCGACGTCGTCCGTCTATTCGGCTCCTTAAACCCATGTTGTTCTGGAGAGATGTCATGAAAAAAGTACTGATTGCCGCTTGCGTCGCCGCTTTCGCCACGATCGCCACGGGCGCGTATGCGCAGAACGATGCGATGTCGCAGCCGGGGTCGTCGATGTCGAAGGACGCGATGGGCCACGACGCGATGGCCAAGGATGCAATGGGCCACGACGCGATGAAGAAGGACGGCATGAAGAAGCATGCGATGAAGAAAGACGCGATGAAGAAGGACGCGATGTCGCACGACGAGATGGGCAAGCCGTCGGGCGACAAGATGGCGCCGTCGAACTGACGAAAGGCGGACGCGGCGCGGCCGGCGCGTGCGTCGCACGGCGGCCGCCCGCATCGCGTCCTGTCCCGTCGACTCATTCCGGGAGTCTTCATCATGCAAACCGTTCCCGCCACCGGCCGCGCGGCCGCCACGCCGCCCGCGCGCCCGATCCATCCGCTGTGGGTGCGCGCGAGCCACTGGCTCAACGCGCTCGCGGCGATCCTGATGGTGCTGTCCGGCTGGCGTATCTACGACGCGTCGCCGATCTATCCGCCGTTCACGTTCCCGCACGGGATCACGATCGGCGGCTGGCTCGGCGGCGCGCTGCAATGGCATTTCGCGGCGATGTGGCTGCTCGTCTTCAACGGACTGTTCTATCTGACGATGTCGATCGCGACGGGGCGCCTCGCGCGCAAGATGCTGCCCGTCACGCCGGCGTCGATCTGGCGCGACATCCGTGCCGCGGTGAGCGGGCGGCTGTCGCACGCCGACCTGAGCGTGTACAACGCGGTGCAGCGCGCCGCGTACCTGACCGCGATCGTCGATCTCGTCGTGCTGGTGCTGTCGGGGCTCACGATCTGGAAATCCGTGCAATTCCCGCTGCTGCGCGAATTGTTCGGCGGCTACGACAACGCGCGTGTCGTGCACTTCTGGGCAATGTCGCTGCTCGTCGGATTCATCGTCGTTCACGTTGCGATGGCGCTGCTGGTGCCGCGCTCGCTGCTCGCGATGCTGCGTGGGCGCTGACCCGTCAACCTCGGGTGAAGGAAATCATCATGTCGGAATCCGAATACACGCGCGACGGTTCGCGCTGGACGCTCGACCGGAAGTCGCTCGAACTCGACGTGCGCCGCGAGCTCGAGATGCCGTCGCGGCGGCTGTTCAACCGGCGCGTGCTGACGCTTGGCGGGCTGACGATGCTGACCGGCTGCACGCTGAAGGACGACGCGTCGGTCAACACGTTCCTCGAGACGGTGTCGCGCATGAACGACCGCGTGCAGGCCTGGCTGTTCAGCGGCGAGCGGCTCGCGCCGACCTACACCGAAGCCGACATCACGCGACCGTTCCCGTTCAACGCGTACTACGGGATCGACGACGTGCCGCACGTCGACGCGTCGACGTATCGGCTCGTGCTGTCCGGCCGCGTGACGGGCAAGCGCGTGTGGACGCTCGACGAACTGTATGCGCTGCCGCACGCGGAACAGATCACGCGGCATATCTGCGTGGAAGGGTGGAGCGCGATCGGCCGCTGGGGCGGTACGCCGTTCGGCGCGTTTCTCGCCCGCGCCGGCGCCGACACGCGGGCGAAGTACGTCGGCTTCAAGTGCGCGGACGATTACTACGAGAGCATCGACATGCCGACCGCGCTGCATCCGCAGACGCTGCTCGCATTCGACTACGACGGCCATCGGTTGCCGCCGGAGTTCGGCTTCCCGATGAAGCTGCGGATGCCGACCAAGCTCGGCTACAAGAATCCGAAGCACATCATGGAGATCTTCGTGACCGATACGTTTCCGGGCGGCTACTGGGTCGACCAGGGGTACAACTGGTTCGGCGGATCGTGAGCGGGGCGTTGCGGTGCGTGGCGGGAGGTGTGGCGCATGCGCGTGCCGCGATGCGTCGGGCATCGCGGCATCGCACGTGACGCGTCACGCGGATTCGCGCACCTGGAGGTCGACGCGCAGGCCGACGGCCGCCGCCATGTTCACGAGCGCGTCGAGCCCGAACAGGTTGATCTTGCCGCGCATCAGGTCGGACACGCGGGGCTGCGTGACGCCCAGTCGTTCCGCAGCCTGGGCCTGACTGAGCTCGAGCTGCGCGATGCGCTGCTTGAGCGCGATCATCAGCTCGGATCGCAGCTTCATGTTCTCGGCTTCGGCCGGCTGGCCCTCGATTGCGTCCCAGACGCTTGAATAACGGTCGGTGGTCATCGTTTCCTCTCCATCGTCAGCGCGCGATAGCGCCGGGCGGCCAGTTCGATATCGGCTCGGGTGGTGCGCGTCGCTTGCTTGCGGAAGCAGTGCAGCACGTAGACGGCGTCGGCGAACGTCGCGACGTAAATGATCCGGAACGCGCCGCTCGCATCGCGCAGGCGAATTTCCCGCACGCCGACGCCGACGGTGCGCATCGGCTTCCAGTCGTCGGGTGCGAACCCGCGTTGTACCTGGTCGATCTGGTGGCCGGCTTCGCGTCGCGCAGGCAGCGGAAAGCCGCGCAGATCCGCGAGCGCGCTGCCGACGAAAACAACAGGCTTCGGCGGGAGAATGGTTGGATTATACAAAATTTTGTATGGACGGTGCAGGTGTCGAAGGAAGGTCGTTCAGCGCATGCGGCGCGTGAGCCGACCGTCACGATAAGGGGGAAGTGCTGGCTGGCGCGCAGGACTGGCCGTTCGGCCGATGGCTGACTCGATCGCGACGGATCGCGTGAATGGCGTGAATGGCGGGTCGGATCGACATCGTGGCAACGCACGCGTGTCGCGTATCCGGCCCCCGATTTCACCCGCACGCCGGCCGGGAAATGTCGCGCGGAAACATCATTCGCGATCCTTTCAGACTGGTCCGACGATGCTTTCGAATCCTTGATGCCATAATGCCGAGCGTGCGCAGCCGAAACGGTTGCGCGCGTTTTTTTGTCCCTCTGCCGCCGCTTGCCGGTTCTCTTTCGTCGCCGTTCGCACTGCCATGTCGTTCCGCACGTTCGCTCTGCCTTCCCGGTCCCGCCAGGGCCGTTTGCCGGCATCGCCGGTGTCTTTCAGCGGAGCACGCGGCGTGACGTGCGGGCAGGCTGCTCGATGACGCCGCTCGACCGTCTCCTCGATTTCTTCGCCCGCTTCTCGTTCCGGATCCGCCTGCCGCAAAGCCGCGGCGGCCGCGTCGCGCTGGCGCTCGTCTTCATCTATTTCGTGTGGGGTTCGACCTACAGCGGCCTGCATTTCGCGCTGCAGTCGTTTCCGCCGCTGCTGCTGTCGGGGCTGCGCAACCTGCTCGGCGGGATCGGCCTGTTCATCTTCGCGCTGCGGCGCAAGCCCGAATGGCCGACGCTGCTCGAAATCCGCAATGCGGGGATCGTCGGCACGATGCTCGTCGCGCTGTCGTCCGGCACGATCGCGCTCGGGATCAGTCTGGTCAGCAGCGGCTCGGCCGCGGTGATGGTGGCCACGGTGCCGCTGTTCGCGACCGTGATCGCCGCGGTTGCCGGGCGGCCGGTCACGAAAGGCGAGTGGTCGGCCGTGGCGCTCGGGATGGTCGGCATCGTCGTGCTGAACTCGGGCGGCGCGGCCGCGCAGAATTCGGCGCTCGGCACGATCTGCGTGCTGGCCGGCGCCCTGTTCTGGGCCGGCGGCGCGCATCTCGCGACGCGGCTCAAGCTGCCGTCCGATCTGTTCCTGTCCACGTCGCTGCAGATCGGCCTCGGCGGCATGATCTCGACGCTCGTCGCATGGCTGGTCGGCGAACGCGTCGAGCACCTGATGGTGGGGCCGGTGTTCGCGTTCCTGTACCTGATGGTGTTCTGCACGATGGCCGCGTACGTCGCGTACGGCTACCTGATCCGCCACACGAGCCCGATCATCGCGAGCAGCTGCATGTACGTGAACCCGATCGTCGCGGTCGCGCTCGGTGCGCTGCTGCTCGGCGAGCCGGTGACGATGGCGACCGTGGTCGCGACCGTCGCGATCCTCGGCAGCGTCGGGCTGTCGTTCGTGTTCGATCCGGCGCGCCGGCCCGCGGCGCGCGCGGCGGCTGCCAGTTCGGCGGCCGCGGCAGCCGCATCGACGGTGGAGGCGGCAGCGGCGCCCGAACCGATCGCGGTGCCGGATGCGGCGCCGATCCTGGCGCCTTCCGCCGTTCAGTTGGCCGTGCCGGCGCCGGGCGCCGTGATGGATCCAGCCGCGGTCATTGAACCGGCACCGGCATTCGCCACGCCGCCCAGCGCCGAACCGGCACCGGCGTTCGCGCCGCCGCCCGCCGCTGAACCGGCACCCGCGTTCGCTACGCCGCCCGCCGTCGAACCGGCCGCACCGCGCGCCGACGCGTGACGCGGCCGTGGCCGGTCGCGCTCAGTCGCGCCGGCCGCCGCGATGGTGGAACCAGCCCCCGAGCGCGGTGAACACCAGCCCGGTTGCACACATCCCGATCCAGCCGAACGCGTGCCATGCGGCGACGCCGGCCGACGAGCCGAGTGCGCCGCCGATGAAATAGCACACCATGTACACCGTGTTGACGCGGCTGCGCGCCTCGGGCTTCAGCGCATAGATGCGCGACTGGTTCGAGATCTGCGCGGCCTGCACGCCGACGTCCAGCACGATCACGCCGATCACGAGCCCGACGAGGCTCGAGCCCGACAGCGCGAAGATCACGAACGACAGCGCGAGCAGCGCGATCGCGAGCGAGATGATCGCGCGCGGGCCGCGCTTGTCCGCGAAGCGGCCCGCGTACGGTGCCGCGAGCGCACCCGCCGCGCCGACGATCCCGAACAGGCCGGCGGCCTGCGGGCCGAGATGGAACGGCGCGCCGGCGAGCAGCAGCGTGAGCACGGGCCAGAACGCGCTGAATGCCGCGAACAGCGCGGCGCCCGTCAGCGATGCCTCGCGCAGCCCGCGCAATTCGACCGCCAGATGCCACATCGAGCCGAGCAGCTTGCCGTACGACAGCGTCGACGTCGGCGAGCTGCGCGGCAGCCGCAGCACGATCACGGCGGCGAGTGCGACGAGCGCCGCGACCGACGCGGCGAATACCGCGCGCCAGCCGAAATACTCGGCGACGAAACCGGCGGCCGTGCGCGCGAGCAGGATGCCGAGCAGCAGGCCGCTCATCACGGTGCCGACCGCATGCCCGCGTTCGGCCGGCGGCGCGATCTCGGCGGCGAACGGCACGGCCTGTTGCGCGATCGTCGCGAGTACGCCGATCGCGAGGCTCGCGACGGCGAGCACGGCCAGCGACGGCGCGGTGGCCGCGACGATCAGCGCGACCGACAGGCCGGCGATCTGCATCAGGATCAGCCCGCGGCGGTCGAAGCGGTCGCCGAGCGGCGCAAGCAGGAACATGCCGGCCGCATAGCCGAGCTGCGTCGCGGTCGGCACTGCGCCGATCCACGAAGCGCCGTCGGGAAATGCCGAGCGGAAGCTGTCGAGCAGCGGCTGGTTGTAGTAGATGTTCGCGACGGACACCCCCGCGATCGTCGCGAGCAGCAACAGCAGGCTGCGCGAATAGTGGGGCGAGGCGGCGTCGGTCGGACGGTTGGTGGAGGCGGTGGACATGGCTGCGCGAACGGAAGTGGGGCGGCGCAGCGCGCGGCGCACGCGGCGGGTGCGCAGGCCGGCGGGGCGCCGTCGAGGCTGCCGATCATACCGGAGCGACGGGAATCCTGCCGGACGGGGGCAGATCGGCCAAACCGGCCGAACCTGCGTAACCGGCCGGCCGCGGCCCGTCATCGTGCGTGCGTCAACCCGTCAGTCGACCAGCTCACCCGTCGGTTCATAGAACGGATAGGGCCCGGCGCCTTCATCGACATACACGTGATGCGACGTCATCCCCGCGTCGGGCACATAGTGATGGACCGCGAACGCCGGCGGTTCGAGCCGGAACGCGGAGGGCCCATCGGTCCGCAGGTCGAATGCGACCTGATGGGCGGGCGACGGCACCGCGGCGGCGAGCGTGCCGCCGAAGCGCGTGAACATCGTGCGATGCACGTGGCCGCACAGCACGCGCTCGACGTTCGGATGGCCGCGCAGCAGCGCGTCGAGTTTCGCGGAAGCGGCGGGCGCGAGGCGCAGCTTGTCCATGTGGCCGATGCCCGACGCGAACGGCGGGTGATGCAGCGCGACGATCACCGGACGATCGCGCGCTGCGTCGAGCTGCGCGGCGAGCCAGGCGAGCCGTGCATCGCACAGGTCGCCGTAGCTGGCGCCCGGCACCTGCGAATCGAGCGCCAGCACGCGCACCGCGCCGACGTCGAGCGCGTATTGCACGAATTCGCCCGCCTGCAGCTCGGCGCGATCGGCGAACGCGCGGCGCAGCCCGGCGCGGTCGTCGTGATTGCCGATCATCAGGTAGTACGGAATCTCGAGCGCGGCAAGCAACCCGCGCAGGTTGCCGTACTCCTCGTCGTGGCCGAAATCGGTCAGGTCGCCGGTGACGAGCACCGCATCCGGGCGCGGCACGAGCGCGTTCAGTTTTTCGATGCAGCGCGCGAGCGCGGCCGCGGTGTCGACGCGCCGGTACGCGAGCTGTCCCGGACGCTTGATGTGGAGATCGCTGATTTGAGCAAGCAGCATCGTCGTTCCTCGGAATTGTCTGATTGTTGTCGCGGCGTCGTGCGCCGCGGTGGGGTGCTGCATGAATGATGCCGGAAGGACGGATCAGGCGCCGAGCGCGATCAGGCCTTCCGGTGCGACCGTGAGGCCGACCGCCGTGCCGCGTGCGAGCGCGATGCGGCCCGGCACGTCGATCACGAGCGCGTCGGGGGCCGCGTGCTCGATCGTGAGCCGCGTGCGCTCGCCGAGGAACGCGCATGCGCTCACGGCACCGCGCAGCGGCGCATGCGCGGGATCGGCCAGTTGCGCATCCTCGGGGCGGAAGAACCACTCGTCGGCGGCGTGCGGCGTCGCGATCGCGCCGCCCGTGGTCACCAGCGTGCCGTCGCGCCATTGCCCGGCGAGCCGGTTCAGCGTGCCGATGAACTGCGCGACCGTGCGGTTGGCCGGGTGGTAGTAGATGTCGCGCGGCGTGCCGATCTGTTCGATGCGGCCCGCGCCCATCACGACGATCCGGTCGCCGAGCTCCATCGCTTCGGCCTGGTCGTGCGTCACGTAGACCGTCGTCACGCCGAGTTCGCGCAGCAGCGTATTCATCTCGCGACGCAGCGTGTCGCGCAGCTTCGCGTCGAGCGCGGTCAGCGGCTCGTCGAGCAGCAGCACGCGCGGCCGCACCGCCAGTGCGCGGGCCAGTGCGACGCGCTGGCGCTGGCCGCCCGACAGCTGGTCGATCGGCTTGTCCGCATGCGCGTCGAGCCGCATCATCGCGAGCAGCTCGTCGACGCGCTCGCGCAGCGCGCGCGGTTCGGTCTTGCGGATCTTCAGCCCGTAGCCGACGTTGCCGCGCACCGTCAGGTTCGGAAACAGCGCGTAGTTCTGGAACACCATGCCGACCTGCCGGCGCTCGATCGGCAGCGCGGTGACGTCGTCGTTGCCGAATGCGATCGTGCCGCCGGCGTCCGGCGTGTCGAGGCCCGCGATCAGGCGCAGCGTCGTGGTCTTGCCGCAGCCCGACGGCCCGAGCAGCACGAGCGTTTCGCCCGCGCCGATCGACAGGTCGAGCGGTTCGAGCACGCGCGTGCCGCGGAACGTCTTCGCGCAGCGGGTCAGGGTGATGGGGGTGGAATCGAGTTTCATGTCTGCGAGAAATTCAGCGCGGGCGCTTCTTGAGTGCCCGCGTGCCGGACGGATCGACGCCGAGCCACTGCATCGCGACGAGCAGCGGCAGCGTCATCAGCAGGAACAGGATCGTGTACGCGCTGCCGACTTCGAGGCGCAACGACGCATACGTATCGGCGAGCCCGACCGGCAGCGTCTTGGTGTCGGGCGTATGCAGCATCCACGTGAGGTTGAATTCGCCGATCGACAGCGTGAGCACGGCGAGCGCCCCCGCGACGATGCCGGGGCGCAGGTTCGGCAGCACGATCGTGACGAAGCGTGTGACGAACGATGCGCCGAGGCTGGCCGCGCCTTCCTCGAGCGTGCGCAGGTCGGCGCCGGCCGCGACGGCCGCCACCGCACGCACCATGAACGGCAGCGTGAACACGACGTGGCCGACGACGATGAACCACAGGCTCATCCGGAACGTGGTGAAGCCGCCGTACACGACCAGCAGCGCGAGCGCCGACGCGAGGCCGGGCAGCGCGACCGGCAGCACGAGCGCCTCCTCGATCGCGCGCGCGGCGCGGCTCTTGCTGCGCGCGAGCGCATAGCCGGCCGGCACGCCGACCGCGAGCACGATCGCGAGCGTCGCGAACGCGACATAGAGCGACAGCGCGACCGAGCCGTGATACTGCTGCCACACCTGTTCGAGCCAGCGCAGCGTGAGGCCGCTCGACAGGCCGCGGAAATAGTTGACGGTGAGGCCCGCGAGCACCGACATCACGACGGGCACGATCAGGAACGCGCACAGCAGCAGCGTGACGCCCCATTGCAGCGCGGCGATCGCGCGAGCGCCGGTGACGCGCGGCGCGCGGCGGGCGACGCCGTTCGCCTGAGCGAGAGCGGGTGCCGGTGAGGGCGACGGCGCGGAAGAGCCGGAAAGCGATTGCATGCGGGAATCCTCAGGCCGCGGCGGCGGCGGTGTGGCCGGTGAAGCGGCGCGCGAGCGCGAGCACGGCCCAGGTGACGATGCCGAGCACGATCGACAGGCCGGCCGCCGTCGCGATGTTCGCGTTCAGCGTGAACTCGGTATAGATCGTCATCGGCAGCACGTTCAGGTCGGTGGCGAGCGTGAACGCGGTGCCGAACGCGCCCATCGCCGTCGCGAAGCAGATCGCGCCGGCCGCGATCAGCCCGGGCGCGAGCGCGGGCAGCACGATGTCGACGAAGATGCGCCACGGCGATGCGCCGAGCGAACGCGCGGCTTCCTCGAGCGACGCGTCGAGCTTCGACGCGGCCGCGATCACGGTGACGATCACGCGCGGAATCGAGAAGTACAGGTAGCCGATGAACAGCCCGGCGACCGAGTACGCGAACACCCACTTGTTGCCGGTGAGCTTCGCGGACAGCATGCCGATCAACCCCTGCCGGCCGGCGAGCATGATCACCATGAAGCCGACGACGACGCCCGGGAACGCGAGCGGGAACGTGAGCAGCGCGAGCAGCACGCGCTTGCCGGCGAATTCGCGGCGAGCGAGCAGGAGGCCCGAGATCGTCGACAGCGCGAGCGTCGCGAGCGTGACGCCCGCGGACAGCGCGATGGTTTCGCCGAGGCTCTTCATGTAGCGCGCATTGCCGAGCAGCGCCGCGTAGTGCGGGAAGAACGCGCCGTCGGCGGACACCTGCACGAGTGCCGCCATCGGCAGCAGCCAGAACGCGGCGAACACCGCGAGCGCCGGCGCGACGAGCGCGACGCGCCAGCGCAGCGGGAAAGTCAGGTCGAGCATCGATGAGGTCCGCCGCTTACTGCATGACCTGCAGGTATTGCTGGCCGAATGCCTGCTGGCCGGCTGCCATCTTGCCGAAGTCGACCGGTTTCGCACGCGCATATTCGCTCGCCGGCAGGAACTTCGACGCGATGTCGGCGCCGAGCGTCTGCGCGCGCACCGGACGCAGGTACGCATTGGCCCACAGCTTCTGGCCTTCGTCCGACAACACGAAGTCGAGCACCTTCTTGCCGTTCGCGTCGTGCGGGGCGCCCTTCACGAGACTCATCACGTACGGCACGGCGATCGTGCCTTCCTTCGGAATCACGAACTCGACGTTCGCGCTGTCCTTGTACTTCGCGCGATACGCGTCGAAGTCGTAGTCGAGCAGAATCGGAATTTCACCCGACAGCACGCGCGCGTACGCGGTCTGCTTCGGCACGATCGGTGCGTTCGCCTTCAGCTTCCTGAACCAGTCGAGCGCCGGCTTGAAGTTGTCGAGGCTGCCGCCGAGCGCCTGGTTCACGGCCACCGCGCCCGCATAGCCGACGAACGCGCTCGACGGGTCGAGATAGCCGACCATGCCCTTGTATTCCGGCTTCAGCAGATCGGCCCACGAGCGCGGCACCGGCTTGCCGTCGAGCGCGTCCTTGTTCACGAAGAAGCCGAGCGTGCCCGAATGGATCGCGAACCAGTAGCCTTGCGGGTCCTTCAGGTTCGCGGGGACGTCGTTCCAGTGCGCGGGCTTGTACGGCGCGATCACGCCCTTGTCCTTCGCCTGGAACGCCGACGACACGCCGAGGTAGACCACGTCGGCGACCGGGCTCTTCTGCTCGGCGATCAGCTGCGCGATCGACTGGCCCGAGTTCTTGTTGTCGAACGGCACGCGGATGCCGGTCTTCTGCTTGATCGCCGCGATTTGCGCGGCCCAGTCGGCCCATTCGGGCGGGCAGTTGTAGCAGATCGCCGTTTCGTCGGCGTGGGCGGCGGGCGTGCCGGCGAGGAGCGCGGCGCAGGCGACGGGCGCTGCAAGCGCGCGCAGCAGCGAGGTCAGGCGAAAGGACACGGTAGGTCTCCGGGCGAGGGTGAGGCGCTGGGGTGGGGTGGTGGTGTGCAGGGTGTGCGGCGCGGGTTCAGGCCTTGCGCAATTGCAGGTCGGTGGCCGGCGGCGCCACGGTTGCGCCGTCGCGTACTACGTGCGGCAGGATCAGCGACGTGCGTTCGATCGCTGCGCCGCCGATGCTTTCGACGAGACGCTGCCATGCGTGGCGGCCGATGTCGCGATTCGGCGTCGCGACGCTCGCGAGCGGCGGCGCGAGCAGTTCGCCGAGCGCGATCCCGTCGAAGCCGAGCACCGACAGGTCGTCGGGAATCGAGAAGCCCGCGCGGCGCAGGCCGCGCATCACGACCATCGCGAGCAGGTCGTTGCTGCAGAAGAGCGCGGTCGGGCGCGTCGCGTGCGCGGTGAGATGCGCGAGCACCGCGTCGGGCAGCTCGGGCGCGTTGAAGTCGACTTCGACCGGCGGCAGCGTGGCGACGCCGATTTCCTCGAGGGCCTGCGCATAGCCGAGATGACGCTGGCGTGCGCGATCCGACGCGGCGAGCGAGCCGGCCAGCATCAGCACGCGGCGGTGGCCGCGCGCGGTCAGCAGCCGCACGCCGTCGTACGCGGCCCAGCGGTTGTCGACCGACACCGACGGGCGGCGCTGCGTGTCGTTGTGCATCAGCACGTAGTGCGGGCCGTCGTGGTCGAGCATGTCGAGCAGCGGGTGGGTATCCGCATCGGCGACGGTGAGGATCAGCCCTTCGACGCGCTGCTCGCGCAGCGTCTCGATCGCGTGGCGCTCGCGTGCCGCGTCGTATTCGGTCGTCATCAGGATCAGCTTGAAGCCGGCCGCGGTCGCGAGTTCGTCGATGCCTTGCAGGCAGTCGGCGAACACGGGGTTCGACAACGTCGGCACGACGACGCCGACGAGCCGCGTGCGCTCGCCGCGCAGTTGCCGGCCGAGCGGGCTCGGGCGGAACTGCAGCGTATCGATCGCGGAGCGGATCGTTTGCAGCGTGGCGGGGCTGACGGTATGCGGGGCGTTGATCGCGCGCGAGACGGTGGCGATCGAGAAACCCGCGAGGGCAGCGACGTCCTTGATGGTCGAGGTCATGAAACCTTGCGATGTAAACGTTTTCGGCCGGGAAATTATCGAAAACGTTTGTGACTTCGCGATGACTTAGGCGACGCTTGTTTCGCAAAAAGCACGAGACAAAAGTCTGACGGATAGGGCCGTTGGACGACGCGGACTCGATTGTATCGGGGATGCTGCGGCGCGGGAGTAAATCGTTGGCGGCGGTGCGGCGGCGTCGACGACGACGGATGAATCCGTGGGGGGTGTGATGCGGCGCCGCGGAATAAGGGAACGCATGGGCAAGCAATGGTAGAATCGCGTCCGCCCTCTTGCCGGGGTGATGAAATTGGTAAACATAGCGGACTTAAACGATTGAGTGCCCGGTCGGAAACGGTCGGTGCAGAACCCTTCAAATTCGGCGAAACCCCTGATGCGCGCATCGAGGCAACGCCGAGCCAAGCCTCGCGGCATCCGCGAGGAAGGTGTAGAGACTAGACGGGGGGCGCCTAAGGCGCATGGGCAGCAGGTCAGCCCGCGCGCGACGGCGAAGGCATAGTCCAGCGCACGAACGGCATCGCGCACGCGACGCCGGCTTTGAAAGAAGCAGTGTGACGAAAATCCGCCGCCTTAACTGGCTTGCCGGTTCGAGTCCGGTCCCCGGCACCACGATCGCTTCATCGCGATTCGATAAAGGGACGAAAGCCCGCGAGAAGCCATGCGCTCGCGGGTTTTTTGTTTTTGTGGCGTGGCATCGGCGGTAGTTGCCCGCGACCGAACGGCGACGCCACTGCCATCAGAGACGCGTCGAATGGACGGGCAGGTCGGTCTGCGGCGGCATCAGGCATGTGGTGGAACTCGCGCCGCCTGACGAAGCCGCGCGCCCCACCACGCAAACGTCACGCCATGAAGTGACTCGGAGTGTACGAATCACACCGCTCGCGCACGAAGGCCAGATTGCGCGTGCGCGACGTGTCGATGCGAAAGCCCGTCGCCTCGTAACCCGAGCGTTCCACCGTCACGACGCCGCGCATGACGGCCATCTGACCGGCAGGGTCGAACGTGAAAATGTCGTCGGCCACCGGCTCCAGCCGGTAGCCGGCACTGCCGGCGGCGCCGGTCATGGTGAGGGTGAGTTCACCGTTCGTCACGGCGATCGTCGCACGTGCCGCGGCATCGTGACTGTGATACGTGCCCGCCAGGCCCGCCGACGCATCGGAGAGCGACGGCGCGTGATCGGGCAAGCGCTCGAGCGTCTCCGCGTGACCGCAGTCCACCAGCTCGATAGCCGTCACGCGAGCCGCCGCCGTCGACGCTCGAGGTTTGATCAGCAGCGCTCTGCCTGTGCCGTCGTCAACCCGCAATCCGGCCGCCGTCTCGATGAGCGGCTGGGGCATCTGCTCGACGTTCTGAAAGCTCGCGTTGAGCTGCCCGTTGCGATCGCCGATCACGCAATACGTCCCGGACACACGCGAGTGATACCTGCCGAGCAAGGTTTCGTGCCCGGCAGTTTGCAGGGGCGTGGCGGGCTTCGCGCCAAGGACGGCATCGCCCAGCACGATATCGACGATTTGCGTAGCCACTTCAACTGGATTGACTGCCGCGCCGTTCGTGAGAATGATGACGTCCAATGCGCGCTCGGCCACGGTCAACATCTGGCACGAGCCACCGAACACCCCGCCGGCATGGTGCAGCACTTCCACGTCGCGATGCGGCGTGAGCATCAGCCCGAGCGCGTAGACGCCTTCCGCGCCGCTCGAATAGTGCGGTCGGGTCAGCATCTGGCGCCAGCTTGCTTCGCTGCCGACCCGCTTGGGGCCGCGCAGATGCGCGAGCCAGCGCAGCATGTCGTCGACCGTCGACACGATCCCGCCTTCGCCGAGCACTTCCCACGTCGGAAAGAGGCCGCGCATGAATCCGCCTTTTCCATCCGGCACATGCTGGGTCGCCATGCGAGGGCGAATGCGCATGTCGTCGGCGACCGATTCCGTGTCGACCATGCCCATCACGTCGAAGATGCGCGCCTTCAGGAAGGTCTCGAAGGGGATGCCGCTGACCCGCTCGATCGCGAGCGACAGCAGGTGATATCCGCCGTTGCAGTAGATCATCCGCTCGCCCGGCGGAAAATTGACGTCGCGTTGCCGCACTTGCGCCGCCAGCACGCCGCCACGCGGCAACGTCGCGACGCCTTGCGCGAGCAGCGTGAGATCGAGATAGCAGCGGTAGCCGCCCGTATGCGTCATCAGTTGGCGCAAGCTGGGGTCGCCTGCGAGCAGCGGCAGCTCGGGCAGGTACGTGCGGATCCCGGCGTCGACGTCGAGCTTGCCGTCTTCGGCGAGCAAGAGGGCGGCAAGGCAGGTGAAGTGTTTGCTCGTCGAGCCGATGCGCAAGCGCGTGGCCGGCGTGTTGGCGACGCCGTGTTCCAGGCTTGCCATGCCGAAGCCTCGCCGGTAGAGGACGTCGCCTCGATGCGCGACGGCCACGACGAGGCCGGGTTCGTCGCTCCTGTTGAAGCGGTCGAAAAGGGTATCCAGTTGCTCGACGATGTCGTGCGATGCTTGAGTCATTTTAGGTATCCCTATGATTTAGAACGGAACGGTCAGCGCCGCGCCGATCGTGCGGGGCTGAATCACGCTGACGAGCGCCGGGCCGCCCATCGGTATCAGCGACGTACCGGCGGCGATCAACGCGCGACGGTCGAACAGGTTGCGAACATAGAACGCCAGGCTGAACTTCCTGAAATCCACGCCCGCTTGCAGATCCGTGATCGCATAGCCCGGCAACGGATAATCCGGCCGGCCCGAGCTGGCGTCGAACCCGCTATGACGTCGGCCGACAAAACGTTGGGTCACACCCGCATACGACGGATACCCTTGCGCGGTGAACAGATAGGTGCCCGAGAGCGTAGCGGCGACCTTGGCCGAGTTCGGCAAGGGCGCGCCCGCGGTCGTCCCCGCGTTGGCGTTGCCGCTCGTCAGGCTGGCGTCGATGAGCGACAGGTTCGCACTGAAGTTCCAGTGCGGGTTGGGGCGGAACGTGCCGGAGAACTCCAGGCCCTTGATGCGCGCGTTGCCGGCGTTGATGACCTGATTGACGCCATCGACCGTGCCGAGCTGCTGGATGTTCTTCCACTCGATGTCGTAGACCGACGTCTCCAGCGACAGCCGCTTGTCGAGCAGGTCGGCCTTGTAGCCCGCCTCATAGCTCCACAGCGTGTCGGGTGCGAAGGTCGGGCTACCCGCCGCGCGCATGCCGGTGAGGGGATCGATCAGCAGCGCATTCGGGCCGCCGGGCCGGTATCCGCTCGCGATGCGGACATACGCATTGCTGTTGGCGGTCAGCGCATAGCGCGCGGTGAACATGTAGGTCTTGCTGGTGTCCGACGACGGTGCCGAGATGGTCTGGGTCGGGCCGGCGAGCGTGCCGTAGGTCGTCTGCTCGTAGGTCTGGGTATTGTGGGCGATCCGCACGCCGCCGGTCAGCGAAAGCCGCGGCGTCAGGTGATAAGTGATATCGCCGTATGCCGCGTACTCGTTGTACGTGCTGGGCGCCTGGAGCTCCGACAGGTCCGGGCCGGGCGAGCCGTCGGGCAAGGTCGTCAGAAAGCCTTCGCTCGAATGGCTGCGCTCGTGCGTATAGAAGAGGCCGGCCAGCCATTCGAGTCGCTGGTTGCCCGGCGACGTCAGGCGAAACTCCTGGGTCACCTTGTTCGTGGTAGCCACGTCCTTGGCGACCACCGACCCCAGGTTCAGCCCTTGGGCGGCAAATAGCGGCCCGTAGACACCGGTCAGGTCCTGCGGCGCACTCGTGTTGATCCTTTGATACGACGTGATCGAGTTCAGGCGCGCCCAGCCGAGCTCGTATTCGATTCCGGCCGAATAGAGCTGGATGTTTTGATGAAAGGGCTGCGGGGCGAACTGTCGCGTGGTCAGGTCCCCCCAGACCGGCTTGCCGTCGGCGCCATATTCAACGTAGTTCGGATCGTTGCGATTGATGTTTTGCGAGAGCGCGGTCAGCCGGACCGTCAGATCGCGGGTGGGCGTCAGCAGTAACGACGCGCGAGCACCGTAGGTGTCGCCGCGATCGATGTGGGTGTCCGCCTTGGGGCCCACTGCGTCGACATACCCGCCATCGTGCTGGCCGAACACGGAGACGCGCAGCGCGGCAACGTCGGTCTTCAGCGGGATGTTCAACGTTGCGTTGGCCGTTCCGCTCACCCCGCCATGCGCCGTTCCCGATACGCCGGTGCCGACTTGCCCGGAAAACTGACTCGGGTCCGGTTCGTTGGTCACGTATTTCAGCAAGCCGCCCATCGCACCCGCGCCATACAACGTGCCCTGCGGACCTCGCAGGATTTCGACGTGGTTGAGGTCGAGCAGGCTCATGTCGAGCGAGAACGTCGCACTTTGGGAGAACAGCGTGCTGCCGCCGAACGCGACGTCGTCGACATACATGCCGACGGTCGGCCCCGTCTGCACACCGGTCGTCACGCCGCGAATACTGACCTGGCCGGCCCCGCTGCCGCCGCTGGCGTTCAAGTCGACCCCCGGCTCCGAGGACAGGAAGTCGGACATCGTTTTCGCGCCGCTCTTCTGCAGTTCGTCGGCCGACAATACATTGACCTGCATGGGGACTTCGCGAGCCGGTTCGCGTCGGCGTGTCGCGGTCACCACGACGGTATTGAGCGTCGCGCCACCCTTGCCTTGCGCCTTCGTCACCTCGGCCGCAGGGGTGTTCGGCGTCGCGGCGCCGGGCGCGGCGATGGGCGTCGCGGTGGACGCCGCGTCAGGCGCGGCGACCTGCTGCGTCGTCGCGGGCGTTCGCGCCTGTTCCTGCGCGTGCACGCCCAACGATGCCAACCCGAATACGGGGCCGACGAAGAGCGGAGCGTAACGTCTGCCGTGCCGCAGCGGTGGCGTTACCGAAACCGCCGCGTGCTTCGTCCGGTTTTTCATCTTCACCATTGTCTCCTCCTGGTTTTGCAATCGACTGAACGCGATGCCGTGTAGCGCAACTCAGGGTGAACGGTAAGTGCCGGTTATTTCTGGTTCATGTGGCGTTTGTATCGGTGCTGATACAAACGATCGGTGACGGAGCGGGGCCGCCACACGGGCCGACGCGGTGCAAAACCGGGACGAAGACTTGTTTCGGGTTTGCAATAAAGGGCTCACATGGCCCCTACATTCACGGGCGATAATCGACGCCATCGCTCGCCGTTGGCCAGGACCATGCACAAACCCCGCTTCGATTCAGCTTTCTATCGCCTGTTCTTCGTGATGATCTCGATCATCCTCGTGATGCAGATCAGTGCCGGCCTGTTGCTCTTCAAGCTCTACAGCACCGCGCCGTTCAAGCCGCCGCCCGGGATGAGCGCGGCGTTGCAGTGGGGCGCCGCGGTGATGATCCAGGTGATGCCCGCGCTGATCTCGTCCTGGATCGGCGCGCGCATGCTGGCGGCCCCGTTCCGAACGCTGGCCGTCGGCGCCGCCGAGCTGTCGAGGAATATCGATGCGCCGCCCATCCGGGAAATCGGTCCTGTCGAGGCACGTCAGGCCGCCAGCGTGTTCAACACGATGCAGGCCTCGCTGCGGCGGCAAATGAGTGAGCGCAACCGCTTCCTCGCCGCCGTATCGCACGATCTGCGCACGCCGCTGACGCGCATGAAGCTGCGTCTTCGATCCGCTCAGGATACCGAATTGAGCGAACGAATCAGGGACGACATCGACGAGATGACGCAGCTTCTGGAAGCCACCCTGTCGTTCCTGCGCAATGAAGAGGTGGTCGAGGCGTTCAGTCCGGTCGATATCAATGCACTGGTGGATGCCATCGCGGAAGATGCGGCCGAACACGGTCAAAAAGTGACGATCAGTGGTGAGGTGCCGCCGATCTCGGCGCAGCCGCTGGGCCTCAAGCGCTGCCTGACGAATCTGGTCGCCAACGCGATTCGATACGGTGAAGACGCGCACATCCGCCTGATCGACGCACCGTCGTGCGTGCGGATCCAGATCGTCGATCACGGCCCGGGCATCCCGGAGTCACAACTGGAGCGCGCGCTGGAGCCGTTCTACCGGGTGGAAAGTTCGCGCAACCGGAACACGGGCGGGACGGGGCTGGGCCTCGCCATCGCGAACGACGTCGTGAAGCGTCACGGCGGGGAGCTGGCGTTGCGCAACGGTCCGGAAGGCGGGCTGGTCGCACAGGTCACGTTGCCGCGTCGATAGGGCGGGTGGTCGGACCGACCGTTGGCGCTGCTCTGTTTCACGCTTGATACAGATTGCTCACAAAGCGGAAATAGCGCGTGCTTATAGTCGTTTCACACCCTTCACTCCCATTCGGCGGACCTCGTCATGAAAATATTCACGGCTCAGCTTTCGACGGAAACCAATACCTTTGCCCCGTGCCCGACCGGATGGGGCGGCTTCGAAGAGTTCACGATTTTTCATGGCGACGCGAGTGTGCGCGAGCCCGACGGCGTGGGGCACGTGCTCGCGGAAGTGCGGTGCCTCGCGCAGGCCGACGGTCACGAAATTGCTGAAGGTCTGTGCGCCGAAGCCCAGCCGTCCGGCCGCACGATTCGTGCGGTCTACGAATCCCTGAGGGACGAAATTCTCGATGGCGTAAAGGCCGCCTTGCCGCTGGATGCCGTGATTCTGCTGCTGCACGGCGCGATGGTGGCGGAGGGCTACGACGATTGCGAAGGCGACCTGCTCGCCGGCGTTCGCGCGGTGGTCGGCCCCGACGTGCCGATCTCGGTCACGCTCGACCCGCACTGTCACTTCACGCAATTGATGAAGGCGTCGGCCGATGTCCTGATCGCCTACAAGGAGTATCCGCACATCGACGCCGTCGAGCGGGCGCGCGACGCCTATCGACTGACGCTCGATATGGCTGCCGGACGCATCCGTCCGACGATCGGCGTGTTCGACTGCCGGATGGTCGGCGCCTGGCACACCACCAGCGAGCCGATGGCGGGGTTCGTCCGGCGCATGCAGTCGTTCGAAGGGCGCGACGGCGTGCTGTCGGTGTCGCTCGGCCATGGGTTTCCGTGGGGCGACGTGCCGGAAGCCGGCGCGAAACTCTGGGTGGTGACGGACGACGATCTCGCCAAGGCCGACGCGCTGGCGGCGCAACTGGCGCGCGAGTTCTGGGAGTTGCGCGACGCGACACGCCCCGCATGGCTCGATATCGATGCCGGGCTGGATCGCGCGCTGGCGGTCGAGGGCGGGCCGGTCGTGCTGGCGGATGTCGCGGACAATCCCGGCGGCGGCGCGCCGTGCGACAGCACGTTCATTCTGCGTCGCGTGGTCGAGCGACGGATTTCCAATGTAGCGATCGGGTGCTTCTGGGATCTCGGTGCCATCCAGATCTGCAAGGACGCGGGTGTCGGGGCCACGCTGAATCTGCGCATCGGCGGCAAGTGCAGTGTGTACTCCGGCGAACCGGTGGACCTGCGCGTCACCGTCCGCAACGTGGTCGAGCGGCATACGCAAAGCATCATGGGCCTCGAGCAACCGCTTGGCCGGGCAGTGTGGGTGGAAGCGGACAACGGGCTCGACATCGCGCTGATATCGGTTCGCACCCAGGTGCTCGGCGTGGACGCATTCACCGGCCTTGGCATCGACTTCGCCGGCAAGAAGCTCGTGGTCGTGAAATCGACGCAGCATTTCCAGACCGACTTCGCGCCGCGTTCGAAAGCCGTCTTTCATATCGCCGCGCCAGGGGCGCTCACGATGAACTTCGCCGAACTGGACTATCGGCTTCGTGACCTCAACTACTGGCCGCGCGTGTCGAATCCGTTTGCGTCGGCGAGGTGAATACATGCCGGCGCGGTTCGGCGCCGGCACGTATCAGGCTTCGGCGTGTACCCGTGTGAAGGCCAGATGCCGGGTGCGCGGCGTATCGACGCGAAAGCCGGTCATGTCGCCGCGCGTTGCGTCGCGCGTCAACGTAAGCATTCCGGTCGTGATGTTCACTGGATCGATCGGCACCAGTTCGAAAGCATCGTGGGCCAGCGGCGTGAGGCGGTAGTCGCAATGGCCCACCGCGCCGTGCAGGCGAAGCACGAGGGCTTCGTCGTCGAGCCGAATGATCGCGTGGGCATCGGCGTCGTGGCTTGCAAATGTGCCGGACATCGCAGCGGCGAGATCCGGCGTCATCGCGGGCGCTTCGCCGAGGCGTGCGAACGTGTCGACATGGCCGCAATGCACGATGCGCAGGCTGGAGAGATCGTTCGGTGTGCAGGACGATCCCCACCGCAGCGCCAACAGACCGTCGCCGCTCGCTTCGAGCTGGACGTCGTCCAGTTCATCGGCGCTGTCGTAGAGCGTCATCGAGCGTCTGGGGCAAAGGGGGCCCGCCAGCACCAGCGCACCGTCATGATCCTCCAGGGCATACACGGCGCCGGTGCGGGCCGACCGGTAGCTGCCGAGGCGTGCTGCGTGATCCGCGGCGCGCGCCGCGACAGGCGGGCCATCGCCATCCAGCTCGTCCGCCAGCACGATGTCGACGACACGCTTCGACAGTTCAAGCGGTGCGTCGAGCGCGCCGTTGCTGAGCAATACGATGTCAAGCCCGTGCGCCACCGATACCAGCATCTGGCAAGTTCCACCCACGACGCCACCGGAATGCTGCATCAGCTCGACACCTCGGTAGGTGCTCTGCGTGAGACCGAGCGAGTATTGGCTGCGCAGACCGCTGGAGAATACGGGCAACGCCAGCATCTGGCGCCAGGTGTCGGCGTTGCCGACGATCTTCTCGCTGCATCGCAGGTGCGCGGTCCATCGCAGCATGTCGTCGACGGTCGAGACGATCGAGCCTTCGCCGAGCAGTTCCCACGTCGGAAAGATGCCGCGCCGGAATCCGCCCATGCCGTCAGGCACATGCATCGTCGCGATGCCGTGCTCGATCTCCATGTCGTTGGGTACACATGCGGTGTCATGCATGAGAAGGGGCGCGAAAATATGGGTCGCGAGGAACGCGTCGAACGGCATCCCGCTCGCACGTTCGACGGCAAGCGAAAGCAGGTGATAGCCGCCGTTCGAGTACATCATGCGTTCTCCCGGCGGAAAATTTTCGTCGTGCTGACGTTGCTGCGAGGCGAGGAACGCGCCAGGCGGCGACATGGCGAGACCCTGCGTCAGGAGCGCCAGATCCAGTGCGCATCGCTGCCCGCCGCGATGCGACATCAACTGCCGCAGCGTCGGTCGGCCGGCGGCCGGCGGCAGCGCCGGCAGATACGTGCCGATGGGGGCATCGGCGTCGAGCGCGCCGCGCTCGCACAGGAGCAGCACGGCGAGGCAAGTGACATGCTTGCTGACCGAGCCGATGCGCATGCGGGTGGCCGGCGTGTTGGCGATGCCGTGTTCGAGGCTGGCCAGGCCGAACGCGCGCCGATACAGCAGCTGGTCGCGATGGACGATGCCGGCGATCAATCCGGGTGCATCGGCGTGGTGATCACGCGCGAACAGCGTGTCGAGCTGCGTCGTCGTGGTGGATGAGTCGGATGTCATGTCGATGGCTCAGCGAGAGGAGGCGGGGGCGCCGGCGTGGCCCCAGACGTTGGGCGGGCAGTGCAGCAGGCCGTCGGCGTACGCGACACCCGGCTCGCGATCGCGTGCGAGGAAGATCGGTCCGTCGAGATCGACGTGATCGCACAGTTGCCCGAGCAGAAACGCGGGGGCGATCGCCAGCGAGGTGCCTGCCATGCAACCGACCATCACGGACAAGCCCGCTTCGCGCACCCGCGCGGCAAGGTCGAGTGCGCGCGTCAGGCCGCCGCATTTGTCGAGCTTGAGGTTGACGATGTCGTAGCGGCGCGCGACGGCGGGCAGGTCGCCGAGATCCTGAAACGATTCGTCGGCCGCGAGCGGGACCGGACAATCGATTGCTTCGAGACAGGCGTCCACGCCGATCGCAAACGGCTGTTCGAGCATGCCGACATCAAGCTGTTGCAGCACGGGGAGCATCGTGTCGAAGTGCGCGCGTGACCAGCCCTGATTCGCGTCGACGGCGAGCGGTATTTCCGGGTGCACGTCACGGATGGCGAAGAGGCGCGCGGCGTCAGCGGCGCTGCCGTCCAGCTTGACCTTCAGCGCCCGCGCGTGGGGCAATCCCTGCGCGACCCCGGCCATCGCATTCGGCGTATCCACGCCGATCGTCATCGTGGTCCGCAACGGATGCGGCTCGGAGAGGCCCGCGATGCGCCAGGCAGGCATCGCCTGCCGTTGCGATTCGAGCGCCCACAATGCCGCATCGACCGCATTGCGTGCGCCGCCGGGCGGCAATACGTCGAGCAATCGCGCGCGCGTGATGCCCGCTTCGATCGATGGTCGGACGCGCTCGATTTGCGCGGCGATGGATTCCGGCGTTTCACCGAGGTAAAAGACCCCGGAGGCTTCGCCGTTGCCGGCGTGGTGCCCGTCGTCGACGGTCACGCTCACGAGGCGAGCGGCGTCGATGACGTGGCCGGTGATATGGAACGGCGTGGCCAACGGCCAACGTTCGATACGCAGCGAAAGTGAGAGCGGGCGGGGTGACATGGGAGCGGAAGGAGGAAGGGAATCACGCATAGCGTTCGATTGCGTCGCGCACACCGCGGCCCGCCGCGCGCATCAGCAGGCAGGCGGCAAAGAAGCCGAACGCCGCCACGCAGACGATCGACCACAGCAAGCCCTGGCTGAACGCGTGCAGACGATCCGACATGAATCCGATGAACACGGGGCTGCCGGACTGCACGATGATCGACGTCAGCGCGCCGATCGCCGCCACGCGCGAGCGCAGGTGAGCGGGGCAGATGTTCTGCATGAGGGTGGGAAACAGCACCATGCCGGCGACCATGCAGGCGAGCTGTGCGCCGAAGAGCGCGTAGACCGGCGTCAGCGAGCCCACGGCCAGATACAGGAACGACAGGCCGCCGGCGACCAGCGCGCCACATTCACACACACGCAATGGCGCGAGCACGCCGAAGCGCGCTCGCATGCGGCCGGCAACGAGTCCGCTGAGCACGCAACCCGCGATGCCGCCGGCCATCGCCGCCACACCCATGCCGCCGCCCGCTTCAGCCGGTGTCGCGCCGAAGGTTCGCACCGCCACGACCGGCATCCATGTCGCGACACCGCCGAACGACAGGTTGACCAGCCCGATGGCGCCAAAGAACTTGAGCATCATGATGGCTTCGCGCCGGAAGTAGACCGGTGCGGACGGCAGCGGCGCGGAACTCCGGTGACGCGCGGTGGCTGCTTCCGTATCGCCGTGCTTGCCGGGGCGGATGAGCAGAACCAGCACGGCCAGCACGGGGGCGGGCAACGCAACGGCAAAGAACGCGAGCCGCCACGGTTCGAGATCGGCGAGTCCCGCCGGCAACGCGCCGTGCGCCGCCGCGATGCCGTGCATCAGTGCGCCGCCGAGCGCCATCCCCGCCCCTGAGCCCAACAGGTTGGCGAGCGCGAAGATCGCATTGGCGAGCACGCGCCGGCGCGCAGGGAACAGATCGGGAATCAGGCCGTAGATCACCGGCACCAGTCCGGCTTCGCCGATTCCCAGCCCGACGGTGGCGATGAACAACTGCCAGAAGTGGGTGGTCATGCCGCAGATCGCGGTGGCGGCGCTCCAGACGAGGACGCACGCGACCAGCACGACACGGCGATCCACGCGGTCGGCGACCCAGCCGATCGGCAACGACGCCACGCCGGCGAACAGGGCGATGCCTGCGCCTTGCATCAGGCCGATTTGCGTGTCGGTCAGCCCGAAATCGTGGCGGATGGGTTCCGTCAGCAGGATCAGCATCTGACGATCGACGAACGCGAAGAACGCCACGATCACCAGAATCGCGAGACCGAACCATGCGCGCGGCCCGGCCGGTGAATCGGATGGCGGGCTCGAGGCCGCCACGGGGGCGAGCACGTCGGGGTTGGAGTCGAACATGAGGGCTCCGTGATGAGAAGGCGGTTACTGCATGAACTGCTCGTTGCCCACGAGCCCGATGCGGTTCGCGCCGAGCCGCTGCGCGGAGGCCATGACCATGGCGACGGCGCGGTAAGGCGCCGCCTTGTCGGGTCGCAAATGCAGTTCGGTCGGCGCGGGGTCGACGGCGACGTCGTGCAAGCGCGTTTCCAGTTGCTCGCGCGAATGCAGCGTCTCGCCGTTCCATGCGATGGCGCCGTCGGCCGCGATATCGATCTGCACCACCGGCGGTGTCCGCGGTTGCGACGGCGGCGCGCCGGTCGGCATGTCCAGCTTGACCGCGTTCGTCTGGATCGGAATGGTGAGGATCAGCATGATGAGCAGGACCAGCATCACGTCGATGAGCGGAGTGGTGTTGATCTCGATCATCACGTCGGGTTCGTCGGCGTTGCCGGTGGGCATCGTCATGGCCATCTCGGGTCTCCTGGTCGGTATGAAGGGATCATTGGCGCGGCGGCGGTTCGGTGATGAAGTCGACCTTGACGATGCCCGCCCGCTGGCAGGCAAACACGACCCGGCCGACGGCGGCGTAGCGCGCGTCGAGATCGCCGCGGATGTGGACTTCGGGTTGCGGCGACTGCACGGCAACCGCCTTGAGTTTCTCGACGAGCGTTGCCGCGTCGGGCACGCGCCGTTCGTCCCAGAACACGTCGCCCTCTTTCGTCACGGCGAGAATCACGTTCTGCGGCGTCGTTTGCAGCGGCTGCACGGTCTCCTTGGGCAGCGTGACCGGCACGGTGTGCGAGACCACCGGAATCGTGATGAGGAAGATGATCAGCAGCACCAGCATCACGTCGACCAGCGGCGTCGTGTTGATGGACGACATGGTCTCGTCGTGCTCGGCGCCGTCGCGGGAGCCTGTGGTCATGGCCATGGCTTACCCCACGCGGGTCAGGGCGGCGGCCTTGGTCGCGGCGGCGGCCCCGGCCGTGGTCGTGCCGGTCAGGAGGACGATGTGCAGTTCCGTCGAAAACCCGCGCACACGTTCCATCACCGCCTTGTTGCGGCGCACGAGCCAGTTGTAGCCGAGCACGGCGGGCACCGCGACGGCCAGGCCGATGGCCGTCATGATCAGCGCTTCGCCGACCGGCCCCGCGACCTTGTCGATGGAGGCCTGACCGGCGATGCCGATCGCCGTCAGCGCGTGATAGATGCCCCACACCGTGCCGAACAGGCCGATGAACGGCGCGGTCGAACCGACGGTGCCGAGAAACGCGAGGCCGTCCTGCAGGCGGCTCGAGACGGACGTGGTCGCCCGCTCGATGGCCGCCGCGACCCACTGGTTGAGGTCGACCTGTTCGACCAGCGCGCCTTCGTGATGGTCGAACGCCGCGAGACCGGTTTCGGCGATGAAGCGGAACGGGCTGCCGGCGTCCAGTTTTTTCGTGCCTTCGCTGAGACTGCCCGCTTTCCAGAAACCCGTTTCCGCCGCCTTCGCGCGGCGCAGCACACGCGCTTGCTCGAGCAGTTTCGCGACGATGATGTACCAGCTGCCCATCGACATGACGACCAGGATGAGCAGCGTGCCGCGTGCGATGAAATCCCCGCCTTTCCAGAGCGCATCGAGGCCGTAGGGATTCGTCACCGTATCGGTGGCGGCGTGGGCGGCGCTGGCCGCGAGGAACAGTGCCGTCGCCAGGGCGGCCTTGCGGGTTCGGTTGAGCATGAATGTCTCCTGAAATGCGTTGCCAAGTGGAAAGGGAACGGCTGTCGAGGGCAGCCTCAATCGAGCTTGAAAGAGAAGGGCACCTGCACGCGGACTTCCTCGCCCTGTGCGACGCAGTGGAACTGCCGCACGGCGTTTTCCGCGGCCCGGTCGAGAACGGGCGCGGCCGACTGGGTCACGCTCAGGTCCTTGACGTTGCCGTCGGTGCCGACCACGAACGTCACGACGACGTCGCCGGTCAGGTTGTCCTTGAGCGCTTCACGCGGATAGCGAATGGCGGCGCGGACCTGCGTCGAGTTGGGACACACCACGCCGACGCTCGTCGACACCGGTGCCGCCGGGGCGGGTGGCGCCGGGGGCGGGACGGGGGCCGACGGCGCGGGCGTGGTCGACTGCGCGGCGATCGCGTTCGGCGACGGCGGTGCCGCGACGCGCACTTCCGGGGGCGGCACGAACGGCGGCGGGGGCGCGACGTGCTTCGGCGGCGGCGCGATGTGCTTTGGCGGCGGCGGTGGGGGCGGCGGCGGCTTGATCTCTTCGATGATGCGCGTCTCGATCGGCTGACGAATCACGTCCACGACTTTCGTCGCGAGACCGGTGAGCAGTGCGTAGACGATCACCGCATGCAATCCGACCACGAAGGCGATGCCGCCGATGCGCCGGACAGGCGGCTTGGGTTGTGCGTAGTTCATGTCCCGCGTGTCTCCTGCGTCGATATGACTTGGGAGCCACGTTAAAACCCGGGCATTTCTGGTTCATATCGGCTTTGTATCGGCGCTGACACAAAGTCTTTCCGGATGGGCCTTGTCGCGGCGGGACTCGGGAAACCAGACGGAGCGGCGAAGGCGGACGATGGCCAGCGGCGTCTCTTCGGGAAAATACCGGGCGGGTTATCCATGACGTGAACGCTCGTCAGGCATCCCGATCGTTCCGGATGACCTTGTGGGGCAAGGTGCCGGGGCAATTATTTCAACGCTGCAACAATTCGTGCAAAAAGCCCTTATATTGGCGAGCAATAATGAGTGAGGCACATCTCACCGCCGCAACATCGGAGACAAGACGCCGTGAACAAAGCGATTCGTATTCTCGTCGTCGACGACGACTCGCAGATTCGCAGCCTGTTGTGCGACTGCCTGGCAGACTTCGGCATGACGACCGCGCAAGCCGGCAGCGGCGCGGAAATGCATCACGCGCTCGGCGAGGGCGGCTTCGATCTCGTGGTGCTCGACCTGATGCTGCCGGACGACGACGGCCTCAATCTCTGCCGCGAGATTCGTGCGACCTCGGAGATTCCGTTGATCATCCTGACCGCGCGCGGCGAGATGACCGACCGGATCGTCGGGCTGGAACTGGGCGCCGACGACTACATCGTCAAGCCGTTCGAGCCGCGTGAACTGGTCGCGCGCATCCAGACGATCCTGCGCCGCGTGCGTGCGCAAACGCAGGGCCGGACGCGGGCGCAGGAGGAAAGCCGCTTCGCCGGATGGCGGCTTCACCAGATCGGACGCCACCTGATCGCGGCCGACAACACGGTCATTCCGTTGTCGAACGCGGAATTTCGCCTGCTCAATGCGTTCCTCGCCGCGCCGGGGCGAGTCCTCAGCCGCGAATACCTGATGGATACCGCGCGCGGCAAGTCGATCGACACGTTCGACCGCAGCATCGACGTGCAGATATCACGCTTGCGTCAGAAGTTGCGCGAGGACATCAAGGAGCCGCGCCTGATTCGCACGATTCGCGGGGAAGGGTACATGCTGGATGTCGGTCATCGTTAGGGTTGCGTGCCGATCGTGGCCGTGATCGCGTGCGGTTGTTGCGGCGCGCAGCCGAACGTGAGCCGCGGGTCGTCGTGGTCGCTCGCGGGTACGTGCCTGCCTCGATCGGGCGGGCGTGGCATCCCACCCGGGATCGGCTGATTCCCGCGTCGGCGGCACGGTGGCGATATCGTCCGACGCATTCGGTATGCGGCCGCGGCGACGCCGGCAAATTCCCGTCCGGGCCCGGTTCGAAGGGGCACGGCCACGCGTGTTCGCGCGCCACGGCGGCCCCGCCCGCTGGTCGTCCGGTGTCCGACATGGCAAATCTGCTCACCGCAATCGAGCGGCTTGGGCATCGACGTCCGCCGCCGCAAGGCATAGATTTCCAAGGTTGACGTGCCTATCCGCACGCCAACCCGCGCGCAGGCCGGCAACCGGCCGCGCGTTCCTAATCAGCGTGAGACACAATCGAGCGTGGAGACGACACGATGAGCCTGTCAGAGCCATTGCGTCTGCATGTGCCGGAGCCCACCGGGCGCCCGGGCTGCAAGACGGACTTTTCCTATCTGCATCTATCGCCGGCCGGCGCCGTTCGCCGCCCGCCGATCGACGTTGCCGCGGCGGACACCGCCGATCTCGCCCGCAGCCTCGTGCGCGTGCTCGACGACAGCGGCAAGGCCGTCGGCCCGTGGGCACCGGATCTCGACGATGCGCGGCTGATCGCCGGCCTGCGCGCGATGCTCAAGACCCGCATTTTCGACGCGCGCATGATGATCGCGCAGCGTCAGAAGAAAATCTCCTTCTACATGTTGAGCCTCGGCGAAGAGGCGATCGGCACCGCGCACACGATGGCGCTGCGCGACGGCGACATGTGCTTCCCGACCTACCGGCAGCAGAGCATCCTGATCACGCGCGACGTCCCGCTCGAACGGATGATCTGCCAGCTGATGTCGAACGAAGGCGACCCGCTGAAAGGCCGCCAGCTCCCCGTGATGTACTCGGACCGCGAAGCGGGCTTCTTCTCCATCTCCGGCAACCTCGCGACGCAGTTCATCCAGGCGGTCGGCTGGGCGATGGCGTCGGCGATCAAGGGCGACACGAAGATCGCGTCCGCGTGGATCGGCGACGGCGCGACGGCCGAATCCGACTTCCATACCGCGCTCACGTTCGCGCACGTGTACCGCGCGCCGGTCGTGCTGAACGTCGTCAACAACCAGTGGGCGATCTCGACGTTCCAGGCGATCGCGGGCGGCGAAGGCACGACCTTCGCCGGGCGCGGCGTCGGCTGCGGGATCGCGTCGCTGCGCGTCGACGGCAACGACTTCCTCGCGATCTACGCGGCGTCGAGCTGGGCGGCCGAACGCGCGCGCCGCAATCTCGGCCCGACGCTGATCGAGTGGGTGACCTACCGTGCGGGCGCGCACTCGACGTCGGACGATCCGACCAAGTACCGGCCGAGCGACGACTGGTCCCATTTCCCGCTCGGCGATCCGATCGAGCGCTTCAAGCGCCACCTGATCGTCAAGGGCATCTGGTCCGACAGCGCGCACGAAGCGCTGACGGCCGAGCTCGAAGCGGAGGTGATCGCCGCGCAGAAGGAAGCGGAGAAATTCGGCACGCTGGCCGACGACCGGATTCCGTCGCCGGCGTCGATGTTCGACGACGTGTACAAGGAGCTGCCCGCGCACCTGCGCCGTCAGCGCCAGGAACTGGGAGCGTGATCATGGCGCAACAAGAGGCAGGCACGGCAACGCAGCCGATGACGATGATCCAGGCGCTGCGCTCGGCGATGGACGTGATGCTCGGGCGCGACAGCGACGTGGTCGTGTTCGGGCAGGACGTCGGTTATTTCGGCGGTGTGTTCCGCTGCACCGAAGGACTGCAGAACAAATACGGCAAGTCGCGCGTGTTCGACGCGCCGATCTCCGAAAGCGGGATCGTCGGCGCGGCGGTGGGGATGGGCGCGTACGGGCTGCGCCCGGTGTGCGAGATCCAGTTCGCCGACTATTTCTACCCGGCGTCCGACCAGATCGTGTCGGAAGGCGCGCGGCTGCGCTATCGCTCGGCCGGCCAGTTCATCGCGCCGATGACGATCCGCATGCCCTGCGGCGGCGGCATCTACGGCGGCCAGACGCACAGCCAGAGCCCGGAGGCGATGTTCACGCAGGTGTGCGGGCTGCGCACCGTGATGCCGTCGAATCCGTACGACGCGAAGGGGCTGCTGATCGCGTCGATCGAGAACGACGATCCGGTGATCTTCCTCGAGCCGAAACGGCTGTACAACGGGCCGTTCGACGGCCATCACGACCGGCCGGTCACATCGTGGCTCAAGCATCCGGCCAGCGCGGTGCCCGAGGGCTACTACACGGTGCCGCTCGATACGGCCGCCGTGGTGCGCCCCGGCAACGACGTGACGGTGCTGACCTACGGCACGACGGTGCACGTGTCGCTCGCCGCGGCCGAGGAGACGGGCATCGATGCGGAGGTGATCGACCTGCGCACGCTGTGGCCGCTCGATCTCGACACGATCGTCGCGTCGGTGCGCAAGACCGGCCGCTGCGTCGTCGTGCACGAGGCGACGCGCACCTGCGGCTACGGTGCGGAACTGGTGTCGCTGGTCCAGGAACATTGCTTCTACCACCTGGAGGCGCCGGTCGAGCGCACGACGGGCTGGGATACGCCGTATCCGCATGCGCAGGAGTGGGCGTACTTTCCGGGCCCGGCCCGGGTCGGTGAAGCGTTGCGACGCGTGATGGAGGCGTGAGATGGGGATTCATGTCATCAAGATGCCGGATATCGGCGAAGGGATTGCCGAGGTCGAGCTGGTGGCCTGGCACGTGGAAGTCGGGCAGACGATCAAGGAAGACCAGCCGCTCGCCGATGTGATGACCGACAAGGCGGCGGTCGAGATTCCGTCGCCGGTGACGGGCAAGGTGATCGAGCTCGGCGGCCGGATCGGCGAGATGATGGCAGTCGGCAGCGAGCTGATTCGCCTCGAGGTCGAAGGCGACGGCAACCTGAAGCCCGGCGCACCGGTGCGGGAATCAAAGGTAGCAACCGCACCGGTCGCGGCAGCGCCGTCGAAGGCGGTAGCCGACGCGCCGGCGGAATCGTCCGCCAAGCCGGCCACGAAGCACGCACCGGCGGAGCCGCGTCGTGCGAAGCAGGCCGAGCACGCGGAGAAAGCGGAGCCGCCGCGCGCGGCGCTCGCGCCGGGCGAACGGCCGCTCGCGTCGCCGGCCGTGCGCCAGCGCGCATGGGACATGGGCATCGAGCTGCGCTATGTGCGCGGCACCGGTGAAGCAGGGCGGATCCTGCACGCGGACCTCGATGCGTATGCGGGCACTGGCAGCGGTGCGGCGCGCGGTTCGCACGCGCAGGGCTACGCCGAACGCAACGACGAAACCGACGTGCCGGTGATCGGCCTGCGGCGCGCGATCGCACGCAAGATGCAGGAAGCGAAGCGCCGCATTCCGCACTTCAGCTACGTCGAGGAGATCGACGTCACCGAGCTCGAATCGTTGCGCACGGAACTGAATCGCCGCCACGGCGACACGCGCGGCAAGCTCACGCCGCTGCCGCTGCTGATCCGCGCGATGGTGATCGCGTTGCGCGACTTCCCGCAGATCAACGCGCGTTTCGACGACGAAGCGGGTGTCGTCACGCGCTACGGCGCGGTGCACATGGGCGTCGCGACACAGACGGACGGCGGTCTCACGGTGCCCGTGCTGCGTCATGCGGAAGCGCGCGACGTGTGGTCGATTTCCGCCGAGATCGCGCGGCTCGCCAATGCGGTGCGCACGAACCGCGCGCAGCGCGACGAGCTGAGCGGCTCGACGATCACGATCTCGAGCCTCGGCGCGCTCGGCGGCATCGTGTCGACGCCGGTCATCAATCATCCTGAAGTCGGCATCGTCGGCGTGAACCGCATCGTCGAGCGGCCGGTGATCCGCGACGGCGCGGTCGTCGCGCGCAAGATGATGAACCTGTCGTCGTCGTTCGACCATCGCGTCGTCGATGGCGCGGATGCGGCCGAATTCATCCAGGCCGTGCGCGCGGTGCTCGAGCGCCCGGCACTACTGTTCGTGGAGTGATCACGCAATGAAGAACGAACACACCACGCTGCTGGTGATCGGCGGCGGCCCGGGCGGCTATGTCGCCGCGATTCGCGCCGGCCAGCTCGGCATTCCGACCGTGCTCGTCGAGCGCGACCGGCTCGGCGGCACGTGCCTGAACATCGGCTGCATTCCGTCGAAGGCGCTGATCCACGTAGCCGATGCATTCGAACAGGCCCGCGGTCACGCGGGCGAGGGCGCACTCGGGATCCGCGTGCGCACGCCCGAGATCGACATCGGGAAAAGCGTCGCCTGGAAGGACGGCATCGTCGACCGGCTGACGCGCGGGGTCGGCGCGCTGCTCAAGAAGAACGGCGTGCGCGTGCTGCACGGCGATGCGCAGGTGGTCGACGGCAAGACCGTCGACGTCGTCGGCGGCGGCCATACGACGCGCATCAGCTGCGAGCACCTGTTGCTCGCGACCGGCTCCGAGCCGGTCGCGCTGCTGTCGATGCCGTTCGGCGGGCATGTCGTGTCGTCCACCGAGGCGCTGTCGCCTGAGACGTTGCCGAAGCGGCTGGTCGTCGTCGGGGCCGGGTATATCGGGCTCGAACTCGGGATCGTCTATCGCAAGCTCGGCGTCGACGTGAGCGTCGTCGAAGCGGCGGAGCGCGTGTTGCCCGCGTACGATGCCGAACTCGCGCGGCCGGTTGCCGATTCGCTCGCGCGGCTGGGCGTGCGGCTGCTGCTCGGCCACACGGTGCTCGGCCTCGCGGAGCACGGCGCGGTGCGCGTGCAGGCCGCCGATGGCGCGGAGCAGACGTTGCCGGCCGACCGCGTGCTGGTGGCGGTGGGCCGCCGGCCGCGCGTCGACGGCTTCGGGCTCGAGTCGCTGCCGCTCGATCGCAACGGCCGCGCGCTGTGGATCGACGACGAATGCCGGACGTCGATGCGCAACGTCTGGGCGATCGGCGACGTCGCCGGCGAGCCGATGCTGGCGCATCGTGCGATGGCGCAGGGCGAGATGGTGGCCGAGCTGATCGCCGGCAAGCGCCGCAAGTTCATGCCCGCGTCGATTCCGGCCGTGTGCTTCACCGATCCGGAGATCGTCACGGCCGGCTGGTCGCCGGACGACGCGCGGGCGGCCGATGTCGATTGCGTGAGCGCGTCGTTCCCGTTCGCGGCGAATGGGCGCGCGATGACGCTGCAGGCGACCGACGGCTTCGTGCGGGTCGTCGCGCGGCGCGACAACCATCTGATCGTCGGCTGGCAGGCGGTCGGGCGCGGTGTGTCGGAGCTGGCGGCGGCGTTCTCGCAGTCGCTGGAGATGGGCGCGCGGCTGGAGGATATCGGCGGCACGATCCATGCGCACCCGACGCTCGGCGAAGCGCTGCAGGAGGCGGCGCTGCGTGCGCTGGGGCACGCGGTGCATGTGTGACGGGCGAGCCTCCTGAAAAAGCGCCGCGGATGCGCAACGTGCGTATCCGCGGCGATATTTACGCCAGGTAGACGGCAGACACGTTCATTCGATATCCGGCACGCTGCGATGCCGTTGCTCCGGGGGTTCGCCTAGCCCTCCGGATCGTATTGACCGTCGTCCGTCCTGCTGCGGCCGGCGGATGCCGCCCGCATCCTCAATTCCCGCGGCGTTACGCCGAAGTGCCGCCGAATCGCGGTCGACAGGTAGCTTTGCGTGCCGAATCCGCAGTCCAGTGCGATCGACAGGATGCTGTCCGACGTATGTTCGAGCAGCAGGCGTGCGCGTTCCAGCCGCCGCTCGATGATGTATTGCGCCGGCGTGCGGGAAAACTGCATCCTGAATGCGTCGATCGTCGCGCGCTCGCTCATGCCAACCAGTCGGCAGAGGTCGGCCGTGTCGATACGGCTTTCCAGCGACGCATCGATGAACCGGTTGATTGTCTGTGCGCACAGCGGCGCGCTGGCGGCGTCGGCTGTCAACGGCTGATCGGCGGCGTGCGGGTTTCGCCGGTAGGTGGCGCCGGGCGGTTCGCCGAAGCGACGGTAGTACTCCCGAATGAAGCGCGCCGTGATCGAGAATCCATGCGCATGCAACGTCGCATCGAAATCCGGCCCGTCGCCTCGCGCGAGCGCGCGGTTCACGTGGCGAAAGCGCGCTTCGTTGCGCAGCTCGGTCGATGACCGGCCTGTCAGGCGGCGGATGCCGTGCTCCAGCGCCTCGGTCGCGCAGCCGAGCACGTGCGCGATCGCGCCGAGCGTTTTCCACCGCAGCGGCGCGTCCTCGAGCATGTGGATTGCCATGCGAGTCTGGTGTTCGGGCGTGCAATGGTCGCGGTCGAACAGCGCGCCGTGGTTGTTCGCGTGGCCGGCCACCATGATCTTCAGCATGTGTTCGAGCAACGCGTCGACGGCGACGCCGGGAATGGGCGACATCCTGATCATCCGGCGCAGGCAGCCGGCCGCGGCATTCCATTGCATCCGCAGCTCGGGCGAGACCGGTGTCAGCCCGAACTCGACCGGCTCGAGCCCCGGCCGGCCAATCCATTGTGCGAGAAAGCGGTTGACCCGGTCCGCATCGATGATGACCGACAGATGGCCGAATCCGTCGCCACCCGTCGTGCAGAACGAGTGGCCAGTCGACGAAATCGGCATGACGTCACCCGTCGTGCAGGCCGCATCGTCACCGTTGCTTTCGTAACGAGCCTGGCCGCGACGGCAGGACAGGAACAGGTAGTTCGGACGCGCATCGTTCGAGCGGAAGTGAAAAGGCATCAGGTAGTCGACGTCGTAGACGCCGATGCCGTTCCATTCATGTCCCGTCATGCTGACATTCCGACGAACCGCGTGCTGCGCCGTGAACTGGTTGTCGGCATAGATCGTGCCGATGAAATCGGACACTTCGTCGGGGTCGTCGCTGTGAAACCGGTGCGTCCTGTGAAGCGGGTCGCTCATGCTGGTTTCCACTCCGAACGGATGCCGGCGCGACTCGATGCCGGCGGCGGTGTGACGGGACGCACGCAACCGGCGTGCGTGGCCACTATTGCACCTTGCCGGCGCACCGTGCGTCAAGAATTGTCAAACGGGCGGCTGCACGCGGAAGGCCCGTGTTGTCTGATGAAACACCGCGCGGCAACGTCGATGGGTCCGCTCGGCCGGCTTCCGGATTTTCATTTTTCCGGTACGCATTCTTGAAAGAACCGGCACGGTCGGAACGCTAATATGGTTGAACCGATTGTTAGTCAATCGTGGATAGTGCATCTCGACGCGCCCCGTTCATTCGCGCCATCGGCTCGACTACACTCGATCCATCCCAATACTTTCAGTGATCCGGAGTTTTCGAATGAACACAGCATCGATGGCAGACAAGGTCGTATTGATCACTGGCGTCTCGTCCGGTCTCGGTCGCGAACTGGCGCAACGGCTGCTCGCAGAAGGCGCGCGGGTCGCGGGCACCGTACGCGGCGCGGAGCAGGTCGCCGAATTCGAACGGCTTGCGCCCGGGCGTGCGCTCGGTGTCCTGATGGACATCACGCAGCCCGACACGGTAGCGGCGGGCGTGCAGCGTGTGATCGAGCAGTTCGGCCGGATCGACGTGCTCGCCAACAATGCTGGCGTCGGCACGGTCGGCGCGGTCGAAGAGACGACCGAAGCCGATGCGCAGCAGATCTTCGACGTGAATTTCTTCGGCGGGTTGCGCCTGATTCATGAGGTCTTGCCCACCATGCGCCGCCAGCGCTCGGGGCACATCGTGCAGTTCTCGTCGATCGCCGGGTTCGCGGGCTACCCGGGGCTGGGCGTGTACGCCGCGGCCAAGGCCGCGACCGGCGTGCTCGGCGAGGCGTTGGCCGGCGAGCTCGCACCGCTCGGCATTCATGTGACGGTGCTGACGATCGGCATTTTCGAAACCCAGTTCGCCGGACGTTCGCTGGCGTATACGTCGAACCGGATCGACGACTACGCGGACACGCCGGCCGGCCAGTTCCGCGGATTCATCGGCCAACTGCAAGGCAAGCAGCCCAATGTGCCGGAAAAGGGCGCACAGGCGATCGTCGATATCCTCAAGGCGGAGAAGCCGCCGGTCCATCTCGCGCTCGGTGCCGATGCGGTGGGAACGATGCTCGGCCGAGCCGAATCGATCGAGCGTGATATCCGCGCATGGGAAACCGTGTCGCGATCGACTCAGCGCGACTGAGCGGGTATCCGGTTCGTTCGGGTAAGGTCCGGATCAATAGTATCGGTGTGCTAAGTAACGGGAAGGAATCGTCGTGAATCGGCCCTCGTCGCGATCGATATCGCGCGGGCCAGGCATGCGTCCGGATGCGCTGGACGCGAAACCGTGGAGAAGCAGACATGAACAATCGAACAAGCGTGGCGATCGTGACCGGCGCATCGCGAGGTATCGGCGCGGCAATCGCGCGGCGCCTGGTGGACGACGGGCTGGCCGTCGTCATCAATTACGCAGGCAAGGCGAGCGAGGCCGAGGAACTGGCGAGCGATCTCGCGGGCGAGGGCGGGCGGGCGGTCGCGGTCCAGGCGGACGTCAGCGATCCGGCTGCCGTGGCGCGGCTGTTCGATGTGGCCGAAGCGAAGTTCGGCGGCGTCGACGTGCTGGTGAACAACGCCGGAATCATGAAGCTGGCGCCACTGGTCGATAGCGACGACGCGCTGTTCGACACGCAGATCGCCATCAACCTGAAGGGGACGTTCAACACGCTGCGCGCGGCGGCGCGCCGGCTGCGCAACGGCGGGCGCATCGTCAACCTGTCGAGCAGCGTGGTCGGACTGAGGCCCGAGACGTACGGCGTCTATACGGCCACCAAGGCAGCGGTCGAAGCGATGACGGGCATCCTGTCCAAGGAGCTGCGCGGTCGCTCGATCACCGTCAACGCCGTCGCGCCGGGGCCGACCGCGACCGACCTGTTCCTGAACGGCAAGTCGGCGGAGCTGATCGAGCGCCTGTCGAAGATGAATCCGCTGGAGCGTCTCGGTACACCGGCCGATATCGCGAACGCGGTCGCGTTCCTCGTCGGTCCGGACGGCGGCTGGATCAACGGGCAGGTGCTGCGCAGCAACGGCGGGATGGTTTGAGTCCGCACGGATCGTATCGAAGGATCGCAGTCGTCAATCAAGGAGCGTCGTCATGGGCAAGACCATTCTCATTACCGGTGCGTCGAGCGGCTTCGGCCGCCTGACGGCCGAAGCGCTGGCGGCGGCCGGCCACACCGTGTTCGCGTCGATGCGCGATACGGCCGGACGCAATGCGCCGGTCGTCGCGCAGATGGCCGCGCAGTCGAAAGCGCAGGGCATCGATCTGCGCACCGTCGAGATCGACGTGCAGTCGCAGGATTCCGTCGACGCCGGCGTCGCCAGCGTGATCGCCGAGGCCGGCCGCATCGACGTGCTGGTGCACAACGCGGGGCACATGGTGTTCGGTCCCGCCGAAGCGTTTACGCCGGAGCAGTATGCGCACCTGTACGACGTGAACGTGCTGAGTACGCAGCGCGTGAACCGCGCGGTGTTGCCGCATATGCGGAAAAGCGCCCGAGGCCTGCTGCTCTGGGTCTCCAGCAGCAGCTCGGCGGGCGGCACGCCGCCGTACCTGGCGCCGTATTTCGCGGCGAAGGCCGCAATGGATGCGATCGCGGTGCAGTATGCGCGCGAGCTGTCGCGCTGGGGCATCGAGACGTCGATCGTCGTGCCGGGTGCATTTACCGGCGGCACCAACCATTTCGCGCATGCGGGCGCGCCGGCCGACGCGTCGCGTGCGGCCGAATACGATGCGGGGCCGTATGCGGGCTTCGGCGAGCAGGTGCTGAAGGCGTTTGCGGACATCGTGCCGGCCGACGCCGATGCAAGCGAGGTGGCACGTGCGATCGTCGACATCGTGGGCATGCCGTTCGGCAAGCGTCCGTTCCGCGTGCACATCGATCCGACGCAGGACGGCGCGGCCGTCGGCTTCGCGGTGCTCGACCGCGTGCGTGCGGAGATGCTGCATCGCGTCGGCCTGTCCGACCTGCTGCAGCCGAAAGCGAATGCTTAATGCGCCGGGCGGCCGGCCGCAGCCGGCGCGGGGCCACTGATCCGGAACGTCATCTCGGACGTGGATCGAACAGGAAATGAATCAGGAGAGCGAAATGGCAAATCATGAAATCAAGGGCAAGACCGTACTGATCGCCGGCGGCGCGAAGAACCTGGGTGGCCTGATCGCACGCGATCTGGCCGCGCATGGCGCGAAGGCCGTCGCGATTCACTACAACAGCGCAAGCTCGAAGGCGGACGCGGAGACGACGGTCGCGGCGATCAAGGCGGCCGGCGCCGAGGCGGTCGCATTCCAGGCGGACCTGACGAGCGCGGCGGCCGTCGAGAAGCTGTTCGCCGATGCGGTTGCGGCGGTCGGCCGCCCGGACATCGCGATCAACACGGTCGGCAAGGTGCTGAAAAAGCCGTTCACCGAAATCAGCGAAGCGGAATACGACCAGATGAGCGCGGTGAACGCGAAGTCGGCGTTCTTTTTCCTGCGCGAAGCGGGGCGGCACGTGAACGACAACGGCAAGATCGTCTCGCTGGTGACGGCGCTGCTCGGCGCATTCACGCCTTATTACGCCGCGTATGCGGGTACGAAGGCGCCCGTCGAGCACTACACGCGCGCGGCGGCGAAGGAGTTCGGCGAGCGCGGCATTTCGGTGACGGCAGTGGGGCCCGGACCGATGGACACGCCGTTCTTCTACCCGGAGGAGGGGGCGGACGCGGTCGCGTATCACAAGACGGCCGCCGCGCTGTCGAAGTATTCGAAGACGGGGCTGACCGACATCGAGGACGTCGTGCCGTTCATTCGTCACCTGGTCAGCGACGGCTGGTGGATCACCGGCCAGACGATCCTGATCAACGGTGGCTATACGACCAAGTAACACACCTCGGCTGCCCGAGTTTCGTCCGGCGCGCGTTGCCTGCCCGTCACGGGTCGGGGCAGGACGACGGGCGGCCTTCTTTCATCGAGGATCGGCATCGTGAACACCGACATACTCCACCATCCGGTCGTGCGGCGGGCGATCGACGCGCTCCAGCAAGGCGATGGCGCGGCATGGGCCGCGCTGTTCGCGCCCGATGCGACGCTGTACGACGACGGCCGGCCACGAGACCTGCACGCATTCAACCGGGACGCGATCGGGACCGAGCGCTTCACGACGATCGATCGCGTCGACAACGACGGGCTCGAGATCCACGGCCGGTTTCATTCGGATCGCTGGGGCACGTTCCGTACGTACTTCAAGTTCCGGGTCGACGCCGATGGCCGGATTACCCGGCTCGACATCGGGCAGGCCTGAGCCGTCCGCATGCCGCCCGTTGCCGCTCCGGCCGGCGGCTTCCCCAAGGAGAACGCGACCATGTCGAACCCCTACCAGTCCGTGCTCGACGCGCAACGTGCGCGCTTCGACTCGGACGTCACGAAAACCCATGCATGGCGCATCGCGCAGCTCGACCGGATGGAGCGGATGCTGCACGATCACCAGGACGCACTGTGCGCGGCGCTGTACGAGGATTTCGGCAAGCCGCCGTTCGAGCAACTGTTCGAAATCTCCGTGCCGACCGGTGTCATCCGCTACTACCGCGAGCATCTGCACGAACTGATGGCGCCGCAGACAGTGGCGATTCCGCCCGCGCTGGAGGCGGCCGGCAACGCCGGCATGATCTACAAGGAGCCGTACGGCGTGACGCTCGTGATCGGCCCGTTCAACGCGCCGATTCTGTTGCTGCTGGATCCGGCGATCGCGGCATTGGCAGCCGGCAATACGGTGGTGCTGAAGCCGGCGAACACCACGCCCGCGACGGCCGCGCTGCTGAGCCGGCTCGTGCCGCAGTACTTCTCACCGGAGGACGTCGCCGTCGTCACGGGCGGTCGCCAGGAAATCGGCGCATTGCTGGAATTGCCGTTCGACTTCATCTTCTTCACCGGCAGCTCGGCGGTCGGCAAGGTCGTGATGCGCGCCGCCGCCGAGCATTTGACACCGGTCTTGCTGGAACTCGGCGGGCAGAACCCGTGCATCGTCGACGAAACCGCGAATCTCGACATCGCGGCCGACCGTGTCGCGTGGGGGCACAACGCGATCTCGGGACAATGGTGCATCGCGCCTGGCTATGTGTACGTGCATGAATCGGTGGCCGAGGCCTTCATCGCGAAGCTCAAGGCGTCGATCACCGCGATGTACGGCGACGATCCGCAACAAAGCCCCGATTTCGCGCGAATGATCAGCGAACACGATGCCGAACGCGTCGCGTCTTACATCGTCGCCGACAAGGTCGTGCACGGCGGCCGCCACGACATCGCGGCACGCTATGTCGAGCCGACCGTGCTGTACCCGTCGACCTGGGACGATCCGGCGATGCAACAGGAAGTGTTCGGCCCGGTGCTGCCCGTGCTGCCGTACCGCGACCTGCGCGAGATCGTCGGCATCATGAAGCGCAAGCCGAAGCCGCTCGCGTGCTACGTGTTCAGCAAGCGGCAGGCGAGCGTCGACTGCGTGCTCAACAGCCTGTCGTTCGGCGGCGGATGCGTGAACCAGACCAACCTGCATTGCTGGATCGACAGTTTGCCGTTCGGCGGCGTCGGCAACAGCGGGATGGGGAAGTACTACGGCAAGGCCGGCTTCGACGCGTTGAGCAATACCAAAGCGATGCTGATCGGCAATCCCGACGCGGTGCTCGACGTGTTCCCGCCGTATGCGGGAAAGGACATCGGCAAGATGCTCGGCGTCTTCGCGTAACCGGGGGCACGATGCATACACTTTGGACGATCGTCGCCGGCGTGCTGTTGCTGGCCGTGTTCCTGTTGTTCGGGCAATTGTGGGGCACGCACGCGGCATCGCTGGCGTTTGCCGCCCAGGCGTTCGTGCCGGTCTGGCTCGTTGTCTCGCTGGCCAACCTGTGGGTTGGCGTGCATCGGGCCGGCTACGGCGTACGCGAGGAGCTGCCGATCCTCGCGATCGTATTCGGCGTGCCGGCCGTGGTTGCGGTGGCTGCCACGCTGCTGTTCCAACGCACCTGAATCGCAGGAGGACGACGGGCCGTGTGCGGGCACGGCCGTCGTCGACGTGCCGCTTCCATTCACCCGTCGTTCATCTCTTCGCCATGAAGATCGATATGCCATTGTTTGCCGCGCCGCCGGCGCAGGCCGTCATCACGTTCTGGATCGATGCCGGGCCCGCGCAATGGTTCGCAAAGCATCCCGATTTCGATCGCCGCTTTCGCGAGCGCTTTCTCGATACGCACCTGGCCGCTGCAAGGCGCGAGCTGGACGGCTGGTTGTCGACGCCATACGGGACGCTCGCGCTGCTGTTGCTCACCGACCAGTTTCCGCGCAATGCGTTTCGCGGCACCGCGCGCATGTATGCGACCGACGCGCTCGCACGGCAGTTCGCGATGCACGCGTACGAGCACGATCAGATGGCGCAGGTCGAGCGGCCGCTGCGCCTGTTCTTCTGTTTGCCGTTCGCCCATTCCGAAGACCTCGACGACCAGCGGATTTCCGTCGAACTGAACGGCAGGCTCGGCCAGCCGTGGCTGTCGCATGCGATCGGGCACCGGGAGATCGTCGCGCGCTTCGGCCGCTTCCCGCATCGCAACGCGCTGCTCGGCCGCGAGACGACGCGCGACGAGGCGCGCTTTCTCGCATCCGGCGGCTTCGCCGGATGAGCCCACCGGTTCGCGCGGCATGGCCGCCGCGGCGGCCATGCGTGCGTCAGCGCAGGAACTCGATGCCGAACGTGCCGGCCGTATCGACGATATGCCCCGCGTGCGGTGCCTCGAAATGACCGGGCAGCAGCAGTGCGCCGTGCTCGACGCAATGCGCGAGCAGCTCGAAGCGGCTCTTCGCGGCGAGCGTGCGATCGTCGCAGACCTTGCTGCTCCATTGCCAGAACGGGATCTGGATCGGCGAGTGCAGCATGTCGCCGCTGAACACGCCGCGCGAGCCTTGCGACGTCAGCTCGATGCGCACGTGACCCGGAGAATGGCCCGGCGCGTGGCGGATCAGGAACGTGTCGTCGAGCTCGTAGGTGTCGTCGAACATCGTGGCCTGGCCGGCCTCGATCACGGGCAGCACGCTGTCGTTGTACATCGGGCTGAACCACGCGGGGCCGGCGGGGCCTTCGCCCCGGATCGCGCGGACCAGGTGATCGTGCTCGACCTGCGAGATCACGTAGCGCGCGTTCGGGAAGGTGGGCACCCACACACCATTGACGAGCTGCGTGTTCCAGCCGACGTGATCGGCGTGAAGGTGGCTGCACATCACGTAGTCGATTTCCTCGGGCTGGATGCCGAGTGCGCGCATCCGGTCGAGATAGCGCGTCGACAGCCGGTGCATTTCCGGCAGCCCCGGCCGCTCCTTGTGGTTGCCGATACAACTGTCGATCAGCACCGTATGCCGGCCGGTCCGCACGATCCAGCTGTGCACGGGCATCGGGATGCGGCCGCTTTCGGGATCGTAGTGTGTCGGCGCGAGCCAGTGCTCGTGTTCCGCCACGCGTGCGCGGTCGAAGTCCGGCAGCCAGCTCTGCGCGGTTTCGCCGAGCAGCGTCGTGTCGTACAGCCGGATGATTTCGACGTTGCCGAGCGCGAGGGAAAAAGCATGCGGTTCGGCATTCGTGATGTGTGCATGGCAATGCGCATGCCCGCAGGAATGGGTCATCGGTGTCTCCTGAATGAATTGGAATGAATCGAAGCGGGGCGTGGTGCGCTGCCCCGCGCGCGACTGTCTATATCCGTGCCGTGGCGCGTGCCTGCGCCTGCGGCACCGGCACGACTTTCCCGGTCATGAAATCCGCCGCGCGTTCGGCCATCATCATGATCAGCGCGTTGGTCGGCCCGCGGATGATGCGCGGGATCGCGGAGCCGTCGACCACCCGCAAGCCGGCCACGCCGCGCACGCGCATCTGCGTATCCACCACGGCCGCCGGATCGTCGTCGCGGCCCATGCGGCACGTGCCGACCGGGTGATGAAGGGTGATCGCGATGCGACGAATGAACGCGTCGACGTCTGCATCGCTCTGGACTTGCGGGCCCGGTGCGATCTCTGCGTCGATGAACGGGCGCAGTCCGGCCTGCGCGCCGATTTCCCGCATGCGCCGGAACATCTCCCGCGCAGCGATGCGATCGTTCTCGGTGGCGAGGAAGTTTTGTTCGATCCGCGCATGCTCGGCCGGATCGGCCGACTTCAGCGACACGCGTCCGCGACTTTCGGGCGTGAGGAAAATGCCCTTGATCGCGAACGAATCGGCATACGCATCCTTGAACGGCTCGAAATACGGCGCGGCGTTCATCGCGCCGGCCGCGAGGATCAGCTGCACGTCCGGCAGCGGCAGGTGAGGCTGGCTCCTGACCAGGCCAAGCGCGGCGGCGGGGATCGTGCTCGAGAAGCCGTTGCCGCCGGCAAACGTGCGCACTACGTCGAACGCGATGCGATCGGCACGCATCATCCGGTGCAGCGGGCCGGGTTCCTTGCGGCTCCAGCGCAGGTCGAACACGATGTGATCGTGAAGGTTCGTGCCCACGCCGGGCAATTCGACCGTCGACGCGATGCCGTGCGTGCGCAGGCTGTCGGCCGCGCCGATGCCGGAGAGCATCAGCAGTTGCGGCGAATTGATCACGCCGCCGCAGAGGATGACTTCGCGGCGCGCATCGGCGCGGTAGTCGGATTCGCCCCGGCGATACTCGATCGCGATGGCGCGCGGCGTGCCCCGGTCGGTATCGAGCACGATGCGCTTCGCGAGGGCGCCCGTCACCAGCGTGACGTTGCCGCGCGCGAGCGCCGGGCGCAGGTAGGCGACCGCGGCGCTGCAGCGCAGGCCGTTGCGGATCGTGGCCTGCATCGGCCCGAAGCCTTCGACGGATGCGCCGTTGTAGTCGTCGTTCTCGGGATAGCCGCAGGCACGTGTCGCGTCGAGGAAGCCACCCACCAACGGGTCGCGATAGTCGAGCCGGATCACGGTGAGCGGGCCGCGGCCGCCGCGCAGCGCCGATTCGCCGCGCTCCCACGATTCGGAGCGCTTGAAGTACGGCAGCACCGCGTCGTAGGACCAGTCGGTCAGGCCGAATTCGTCGGCCCAGCCTTCGTAGTCTTCCCGCGCGCCGCGTGCGTAGGCCATGCCGTTGATCGACGACGAGCCGCCCACTACCTTGCCGCGCGCGCATTCGATCCGGCGGCCGTCCATGCCGGCTTCCGGCTCGGTGAAATAGCCCCAGTCGAACAGCCGGTTCTTCAGGATCTGGCCCCACGTCAGCGGCACCTTGATGTACGGCGAGCGATCCTGCTCGCCGGCCTCGATCACGAGGATGCGGACGTTCGGGTCCTCGCCGAGCCGGTAGGCGAGTGCGCAACCGGCCGAGCCGGCGCCGACGATCACGTAGTCGTACGTATCGGTTTTCATCGACGCACCTCGCGGTGCCGGGCGGCAGGGCAGGCCGGCGCGACCCGCGAACGCGGGGCGCGGCGACCGGCCGGAACAGACGTCAAACGAACCATGATGTCTCCAGGTGGGCCTGAACGCAGGCCTCTCGGTTGTGGGTTCATTCGATTGTGCGTAACCTGAAACATATCTTCCAATACGTATTACGGTGCCATCCGATACCCGGATGGCTATGGGCGAGGGGACTGTGCGCGGATTCGATTCGTATCTCACTTTTCAGAAGCTCGAGGTGTTCTGCACGGTGGTCGAGCTCGGCAGCGTCACGCGCGCGGCCGACCGCCTGTGCATCGCGCAGCCGGTCGTGACCGCGCACGTGCGCAGCATGGAGAAGCGGCTCGGCTACGCGCTCGTGAAGCGCGCCGGCCGCAACATCGCACTCACGGAAGCCGGCGAGCGCATCTATCGGTGGGCGACCGAGGTGATCACGCGCACTCGCGAGGTCGAGCGCGAACTCGCCGGTCTCGAGCAGGGCGAAATGGGCACCGCGGTGGTGGCGACGTCGATGTCGATCGGCTCGTACGCGTTGCCGCCGCTGTTCGCCGAGTTCCACCGGCGGCAGCCCGACGGGCTCGTGACCGTGCAGATCCTGACGCCGCAGGCGGCCGTCGATGCGACCCGTGTCGGCGGTTGCGATTTCGCGGTCATCCTGATCGCGGCCAATCAGGATCTCGAAGGGTTGGCGACCATCCCCGTGTGGGAGGACGAACTGCTGCTCGTGTGCGGCGCGTCGAGCCCGTGGGCCGCGCAGCCGGCCGGCGATCTCGACCTGCGCCGCGTGCCGTTCGTGAGCACGCCGCGCAACCAGCCGCGCCGCGAGCTCGAAGAGGCGCTGCTGCGCGAGCGCGGCCTCGAACAGCGCAAGGTCGTGATGGAACTCGGGCATCCGGAAGCGATGAAACACGTGGTGCGCGAGAACCTCGGCGTGAGCTTCATGTTCGCGTCGGCGGTGCGTGCGGAGATCGAGCGCGGCGAACTGGTCGTGCTCGATCGCCCGGAGCTGTCGATGAAGGTGCCGATCTATCTCGTGCATCGCGACGACAAGCGCTTCTCGGCGTTCCAGGCCGAACTCGTGCAGTTCATCGTCGATTCCGCGTCGCCGGGCGCGGCAGCGGGCGTCCCGAATTCATAGTCATCGGGCTATCAGTTTGGCGATCAATAGCTAATAGACCTATGGTCGGCGCGGTCCTAAGCTGGCCGGGTGCTTGACGGTCCGCCTCGCGACGCGAAGCGGGCGTGCGCACTGCCAGTCAACCCGAAAACAGGCCGACCCATGTGTACTCTTCATCTTCAATCCGGCGGCGCAGCCGCGTATGCGGACGATGCCGGGCGTCCCGCCGATGCGCCGGATCCCGCGCTCGTCGAGGATCTCGTCTGCGCGAACCGCATCCTGTTCGACCAGGGCATCGTCGATGCCTTCGGTCACGTCAGCGTCCGTCACGACAAGGATCCGCAGCGCTTCCTGCTGGCGCGCAACATGGCGCCGGGCACCGTCGGCATCGACGACATCGTCGAATTCACGCTGGACGGCGTGCCGGTCAATGCCGGCGGGCGCGCCGTCTATCTGGAGCGTTTCATCCACGGCGAGATCTACAAAGCGCGTCCGGACGTGCAGGCGATCGTCCACAGCCATTCGCCGACCGTGCTGCCGTTCAGCGTGACGCAACGCACGCCGCTGCGGCCGGTGTGCCACATGAGCGGATTTCTCGGCGCGGGTACGCCGGTGTTCGAGATTCGCGATACCGCCGGCGATGCGACGGACCTGCTCGTGCGCGACAACGCGCTCGGCGCGGCGCTGGCGCAGCGGCTCGGCAGTGCGGCGTTCGTACTGATGCGCGGTCACGGTTCGACCGTGGTCGCGCCGACGCTCAAGCAGGCCGTGTATCGCGCGGTCTACGCGGAAGTGAACGCGCGGATGCAGATCGAGGCGCTGCAACTGGGTGACGTGGTTTATCTGAGCGAGCAGGAAGCCGCGACCGCGTGCGCGAACATCGAAACGCAGGTCGAGCGCCCGTGGGCGCTGTGGAAGCGGCGCGTACAGCACGAGCAACACACGGGCGCGCGTTGACCGGCGATCGAATCATCGAGGAGACGAGTATGGACGAGCAGTGGATAACCGGCCGTTTGCTGATCGACGGGGAACTGGTGGAAAGCGAGACCGGCGAGTGGGCGGCGTCGATCAACCCGGCTACCGAGGAAGTGATCGGCCGCGCGCCAGCCGGTTCGCGCAAGGACGTCGCGCGTGCAGTAGACGCTGCGCAGCGCGCGTGGCCTGCGTGGGCCGAACGCACCGGCGAGGAGCGCGGCGAACTGTTGCGCGGGTTTGGCGAGCGCTTGCTCGAACGCGCGGAGGCGTTGTCACGCATCGAGGTGCTCGATTCAGGCAACACCTACGTGCCGACGCTCGCGAGCATGCACGAGACGGTGCGCAGCCTGCGCTATTACGCGGGGCTCGTGCACGGGCTGCACGGCGAGACGATCCCGGCCACCGGCCGCCATCTGCACATGACCGTGTACGAGCCGTACGGCGTCGTCGGCCGGATCGCCGCGTTCAATCATCCGGCGATGTTCTCCGCGGCGCGTACCGCATCCGCGCTCGTGACCGGCAACACGGTGGTGGTGAAGCCGCCCGAAACGTCGCCGTTGTCCGTGCTCGTGCTCGGTGAGGTCGCGCGCGAGACATTGCCGGCCGGCGTGTTCAACATCGTCAACGGCACGGGCGCGGAAGTCGGCGATGCGCTGGTGCGCCATCCGGACGTGAAGCGTCTTGCGCTGATCGGGTCCGTGCCGACCGGGCAGGCGATCCAGCGCAGCGCGGCGGAGGTGGGCGTCAAGCACGTGACGCTCGAGCTGGGCGGCAAGAATCCGATGATCGTGTTTCCTGACGCGGATCCGGATGCGGCGGCCGAGAGCGCGGTGCGCGGGATGAATTTCTCATGGCAAGGCCAGTCGTGCGGATCCAATTCGCGGCTGCTGGTGCACGACGACATTTACGACGACGTGCTCGCGCGTGTCGTCGAGCGCGTGGCCGCGATCCGCGTCGGCGATCCGATGTTGCCCGACACGGGCATGGGCCCGATCAATTCGCGCAAGAGCTACGAACACGTGATGAGCTTTCTCGACCCGGCGCAGACGCATGGCGCGCGGCTGATGACGGGCGGCCGCCGCCCGCCCGGGCACGCTTTCGAAAAAGGCTTCTGGGTCGAGCCGACCGTCTATGCCGATGTCACGCCCGAGATGCGGCTGTGGCGCGAGGAAGTCTTCGGCCCGATTCTGTCGGTCGCACGATGGCGTGATGTCGACGAAGTGGTCGCGATGGCCAACGACACGGAATACGGGCTCTCGGCCGCGATCTGGACCAACGACATCCGGCAGGCGCTCAACACCGCGCGTCGCATCCGTGCGGGCAGCGTGTTCGTCAACGGCAGCAACACGCACTTCCTCGGCGTGCCATGGGGCGGCTTCAAGAACAGCGGCGTCGACCGGGAAGAGGGGATCGAGGAAATGTATAGCTATGTCGAGAAGAAGGTCATCAACGTGATGCTGTAACAGGCGCGACTCGCCGCCGGTCGTTCCCGTCATCGACGGGTTCGGCCGGCGACGGCGCGCGCGATCCATCAGTCGACGCCGGGTAACCCGGCCCACGGCGGCGCATCGAGCGGGGAACACATATCCCGCACGCGCCGATTAGATAGTTTTACTAATAAAAATGACAGGCCGGCGTGCGGTTCGCTCGTATGCGAACGGCGCGTCGGACACTGACGGTTTGGAGACAGCATCCGTGAGAATGAAGACATTGGCCGTCGCGCTGGCGATGGTGTCGTGCCACGTGCACGCGCAGAGTTCGGTCACGCTGTTCGGTCTGGTCGACAACGGCATTTCGTACGTGAGCAATTCGGGCGGCAAGGCGCTGGTTCAGGCGATGTCCGGCATCCAGGCGCCCAACCTGATCGGGATCCGCACGGTCGAGGATCTCGGCGGCGGGTTCCAGGCGCTCGTCTTCATGGCGTCGCAGCCCGATATCAACAGCGGCACGGTGCGCGGCGGCGCACTGTCCGGACGCGAGTCCTATGTCGGCATCGTCACGCCGTACGGCACCGTGACGCTCGGCAGGCAGTTCGACTACATGTTCGACAACCTGTCGCTGCATCGCTGGGGGCACGAGATTTCGTATGTCAGCCTGTACCAGCTGCCGGGCGGCCCGTTCTCGAAACTGGGCGCGGCGCTCGGCACCTTCGACTACACGCGTACGGCGGGCGGGGGCGCAACACCGAACGCGATCAAGTTCACGTCCGCGTATTACGGCGGGTTCCGGTTCGGCGCGTTGTATGGCTTCAGCAACATCGCCGGGCAGACCGGCAGCAACAACCTGTCGAGCTTCGGCGTGTCCTACGACAACGGGCCGTTGCGGCTGGATGCGGCGTACACGTATTCGAAGGAAGAGGGAATCGACAACGGGCACCTCGGCATCCGCAATGCCGGCGCGGGCGGACGCTATACATTCGGCGACTTCGCGCTCGACGCGCTGTACGTGAATACGCGCAACACGCTGACGGGCGCGCACGTCGACACCTACGAGATCGGCGGGCTGTACCGGTTCGCGCCGGATTTCTTCGCGTATGCGAACTACCTGTACGCGAAGGGCAACCGGCAGCTGACCGGCAATCATTCGAACCAGGCCGGCATCACGCTCGATTACCTGTTGTCGAAGAAGACCGACGTCTACATGAGTGCCGTGTATCAACAGGCGAGCGGCGGCGAGGACGTGATCGCATCGGTGTGCGGCACGTTCACCGCATCGTCGGGCGCGCGGCAGGGCGTGTTGCGGGTCGGCGTTCGAACGGTGTTCTAGGCGATCCGCGCCCGGCATTCATTTTGCCGTCACCTCCCGATAGAACGCATCGATCGCCTCCACCATCTGCGACAGCCCCGGCTGTTCGAGCGGATAGTGGCCCGCATTGTCCAGCATGACGACCTTCACCGGCACCTTCCGCACGCGCTGCAGGAACGGTTCGCTCAGGTGCAGCGGCGTCCAGCGGTCCGCGGCCGGTTGCGTGAGCAGGATCGGGCACACGGCGAAATCCTCCGGCTCGACCGCCGGCCGGTACGACATGTAGGAATCGAGAAACGCGATCGTCATCGCGTTGCCGGCGGACGTGCGATCGGACAGCCACACCTTCAGCGCGTCCCGATCGTTGACGAGCGCGGACATCTTGCTGGCGAGCGTCATCGGCACGCGCATCGATTTCAGCGGCGTCGTCGCGGTGAGATGCATCATCGGGCCGCCGACGCGGCTCATGAACACGTTGCGCGCGGTTTCGTCGCGCACCTGCTGAAGGCGCTGGTCGAGGAAGGTCATCCCGACGATGCCCTTGACCTTGCCGTTCAGCGCGGCCACGTGATACGTGAGCATGCCGCCCGCGCTCAGCCCGTAGAGCACGATCGGCCGGCCGTCCTTCGCGCGCTCCGCGTCGATCAGGTCGCTGCCCGCCCGCACCCAGTCGTCATAGCGGACCAGTGTGCCCTTGGCGACTTCGGTCATCCCGTACTCGGGCATATCGACCGCGAGCGTTTCATAGCCGCGGCGCGCCAGTTGCTCGCCGAGGATCATCGACATCTGCCGGCCGTTGGTGCCCACGCCATGGAACAGGATCACCTTCACCCGCGCCTGGCGGTTGCGGTACGTGTCGAGATGCATGCGATGGCCGTGCCAGGACCACCATTCTTCCGCCGGTTGCTGGCCGTCCTTCCACTGGAAGTCGGTCGGAAGGAATGTCTGCATGTCGCGCCAGACGGGATGGTCGGCGTAGGTCTTGGGCATGGTGGCGGACTCCGGTGGATTGGGCGAAACGGCGTCGTCGGCCAGTGCCGGTGCGAGCGATGCGCTCGACAGGCCGGCGGCCAGCAGCAGCGTGCGGGCAGGACGAAAGAGCGAGGAGCGCTTCATGGGGATCGACGCCGTGCGGTTGCGATGTCGTTCATCATCGGCGCGCGGGCTCGCGCGATCCATGCTGGGGCGGGCCAACCGCTTTAGAATCTAGGCCAACCCACGTCGCGATGCGTCTGATGAATGTCTGGAACTTTGCCCGCAGCCCGGCTTCCGTCCTGCTGATGATCGACTTCGGCCGCGACCGCAAGATCGCGCCGCAGGCGTTGCTCAAGGGGTCGCAGCTCACGCTGAAGCAGCTTGCTGACCCGGACTTCACGGTGCTGGCCGCGCAGGAACTGGCGGTGGCGTCGAACCTGCTCGACCTGACCGCCGGCGAGGCCGGCGTCGGCCTCAAGGTCGGCCTGTCGTACCAGCTTTCGGCATACGGGCTGCTCGGCTACGGGCTGCTGAGCAGCGCGACCGGCATGGACGCGATCGCGCTCGCGGGCCGCTACCTGGCGCTGACCTATACGTTCGTCGGGATGACGTTCCGCCGGGCCGGGCAGCGCGACGTGATTCAGTTCGACGCGTCGCCGGAGCTCGCAGCGAACGTGCAGCGCTTCTTCGTCGAACGCGCGATGGGCGCGACGTGCCGCGTGCTGCGCGACGTGATCGGCAGCGCGTTCGCACTCGCGACGTTCGATCTTGCGTATGGCGTCGGCCCCGGCACTGACGCTGACGCGCAGCAACCGGTGCTCGGCGCGAAGATCCGGCACGGCCAGCCCGCCAGCACGCTCACGTTCGAGCATGCGCATCTCGAGCGGCCGTTGCCGCAGGCGAATGCCGCGACCGCGGCGATGTGCGAGCGCATGTGTGCCGAGCTGATCACGCGCAGGCGGACGCGCGTCGACCTCGTGTCGTTCCTGAACGAGTACCTGGCCACGCGCCCGTTCGACCGGCCGCCGCAGCTGAAGGACATCGCGACGCTGCTCAACACCAGCGAGCGCACGTTGAAGCGCCGGCTGCAGGAGGAGGGCGCGTGCTTCCGGGACATTTCGAGCGCGGTGCACAAGACCCGCGCGCAGGCGCTGATCGCGGAAGGGCGGCTGTCGATCACGGAAATCGCGCAGGAACTGGGATTCAGCGACATGTCGTCGTTCTCGCAGGCGTACAAGCGCTGGACGGGTGTCGCGCCGAGCGTGTCGCGACATGCGGCGGGTTTGTAGCGCACCCTGTAACTTTTGGAGATGTTGGAGGGTTGTCGGCGCCGAGTCGGCCGACGATCATGGGGGAAGCCGTAAGCCGGGCCGTTCCCGGCTCGCCAACGCAGGCTCTACACGCAAGGATCGGACATGAAATTGCTGCTCGTCGGCGCGACCGGACTCGTCGGGCGTCACGTCCTCGAAGTCGCGCTCGCCGATGCGCGGGTCGATCAGGTGATCGTCGTCGCGCGCCGCCCGTTGTCGCCGCACCCGAAGATGCGCGCGCTCGAGGTCGATTTCGATCATCTGCCCGACACGGCCGACTGGTGGCACGCCGACGCCGTGATCTGCACGCTCGGCACCACGATGCGCGCTGCGGGCTCCCAGCCGGCATTCCGGCGCGTCGACCACGACTATCCGCTCGCGGTCGCGCGGCTCGCACACCGCCACGGCACACCGGCTTACGTGCTGAATTCCGCACTCGGCGCGGATCCGGCGTCGCGCATCTTCTACAACCGCGTGAAGGGCGAGGTCGAGCAGGCGCTCGCCGGCGTCGGGTTCGCGTCGCTCACTTACGTGCGGCCCGGCCTGATCGGCGGCAGCCGCGACGAATTCAGGTTCGGCGAGCGGCTGCTGGTGTCCGTGTTGAACGTGGCCCGGCCCGTGCTGCCGGTGAAGTGGCGCGTGAATCCCGCGTCGCGGATTGCCCGCGCGATGCTCGACGCGGCAATCGACGCGCGGCCGGGTGTGCAGGTCATCGCGTCGGACCAACTCGTCTGACGCAAAGCGGACGGCGCGCGCCGGTCACTGATCCGCGAAGCCGTCGAGCCCGCCGAACCGTTCGGCAAGCGCCGCCGTGAACGCCGCCAGCGCTTCGCTGCCATCGCAGTTCCTTGGCGTCGCGAGCTGGAATGCGACCGTATGGCTCAGCTTGCTCGCGAGCAGCCGGCGCATCTTGCCCGCGGCGACCCACGGCGCCGCGACGTGGTCGGGCAAGAACCCCACATGCGCGCCGGACAGGATGAAGATCACGTCGGCGTCGACGTTTTCGGAGAACGCGGTCGGTTGCGCGTTGCGTGGCGCCGCACCCGACGTAGTCGTCTTGTAGAGCCGCGCGACGTTGCTCGCGTTCGCAATGTCGTTGACCGACACGGTCTTCTTCGCGAACAGCGGGTGCCGCGCGCCGCAGTGCAGCGACTGGTGTTCGACGAACAGCGGTGCGTAGTGCAGGCCGGCCTGGTGGCCGGAAAAGTAGCCGATCGCGAGCTGCAGTTCGCCCTTCAGCAACCTGCGCTCCAGTTCATCGGGCGGCACCGCGATCATCTCGATCAGCACATCGGGCGCCCGTTCGCGGAAGCGGCCGACGCTCGCCGCGATCGATTCGACGATGTCCGGTGCGAGCCGCTCGGACAGCCCGATGCGCAGTTCGCCGAGCAACGTACCCGACACGTGCTGCGTATCGCGCGTGAACACGTCCATCGCGTGCAGGAGCCGCCGCGTCGACTGCAGCACGCGTTCGCCCTTCGGCGTCAGCCGGAAGCCGCTCTTGCCGCGATCGCACAGCCGGAACCCGAGGCGCGTCTCGAGCTTGGCCATCTGCGTGCTGATCGTCGAAGGCGCCATGCCGAGCGTGCCCTGCGCGGCGCTGAAGCCGCCGCTTTCGACGATCGTCAGAAAGAGCCGCAGCAGCTGCAAATCCATGTCTCTCAATCGGGTCAGCATGGCGATACGTCGCGTTTCGTGAAGTCGGCTTATGTTAGTTCATATTTTTCGTCGGATGCCGTGACGGCAGAATCGGGCACGAGGTCGCCAGCCGCGCGGCCGTTTCCCACCAGACAGGAATCCGACGATGAGCCAGAACGATTTCGCCTTCACGCGCGCCAGCCTCTACGGCACGCAGGCCGAACCGACCTTCGCGGGCGCGACGAGCTTCATGCGCCGGCGTTTCAGCCGCGATCTCGGCGGCGTCGACCTCGCGATCACCGGCGTGCCGTTCGACTCCGCCGCGTCGCATCGGCCCGGCACGCGCTTCGGCCCGCGCGGGTTGCGGATTGCGTCGACGGGCATCGCGTGGGAGCGCCCGTGGCCGTGGTCGTTCGATCCGTTCGACGTGCTGGCCGCGGTCGACTACGGCGATTGCGCATTCGACCTCGGGCAGCCCGAATTGGTGCCGGGTGCGATCGAGCGGCATGCGGATGCGATCCTCGCGCGCGGCTGCGCGATGCTGACGCTCGGCGGCGATCACTTCATCACGTATCCGCTGCTGAAGGCGCATGCGAAGGTGCACGGGCCGCTGTCGCTCGTGCATTTCGACGCGCATACCGACACGTGGCCCGACCGCGACGTGAAGCGCATCGATCACGGCACGATGTTCTATCACGCGGCGCGGGAAGGGTGGGTCGTGCCTGAACGATCGGCGCAGATCGGCATTCGGACGACCAACGACGAGCCGATGGACTTCGACATCCAGGATGCGCGCCAGGTGCATGCGTCGACGCCCGCCGCGACCGCCGCGCGCATTCGCGAGCGGGTCGGCGACCATCCCGTGTACCTGACGTTCGACATCGACTGTCTCGATCCGGCGTTCGCGCCGGGCACGGGGACGCCGGTCTCGGGCGGGTTGTCGAGCCATCAGGCGTTCGAGATCCTGCGGCATCTGGACGGCATCAACCTGGTCGGCATGGATGTGGTCGAAGTGTCGCCGCCGTACGATCATGCGGAAATCACGTCGCTGGCCGGCGCGACGATCGCGCTGGAACTGATCTGCCTGTACGCATCGCGCCGGCGGCGAGCGACGGGAAAATAGATTCGTAAAACTGTTTCGTCATACCAAACAAGAGCGCGGCCGCGGCCGCTGCGCTGATCTACGATGGAGACATTGCATCCATCGTCCGCCGAACCGTGTGCACTCACTACCGCGCCCCCGACGAAGATCCGGGCATCAGCGAACTGAAGATCGGCATCGGCGATCTGTATCGCCGCGACCCGTGGGCCCCCGATGTGTATCCCGACTACGCGGCACCGATCGCGCGTCCCGCTGGCGACGGCCTCGAAGTCGTATCGGCCGTGTTCGGCTTCTGGCCGAAATTCATGCAGCCGGAGCGGCTCGACGAGAACGGCCGTAAAAGGAAGAAGCTCGACACGGTGAACGCACGGGCGGAAACGGTCGGCTCGTCGCGGCTCTACGGCAACGCGTGGCGCAATGGCCAGCGCTGTCTGATCCCGGTGCGCTGGATCTTCGAGCCCTGCTACGAAACCGGCCGCAACGTGTGGCAGCGGATTGGCGTCGACGGCTGGCAGCCGTGCTGTGTCGCCGGCATCTGGCGGCGCTACGAAGGTGACGACGGCCGCGAGCGCGTGGGCATGGCGATGCTCACGGTCAACGCGGACACGCACCCGCTGTTCGCGCGGATGCATCGGTCCGGCGAAGAGAAGCGGGGCGTCGTGATGCTGCGCCGCGACGACTACGACGAATGGCTGCATGGGCGCGACATCGAGGCCGCCCGGCGCATGCTGAACCTCCTGCCCGCCGCCGACATGACGGCCGAGCCCGATCAGGCCTCGCCCGCACGCGCCTGAGCTTTCATTATTCCGACATCCGACTTTCTACTGGACAAGCCGAACGTAGTCCGATGATTCGGACATTTTCGAAAATCGGCGGATTCCGGGTAATCACCGATACCTCGCAAGTTGTATATACAAGATCATCCGCTGGCAATGTCGGCACACGTCGTGCCGCTTGCGCGCCAGTGCGCAGACCATGCGTGCGTGGCGCATGCCGGCGATCCACGGCGCCCCGCACCCGCCGAGCCGAAAGGGCGGCTCGCAGCTTCCCGTCTCGTTCAAACCATTTGTGATCCTGAGTATTTTGGAGATTTCCCCGTGTCAACGAATCCCAGTGGAAAAGCCGGCGGCCTGATCGAAGTCCGTTCGATCGACTTCATTCCCGACGCCGAGCGCCACGGCGGCTTGCTGAGCCAGTTCACGCTGTGGCTGTCGGCGAACATGCAGATCACGGCCATCGTCACGGGCGCACTCGCGGTCGTGCTCGGCGGCGACGTGTTCTGGTCGTTGGTCGCGTTGCTGCTCGGCCAGTTCATCGGCGGCGCGGTGATGGCGCTGCATGGCGCGCAGGGGCCGCAGCTCGGGCTGCCGCAGATGATCTCGAGCCGCGTGCAGTTCGGCGTCTACGGCGCGATGATCCCGATCGTGCTCGTGTGCCTGATGTACATCGGCTTTTCCGCCAGCGGCTCGGTGCTGGCCGGGCAGGCCGTCGCGCAGTTGCTGCACATCGACGACGCGGCCGGCATTCTGCTGTTCGCGGCCGTGATCGTCGTGCTGACCGTGTTCGGCTATCGCGCGATCCACGCCGTCGGCCGGATCGCGAGCGTGGTCGGCATCGCCGCGTTCGTCTACATGTTCACGCAACTGTTCGCGAACCACGACATCGGCGCGCTGCTCGCGAACAAGCATTTCTCGCTCGCGAGCTTCCTGCTGTCGATGTCGCTGTCCGCGTCGTGGCAGATTGCGTTCGGCCCGTACGTCGCCGACTATTCGCGCTACCTGCCGCGCTCGACGTCGTCGGTCGCGACGTTCGTCGCGGTCGGCCTGGGCTCGGTGATCGGCGCGCAGGCGGCGATGGTGTTCGGCGTGTTTGCGGCCGCGCTGGCCGACGGCCAGTTCGCGCACCATGAGGTCGCGTATATCGTCGGTCTCGGCTCGACGGGCGCCGTGGCCGCGCTGCTGTACTTCAGCATCGCGTTCGGCAAGGTGACGGTGACGGCGCTCAACGCGTACGGCAGCTTCATGTCGATGGCGACGATCGTCAGCGGCTTTCGCGGCAAGCACGCCGTGTCGTCGCGCAGCCGCCTCGTGTACATCTTCGGGATGATCTGCGTATCCACGCTCATCGCGCTCGCGGGCCGCCATTCGTTCCTGAAGGAATTCACCGCGTTCATCCTGTTCCTGCTCGCGTTCTTCACGCCGTGGAGCGCGATCAACCTGGTCGACTACTATTGCTTCACGCGCTCGCGCTACGACGTGCCGGCGCTGTCCGATCCGGACGGCCGCTACGGCCGCTGGAACGTGATGGCGATCACGATCTACGTGGTCGGCATCCTCGTGCAGTTGCCGTTCATGTCGACGCACATCTACACGGGGCCGCTCGTCGATGCGCTCGGCGGCACCGACATCTCGTGGATCCTCGGCCTGGTCGTGCCGGCCGTGCTGTACTACATCGGCGCACGCGCATCGCGCCGCAGCATTCCCGAGCGCCTGATCCTGCCGCTCGAACGCGGCGAAGTTCACCACTGACGACACGTCACGCGCCTCGGGCCGGCCGGCTGCCGGCCTGAGTGCCGCGTCGAGCCGGGCGCTGCCTGCGCCCGGTTTTCCCCCACGTTTCCTTTCCCGCGATGCCGGTGCGGCGCGACTGCCGCGCCCGGTGTCGTTTCATTCTCTGACCATTGAATAGTATGACTAAACAAACGATAGCGCGCGGAAGCGATTCCCGGGCGCGGATGGTGCACGCCGGTCTTCGCATGACGGTCGCGATGGCGTGCGTCGCCGGACCGGGGGCCGCGTTCGCGCAGGACGGCGTCACGCTGTACGGCGTGATCGACGAATTCGCGCAGTACGTGAATACGGGCAACGGCTATACGGCGGCGATCAATTCTGGCGGCCAGTGGGGCAGCCGGTTCGGGCTGAAGGGCGGCGAGGATCTCGGCGGCGGGCAGAAGATCGAGTTCGCGCTGGAGAACGGCTTCAATCCGAACGACGGTTCGCTCGCGAGTGCGGGCAGCCTGTTCAACCGGCAGGCGTGGGTCGGCATCGCGGGGCAGTGGGGCAAGGTGCGGGCGGGCCGCCAGAATTCGCCGCTGTTCAACGACCAGGGCGGACAGGATGCGTTCGGCGGCGTCACGCAGGCGTCCGGCATGGACAACCTGACCGTGTTCGCGTTCCGCACCAGCAACACGCTGTCGTACCAGAGCCCGGAGATCGCGGGCTTCCAGGGCGGGCTGTACTTCGGGTTCGGCGATGCGGGCGGCGTGCGCTCGGCAGGCTCGAGCCAGCAGTTCGACCTGACCTACGAACACGGGCCGTTCGGCGCGTTCGTCGCGGGCCAGTGGCTGAAGAACGCGACGGCGACCACGACCGATCGCACGATCATGGCCGGCGCGTCGTACGAGATCGGCAAGGCCACCGTGTACGGCGGCTTCTCCGCGGTGAAGTGGGCCGATCTCGGCATCGATTCGCGCGTGTACGGGCTGTCGGTCAAATACCAGTTCAATCCGGCGAACTACGTGGCGCTCGGCTACGCGTATCTGCACGACCAGTCGTCGCAGGGCAACCATGCGGACCAGCTCGGGCTGATGTACGAGTACGACCTGTCGAAGCGTACGAGCTTCTACGGTGCGCTGTCGTACCTGCGCAATCGCAAGCAGGCCGGCTATACGCTCGCCGGTGCGGCGAACCCCGGCTTGCCGCTCGCGTATCCGGGGGCGAATGCACGGGGTGTGCAGCTGGGAATCGTGCATCGGTTCTGACGAGGCCGACGCGCCGGGCCGTGTGTGCCCGGCGCTTTTTCCCGCGCATTCGCGCCGTTACTTCCCCAACCGCTCCGCCAGCGAATAGCGCTGCATGCAGCGCTCCATCGCGTCGAGAAACGCGTGCTCCGCCGCGTTCATCTTGCGATCGCGATGCCACAGCAGGAACACGTCGACATCGACGAGCCCGTCGTCGGGCGGCAGCCGCCAGAGCCGCTGCTGGGCGATGTCGTCGCGCACGATGTGCTCGGGCAGGCAGCCGATTCCGTAGCCGGCGAAGATCAGCCGCCGCACTTCCTCGAGGCTCGGCGACGACGCGACGATGCGCCCCGTGAAACCCCGCTGGTCGCGAAACACGGTGAGCGGCGACAGGCTGTCGCCGATCTGGTCGCTCGTGAACGACACGAAATTCTCGGCGAGCAGATCGTCCATCCGCAGTTGCGTCTGCCCGAACAGCCGGTGATGGCGGCCGCAGTAGATTGCGTAGCGCTGGCGCAGGAAGCAGCGCATCTCCAGCTTGTCGTGCGGCGTGCGGCACAGGCCGAGCCCGGCCGTGGCCGTTTTCTGCAGCAGCGAAGACAGGATGTCCGACGAGCGCATCACCTCGATCTGCAGGTCGATGCGCGGGTACGCGCGATGGAAGTCCGCGAGGAATTCGTCGTAGACGGGCGACTCGATGCGGCTCACCGTCAGCAGCCGGATCGATCCGGTCAGGTCGGCGGTGCTGTCGTCGATTTCGGTTTCGAGGCGCGAGATGCCGCCGTAGATGTCGCTCGCGATCCGGTAGACGGCTTCGCCGGCAGGCGTCGGCGCGAAGTGCGTGCCGCGCCGCTCGATCAGCTTGCGCTCGAGCGCGTCCTCGAGCCGCCGCAAGGCCTGACTCACCGCAGGCTGCGTGACGTGCAGGCGCGCGGCCGCGCGGCTCACGCTGCGCTCCTGGATGATCACGAGATAGGTGCGCAACAGGTTCCAGTCGAGGCGGTCGTTCAGGAACGGGGCGAGGTCGGGGCGCATCGGGTCTCCGGGCGAGCCGTCAAGGTGGGTATTAGCTGAATTTATACGGCGAATAATAACTTGAAATTTGACTAATGATTTGCGGTCGCCGATAAAGGAGGGGCGCCGCAGCGTGCGGCGCAAGGCCGCGACAGACGGCTGTCTCACACGAATTGCGCGTCGCCCGCCGCGGCGCGCATCAGGAGCCCGCATGACCCAGTCCCTTTCTTCCGCCCGCCAGCCGGCGCGCGCCGCGACGGCCGCATTCATCGGCACGATGATCGAGTGGTACGACTTCTACATCTACGCGACCGCCGCCGCGCTCGTGTTCGGCGAACTCTATTTCCCGTCGCATGACCGCTTCGTCAGCACGATGGCGTCGTTCGCGACGTTCGCGGTCGGCTTCTTCGCGCGCCCGCTCGGCGGCGTGATCTTCGGTCATCTCGGCGATCGAATCGGCCGCAAGAAGGCGTTGATGACGACGCTGATGATGATGGGCGTCGCGACCGTCTGCGTCGGGCTGCTGCCCGACTATTCGAAGGTCGGCATGCTCGCGCCGGTGCTGCTCGTCGCGCTGCGCGTGGTGCAGGGGATCGCGGTCGGCGGCGAATGGGGCGGTGCGGTGCTGATGGCGGGCGAGCATGCGCCGCAGGGGCGCCGCACGTTCTTCGCGTCGTTCGCGCAGCTCGGCAGCCCGGCCGGGCTGATCCTGTCGCTGATCGCGTTCCGCGCGGTCACGTCGATGGACAAGGCCGACTTCCTCGCGTGGGGCTGGCGCCTGCCGTTTCTCGCGAGTTCGGTGCTGCTCGTGGTCGGCATCCTGATCCGGCTCGGCGTGAACGAGTCGCCGGAATTCGCGCGTGTGAAGGAAACCAATCGCACGGTGAAGTTGCCGGTCGCGGAAGTGTTCCGCTCCGCGTCGGGGCTCGTGGCGCTCTGCATCGGCGCGAACACGATCGGCATCGCGGGCGTCTATTTCACGAACACGTTCATGATCGCGTACACGACGCAGTACGTCGGCGTGTCGCGCTCGCTGATCCTCGACAGCCTGTTCGCGGTCGCGATCATCCAGTTCGTCGCACAGCCGATCGCTGCGTGGATCGCCGAGCGAATCGGCGGCGCGCGCTTCCTGAAGCTCGCGGCGCTGCTCGCGATGCTGTCGCCGTATCCGATGTTCATGCTCGTGCAGGGCGGCAGGTCCGCGTCGCTGATCGCGGGCATCGCGCTCGCGGTGGTCTGCATGGCCGGCTTCTATTCGGTGATTGCGGGCTTCGTGAGCGACGTGTTCCCTGCGCACGTGCGCTATTCGGCGATCTCGCTCGCCTACCAGATCTGCGGTGCGATCGCGGGCGGGCTGACGCCGCTCGTCGGCACGTGGCTCGCCCATCGCTTCGCGGGCCAGTGGTGGCCGCTCGCGGTGTTCTACACGTGTCTCGCCGGCATCTCGCTGCTGTGCATCGTCGCGCTCGACGCCCGCCGCGCGGCACGGCCGGCCGCCGCCGAAGCGCTCGGCTCGCAGTGACCCTCATCAAAAGAATTCATCCGGAGTGCACATGAAAGACCTGCTGGAAATCGACGGCGCCCGTTTGTGGCAAAGCCTGGTGGACATGGCGCGTGTCGGCGCGACGCCGCGCGGCGGCGTGCGGCGCCTCGCGCTCACCGACGACGATCGTCGCGGGCGCGACCTGTTCGCGCAGTGGTGCCGCGACGCGGGAATGACGGTGAGCGTCGACGCCGTCGGCAACCTGTTCGCGCGGCGCGACGGCACCGATGCGCAGGCGGCTCCTGTGCTGATCGGCAGCCATCTCGACACGCAGCCCGAAGGCGGCCGCTTCGATGGTGTCTATGGCGTGCTCGCCGCGCTCGAACTCGTGCGCACGCTGAACGACGCCGGCATCGCGACCGACAAGCCGCTGGAGATCGTGTCCTGGACCAACGAGGAGGGCGCGCGCTTCGCGCCGGCGATGCTCGGCTCGGCGGTGTTTACGGGCGCGTTGCCGCTCGACGAAGCGCTCGCGAAGCAGGACGCCGATGGCGTCACGCTCGGCGCGGCGCTCGACGCATGCGGCTATCGCGGCACGCGGGCGACCGGCGGCGCGGTCGATGCGTACTTCGAAGCGCATATCGAGCAGGGCCCCGTGCTCGAGGCGAACGGCACGACGATCGGCATCGTCACGGGCGGGCAGGCGATCCGCTGGCTCGACGTGACGGTGACGGGTGTGGCCGCGCATGCGGGCACGACGCCGATGCCGTATCGCAAGGACGCGACTTTCGCGAGCGCGCAGATGGCGCTCGAACTCGAACGGATCGTTGCCGGTCATGCACCGCGCGGGCTCGCGACGATCGGTCAGGTCGGCATCCGCAACGCATCGCGCAACACCATTGCCGGCGACGTGACGTTCACGGTCGACCTCCGCCATCACGACGATGCGCAGGTCGATGCAATGGAGCGCGACTTGCGCGACGCGTGCACGCGTGTCGCCGCCGCGCGCGGCGTGCAGGTCGCGATTGAAACCTGCTGGCGCAGCCCGGCGACGCCGTTCGATCGCGACTGCGTCGAGCAGGTCGCGCAGGCGGCGGCCGCGTTCGGCTATACGAACGAACGGATCGTCAGCGGCGCCGGGCACGACGCGATCCTGCTCGCGCGTTGCGTGCCGACCGCGATGGTGTTCATCCCGTGCGTCGACGGCCTGTCGCACAACGAAGCCGAGGATGCGCTGCCGGATGACGTGACGCGCGGCACGAACGTGCTGCTGCATGCGGTGCTCGCGCGCGCCGGCGTCGCGGCGGGCGTTGCCGTGGCGGTCGCCATGCAGGATGCATGACGCAGCGAACCGATAATTCGAAAAACCGACGAGGGCGAACGATGAAAACCTATTTCCATCCCGAGCAGTTGCTGCACCATCCGCGCAGCTACCTGTCGCGCGGCCAGATGCGCGAGCCGCAGGAAGTCCCCGAGCGCGCGGCGCGGCTCGTCGCGGCCGTGCGGTCGCTCGACTTCGACGTGCGCGAGCCGGCCGACCGCGGCACCGAGCCGATCGCGGCCGTGCACGACATGAACTACCTGCGCTTCCTGGAAGAGGCGCATCGCGACTGGAAGCAGATGCCCGACGACTGGGGCGACGAAGTGATGTCGAACGTGTTCGTGCGCGACCCGAATCCGCTGCGCGGCGTGCTCGCGAAAGCCGCGCGCTACCTCGCCGACGGCAGTTGCCCGGTCGGCGCGAACACGTGGCGCGCCGCGTACTGGTCCGCGCAGGGCGCGCTGGCGGCCGCGGCCGACGTCAACGACGGCGCGCGCGAGGCGTACGCGCTGTGCCGGCCGCCCGGCCATCACGCGCGTCGCGACGCGGCCGGCGGCTTCTGCTACCTGAACAATGCGGCGATCGCCGCGCAGTCGCTGCTCGGCCGCCACCGCCGGGTCGCGATCCTCGACACCGACATGCATCACGGGCAGGGCGTGCAGGAGATCTTCTACGGCCGCGACGACGTGCTGTACGTGTCGATCCACGGCGACCCGACCAACTTCTACCCGGTCGTCGCGGGCTATGAGGAAGAGACGGGCACGGGGGCCGGCGACGGCTTCAACCTCAACCTGCCGATGCCGCACGGTGCGCCGGAGTCGGCGTTCTTCGAGCGGCTCGACGATGCGCTGCGCGCGCTCGTGCGGTTCCAGCCCGATGCGCTCGTGCTCGCGCTCGGCTTCGATATCTACAAGGACGATCCGCAATCGCAGGTGGCCGTCACGACCGACGGTTTCGGGCGGCTCGGCGGCGCGATCGGCGCGCTCGGGTTGCCGACGGTGATCGTGCAGGAAGGCGGCTATCACCTCGACAGCCTCGATGCGAATGCGCGGGCGTTTTTCGGTGGGTTCGCCGCCGCGCGCTGACCGGCGCGGCGGCGCACGGCCACGTGCGTGCGGGTTCAGGTTTTCCGCCCGCACGCCGATAATTCGCGCATATGCTGAGTGGATGCACGAAGGAGAGCCGCACGATGACAGCCGACCCAATCAGACGCGGTGCGATCGCGCTCGCGCTCGCGCTCGCCGCGCCCGGCGTAGGGTCCCTCGCGAACGCGACGGAGCCCTCGATTCCGCTGCGCGTCAGTCTCACCATTCCGGAAACGTGCACGATCGGCACCGGCGCGCCGCAGGGCGTCGCCGATACCGGCATCCCGAGTGTCAGTTGCGCGCACGGCACGCCGTTCATGCTCAGCCACGCGCCGCTGCCCGATGCGCGGTCGGCGTCGCGCGGCGTGGGCGCGGGTGCGGGCGCGCCGTCCGCATGGACCGTCATGTTTTGAGCGGGCGCGCGCCCGCTCGCTCGTACCCCTGAACGCTAGAAACTGATCGTCGCGGTGATCGTGTCGCTGTAGTTGCCGGGCGCGGGCGTCGTTTGCGCCGGCACCGCGCCGTACACGGTCACGACCTGCGACGTGCCCGTGCCGACGCCCGTGACCGTCGAACTGCCGCCCGTGCCGTCGCCCCACGCGATCGAGCGCGCGGCGTCCGTGTAAAGCCCGTAGCCGATCGCGCCGCCACCGCCGCTGCGCTGCATCTGGCGCGCCGTCACGCTGCCGCTGCCGCCGCCGTTCAGCGCGATTTGCCATGCGTCGCCGTTGGTGCACTGCGCGGTGATCGAACCGCTCGCCGTGAGCGAGCCCGACAGCAGGCTCGCGGTGCCGAAGCTCACATTGGTCGCGCTGATGTTGCAGTTGTTGACGACGTTCGCCGTCGCGCTGAACGGGAAGGTCCCGTTCGACGTCGTCAGCGACGCGCAGGTCGGCGCGCCGAGCAGGTAGAACCCGGTGTTGATCGATGTCGTGTTGCCGCCGAAGGTCTGCGAGTAGGTCGTGGTGCTGTTGCCGGTCGTCGGGACGGTCGGCTGGTTCCCGGTGATCTGTCCGTACACCGTGACCGTCGCGGACGCGCTCGTGCCGAGCGCGGGCTTGACCAGCGTGACGGACGCCGGGGTCGTGCCGGAATACACCGAGCCCCATGCGACCGAATGCCCGCCGTCGAGATAGAGGTCGTATTGCATCGCGTTGCTGCCGTTGACGAGGCTGCGCGGGCTTGTGCCGCCGAGGTTCAGGCACACGAGCACGTTTGGCGTCAGCGAGACGGCCGACCACGTGCAGGTGATGCTGACCGTACCGGTCGCGGCGACCGGCGCGTTCGAGATCGGGCTGACCGAGCCGAAGCTCACGTTCGATGCGGTCGCCGTGCAGCTTTCGGCCTGTGCGTGACGGGGCGAGCCGCACCACGCGATGAAGGCGACGAGAACCAGCAGCGCGATCCTCACGGCGTCGTCCGGCACGTGAGGGGCCCGATGGTCGGCAGCGTGCCGTTGCCGGGCGCGGTGAACGCGAATGCCGCGACACAGTGCTGCGTGCCGTAGTCGATCGCGAGGTGGTTGTCGTCCTGCAGTCCGTCGATGAACGTGAGCCCGTCGTAGCCGACGATCGTATCCGCGCCGCTTTCGGCGTGATGCACGCGCGCGCCGGCCGGCAGCGGGCGGCCGGTATCGTCATGCAGGATCACCGATGCCGCGCGATAGCGTGACACGCCGAAATGCGTGAACACGCCCGATTGCGCCTGCGGCACGACCGTCATCGACGTGCGGGCGATCCGCGCATCGGCGGGCAGCTTCATCGCATCGATCGCGATCCGGTTGTTCTGGTACGCATTCAGGTCGGGCACAAGCAGGTGCCCGGCACGATCGGTCGTGCCGATCACGCGGTTTTCGTGCAGCACCGGGATGCCCGCGACGCCGTCGGTCGACACGAGCGCGAAGCCGTCGGTGATGCGGCGCGACAACAGGAGGCTGCCGTCCATGAACACGAGCGCGCCGCTGACGTCGAGCGACGCGCCGCTCTGGCGGTCGATGTTCTGCGCGGCCGCGATGACTTCGCCCGCATGACCGAGATAGCGGACCTGTGCCTGCCGGTACGGCACCGCACCCGTGCCGCCGGCCTGTACGCCCCAGCCCCAGCCGCCGTCGTAGTCGGGCGGGCGGCTCGCGTCGACGGTGTAGTTCGACTGGCCGCGCTGTCGGCCGACGGTCGTATTGATCGACGTGGTGCGGCCGAGCCCGATGTTCAGCGATACGAACGCGCCGCTCGCGCCCTGCTGCGCGAAATCGCGGTACGCGCTCATGGTCAGCGACGCGAGATCGCCGAGGCCCAGCGTGTACGACACGGTGCCGATCCGCGCGCTCGGGCCTTGCGGCATCCGGAAGCCGATGTAGCTGAGCGACAGAGTCTGGCGGTGGATGAACGGCAGCGCGAGCGTTGCCTGGTCGGTTGCCGCCGGCACCGTTGCGCCGTCGCGCGAGGCGAGATCGCCGTAGCGGCCGAACGCGCGGATCGTCTGCGCGTTGATCGAGAAGCGCGGTTCGATCAACTGGTAGCCGGCGCTGACCTGCGTGCCCGGAAAGCGGCCGGCGCTGCCCGCGACCGCACCGCTCACGACGCCCGCGTAGCCGAGGCGCAGCAGCGCGCCGACGCCCGCGTTGAGCACGCCGCCGGTTGCTTCCGCATGCCCTTCGACCGTCAGCGCGTGGCTGATCCCGCGTCGCAGCGAGCCGCTGACGGCCGGCCGCGCGTCGTAGTCGAACGACTGCAGCCCGTAGTTGCGCCGCAGGAAGCCGGCCTCGAACGAATAGCTCGACAGCCCGGCGGACAGCATCCGCGTATCGACATAGAGCGGCACGGACGTCGCGACGGTGCGCCCGAGCGCGTCGCGCGTGATGACGGTCGCCTGGCCGGCGCCCGTGATGCCCGGCACGTCGTGAATGATGAACGGGCCGCTCGGCACGTTGCCGGTGTACTGGCGCACGTTGTTGATGTACAGGTCGACAGCCGACGGCACGGCCGCGGAGCCGGCGAGCGACGGGATCGGGAACGTCACGAGATCGGGGCGCAGGGCGAAATTGCTGCGCCACTGGAAGCCGCCGAGGCGCACCGAGCGCGTCCATGCGAGCGATCCCGAGATCGCGTCGCCGATCTGCGTCGTGCTCGGCCGCGCCGGGTCCGAGTGGCTCCATGACGTATCGAAGCGCGTGTAGCGCCGGCGGCCGTCATAGAAGGTCGCGACGCCCGTGGTGTCGAACACGCCGCCCGGATCGAAGTAGCGCACGTCGGTGTAGAGCGAGTACTGCCGGTCGCCGAGCGTCTGCGCGTACGCCTCGTAGTTGATCGCGACGCCGCGCGACGCGCTGGCCGCCTGAGTCGGCGGCAATGCGCGGCTGTCGATCGCGTAGGGGCGGCGCAGCGTATCGGGCATCTGCAGTTCGACGCGCTGGCGTGCCGCGTCGTAGCGGTAGCGCAGGCCGGGAATCGTGTCGAGGTCGACCGTCGCCGCATCGGCGATGCCGAGCCGGTCGGTCGCGACGCCGATCGTGTGCAGGTCGGCGCCGCTCGCCGACAGATGGCCGTCGCGCTCCCGGAAGTGCGCGAGCAGCGCCGTGTTTTCGCCGTTGACGCTGACTTCGAGGATCACGTCGTGCGTGCTGTCGGTCATCACGAGCGCCGAGGGTTCGTCCGCATGCGCCCAGCCGAGCGCGAAGAGGCCGCCGGCCACGACGGCCGCGACCGCGGTGCGCGGGGAGCGTCGCGGCGCACCGCGTCCGTTGGCCGGGACCGAGCCGGTGTGTGGCGAAGGGGGAGGGGCCGGGCGGCGCACCGGCGGACTAGCCCGGCGGCTCCACCGCGACGACCGCGCTGGCTGGCTGCGAATTGACGGTCGCCCGCACCGTGACCTTGCCGCCGAGCGTGACGCCGGCCGGCAGCGGTACGCTCCACTGGCCCGTGCGGCCCGCGAGTGCATAGCCGAGCAGGCCGCGCGTGAGCGGGTATGTCTGCCCGTCGCCGGTCACGAGTTCGACGGACGCCAGTTGCGCGCGCCGCGTGCCGCCGTTGCGCACCCGCAGCACCCAGCCGCCGTTGTAGCGCAGCAGCGCCCAGTCGAGTCGCGGCGCGCCGTCGGCGGCAGGCTCGACGAACACTGGAATCGAATAGCGCAGCCTGATCGACACGCCACTGGCCGGCGTTTCGCCGGGCGGCGGCAATTCGTCGATCAGCAGCCGGTAGGCCTGCTCGGTGCCGGATGGCACGCGCGATGCGCGCACCACGCGGATCAGTTGCTCGGACTGTGTGCCGACCTCGATCAGCGGTGGGCTGGCCAGCAGGTCCTGCGTGGGCGTCAAGGTGTCCTGGCCATCGCTCTGGTTCCAGAGGAACACGCGCACCTGTCCGTACACCGGGCGTTCGCCCGGATTGCGCAGCGTGATGCCGCTGGCCGTGTCGTCGGCGCCGAACTCGATCGTGACGGGGGAAATCTGCAGCGACGCGGCGTGCGCGGCGCCGGCCGCGCACAGCAGCGCGACGAGCGTTCGACGGAATGCGGTCATGCGTTGCGGCGCCGATCAGAAGTAGACGGTTGCGGTGACGGTCGTCTGATAGGTGTCCGGTTTCGGCGTCGCCTGTGCGGGCACCTGGCCATAGACGGTCAGCGATTGCGCGGCGCCCGTGCCGGTGCCGGCCACGGTGTTCGTGCCTTGCGTGTTGCCCCAGATCGTCGTGCGCCCGGCGTCCTGGTAGAGCTGGAAGTCGACGGTCGTGGTCGTGTTGCCGGTGGTCGTGCCGGCCATCAGGCGGCTCGCGACGGTCGAGCCCGTGACCGTGCCGGCGTCGAGGCCGACGTTGTACGGCGTCGTATTGGTGCAGGTGACGCTGACGGTCGTCTGCTGGTTGATCGCGGTGGCCAGCACCCCGTTGGTGCCGAACGCGAGCGGGTTCGCGGCGATCGTGCAGTTCGGCTGCAGCGTCAGCGTGACGTTGAAGGTCGCGGTCGCGGTGCCGTTCGAATAGGTGGCTGCGTCGGCGGCGGGTGTCGACAGGCCGATGGACAGCGCGAGCGACAACATCGTGGAAGCGATGGCGAGTTTCACACTGATCCCTCATCGATCGATTTTTCGTTGGATTTATGCCGCGCTTGATCGCGCTACGTTGTCGCAAATCCTGATACGAATCGGCAATTCTTTCAATCTTTAAATTCACCCTGTTTCATTTTGTTACATTTGCGGGTCTATTAATTGAATAAAGGTACGGGGAATTTCTTTTCTCGATTTCTCGTGTGGGATTGGCATAAGTCATTACCTTGCATTGCAGCAAAAACGAGTAATTCATGCGGGGTTCGGGACTATTTTTCGGGCTGATTGGAAGGATTGAGTCGGCCGGCGGCGAATGGGCTAAATAATGTGCTGGATGCGGTGAAGAAGAAATGAAAGTGAATCATTTGAATGAATTGAATCGTTTTTCATTCCGAAAACGTATTGCATTGGGAGCGCTGAAAGATTGCTGGAGATTCGGGACTTTTCCCGCTCGCGGGGCGTTGAATCGCAGTCGACCGTTGAAAACGAAAACGGCGCGCATTGCGCGGCCGTGAGCGTGGGTCGGTACGGATCGGCCCCGGCATGCATCTCCGGCGCGCGACGTGTCGCGCTTACGAATTCGCAGCGGCCGGTGCGCGGCGCTGCTGCGCGATCTGCACGAAGACGAGTGCGAGTCCCGCCGCGGCGATCAGTCCGCCGACGAGCGGCACGGCCGCATAACCGAAGCCCGCCGACAGCGCCGCGCCGCCGGCCGCCGCGCCGAGCGCGTTGCCGAGGTTGAACGCGCCGATGTTGACGGCCGACGCGAGCCCCGGCGCTTCGTGGGCCGCCCGCATCACGCGCATCTGCAGCGGCGGCACGACCGCGAACGTCGCGACACCCCACACGAGCAACGTGGCGGCGGCGCCCGCATGCGTGCGGCCGAGCACCGGGAACGCGGCCATCGTCGCGATCAGCAACAGCAGGAACCCGATCAGCGTGCCGTCGAGCGAGCGGTCGGCGAGGCGGCCGCCCGCGATGTTGCCGATCGAGAGGCCGACGCCGATCAGCACCAGCATCGCGGTCACGAAGCCGGGCGTCGCGCCGGTCAGGTGTTCCAGCGTCGGCGCGACATACGTGTAGAGCGTGAACATCGCGCCGGCGCCGAGCACGGTCGTCCCGAGCGCGCCGAGCACGACGGGGCGCGTCAGCACCGAGAGTTCGGCGCGCAGGTCGGGCATCTTGCCGGCTTCGCCCTTCGGCAGCGCGGCGAACAGCCCGGCGATCGCAACCAGGCCGAGGCCCGCGGTCGCCGCGAACGACATGCGCCAGCCGATGATCTGGCCGAGCCAGGTCGCGGCCGGCACGCCGCCGACGTTCGCGATCGTGAGACCCATGAACATCGTCGCGACCGCGCTCGCCTGCTTCTCGCGCGGCACGAGGCTGGCCGCGACCACCGAGCCCAGTCCGAAGAAGGCGCCATGGTTGAGGCTCGTCACGAGGCGGGCGAGCAGCAGCGTCGTGTAGTCCGGCGCGAACGCCGACAGCAGGTTGCCGATCGTGAAGATCGACATCAGCGCGATCAGCGCCGAGCGGCGCGACCAGCGCGCGAGCAGCAGCGTCATCAGCGGCGCGCCGACCATCACGCCGATCGCATACGCGCTGATCAGCATCCCGGCTTGCGGAATCGACACGTGCACGCCGTCGGCGATCACGGGCAGCAGGCCCATCGGCGAGAACTCGGTCGTGCCGATGCCGAACGCGCCGGCGGCGAGTGCCAGCAGCGGCAGCGCGGCGCTGCCGCCCTGGCGGGAGGGAGAGGAAGTCGTGGTCTTCACGCGATGGGCTCCTGGAGTCGAGAAACAGCGAACGGCACGGACCGTTGAGGACAGGAAGAAGTGTGCCTGCATGACTTTTGCGGAAAAAGCCGTGTACGGACGAAATTATCTTGATTTCATGTCAACAATGCAGCGGGCGCTTGAGGCCGGGTGGCGCGGCGGGTGAAAGCGCTGCTTTTGTGAAAGATATTTGTAAAGTCGGGCGGGTGGCTTCAGGCCGGGAGATCGCGATCCATCGGCGCTTCGACGCGGACTGACGGTCGCTCCCGCCGGATGAACCGGAAGCCGCGTGCCGACTGCGCGGCGATGGGTGGTCGCGCGGATCGGACGGGCCGCCCAGGCGGCCGGCATCGCGCCGGGCGAATCTCGCATCGTCGCCGAAAACCCTTTGCAGACAAGGCCCGCAGGCAAAAAAAGCCCCGATCACAGGGGGACCGTGACCGGGGCGGAAACGCATCCTCTCTTTGGCACGAGGGTTGGATGCGCGCGCAGTATATTTCGAGCCATGACAATTCGAAGCGACGTTAAACGGCCGTTTTTGGTGCCAATTTAAAAACACCGGTGCTGCGGCGTCCGGTGTCGTCGTTTTGTAAGAATTTGCGCAAAAAAGATGCGGCTGTTTAGCGTGTTTCGGCAGCCGAAGCGACGGTTGGGCGGAAGGGGGGCGCCCGTCATTCGGCATCGCGAATCGGGTCGCTCAAGTGCCGGGTGAGTTCGCCGCATCTGCTGCACATTCAGCCCGCTCAGCTCGCTTCGCCGGTCGCATCACGCACGGCTTCGAGAAACCGCGCGACGACGGGCGACCGGGGCACGGCCGCACCGTCGAACACGAACTCGATGTCGAAGCGGCGCGCGAGTTCGTCGAGCGCGACGAGCCGGACCGTGTGCGGGCAGGTCGGCGACGCGCTTTCCGGCACGAATGCACAGCCCATTCCGGCCGCGACGAGGCCGATCAACGTCGGAATGTCGCTGCCGACCTGCGCGATGCGCGGCGTGAAGCCGGCTTGCTGGCACTGCGCCATCAGGAACCGGTGGTGCGCGGCGGAGCGCTGCGCGTCGAACCAGACGAACGGCTCGTGCGCGACGTCGGCCAGCGTGCGCGGCGCGGTGAGGCGTCCACCCGGCGGCGCGGGCATCGCGAGCATGAAGCGGTCGCTCAGCAGCCGCACGCCCGACAGGTGCGGCGCCTCGTCCTGACGCCACGCCATGATCCCGCCATCGAGCTGGCCGCGCATCAGCGCGTTCGCCTGTTCGGCCGACAGCATCGGCGCGATCGACAGCTTCACGTCCGGGCACGCGTCGCGAAACGCCTTGAGGACGGTGCCGACGACGGGCAGCGGCAGGCAGTTCGGCAACGCACCGAGCCGCAGCTCGCCCAACTGGCCGGCCGCGCTGCGCAGCGCGCGCTCACGGCTGTCCTGCAGCGTCGCGAGCAGGCCGGTCGCGTCCTGCAGGAAGCTGGCGCCGGCCGCCGTGAGCGTGACGCCCGTTGCGCGGCGCACCAGCAGCGGCGTGCCGATCGCGTCCTCGAGTTCGCGGATCTGTCGCGACAGCGCGGGCTGGACGATGCCGGCCGCCCGGGCGCCGGCCATCACGCTGCCGGCTTGCGCGACGGCCACGAAGTAGCGCAGGTGACGCAATTCGATCTGGCGCATGCGGCATCCCTTCAGGTTCATTGATATACCTGTCGAGCATAGCAAATGCCATTCAATGGTATTGGAAAGCATGGGGGGCGTGCCGTACGATGACCGCCATTGCCGCCCGCCGTTGCACGTCGCGCGCGTTTCCCCCCGTTCCCCACTGGTCCCGCCCCATGCCGCTTCATATCCCGACCCCTTATCTCCGCTCGCCAATCGCCTCCCGCCGGCTCGGCAGGACCATCCGGCTGAAGCTCGATGCGCTGCAGCCGTCGGGCTCGTTCAAGCTGCGGGGCATCGGCGCCGTCTGCGAAGCGCGGCACGCGGCCGGCGCGCGGCGGTTCGTGTCGTCGTCGGGCGGCAACGCGGGCATCGCGGTCGCGTATTGCGGCCGCGAACTCGGCGTGCCGGTGCTCGTCGTCGTACCGGAAAGCGCGTCGGCCCGCGCCCGCGAGCTGATCCGCGTCGAGGGCGCCGAACTCGTCGTGCACGGGGCGAGCTGGGCCGAGGCGAATGCGTTCGCGCAGTCGGCACTCGGCGAGCATGATGCGTTCGTGCATCCGTTCGACGATCGCGTGCTGTGGCAGGGCCACGCGACGATGATCGACGAGATGGCGGCGGCCGGCCCGAAGCCCGACGCGATCGTGGTCGCGGTGGGCGGCGGCGGGCTGCTGTGCGGCGTGCTCGAAGGGCTGGCGCGCAACGGCTGGCACGACGTGCCGGTGGTCGCGGCCGAAACGGAAGGCGCCGACTGCTATGCGCGCTCCCTCGCGCAGGGGCATGCGGTCGAATTGCCGGCGATCACGAGCATCGCGACGTCGCTCGGCGCGAAGCGGCCGTGCGACGCGGCGGTCGAATGGGCCGCGCGACACGAAATTCACCCGGTTGTCGTGTCCGATGCCGAGGCGGTGGCCGCCTCGCTGCGTTTCCTCGACGAGCACCGGATCGTCGTCGAGCCCGCTTGCGGCGCCGCGCTGGCCGCGCTCGAGCGGCCGGTGGCCGGGCTCGCGTCGGCGAAGGAGATCGCCGTGATCGTCTGCGGCGGCGTGACGGCGACCGTCGAGCAGATGCAGACGCTGCGCGCGACGTTGCGGTAGGCGGGGCGACCGGCGCTGGCTGGCCTGTCGGATGACGGCCGGACGGCAGTCGATCCCGGCGAATGTCGGCATCGGCTGCGCATACACCGTCGCGAAGCATCGAAGCAACCTCAGCGACACAACGGGTAAGCAGCCGGCAGCACGGAAATTCCCGTGATGAATGAGGGAGAAAGGTGCGTATCGTCGCGCGGCGCCGGATGGGGCCGGGCGCGACGATACGGACGGCCGGTCAGTGGGCGGCCGGTGCGCTCGCGCCGGACGGTGCGGACGAGGCGACGGGGTTCGCGGCGGCAGGCGCGGGCGATGTGCTCGGGGGCGCCGATGCCGATACGGGGGCCGAGGCGGGGGGTGCAGGCGCCGGTGTGACCGGTGTCGGTGTTGCAGCGGCCGGTGCCGAAGCGGCCGGCGACGATGCCGGACCGGAAGCGGATGCAGGCACGGAAGCCGAAACCGGCGCGGACGCCGGTGCGGGCATCGACGACGCGGCCGCTGCAGGCGCCCCACCCGAAGCCGATACCGACCCCGAACCCGACGCCGCCACCGGCGCGGCAGCCCGCATCGCCGCCGGCGCGACCACGGCCGACGCCGCGGCCGGCACGGCGTTCGCCCCCGACTCGGGCGCGACCGCCGGCAACGAAAGCGGCACCGGCGCCGCAGGCGGCGTCGGCACGACCGGGGTCGTCATCTTCATCGGCTCGCCTTGCGGCGTCGGCGCAGGTTCGGGCAGCGGCGTGACGGGTTCCTTCTCGGCGGCCTTGACGGTCGCGCGGTCGCGGCGGGCCGGGTCGATCTTCAGGAAATGCTCGACGAGATTGAAAAAGCGCTCGTAGAACACGCCGGCGGGAATCGTCTCGCTGGCGGTCTTGACGAGCGCGTCGTCGCTCGACCCGATCGGCAGCGACAGCGAGCCGAACACGCTCAAGCCGACACTGGCCGACGTATTCGACTTCTTCAGCGTATAGCGATCCTGCACCGCGTTCACGTACGCGATGCTCGACGTGCCGTCCGCGTTCGCGTCCGCGCACACGACGTGAAACTCGATCACGACGTGCATGTCGTTGTTCGGCTGGAAATTCTTGCTGCCGTCGACCGCATCGTTGCGCGACGACGACACCACATAGCCCTGGCTCAGCAGCGCGCGCCGCGCGGCCTCGCAGGCCGCGTCGGATTTCGAGTGGAACGTGTGCGCGTACGGGCTGCTGGTCGCGTCGAACTGTTCCTGCTGGTAGATCGGCTTGGGCGGCGACGAGCACGCCGCCAGCACGGTCGCGGCCGCGAGCGCGCACGAAACGGAAAACAGGCGAAATCGGTTGTGCATGGCGTCTTTCAGAAGGCTTGGCGAGAGGCCGCGCAACGGCGGTGCCTGGATGAAGCGCGCGGCAATCTCGTAAGGCCGGGGCGTCATTATAGTTTCGTTTGATGTCGCGCTCGCTTCAGTCGGCCGACGCGCCGCGTGCCGCGGCCAGCAATTGCGACGTCAGCGGATGGTGTTCGCCGCGCCGCGAGCGGATCGCGTGGATCTCCTCGGTCACGTCGCCGGCACGCCCGAGCCGCCGCAACCCGCGCAGCAGCGACGCGTCGTTCGCGCCGAGTTCGCTCAGCGGGAACACGCCGAGGCCGCGCGCCGCGAACACGGCCATCAGCGCGCTGTCCTCGAATTCCCCGGCCACGCGCGGCACGATCCGTTCACCTTCCAGCCACAGGTCGAGGCGCGCGCGCAGCGCCGAATGGGCGGTCGGCAACAGCACGGGCAGGTCGGCGAGGCACTGCGGAAAGTGCTGCCGCGCGGCCGGCGTGACGAGCGCCGCGGGGCCATACCAGTCGACCGGCGATGCGACGAGCCGCTCGCTCGTCACCCGCAGGTTCGAGCCGGACGGCGCGCCCTGGCCGGCCAGCACCAGGTCGAGATGATGCAGCGCCAGCTCCGCGAACAGCGCATCGTGCTCGCCTTCGTGGCACAGCAGCCGCAGCGTGGGCGTATCCAGCACGGGGGCAAGGAGCGCGTGCGCGGCGAGCTTGGAGATGCCGTCCGCGAGGCCGACCGCGAGCCGCACGGTCGGCTGGCTGGCCGCCGCGCGCACTTCGTCGGGAATCAGCCGGCCCATCTCGAAGATCACCTCCGCGCGCGCAAACGCGGCCTGGCCGGCGTCGGTCATCGTGACGCCGCGCCCGGCCGGGCGCAATAATTGGTGCCCGAGCGCTTTTTCGAGCTCGCGCACCTGCGCGCTGATCGTCTGCACGGCCATGTCGAGCCGCGCGGCCGCGCGCGCGAAGCCGCCTTCCTTCACGACGACCCAGAAGTAGTACAGATGTCGGAAATTGAGCATCGGAGCGATATTTCGGAAAAACCGAACCAAAAATCAGATTCTCTCTGATTTTTTCGAAGTTCGGGGCGGCCTATGATCGGGCTTTCCACTTTCGTATCGGCCCATCTCATGGACTACCTGCTGACGCTTGCCGTTGACCCCGCCGTCTGGGCGGCGCTCCTGACGCTCGTCGTGATGGAAGTCGTGCTCGGCATCGACAACCTGATCTTCATCTCGATCCTCAGCAACAAGCTGCCCGAGGCGCAGCGCGCCCGCACGCAGCGCCTCGGCATCGCGCTCGCGCTGGTGATGCGCCTCGCGCTGCTCGGCAGCGTCGCATGGATCGCGAGCCTCACCGAACCCGTGTTCACGCTGTTCGACCATGCGTTCTCGTGGCGCGACCTGATCCTGCTGTCGGGCGGCCTGTTCCTCGTGTGGAAGGCGACCACCGAGATCCATCACCACGTGTCGCGCGACGGTGAAGGCGCGGGCGGTTCGGGCGGGGCGGTCGGCCTGACGATGTGGGCCGCGATCGGCCAGATCGTGATGCTCGACATCGTGTTCTCGATCGACAGCATCGTGACCGCGATCGGCATGACCGAGCACGTGCCGATCATGTTCGTCGCCGTGATCGTCGCCGTCGCCGTGATGCTGTTCGCGGCACAGCCGCTCGCACGCTTCATCGACCGCAACCCGACCATCGTGATGCTCGCGCTGTCGTTCCTGGTCGTGATCGGCATGACGCTGATCGCCGAAGGTTTCGGTTCGCATGTGCCGAAGGGCTATATCTACGCGGCGATGGCGTTCTCGGCCTTCGTCGAAGGCATGAACATGCTGGCGCGGCGCGCGAAGGCGAAGCGCTCGGCGCCGACGGATGGCCACTGAACCGGCGCGCGTGACACGGCTGCTGCTGCAGCGGCCGGCGTTACGGGCGTCATATGGAATCCGGATGAAATTCGCACCGAAAGGAGAAGCGCGATGAAATGCCCTGTCTGCAAGACGCCCGACCTGCTGATGGCCGAGCGCCAGTCGATCGAGATCGACTACTGTCCGACCTGCCGCGGCGTGTGGCTCGACCGCGGCGAACTCGACAAGCTGATCGCGCGCGAGGCCGGCGATGCGCCTGCGCGCCGCGATGAAGCCTCCGCGCGGCACGATGCGCAAGCGCCGCGCGACCATGCTGGCGGGTGGGGGCGCGATGCTCGTTCGCACGACAGCCGTGACCGACACGATGGCCGCTCGCACGACGATCGCTACAAGCACGACGGCCAGCGTCGCAAGAAATCGGTGTTCGACCTGTTCGACTTCGACTGATCGCACCGCACGTCATAACAGAAAGCCCCGCCGGGCGCGTACCCGGCGGGGCTTCTTCATGCGTGCGTGATAACGGCACGCACCAATGCTTACGCGTTGCCGGCCGTCACGTCGATCCGGCGCGGGCGCGTTTCCTCGCGACGCGGAATCGTCAGCGTCAGCACGCCGTCGCGCAGGTTCGCGTCGATTCTCGACGTATCGAGATCCGGGCTCAGCACGAAGCTGCGCGCATAGCGCGTCGCACGGATTTCGGCATGCCGCACGCGCAGGTCGGCCGGCGTGTCGAGACGCGTGTCGGCTTCGATCGTCAGCGTGTTGTCGTGCACCTTCACGTCGAGGTTCTCGCGCGGCACGCCGGGCAGGTCGGCCCGCAGCGTGACGCCGAGATGATTCTCGACGATGTCGACGGCCGGCGTGATCGCGGGACGGCGGGCCGCTTCGGCGGCAGCGGGGTGGACGGTGTTGGTTTGACGCTCGGCCAGGGTCGGGTTCGCATTCATGTCGGTATCCTGAGTATTATTGAATGGTGATCGCACGCGGCTTCGATGCCTCGCGCCGGCCGACGCGAATCAGCAGGCAGCCGTTTTCGTAGCGGGCGCTGACCTGGTCGGGATCCGCGTCCCGCGGCAGCTCGACGACACGGCGGAATGCGCCGTGAAAGCGTTCCTGCGCATAGGTGCGCAGGTCGTCGCCTTCGCCGCGCGGTGCGGGCTTGCGCTCGCCGCTGATCGTCAGCAGGTCCTTGTCGATCGACACGTCGAAGTCGGCCGCGGCCATGCCGGGTGCGAACGCGACGATCTCGATCGCGCCGTCGGTGGCGCCGACGTTGAGCGCGGGAAAGGCGCCGGGGCGTACCGCGCGAATGCCGGCCGGACGATCGCCGAGCAGGTTGGCCACTTGCCGCTGCACGCGGGCGAATTCGTCGAACAGGTCGCTGCCGAAATGGATACCGCTCATGTTGGTCCTCCTGAACAGGGAACGCGGGAGACGTGACGGCGCCACGCCTGCGGCGGGCGCGTCGTGGAAGCTCCACTGGGTCGAAACGGGGGCGGTGCGCTGCATGCTGCACGGCCCGACGACGCGTAATTAGTGGCAGCCGAAGCGCATTTCAAGAGGGAATCCGCAATCCGCGTCAATGCAGGCCCGCGCGATTCGATGCGACAATCGCCGCGATCTATTGGCAGACCAACGACACGGGACAATCATGGACATTCGACGCATCGCGATCGTCGGCGCCGGCGTGATCGGCGCGAGCTGGGCCGCCTTCTATCTGACGCAGGGCTTCGACGTCGTCGCGACTGATCCGGCGCCGCAAGCCGACACGCGGTTGCGCGACGCGCTGGCCGCGTTTCTCGGCGACCGGGCCGCCGAACTTTCCGCGCGGCTGTCGTTCGACGCCGATCTCGTGCGTGCGCTCGACGGCGTCGACTTCGTGCAGGAGAACGGCCCGGAGCGGCTCGACCTGAAGCGCGCGCTGTACCGGCAGATGGACGACGTGCTGCCCGCGCACGTGCCGATCGCGTCGAGCTCGTCGGGCCTGAAGATGTCGGACATCCAGACCGCGTGCGACAAGCATCCGGAGCGTTGCCTGATCGCGCATCCGTTCAATCCGCCGCACCTGATTCCGCTCGTCGAGCTGGTCGGTGGCGATGCCACCAGCCGAGAGGTGATCGCGCGCGTGAAGGATTTCTACGATGCGCTCGGCAAGCAGACGATCGTCCTCAACAAGGAGATGACCGGCCACGTCGCAAACCGGCTCGCGGCCGCGCTGTTCCGCGAGGTGTATCACCTCGTCGGCGAAGGCGTGGTGAGCGTGGCCGATGCGGACAAGGCCGTCGCATGGGGCCCCGGCCTGCGCTGGGGGTTGATGGGGCAATGCCTGACCTATCACCTCGGCGGCGGCGCGGGCGGGATCGCGCACTTTCTCGAGCACCTGTCGGGGCCGATCACGAGCTGGTGGGACGATCTCGGCACGCCTTCGTTCGATCCGGAAGTCGATCGCAAGCTGAACGACGCATTGCGCACGATCCAGGGCGAGCACTCGATGCAGGAACTCGCGGCCGAACGCGACCGCCTGCTCGTCGAGCTGATCGACGCGCGGCGCCGCAGCTTCCTGCCGTGATCCTGATTGCGTTGCGCCGGCGCGGCGGCGCCGGTCACTGCTGCGAAGTCGCCTGGCTGGCGGGCGGCGTGTGGGCCAGCCACGCCGGGCTCACGGCCTGCACGAGTTCGCGGTTGCGCGAACGTGTCGCGGCGTCCGGCGGGTAGTTGCCGTCGTTGGTCGGCAGTTCGCCGTCGAGATAGGCCTGCTTGAGCTGGTCGATGACTTCCGCGCGTGTCAGGCCCTGTTGTGCCGGGGCCGAAGCGTCGGTCTGGGCAAAGGCGGGGGAGAGCAAGGCGGCTGCAGCGATCGCGACGGCGAATCGCAGGACGTTGTTCATGGCGGGCTCCGATCAAGGGGACGGGTACCGGACGCGCGCGGCGGCTGGCCGTGCGTTCCGATGGGTTCCATTGTCGCGAGCGGGTGCTGCGCGGACGATGACGCGTTCCGGGCAAAGCTGTCAGGTGCGGGTGCGACGCCCCCTGCGTGGGTCGCGCCAGGCGCGGTTACAACTCCGACGCGGCGGTAATCAGCGTCGCTTCGAGTGCGAGCGTCGAACGCGACGCGGCCGTCGGCCGGTCGATCACGTATTCGAGTTCGCCGAGTTCGGGCAGCCCGGCGTCGAGCCGTGCGAGCCCGGCCGGGATCACGTAGCCGGCGAACGCGCTGACGCCGAGCCCCGCGCTCGCGGCGGCGCGCAACACCGCGACGCTGCTGCTCACGACCGCGATCCGGTACGGCCGCCCGACGGCCTCGAGCGATTCGAGCACGCGGCGGCGCGACACGCTCGGCTCCGGATGCATCGCGAGCGGCAGGACGGCCTCGTGGCCGGTGATCCGCGAATCGGGGCCCGTGCACCAGTACAGCGGCTCGCTGCGGATCACGCGGCCGCGCCGGCTGCCGGCGATGCGCTTCGCGAACACGAGATCGTGCCGCCCTTCGTCGAGCGCGTCGAACAGGTCGCCCGACAGCCCGGTCGAGATCGCGAGCTCGACTTCCGGATTGCGCTGCACGAAGCTCGCGAGCGCGGCCGTCAGGTGCGCCGACGCGAAATCCTCCGACATCGCGAGCCGCACCTTGCCCGACAGCGGTGGCCCGCACACCGACGTGACGGCCTCGTCCATCAGTTCGAGAATGCGCACCGCGTAGCGGAACAGCGCGTCGCCGTGCTGCGACAAGTGCACGTTGCGCGTGTCGCGTTCGAACAGCGGCCGGTCGAGCAGCTCCTCGAGGCGGCGGATATGCTGGCTGACGGTCGACTGCGACAGGCTCACGCGCTCGGACGCGGCGGTGAAGCTGCCGGACTGGGCGACGGCGACGAAGCTGCGCAGCAGCTCGGGCGGTAACGGACGCATTGCTAAATCCACTGAATCGGTTTCGACAACTTCATAAATGGCCGGATATTGCGGCGCTAGTATCGGATCACGCGCCGGTGCGGCCCGCAACGGGGCGCACCGGACGCGTAGCCCGCGTCGGCCGGCGGCTGCTTCATTCAGTCTACGGCATCCGGCGTCCGGCCCGAAACCGCATCATCCCATCGACCGCCCGAGAACGTGCCCGCATGACGGGCCCGCCGGGCCGCGGCGCACCGCCGCAGGAGACACGCCCGGCACGGGATCGGCGGGCACGATTCGGCTCCTGCTGGCGGCCATGCGCCCGTCACGAAGAGACTGGAGACGACTCATGATCATCTACGGAACCGCGCTACTGGCGTTCTGCCACCTCGCCGGACTGTTCCTCGGCGACCTGCTCGGCAGCGCGATCGGCGTGAAGACCAACGTGGGCGGCGTCGGCATCGCGATGCTGCTGCTGATCTGCCTGCGCCTGTGGCTGCACCGCCGCGGCTGGCTGCCGAAGGAGACCGAGGCCGGCGTCGGTTTCTGGGGCGCGATGTACATCCCCGTCGTCGTCGCGATGGCCGCGAACCAGAACGTCGTCGCCGCGCTGAAGGGCGGCCCGGTCGCGCTGCTGGCCGCCGTCGGCGCGGTCGCGATCTGCGCATGCTGCATCGCGGTACTCGTGCGCACCGGGCGCGACGACACGGCCTTCGCGGGCGTGCCGCAATTCGAAGAACAGTAACGGAGGCCGCCATGCTGCAGATGCTCGAAAAAACCGTCGCCCACAACGGGCTCGTCGCGTCGTTCGCGCTGGTCGGCCTGATCATGTGGCTGTCGTCGATCGCGTCGCGCAAGCTCACGTTCGGCCGCGTGCACGGCTCCGCGATCGCGATCGTGATCGGTCTCGTGCTGGCCTATGTCGGCGGCGCATTCACCGGCGGCGAGAAGGGGCTGGCCGACGTCAAGCTGTTCGCCGGCATCGGCCTGATGGGCGGCGCCATGCTGCGCGATTTCGCGATCGTCGCGACCGCGTTCGAAGTGCAGCCGGCCGAGGCGCGCAAGGCCGGGCTCGTCGGCGTCGTGTCGCTGCTGCTCGGTACCGTGCTGCCGTTCATCGTCGGCGCGTGCATCGCGCGCGCCTTCGGCTATACCGACGCGGTCAGCATGACGACGATCGGCGCGGGCGCCGTCACCTACATCGTCGGTCCCGTCACGGGCGCGGCGATCGGCGCAAGCTCCGACGTGATCGCGCTCAGCATCGCGACGGGGCTGGTCAAGGCGATCATCGTGATGGTCGGCACGCCGGTCGCGGCCAACTTCATGGGCCTGAAGACGCCGCGCTCCGCGATGATCTTCGGCGGCCTGGCCGGCACCGTCAGCGGCGTGAGCGCGGGGCTCGCCGCGACGGACCGACGGCTCGTCCCGTACGGCGCGCTGGTCGCGACGTTCCATACGGGCGTCGGCTGCCTGCTCGGGCCGTCGCTGCTGTTCTTCACGACGCGCGCGCTGGTCGGCGCGTAGGCCCCACCGACGGGCGGCCCGTGCGCGGGCCGCATCCATCGCGGCGTCCTCTGAGTCGCATTCGTCAACATCATCAATCGGCGGCGGCGCCAGGCTTAGAATGCCGCTGAACCATCGAAGCGGGAGAACTGTTCATGACGGGATGGAATCACGCGCGGCAGGCGCGCGATGCACGGCTCGCGGCCGGCGCGGTTTACGCGCAGGGCAAGCGGGTCGATGCGCGCGACACCGTGGCGTTGCTCGAAGCGGTGCTGCGGCCCGGCGACCGCGTCTGCCTCGAAGGCGACAACCAGAAGCAGGCCGACCTGCTCGCCACTGCGCTCGCCGACGTCGACAGCGCGAAGATCCACGACCTGCACATGGTGCAGTCGGGCGTCGTGCTGCCCGAGCATCTCGACGTGTTCGAGCGCGGCATCGCGAAGCGTCTCGACTTCGCGTATTCGGGCCCGCAGTCGCAGCGCATCGCGAAGCTGCTGTTCGGCGGCAAGATCGCGCTCGGCGCGGTGCACACCTATCTCGAGCTGTTCGCGCGCTACTTCATTGACCTCACGCCGCAGGTCGCGCTGATCGCGGCGGTCAGCGCCGACCGCGACGGCAATCTCTACACCGGCCCGAACACCGAAGACACGCCGACCGTCGTCGAAGCCACCGCGTTCAAGGACGGCATCGTGATCGCGCAGGTCGACCGCATCGTCGACAAGGTGCCGCGCGTCGACATCCCGGGCGATCGCGTGCATTTCGTCGTCGAGGCCGGCCGGCCGTTCTACGTCGAGCCGCTGTTCACGCGCGATCCGGCGGCGATCACCGAAACGCAGATCCTCACCGCGATGCTCGCGATCAAGGGCATCTACGCGCCGTACGGCATCAAGCGCCTGAACCACGGGATCGGCTTCAACACGGCCGCGATCGAGCTGCTGCTGCCGACCTACGGCGAGAAGCTCGGGCTGAAGGGCAAGGTCTGCTCGCACTGGGCGCTCAATCCGCACCCGACGCTGATTCCCGCGATCGAGTCGGGCTGGGTCGAGCAGATCCACTGCTTCGGCTCGGAAGTCGGGATGGACGACTACATCCGCGCGCGTTCCGACATCTGGTTCACGGGGCCCGACGGGTCGCTGCGCTCGAACCGCGCGTTCTGCCAGACGGCGGGCCTGTATGCGTGCGACATGTTCATCGGCTCGACGCTGCAGATCGACCTGTCCGGCCATTCGTCGACGGTCACGGCCGAGCGCATCGCCGGTTTCGGCGGCGCGCCGAACATGGGCAGCGACGCGCGCGGCCGGCGCCATCCGAGCGAGCCGTGGCTGAAGGCCGGTGCGGAAGCCGATCCCGACACGCCAGCGGCGCTCAGGCGCGGCCGCAAGCTCGTCGTGCAGATCGGCGAGACGTTCGGCGACAAGAACGCGCCGATGTTCGTCGAGAAGCTCGACGCGCTGAAGCTCGCCGACAAGCTGCAGCTCGACCTCGCGCCGATCATGGTCTACGGCGACGACGTCACGCACATCGTCACCGAGGAAGGGATCGCGAACCTGCTGATGTGCCGCGACAAGGACGAACGCGAGCACGCGATCCGCGGTGTCGCCGGCTATACGGAAGTCGGCCGCGGCCGCGACCGCAAGATGGTCGAGCGGCTGCGCGAACGGGGCGTGATCCGTCGCCCGGAGGATCTCGGCATCGATCCGCTCGACGCCGACCGCCGCTGGCTCGCCGCGCGTTCGATCAAGGATCTCGTGCACTGGTCGGGCGGCCTGTATGCGCCGCCGGCCCGGTTCCGCAACTGGTAAGGACAACGGCATGGAACAGTTGAACTATCGCTTCACCGCGCGCGAGCGCGCGAAGGGCGAGCAGGCCGCGGCGCTCGTCGGCGTGGTGGCGTCCGGCAATCTCGAAGTGCTCGTCGAGCGCGTGCTGCCCGGCAACGAATGCGAGATCGACATCCGCACGGCGGCGGTCGGGTTCGGCGCGGTGTGGCAGGCCGTCGTCGCGGATTTCGTCGAGCGGCGCACGCCGGGCGGCCTGAAGCTGTCGATCAACGACGGCGGCGCGCGGCCCGACATGGTGTCGCTGCGGCTCGCGCAAGCCGTGCGGGCAATCGAGGGGGACGCATGACGAACGACGCGATCCACGATACGCGCGATACGCACGATACGCCCGCGTTCGTCGCGAATGCCGCGAGTTGGTACGAAGCATCGGCGCGGCAGCGCATCGACGGGCTGCTCGACGCCGGCAGTTTCAGCGAATTCCTCGGCCCGGCCGAGCGCGTGACCAGCCCGCACCTGCCGCTGTTCGACCTGCCGCAGCAGTTCGACGACGGGATGGTGGTCGGCCACGGCCGGCTCGACGGCCAGCCGGTGTTCGTCGCCGCGCAGGAGGGTCGCTTCATGGGCGGCGCGTTCGGCGAAGTGCACGGCGCGAAGCTCACCGGGCTGCTGCGCGCCGCGCGCGACACCGGCAAGCCGGTGCTGATCCTGTTCGATACGGGGGGCGTGCGGCTGCAGGAAGCGAACGCGGGCGAACTCGCGATCGCCGAGATCATGCGCGCGCTCGTCGAAGCGCGCACGGCCGGCGTGCCGGTGATCGGGCTGATCGGCGGGCGCGCGGGCTGCTACGGCGGCGGCGGGTTGCTCGCCGCGTGCTGCTCGGCGCTCGCGGTATCGGAGCAGGGCCGCATCAGCGTGTCGGGCCCCGAAGTGATCGAGACCAATCGCGGCGTCGAGGAATTCGATGCGAAGGACCGCGCGCTGATCTGGCGCACGATGGGCGGCAAGCACCGGCGGCTGATCGGCGGTGCGGATCGCTACGTGGCCGATACGCCCGCTGCGTTCCGTGCGGCGGCGCTCGCGCTGATCGGCCGTGCGCCGAAGTTCGATGCGGCGATGCTGCGCGCGGAGCAGGCCCGCCTCGAAGCGCGCGTCGAACGGTTCGGCGCGTGCAAGGATGCGCTCGACGTGTGGCGCACGCTCGGTGCAAGCGCGCCGGAAGCGATCCCGGGGATGCCGGACGATGCGTTCGCCGCGCTCGCGGACCAACTGCAGGAGAGCTCGCATGACGCTCGATGAAGTGCTGAATTCACTGTTCCCGCAAGGCCACTCGATCGCCCGTCACGGCGGCCTGCTGACCGGCCGCGCGGAACTGGCCGGCACGCGCGTCGACGTGATCGGCGTTGCCGACCGTCTGCCGTTCGGCATCGACGAGGCGCTGACGCTCGCGTCGCACGTGCTCGACACGATCGCGCGCGGCGGCGACACGCCGATCGTCGTGCTGGTCGACAGCGACAGCCAGCGGATGAGCAAGCGCGACGAACTGCTCGGCCTGAACGAAGGGTTGTCGCATCTCGCGAAGTGCCTGATGCACGCGGATCTCGCCGGGCACCGGACGATCGGCGTGCTGTATGGCCACACGGCCGCCGGCGCGTTCATCGCGACCGCGCTCGCGACGCGCACGCTGCTCGCGGTGCCGGGCGCGGAGCCGGAGGTGATGGACCTGCCGTCGATGTCGCGCGTGACCAAGCTGCCGATCGACGTGCTGAAGGAGATGTCGCGCTCGACGCCGGTGTTCGCGCCGGGGCTTGATAACCTCGTGAAGATGGGCGCCGTCGACGCCGTGCTCGATCCGGCCCGTGCGCTCGACGCGCAGGTCGGTGAATGGCTCGGTAAGCCGGCCGACCGCGTCGACCGGCGTGCGTCACGCGGCCGGCCGGTTGCCGCCGATGTCGCCCAGCGCGTCGAGGCACTCGCGCGTGCCGCACGTTGAGCTGCCGCTGCGCCGCCACACGCTCGTCACGCTGACGGCGGTGGGGTGGGGCGCGGCATTCGCGCGCGATCCCGCGCTCGCGGCCGATCCGCTCGTGCAGGCGTGGGCCGAGCGCGGCTGGCCGCTGATCGTGCGTCGCGCGTCGCCCGACGAGGCCGATGCCGGCCGCGTGCCGCTCGGCCTGCCGCTGCCGCCTTCCGCGGGCAAGCGGCGCATCGCGCTGAACGCGACGGCCGACGCGCTCGCGACGGTCGGCCCGCTACCGGCGTTGTCCGACGTACTCGCCGCCGCGCCCGACGCGTGGCGCGCGGCGTTGCGCGAACTCGATGCGCTCGGCGCGCGTTACGGCGTGCAGGGCCGCGTGTTCGGCAGCCTCGCGTGGCAGGCGCTGACGGGCGAACCGTACCTGGGGGCGCCGTCCGATCTCGACGTCGTGTTCCCGCTGCCGGACCCTGCATCGCTCGCGCCGCTGCTCGACGGCCTCGCGGCGATCGACGCGCGCGCGCCGATGCGCATCGACGGCGAACTGCTGCGCGATGACGGCGCGGGCGTCAACTGGCGCGAACTGCATACGCGGCAGCCTGACGTCGCGGTCAAGACCGCGATCAGCGTCGAACTGATGCCGGCCGACGCATTCCTCGGAGGGGCACGATGAGCGCGTGGGCTGCCTGCCGCGTACCGGCGCCGTCCGAGGCCGAGCGCATCGCCGACCTGGCCGAGCGCAGCCTCGTGCTCGAAATCGAGACCTTTCCGAAGCCAGGGCTCGTCAGCCACGTCGACACCGGCAGTCACACTGACATGGATGCCGCGACGTTCGCCCGCAGCGCCGCCGTGCTGCGGCCGTACTTCGCCGAGTTGGCCGACGCGGGCGCACGCGATGCGGACATGACCGTGCTGCGCAAGATCGGCCTGCGTGCCGAGCACGCGATGCTCGCCGCGACCGGTGGCGTCAACACGCATCGCGGCGCGATCTTCGGGCTCGGGCTGCTGTGTGCGGCTGCCGGTCGGCGCGCGATGCCGGGGGCCGTGCCGGTCGGAATGACGCTCGGTGCGTTCGTCTCCCTCCGCTGGGGTGCCGATATCCTCGGCGGCCCGCGCTTGCCCGACAGCCACGGCGAACGCGCGAGCCGCCGCTACGGCGTCGGCGGCGCACGTCGCGAGGCGGCCGACGGGTTCACAACGGTCTATGCGGTCGGGCTGCCCGCGCTGCGTCGCGCGCAGCGTGACCTGCCGGGCGACCCGGAAGCCGCGCGCGTCGATGCATGCTTCGCGCTGATCGCCGCGCTCGACGATACGAACCTGCTGCACCGGGGCGGGCAGGCCGGCCTCGCGTTCGCGCGGGCGACCGCACGCGCGTTCGCGGCACGGGGCGGCGTGCGGGCGCGCGACTGGCGGCTGCGCGCGGCCGCCGCGCATCGTGCGTTCGTGGCACGGCGGCTCAGCCCGGGCGGCGCGGCCGACCTGCTCGCGATGAGCGTCTTCGTCGATGCGCTCGAAGTTGACGAGGGCGCGCGATGACGCTGGCCATCCTCTGTTCGGGGCAGGGCGCGCAGCGCGCCGACATGTTCGACCTGACCGGCACCGCGCCGCAGGCCGACGCGCTGTTCGCGCATGCCGGTCGGCTCCTCGGCGACGATCCGCGCGCGTGGGTCCGGCAGGCCGGGCCGGATGCGCTGCGCGAAAACCGTGCCGCGCAGATTCTCTGCACGGTCCAGGCGCTTGCCGCCGCCGCGCTGCTCGACGCGGTGTGGCCGCGCCGGCGCTGCGTCGCCGGCTACAGTGTCGGCGAAGTCGCGTCGTGGAGCGTCGCGGGAATGATCGAGCCGGACGCCGCGCTCGACCTGGCCGATGCCCGTGCGCGCGCGATGGATGCCGCGAGCGGCGGCGACGAGCGGATGGTGTTCGTACGCGGCTTGACGCGCGCGCAACTCGCGCGGTTGTGCGACGGTCGCGACGCGGCGATCGCGATCGCGAATCCCGGCGACGCGTTCGTGGTCGCGGGGCGGCAGGCCGATGTCGACGCGGTGGCCGACGACGCGTCGCGCGCCGGCGGGTTGCGCGTCGCGCCCGTCTGCGTGCGGATCGCATCGCATACGCGCCGGCTCGCCGCGGCCGTGCCGGTGTTTCACGCGTCGCTCGCCGCGACCGACGTGCGGCGGCCGCTGCCCGGTACGCGGCTGTTTTCGGGGATCGATGGCGCATCGGTGCTGGACGTCGACGCCGGCCTCGACAAGCTTGCGCGGCAGATCGCGGAGCCGGTCGAGTGGGCCGCCTGTCTGGCCGCCTGCGTGGAGGCCGGTGCGACCGCGTTCCTCGAGCTCGGTCCCGGCCGCGCGCTGGCCGAGATGGCTGGCGGCGCCTATCCGGCGCTGCCGGCGCGCAGCCTCGCGGACTTCCGCTCCGTCGACGGCGTGGCGAGCTGGCTCTCACGCGTCGCGACGGGCTGATCGACCGCATGAAAGACGGGCGCTGACCCGTTCGCCGGGCCCCGGTTTTGCGCTGTGTGTTGCGCCGGCGCAGCAGCCTCTCAGGTGGGGCTTGCCACGCGAATTGGCATCGCTAAAATGGCGCCCGCCATGAGACCAGCCGCCTTCCTTCTCGCCGCCCTTTGCTGCGCGGCGAGCGCCCACGCCGCCCAGATTCCGTCCGATGCCGCATCGGTCGGCACATACTTTTCGTATGACAATGCAGCGGCCGACGCGACCGTCGACCTGATCGGGCAGGCACAGCGTCGCGTGCTGCTGGCCGGCTACACGCACGTGCCGCCGGCGGTGGCGAGCGCGCTGCGCGCGGCCCGCGCGCGCGGGATCGAGTTGCGTGTCGTGCTCGTGCGTTCGCCGCGCGCGGGCCGGTACAGCGGCGCGGGCTATCTGAAATCTTCCGGGATCGACGTGGCGATCGATTCGCGGCACGGCGATCCCGCGCCGCGCTTCGTGATCGTCGACGACAGCGTCGCGCTGACCACGTTGTCCGAAGGCGCGGCCACGCACGCGGAAACGGTGAACGTGTTCCAGCGTGCGCCCGAGCTCGCGCAATCCTATGCCCAGTCGTTCTGGCGGCTGTACCGGCAGGCCGGCGGCCTCTGACCTTTTCCGTCGGCCCGCGCGTGCCGGTGTGACCCTGCTTGCATCGGCGCGGCCGATGAACCATGCTCGTTGACAGGCGCCGGCGCGGGTTTCGCGCATCCGGCGCAACGGCAGGGAGCCGATCGTGTTCGAGTGTTTTGCCGATCGCGCCGATGCCGGCTGCCAGCTGGCCGGTGCATTGCGCGAATACGCGGGGCGTGGCGATGTCGTCGTGCTCGCGTTGCCGCGCGGCGGTGTGCCCGTCGCTTATCCGGTCGCGTGTGCGCTGCATGCGCCGCTCGACGTGCTGGTCGTGCGCAAGCTCGGCGTGCCGCACGATCCCGAGCTCGCGATGGGCGCGATCGCGACGGGCGGGGCGATTCATCTGCAGCGTTCGGTGCTTCGTTCGATGAAGGTGTCCGACGCGCAGCTCGCCGACGTGATCACGCGCGAGACGGCCGAATTGCATCGCCGTGAAGCGCTGTACCGCGGTGCCGAGCCGCCGCTGCCGGTCGAAGGGCGCATCGCGATCGTCGTCGACGACGGCGTCGCGACCGGCGCATCGATGCACGTCGCGCTGCAGGCGTTACGCGAGCGTCGTCCGGCGCGGATCATCGCGGCTGCACCGGTCGCGCCGGCGGGTACACGGCACGTGTTCGACGATCTGGCCGACGCGTTCGTCACGGTGACGCTGCCGCTGCCGTTCTTCGGGATCAGCCAGTTCTACGCGCGCTTCGATCAGACGAGCGACGACGAGGTGCGCGCACTGCTCGACGCGGCGCGGCGCTGATTCGGCATCACGTCCGCCGGATGCGGCGCGGGCGAGGGCGGCGGGCTTCGGCCCACGCGAACACGCGCTGCAGCATCGGATGCACGTCCCCGTGCCAGCGCGCCCCCGTGAACAGCCCGTAGTGATCGCAGTCGTCGATGTCGATGCGAAAGCGCTCGTCGTCGGCGAGGCCGCTGCACAGGTCGAGCGCCGCGTGCGTCTGGCCGGCGCCCGTGACCTTGTCGCATGCACCTTCGACGGTCAGCAGGACGAGGCCGCGCAAAGCCGCCGGCTCGACGCGCCGGCCGCCCACGTCCCACGTGCCGAGCGCAAGGCTCATGCGCTGGAACACGATGTCGACCGTATCGAGGAAATACTCGGCCGGCATGTCGAGCAGCGCCGTGTATTCGAGCAGTGCGCGCCGCGCGCCGGCGAGCCCGGTCATGTCGAAGCGCGACGCGGCCAGCGCGTACGCTTCGATCAGCGACAGGAAGCGCTGCGGGTACACGAGCGCGATCTCGCCCTGTTGCAGATAGGTGGGAAACACGTGGCGGCCGTGCCCCGCGAAGTCGGGCGGCACGACGTCGATCAGGTGGCGGCGGCACCAGCCGAGCGAATGGGCGGCAGCGGCGGTGCCGAGCGCACTCGGATTCCGGCGCGCGTCGAGCGGGCCGCCGATCAGCGTGACGCTCGCGGGCGACGGGAGACCGCGCGCCGCCCGCAGCGCGAGCGCGCCGAGCGCCGGCACGGTCGCCTGACACACGGCGACGACATGCAGCGGCCGGTCGTCGTGCCCGAGCCCGTCGACGAAGCCGTCGAGCGTCGCGACATACTCGTCGAGCCCGAAACGGCCCGACGCGAGCGGCACGTCGCGCGCATTGCGCCAGTCGGTCACGCAGACATCGCCGTCCGCGAGCAGCGTCTCGACGGTTTCCCGCATCATCACGGCCGCATGCCCGGCGAGCGGCGCGCACAGCAGCACCGTGCGCGGCGCGTCGGCCCGCGTGAAGCGCCGCAGGTCGCAGAACGGCGTGCGCGCGACGACGCGCTCGCCGAGCGCCGGCCATCCGATGTCGAAGTGCGGGGGCCCGTCCGGCGGCCCGAGCAGCGGCTCGAACAGGTCGTCGTAGCAGGACGACGCAGCGTGCGGCAGCGTGGCCGCGGGCCAGGCGTCGAACGCATGCCGCGTCGCCGCGCGCCACGCGCGCATCCATTCCCGCTGCTGCTCGACGAGGGCATACCACATGGCGAACCTTGAGGCGGAAGGGGGGGGAACTTGCATTATGGTCACTGTGGCCGGACATCGTGAGTCCCGCGCGCGGCGGGTTGATGTGCATCAGGCGCACGGGCGCGAAGGCCGGCCGAGCACGTTCTGCTATTTCGGCAAACGCGGTCGCGGCGCCGGCCCCCGCTCGTTGCGGGCGGCAATGGGCCCTAGCCCTAGGCGATGCCGCGCGACGCTGCTACAGTCGTCGCTCCCATTCCCCTGAAGCGGAGCGTTCGCGATGAAGCTGATCGGCATGCTGGATTCCCCGTTCGTGCGTCGGGTCGCCATTTCGGCGAAACTGCTCGACCTCCCGTTCGAACACGAGTCGATCTCGGTGTTCCGTCATTTCGAGCAGTTCAGGGCGACCAACCCGGTCGTCAAGGCGCCGACGCTCGTGACCGACGACGGCGCGACGCTGCTCGATTCGTCATTGATCGTCGACTATCTCGATCGCCTGGTCGCGCCCGAGCGGCGCTTGCTGCCCGATACCGCCGATGCACGGCTGCGCGCGCTCGTGCCGGTCGGTTTCGCGCTGGCGGCCGCCGAGAAGACCGTGCAGGTCGTCTACGAGCAGGCGCTGCGGCCGGCCGACAAGCAGCATGCGCCGTGGCTCGAGCGCGTGCTGAGCCAGATCGAGGGCGCATACGGCGCACTTGAGCCGCTCGTCGCGGCCGCGAACGGCTGGTTCGGCGGCGCGCGCCTGCTGCAGTCCGACGTGACGGTCGCGGTCGCATGGCGCTTCACGCAGTTCATGGCGGCCGACTACCCGGTGCTCGCGCGGATCGATCCGGCCCGTTATCCGGCACTGGCCGCGCATTCGGCGCGGGCGGAAGCGCTGCCGGCGTTCGTCGAAACACCGCTCGTCTAGGCGTCGCGGCGACCTGCGGCGGGGCCCCGCGCGGCGGCCCGTCGCCCGCTCAGCCTTGTCAGGCAAGGCGCTGTCGATTGTTCTCGGCGGCTGACAAGTGACTTCGCATTCGCGCTGTTTATCCGGACGCGGCCGGTCCCTAGAATCCACTCCATCGAATGACGCCTTGCCTGATGGAGCCGCAGATGAAAGCCCTGATCGAATCGAGCCTGTACCACCCGTCCCTCGTGTTGCCGCTTGCCGCGCTGACGCAGTTGATGGTCGAGCGCGATTTCAATCTGGGTCAGGTCGGGCTGATCGTCGCGGCGCGCGGTGCGCAGGCCGCCGTGTCGCGCTCGCGTGCGCTGATTTTCTGCCGCCACTGCGAAGCGCAGGCGTGAGCGCGCTGGCGTCGAATGGATGAAAAAAAGCCCGGCCGGCGCAAGCCGGTCGGGCGGATCGGGTTCGATCGGGCCCCGGCTTCGGCCGGGGCTTTTTCATGGGCGACGCTCAGGCGCGTGCCGGCGACCCGACACTGTAGATATCCGATTCGTCGTCCTCGCGCATCTGGCGCACGAGCTGGTGGGCTTCGCGACGCGACGCGACGGCCGGCGGCGAGCCCTTGAGCGGCTGGCGCGCGGTTTCGGCGAGCGCGACGACCGACACGATGCCGATCACGGCGGCGCCCATCATGTAGTACGCGGGCATCATCAGGTTGTGCGTGACGTCGACCAGCCAGGCGGTCACGAGCGGCGTCGTGCCGCCGAACAGCGACACCGACACGTTGAAGCCGATCGCGAGCGCGCCGTAGCGGATCTCGGTCGGGAACAGCGCCGGCAGCGCCGACGGCATCACGCCGGTAAAGCACGACAGCAGCACGCCGAGGATCAGCAGGCCGCCGAACACCGACGCCGTGGTGCCCGTGTGGATCAGCATCATCGACGGGATCGACAGCACGAGCAGGCCGACGCAGCCGGCGAGCATCACGGGCTTGCGGCCGACCTTGTCCGACAGGCGGCCGGCGGCGAGCGTCAGCGGCATCATCAGCACCATCACGATCAGCACGAGCACGAGGCTGTGCGATTCGTCGAAATGCAGCGTCGACGACATGAAGCTCGGCAGGTACGACAGCACCATGTAGTCGGTCACGTTGAAGATCAGCACGAGGCCGACGCACAGCAGCAGGGCGCGCCAGTTGCGCATCAGCGTTTCGCGGAAGCGCGCCTTCGGCACGGCCTTGTCCTGCGCTTCGCGCTCTTCGGCCTGGCGCTTGAACGCGGGCGTTTCCTCGAGCCGCATCCGGATGTAGAGACCGATCAGGCCGAGCGGGCCGGCGATCAGGAACGGCACGCGCCAGCCCCACGACAGCAGCGCTTCCTGCGACAGCGACGCGGTGAGCAGCGCGACGACGCCCGCGCCCATCACGTAACCGATCAGCGTGCCGAACTCGAGGAAGCTGCCCATGAAGCCGCGGCGCTTGTCGGTCGAGAATTCGGCGATGAAGGTGGCGGCGCCGCCGTACTCGCCGCCGGTCGAGAAGCCCTGTACGAGGCGGGCGACGAGCAGCAGCACCGGCGCCATGATGCCGATCGACGCGTAGCTGGGGATCAGGCCGATCGCGAAGGTGCCGACGGCCATCATGATCATCGTGGCGGCGAGCACGCGCTGGCGGCCGATGCGGTCGCCGAGCGGGCCGAACACCATGCCGCCGAGCGGGCGCACGAGGAACGCGGCCGCGAACGTGCCGAAGGTCGCGAGCAGCTGCGCGGACGGGCTGCTGGACGGGAAGAACACCTTGCCGAGCGTGACGGCGATGTAGCTGTAGACGCCGAAGTCGAACCATTCCATCGCGTTGCCGATGGCCATGGCGCTGACGGCGCGCTTGAGGAGGCTCTGGTCGACGACGGTGATGTCGTCCGCGACGAGCGGGGCTTCGCCGGACGACGAAGCGGTGGAAGAAGCAGCGGTCGGGCTGACGTGTGTTGCGGTCAAGGTCATGCACTCCTTTGACTGCGCCGAACGGGCGGGCCGTCCGACACGGTTTGCCGGCGAGCGCGGTGTCGGATGCGGCGCGTCGGGGCAGACCTTTAAGCACTTACTGCATTGCAGGCGGTAAAGGGCCGTAAGGGGCTGCTTCGACGCGGGCCCGATGGGCCGTCGCGACAGTGCGCTCATGAAGAATGGGCCGCGTGATGCTGGCGGCAGATGCCGGTGCGGACGGTGTCCGGCGTTCCGGCAAGCGCCCCGGAGGGGCAACGAAACGAGAAAAGCGGGCCTGTCGGGCGGGCTTTTCTGTGTGTGCAATTTCGGTCGAAGCGCCGGCCCGCAACGCGCGGACGGACTTCTCTCGAAATCGAATAGACAGAGATTGAATGTTGAAACAGGCGACATGATAGCACGATGACGGATGATCGTGCAAATTGCCGGGAAACGCCCGGCTGGCGGGGCGTCCGGCGGGGGTGGCTCGGGTATGATCGGCGGCGCACGGCGGGGCCGTGCGGCCCCGGGTGACGGGGCCGAATTCACGAGGAACCGGATGACCGAACTGATGAGGATCGCGGCGCTGTTTGTCGCCACCGCGCTGGCCGAAATCGTCGGCTGTTACCTGCCGTGGCTCGTGCTGAAGGACGGCCGGCCGGTGTGGCTGCTGGTGCCGGCCGCGCTGTCGCTCGCGCTGTTCGCGTGGCTGCTGACGCTGCACCCGAGTGCGGCGGGGCGCACCTATGCCGCGTACGGCGGCGTGTATATCGCGGTGGCGCTGGTCTGGCTGCGGGTGGTCGACGGTGTTGCGCTGACCCGCTGGGACGTGGCCGGCGCGGTGCTCGCGCTCGGCGGAATGGCGGTCATCGCGCTGCAGCCGCGCGCGTGAGCGCGGCGGCGGCGCGTGCCGCCGGCCGCCTGCTTCAAGCCGCTTCGGCGGCGCCCGCGTCGGCGGACGTGCGCCACACGCAGGTGCCCTTGACCGACTTGTCGAGTTCGTCGAGCTGCGCCTGATGCGCGGCGAGTTCGTCGTCGCTCGCGGTCACCACGGCCAGGTCGAGCGCGGCGAGCGACACGCGCTGGCCGTTGCCCGCGCCGCCGTCGGCGCCCGCGTCGTCGAGCATGTCGATCACGAGGCTGTCCTGGCCGCGTGTCATCGCCAGATACACTTCGGCGAGCAGCTCCGAGTCGAGCAGTGCGCCGTGCAGCGTACGGTGCGCGTTGCTGATGCCGAAGCGGTCGCACAGCGCGTCGAGCGAGTTGCGCTTGCCCGGGAACATCTGCTTGGCCTGCACCAGCGTGTCGATCACGCCGCCGCAATGCTCGGTGAACGGCGGCAGGCCGAGCCGCGCGAATTCCGCATCGAGGAAGCCAAGGTCGAACGGCGCGTTGTGGATGATCAGCTCGGCATCCTTCACGAAGTCGAGGATCTGGTGGGCGACTTCCGCGAATTTCGGCTTGTCGCTCAAGAATTCGGTCGTGAGCCCGTGCACCGCCAGTGCGCCCGGATCGCTGTCGCGCTCGGGGTTCACGTAAAAGTGCAGGTTGTTGCCGGTGAGCCGCCGGTTCAGCAGCTCGACGCAGCCGATTTCGATGAGGCGGTCGCCCGTGCGGGCGTTCAGGCCGGTGGTTTCGGTATCGAGAATGATCTGGCGCATGTCGGGAAATACGTAGGAAACAGGGGAGCGGCCCGTGTTCAGGCCGTGAGCGATTCGACGCCGCGATTCGCGAGTGCGTCCGCGCGCTCGTTTTCGGGATGACCCGCGTGGCCCTTGACCCAGCGCCACTCGACCTCGTGCTGTGCGACGAGCGCGTCGAGCCGCTTCCACAGGTCGGCGTTCTTCACGGGCGTCTTCGCAGCGGTGACCCAGCCTTTCTTCTTCCAGCCGTGGATCCACTCGCTGATGCCTTTCTGCACGTATTGCGAGTCGGTGTGCACGATCACCTGGCACGGCCGCTTCAGCGCTTCGAGCGCGGCGATCACGCCCATCAGCTCCATGCGGTTGTTGGTCGTGTTGGGCTCGCCGCCGAACAGCTCCTTCTCCTTGTCGCCGTAGCGCATCAGTGCGCCCCAGCCGCCGGGGCCAGGGTTGCCCTTGCAGGCGCCGTCGGTATAGATGTCGATGGTATCGGTAGTCATGAATGTTCTTGATGGGTGGTCGGGGAGGCCGCCGGCGTCAGGCCCGGTGCGAGCACGGGCTTCTTCATCCGGATCTGGCCGACGAGGCGCATGCCGCGCACGCGCTTGACGGCCGTCACCATGTAGACGGCGCCGAAGATCGGCCACCAGCGGTCGCCGGCGGCCTCCATGAAGCCGTAGCGGGCCAGCCACTTGTCGGTGACGAGCGGCGGCCGGTAGCAGCCGAAGCGGCCGCGTTCGAGGTCGAAGCCGAGCAGCTTGATCCAGTCCTTGAGCCGGATGAACGCGATCTGGTCGCGCGTGGCCGGCACGAACGGGCGGTTCGCCATGCGCCCGAACGATTGCCGCATGCCCCACAGGCTGAGCGAATTGAAGCCGGTGATCACGAGCTGGCCTTCCGGCATCAGCACGCGCTCGGCCTCGCGCAGCAGCCGGTGCGGATCGGACGTGAATTCGAGCGTGTGCGGCATCACGATCAGGTCGACGCTCTGCGACTCGAACGGCAGGTCGAGCAGGTCGCACCACGTCGTGCTGCGGCCGTCGGGCGCGTGCTCGGGCGCATGCGCTTCGCGCGCCCACGGATACTGGTACGGCGCGCTCGCGCCGCTCGCCGGATCGAGCACGAGGCCGCGATACGGCATGCGGTTCTCGCGCAGCGCGTCGAGCTGCGGCAGGCCGAGCTGCAGCGCGTGGAACCCGAAGACGTCGGACACGATCCGGTCGAGCTGCGCCTGCTCCCAGCCCAGCACGTAGCGGCCGGGCGGTGAGTCGGTCCAGGCGGGCCAGTCTATAATTTGACGGTCAGACATAACGATGATTGCGCGCCCATGAACGAGCTGGAATACGTGCCGGTTCCGGCATTCGATGACAACTATATCTGGCTCGTCTCGGACGGCCGCGATGCGATCGCCGTCGATCCGGGTGAAGCCGCGCCGGTGCGCCGGGTTCTAGCCGAACGAGGCTGGCGGTTGACCGCTATTTTACTCACGCACCACCACGCCGACCACGTCGGCGGTGTCGCGGCCCTGCGCGATAGCCAACCGGACGATGTTCCGCTCGTCGTTTACGGCCCCGCGGCCGAGGCGATCGGGGTGGTCACGCGGCCGCTTTCGGGCGGCGCGCGCGTGACGCTCGACGCGCCGGCCGCCACGTTCGACGTGCTCGACGTGCCCGGCCATACGCGCGGCCACATCGCCTATTTCCAGGCGGCCGGGCAGCGCAACGCGGCGCCGCACGTGTTCTGCGGCGACACGCTGTTCTCGTGCGGTTGCGGGCGCCTGTTCGAGGGTACGCCCGCGCAGATGCTCGCGTCGCTCGACGCGCTCGCGGCGTTGCCGGGCGACACCCACGTGCATTGCGCACACGAATACACGCTGTCCAACATCCGCTTCGCGCTCGCGTGCGAACCCGCCAATGCGGCGCTCGCCACATGGCGCGACGACGCGCAGGCGCTGCGCGCGCGCGGCGTGCCGACGCTGCCCACTACGATCGCGCATGAGCGTGCCGTTAACCCGTTCATGCGGGCGGACAGCGAGGCGATCCGCGCGACGCTCGAAGCGGAACTGCATGAAACGGTGCCGGATCGTCTGACGGCGTTCACGCTGATGCGCGAGTGGAAAAACCGGTTCCGATGATGATTTCCGGAGGAATCCAAAGCTCAAGCGGTGTCTGTAAAAATTGCTCCAAATGTAGGATTTCGCTGAGTTTTCGGTGTTTTTATTGACGTGAAGCACGCACTTCCGTAGTATCGCCTGCAATTTCCAGCCGTCGGAAGCAGAGATTTTCATGCGACTTATATTGAGTGCGATGGTGGTTCTGCTGCTCGCCGCTTGTGCGAGCCAGGCCCCTGTCGCCAACAACGCCGCCGATTCGCAGGCGACGTCCACCTACCTCCGTAAATCCGCCACCGCCAAAGAAACTGTCGACGTCGACAAGCAATCCGTCGGCGATCTGACCAGTGCGGACTCCGATCTCTGGGGTCGCATCCGCCGCGGTTTCCAGATGCCCGACCTGCAGACCGACCTCGTCGACATGCAGACCACGTGGTACACGCAGCGCCCGGACTACGTGCAACGCATGACCGAGCGTTCGCAGAAGTACCTGTACCACATCGTCGAGGAACTCGAGGCACGCCACATGCCGACCGAGCTCGCGCTGCTGCCGTTCATCGAGTCCGCGTACAACCCGCAGGCGCTGTCGGTCGCGAAGGCGGCCGGCATGTGGCAGTTCATGCCCGGCACGGGCCGCACGTACAACCTGAAGCGCAACATGTGGCAGGACGAGCGCCGCGACGTGCTCGCGTCGACCAGCGCCGCGCTCGACTACCTGTCGCGCCTGCATGACATGTTCGGCGACTGGTATCTCGCGCTGGCCGCGTACAACTGGGGCGAGGGTAACGTGCAGCGCGCGATCGCCCGCAACCAGGCGGCCGGCCTGCCGACCGACTACCTGAGCCTGCGGATGCCGAACGAGACGCGCAACTACGTGCCGAAGCTGCAGGCGGTGAAGAACATCATCGCGAACCCGCAGCAGTACGGCCTTGCGCTGCCGGACATCCCGAACCACCCGTATTTCGTGACGGTCACGACGTCGCGCGACATCGACGTGGCGGTGGCCGCGAAGCTCGCGAACCTGTCGCTCGACGAATTCCGCTCGCTGAACCCGTCGTTCTCGAAGCCGGTGATCCTCGGCGCGACCGAGCCGCAGATCCTGCTGCCGTTCGACAACGCGTCGGCATTCGAGAAGAACCTGAAGGCGTACAACGGCCAGCTGTCGTCGTGGACCACCTATACGGTCAGCGAGCGGGCACGGCCGGCCGCGATCGCCGAGAAGATCGGCGTGGACGCCGATACGCTGATGTCGATCAACAAGATTCCGGCCGGCATGCGCCTGAAGCCGGGCTCGACGATCGTCGTGCCGCGCGGCGATGACGACGACGAGGACATCAGCGCCGACGTCGCCGAAAACGGCGCGCTCGCGATGGAACCCGACGTACCCGACACGCGCAAGATGCTGATCCGCGTGCGCCGCAAGCAGTCGATGGCGGCGCTCGCCGGCCGCTACGGCGTGTCGGTCGGCCAGCTCAAGGCGTGGAACCGTACGCACCGCGATCTCGCGATGCCGGGCCAGGCGCTCGTGCTGCACGTGCCGGTCGGCCGTTCGGTGCCGGCGGAACCCGGCCCGGAGCGGATCGCGACGTCGGCCGGCGGGGCGCACATCGAGCGCGCGAGCCTGGCGGTGGGCGGCAAGTCGCACGGCGCGAAGCGCGGCGCGGCGAAGCCGGCGGCCAAATCGGCGAAGGCGGCCCCCGCGAAAGCGGCACCGGCCAAGGCCGCCGCGCACAAGGGCAAGAAGAAGTAACGCAGTCGCGCGCATCGTGCGGCCGGCCCGGTTCGCGCGGTTGCGGTATCATCGGACGAAATGCAAGAAACGCCGTCACCGAGGTGACGGCGTTTTTGTTTGTGCGCGGCGCGGGGGCGCTGCTTCGAAGGTCTTCATATAACAAGGGGAAGAGATGTCGTCGGTGCAGCTGAGGGTGCTCGCGCTGTTTTCGGTCGGGTATTTCGTGTCGTACGTGTTTCGCGGTGTCAATCTCGGCTTCGCGCCGTTCGTCACGCACGAGCTCGGGTTGTCGGCCGCCGATCTCGGCCTGCTCACCAGTCTCTATTTCCTCGGCTTCGCGGGCGCGCAGATCCCGGCGGGCGTGATGCTCGACCACTTCGGCCCGCGCCGCGTGACGGCCGGCATGCTGCTGTTCGCGGCCGCCGGCGCGGCCGTGTTCGGCGCCGCGCACGGTCTCGGCACGATGATGGTCGGCCGGCTGCTGATCGGCGTTGGCGTCTCGGTGTGTCTCGGCGCGGCGTTCAAGGCGCTCGCGCAGCATTTCCCGGTCGGCCGGCTGCCGCTCGTCAACGGCCTCGTGATGGCCGTGGGCGGCCTTGGCGGCGTGATGGTCGGCTCGCCGCTGACCTGGCTGCTCGGCTGGACGAGCTGGCGCGCGATCTGTTTCGGCCTCGCGGTACTGACGGTGATCGTCGCGGCGTCGATCGGGCTGGGCGCACCGGAAGCACAGCAGGTGCGCCACCAGGGCGGGATCGTCAGCCAGTTCAAGGGCACGTGGCATATCCTGAGCAGCCGCGCGTTCTGGAAGATCTCGTCGTTCTCCGTCGTCACGCAGGGCGTGTTCTACGCGATGCAGTCGCTGTGGGTCGGGCCGTACCTGCGCGACGTCGCGGGGTTCGATGCAGCGCATGCCGCGCGCCTCGTGTCGGTGCTCGGCTTCGCGATGATGGCCGGCTGCGTCGGCTTCGGCGCCGCGGCGCGGGTGCTCGAGCGGCGCGGCGTGTCCGTGTACGCATTCTGCGGCGTCGGCATGGCGCTGTTCGTCGCGACGCAGGCCGCGATCGTCGCGCGCGTGTCGTTGCCGCCGGCCGTGCTGTGGGCTGCATACGGAATGTTCGGCGGCGTCGGCATCCTGACCTACGCGGTGATGGCCGGGCATTTTCCCGCTCACCTGATCGGCCGCGCGAACACGACGCTCACGCTCGTGATTTTCCTGCTGATCTTTGCGTTCCAGATCGGGGTCGGCGCGGTGCTGTCGCACTGGCCGGCGGTCGACGGCCGCTACCCGGCCGCCGCGCATTTCACCGCATGGGGCGTGTTGCTCGCGCTGCAGCTCGCGAGCGCGGTCTGGTACGTCTGGCCCGCGCGCGGCGCTGGTCAAGCGCACTGATCCGGCGGTACGCTGGCGGGTAGGGCGGCCGCGTAAACGGGGCCGCAGCGCGTTGCGCCGCGTCGCCGGACGCGGCGCACGCACGATCGGACGGCCATATCAATTGAAGATAGGGCTATTTTCAGGCTATAATTTGAAAGTTTGTGCTGATCAACCTCGCACCCTAGCGCCTACCTCATTCATCCCGTTCATCCGCCGCACGCCGCCTGCCGGGCGATGCCGCGAAGCCTCGTGCGCCACGCGCCGGGTTCGCGTCTCGACAACGCAGGTCGCGTCCAGCAAGCGACCACGCGCGCCCACGCAGCGCGGCGCTCGCGCGGCAGGGTAAACAGGTCGGCAGCAGGGTGTTCCCCAAGGAGCCTCCCGTGTTGCCGTCTTTTACTCCCGCCTTGCTTGCACTCGCCGACGGCACGGTCTTTCGTGGTTATTCGATCGGGGCCGAAGGCCACACGATCGGCGAAGTCGTGTTCAATACCGCGATCACCGGCTATCAGGAAATCCTGACTGACCCGAGCTACTCGCGCCAGATCGTCACGCTCACCTATCCGCATATCGGCAACGTCGGCGTCAACGCCGAAGACGTCGAAGCCACGAAAGTCCATGCCGCCGGCCTGATCATCCGTGATCTGCCGTCGCTCGCCTCCAACTTCCGCATGGACCGCACGCTCGGTGATTACCTGCGCGACGAAGGCGTCGTCGCGATCGCCGGCATCGACACCCGCAAGCTGACCCGTATCCTGCGCGACAAGGGCGCGCAGAACGGCTGCATCCTGACGGGCTCGGACGACGAAGCGAAGGCGATCGAGCTCGCGCGCTCGTTCCCGGGTCTCGCGGGCATGGATCTCGCGAAGGTCGTGTCGACCACGAAGCCGTTCGAGTGGAAGCAGACCGAATGGCGCCTCGAAGGCGGCTACGGCATGCAGGAGGCGCCGAAGTACCGCGTCGTCGCGTACGATTTCGGCGTCAAGTACAACATCCTGCGCATGCTCGCGGAGCGCGGCTGCCACGTGACGGTGCTGCCGGCACAGGCGAGCGCGGAAGATGCGCTCGCGCTGAATCCGGACGGCGTGTTCCTGTCGAACGGCCCCGGCGATCCGGAACCGTGCGACTACGCGATCGCGGCCACGAAGCAGTTCATCGAGCGCGGCGTGCCGACCTTCGGCATCTGCCTGGGTCACCAGATCATGGGCCTCGCGGTCGGCGCGAAGACGCTGAAGATGAAGACGGGCCACCACGGCGCGAACCACCCGGTGAAGGATCTCGGCGACGGTCGCGTGGTGATCACGTCGCAGAACCACGGCTTCGCGGTCGATGCGGATTCGCTGCCGGCCAACGCGCGCGTGACGCACGTGTCGCTGTTCGACGGCACGCTGCAGGGCTTCGAGCTGACCGACAAGCCGGCCTTCTGCTTCCAGGGCCACCCGGAAGCGTCGCCCGGCCCGCACGACATCGGCTATCTGTTCGACCGTTTCACCGCGCTGATGGACGCGGCGAAGCAGCGCAACGCCTGACGTCAACGACGCAACCGAAGAACGGGAGATTCGCATCATGTTCGGCCACGCACTCGGCATCACGGATATCTGGACCTACGTGTTCGGCGTGATCTTCATCATCCTGCTGCCGGGGCCGAACTCGATGTACGTGCTGTCGCTCGCGGCGCAGCGCGGCGTGAAGGCCGGCTATCGCGCGGCGTGCGGGGTGTTCGTCGGCGACACGGTGCTGATGGTGTTGTCCGCCGCCGGCGTCGCGTCGCTGCTGAAGGCGAACCCGCTGCTGTTCTCCGTCGTCAAGTACGGCGGCGCCGCGTATCTGCTCTACATCGGCACCGGCATGCTGCGCAGCGCGTGGCAGAAGCTGCGCGCGCCGGCGAATGCGCCGGTCGCGGCGGCGCCCGCGGTCGATGGCGAGCGGCCGTTCCGCAAGGCGCTGATCGTGAGCCTGCTGAATCCGAAGGCGATCCTGTTCTTCATCTCGTTCTTCATCCAGTTCGTCGACCCGGCATTCCCGCATCCCGCGCTGTCGTTCGTCGTGCTCGGGGCGATCGCGCAATGCGCGAGCTTCCTGTACCTGAGCACGCTGATCTTCGCGGGTGCGCGGCTTGCCGAGCACTTCCGCCGCCGCCGCAAGCTTGCAGCAGGCGCGGCGAGCAGCGTGGGCGGCCTGTTCATCGGATTTTCGGTGAAGCTCGCGCTCGCCACGATGAGCTGAGCGAGTCACCCGACGAGCGAACGCCTGCGCGTTTGCAGGTTGGGTGTCGGACCAATAAAAAGAATCGACCAATCATCCGGGGAAACCATTTTGACTGACACGCCAGGAAGCAATTCATTGAGCGAGAGCACTGCATCGATCGATTTGACGGCCGCATCCGCGGCTGCCGCACCGCGGAACGAGGCGGACGGGGCGGTCGCGCGCATTCGGACGTCGATCGACATCGAGTCGTCCACAGCCGTGCTGTCCTTCGGCGACGACGCGATGCGCGAGCTCAGCGCGTATTCGGATCGCATCCTGGCAGACGTGAAAGGCAAGGATATAGGCGAAGCGGGGGCGCTCCTGTCGAATCTGCAGGACCAGATCCGTTCACTGGATCCGGAGTCGTTGCAGAAGCAGGGTTTCGTTTCGCGTATGCTCGGCACCGCGCAGCGGGCAGTCGAGCGTTTCGTGCGCCGCTACGAGGATGTGTCGGCCCAGATCAACGAGGTGGCGCTGCGGCTCGAGATATGGCGCGAGGCGATGCGTCGCGACATCGCGATGCTGGACGACCTGCACGCGAACGGCGTCCAGTATGTGAAGAACCTGGACACCTACATCACGGCGGGCGAGCAGTACGTCGCCGAATTCCGGCAAAGCCGTATGCCGGAACTGCAGGCCGCGATGAGCGGCTTGTCGGACGATGAGCGCGCGCTCCAGCAGGAGAAGGTGCAGGATCTCGCACGCAACATCGATCGGCTCGAGCGCAAGGTGCATGACCTGAAGCTCGCGCGAATGGTCGGGTTGCAGCGCCTGCCGCAGATCCGCATCGTGCAGAACGGCGATGCCCTGCTGGTGGACAAGATCCATACGGCGATTCATACCGCGATTCCCGCATGGAAGGCGCAGTTCATCACCGCGCTTGCGCTTGAGCGGCAGAAGCAGGCGTACGAGACGCAACAGGCCGTGGTCGACATGACCAATGAATTGCTGCGCAAGAATGCCGAGCAACTGCACCGCAGCGCTACGTCGATCGAGCAGGCAAGCCAGCGTAGCGTCATCGATATCGAATCGGTGCGTCATGCGAATGAATTGCTGCTGCGCACGGTCGGTGACGTGATGGAAATCCAGGCGGAAGGCCGGAAGAACCGCGCAGCGGTCGAGGTCGAATTGAAGAAGCTCGAATCGGATCTGCGGACGTCGTTGGCGCGTCAGGCGGCGGGGGCGTAATGCTGCGCTGGGGCGGACGTCTTCAATTGCCCAAGGTGCGGCCGAAAGGCGGCACCCGGCTTTTTGTCCGTGCGCTGTGGATGAGCTTGTGGCACGGATTCGTGGCTTACGGTTCCGCGTTCGCGGGAACGGCGGTCGGGGTCGGCGCGGCGTCGCTGGTCGCCGCAGTCGGTCTGGTGGACAAGTTGCAGGAATTCGACAAGCACGCCCGCTTCGTGGATTTTGGGCCGTGGGTGATCGCGGTGATGATTGCGGGTGCAGGCATGTCGCTCTTCCTGATGGGAGCGGTGATGGGGTTGGCGTTTCGCCACCTGTACCTGGTGCCGCGCATCCATCTTGGCATCGGGCTTCTGACCGCTTTTGCCTATTTTCTGCCGACGGTCTGGCTGAGCGTAGGATGGATCGTGTTGCCGGCTGCGCTGCTCGTCTGGTGGGGGCTGCGCGCGCTGGAAACCCCGGACTCCGCGCGGATCGAGTGGTTGTTGCACAAGTATTACCGCGGGTTCCCGGAACTGCAGGACTGGATTCGGGAATACGTCCTGACCGCGTGGATGTCGTCGTCTCGACCGGCGCCGCAGCCGTTGCAGCAAGCCGAGCTTTCGTCCGTGGCTGGTACGGCGGCGAACCGGCACGGACTGGCGTCAAGCCTCCTCGACGAACAAATGGCCGAGATGAGCCGGATGTACGAGCAACTGAAGGGCAGTGTGATCGAGGACGAATGGAGCGCGCTGATCGGGACCAGCCAGCGTATCCATCGAATGGTGGGCACCGATGCCGAGCGGTACAGCCTGTTGAACCGCTTTCTCGCGTCGCAATTGCCCAACGCGATCAGGCTTGGTTGGTTTTTCATCAAGGCTGACGGATTGACGGAATCGAACCCGTCCCGAGCGGAACACATGCGTGAAATCGAGGCGGGTCTCAAGGGGCTGCTCGGGCAGTTCGAGAAGGTGCAGAACCAGATGGCGGAGAGTGATCTGGAGGGACTCCAGGCGCTACTTCGCGTCCTGAATGAAGATTTGAAGCAGGCAGAGCAGCGGGAGGCCAGCGCGCCTCCCCTGTGAAGTCGGCGGCCGGCGAACCGGTCGCGACATGCAGCATTAACGTTTATTTATTGATTGACAGAGCCATGCCAAAACGCACAGACATCAAGAGCATCCTCATCATCGGCGCCGGCCCGATCATCATCGGCCAGGCGTGCGAGTTCGACTATTCGGGCGCGCAGGCTTGCAAGGCGTTGCGTGAGGAGGGCTACAAGGTCGTTCTCGTCAACAGCAACCCGGCGACGATCATGACCGACCCGAACACGGCCGACGTGACCTACATCGAGCCGATCACGTGGGAAGTCGTCGCGCGCATCATCGAGAAGGAGCGCCCGGACGCGATCCTGCCGACGATGGGCGGCCAGACCGCGCTGAACTGCGCGCTCGACCTGCACCACCACGGCGTGCTCGAGAAGTTCGGCGTCGAGCTGATCGGCGCGTCGCCGGAAGCGATCGACAAGGCCGAAGACCGCCAGAAGTTCAAGGAAGCGATGACCAAGATCGGTCTCGGTTCCGCGAAGTCGGGCATCGCGCACTCGATGGAGGAAGCCACCCAGGTGCACGCCGAGATCATGGCGCTCACCGGCGGCAGCGGCTACCCGGTCGTGATCCGTCCGTCGTTCACGCTCGGCGGCTCGGGCGGCGGCATTGCCTACAACCGCGAAGAGTTCGAAGAGATCTGCAAGCGCGGCCTGGACCTCTCGCCCACGCGCGAGCTGCTGATCGAAGAATCGCTGCTCGGCTGGAAGGAATACGAGATGGAAGTCGTGCGCGACCGCGCCGACAACTGCATCATCGTCTGCTCGATCGAGAACCTCGACCCGATGGGCGTGCACACCGGCGACTCGATCACGGTCGCGCCGGCGCAGACGCTCACCGACAAGGAATACCAGATCCTGCGTAACGCATCGCTCGCGGTGCTGCGCGAGATCGGCGTCGACACGGGCGGCTCGAACGTGCAGTTCTCGATCAACCCGAAGGACGGCCGCATGGTCGTCATCGAGATGAACCCGCGCGTGTCGCGTTCGTCGGCGCTCGCGTCGAAGGCAACGGGCTTCCCGATCGCGAAGGTCGCGGCGAAGCTGGCGGTCGGCTACACGCTCGACGAGCTGAAGAACGAAATCACCGGCGGCCAGACCCCGGCGTCGTTCGAGCCGACGATCGACTACGTCGTCACGAAGATCCCGCGCTTCGCGTTCGAGAAATTCCGCGAAGCCGATTCGCGCCTGACCACGCAGATGAAGTCGGTCGGCGAAGTGATGGCGATCGGCCGTACGTTCCAGGAATCGTTCCAGAAGGCGCTGCGCGGTCTCGAAGTGGGCGTCGACGGTCTCGACGAGAAGTCGACCAACCGCGACGAGATCGCGATCGAGATCCACGAGCCGGGCCCGGACCGCATCTGGTACGTCGGCGATGCGTTCCGGATCGGCATGACGGCCCAGGAAATCTTCGCGGAAACCGCGATCGACCCGTGGTTCCTCGAGCAGATCGAGCAGATCATCCTGAAGGAAAAGGCGCTCGGCGGCCGCACGCTGGCATCGCTGTCGTTCGACGAACTGCGCTACCTGAAGCAGAGCGGCTTCTCCGACCGCCGCCTCGCGAAGCTGCTTGGCGCGAGCCCGGAAGACGTCCGCAAGCGCCGCGTCGAACTCAACGTGCGCCCGGTCTACAAGCGCGTCGACACCTGCGCGGCCGAGTTCGCGACGAAAACCGCGTACATGTACTCGACCTATGAGGAAGAGTGCGAGGCGCAGCCGACCACCAACAAGAAGATCATGGTGCTGGGCGGTGGCCCGAACCGGATCGGCCAGGGCATCGAGTTCGACTACTGCTGCGTGCACGCGGCCCTCGCGATGCGCGAGGACGGTTACGAAACGATCATGGTCAACTGCAACCCGGAAACGGTATCGACCGACTATGACACGTCCGACCGCCTGTACTTCGAGCCGCTGACGCTGGAAGACGTGCTCGAGATCGTCGACAAGGAAAAGCCGGTCGGCGTGATCGTCCAGTACGGTGGCCAGACGCCGCTGAAGCTCGCGCTCGACCTCGAGGCGCACGGCGTGCCGATCGTCGGCACGTCGCCGGACATGATCGACGCAGCCGAAGACCGCGAACGCTTCCAGAAGCTGCTGCAGGACCTCGGCCTGCGCCAGCCGCCGAACCGCACCGCGCGCGCCGAAGACGAAGCGCTCGCGCTCGCGGAAGAGATCGGCTATCCGCTGGTCGTGCGCCCGTCGTACGTGCTGGGCGGCCGCGCGATGGAAATCGTCCACGAGCCGCGCGACCTCGAGCGCTACATGCGCGAGGCCGTGAAGGTGTCGAACGATTCGCCGGTGCTGCTCGACCGCTTCCTGAACGACGCGATCGAGTGCGACGTCGACTGCATCTGCGACGGCGAAGCCGTGTTCATCGGCGGCGTGATGGAGCACATCGAGCAGGCGGGCGTCCACTCGGGCGACTCGGCGTGCTCGCTGCCGCCGTACTCGCTGTCGAAGGAAACCGTGGCCGAGCTGAAGCGCCAGACGGGCGCGATGGCGAAGGCGCTGAACGTGGTCGGCCTGATGAACGTGCAGTTCGCGATCCAGCAGGTGCCGCAGGCGGACGGTTCGAAGCAGGACATCATCTACGTGCTGGAAGTGAACCCGCGCGCATCGCGCACGGTGCCGTACGTGTCGAAGGCGACCAGCCTGCCGCTCGCGAAGATCGCGGCGCGTGCGATGGTCGGCCAGAAGCTCGCGCAGCAGGGCGTGACGAAGGAAGTCGAGCCGCCGTACTTCAGCGTGAAGGAAGCGGTGTTCCCGTTCGTCAAGTTCCCGACCGTCGATCCGGTCCTCGGGCCTGAAATGCGTTCGACCGGCGAAGTGATGGGTGTCGGCCAGACGTTCGGTGAAGCGCTGTTCAAGTCGCAGCTCGCGGCCGGCTCGCGCCTGCCGGAATCGGGCACGGTGCTGCTGACCGTGATGGACGCCGACAAGCCGAAGGCGGTCGAAGTCGCGCGCATGCTGCACGACCTCGGCTACCCGATCGTCGCGACCAAGGGTACGGCTGCCGCGATCGAAGCGGCCGGCGTGCCGGTGAAGGTCGTGAACAAGGTGAAGGACGGCCGTCCGCACATCGTCGACATGATCAAGAACGGCGAGATCGCACTGGTGTTCACGACGGTCGACGAAACGCGCCAGGCGATCGCCGATTCGCGTTCGATCCGCATGAGCGCGCAGGCGCACAAGGTCACGTACTACACGACGATGTCGGGCGCGCGCGCGGCGGTTGAAGGCTTGCGCTACCTGAAGGATCTGGAAGTCTATGATTTACAAGGTCTTCACGCTCGCCTAAACTAAGCAGTCAGTTACCTGTCGAAGCAACACGTGCCGCGATTAGGCGGTGTTTCCAGTGCATCGGAAACGCGCTTAATCGCGGTGATTTTTTTTAAAGCCGTTTTTAGCGATTGAGCCGTTTATGAGCACCATTCCGTTGACAAAGCGTGGCGCGGAACTCCTGCGCGATGAATTGCAGCGCCTCAAGTCCGTCGAGCGGCCGGCCGTGATCAACGCGATCGCGGAGGCCCGCGCACAGGGCGACCTGTCCGAAAACGCCGAATACGATGCCGCGAAGGAAAAGCAGGGCTTCATCGAGGGTCGTATCGCGGAACTCGAATCGAAGCTGTCGGCCGCGCAAGTCATCGATCCCACCGTGCTCGATGCCGAAGGCCGCGTGGTTTTCGCATCGACCGTCGAACTCGAGGATCTCGAGTCGGGCGACACCGTCAAGTACCAGATCGTCGGTGACGACGAAGCCGATATCGACCACGGCCTGATCTCGGTCAGCTCGCCGATCGCGCGCGCACTGATCGGCAAGTCCGAAGGCGACGTCGCGGCCGTGCAGGCGCCGAGCGGCGTGCGCGAGTACGAAATCATCTCGGTCAGCTACATCTGAAGCGGGGCGACGTGATGCCGCATCGCGTGTTCCGTCTGCTGTCGGCCGTGTGGGTCGGCAGCCTGCTGACAATCGGGTATGCGGTCGCGCCCGTGCTGTTCAAGACGCTGGAGCGGATGACGGCCGGTTCGGTCGCCGCCCAGCTGTTCCGTATCGAGGCGATCCTCGGTGTCGTGTGCGGCGTGCTGCTGCTCGCGTTGTCGAACCAGCAGGTGCGGCGCGGCAGCAGCGAATATCGCCGCGTGCGCTGGGTCGTCGCCGCGATGGTCGTGTGCGTGCTGGTCGGGTATTTCGCGCTGCAGCCGTTCATGAATGCGCTGCGGGTGGCCGCGATGGACGCGGGCACCGATATCGCGAACTCGCCGTATGCGAGCCGCTTCGGGATGCTGCACGGCGTCTCGAGCGTGTTCTACCTCGTCGAGAGCGTGCTGGGGCTGATGCTGATCTGGCGTCTGCCGGCGCGCGACGCCTGACGCGAATGCCGCGCAGGCCCGGCCGAGGCCGGGCCCGCGGGCAGGGTGGCTGCACGGCGAGCCGTGCAGCCTCGATGCTTACTTGTCCTGGAACGGACGCTTCGTGCTGGCCTGGCGCTTCTTGGCGCGCTTCACGTTACCGCCTGCCGTCACGCGCTCGTTGCCGCGCACCGTGACCTTGACCGGCCGCGGGCGACGCACGGGGCTCGCGTTCGGCGATACCTTGACGACCTTGACGGTGCGCGGTGCACGGCCTTTCTTGTCGTCGACGGCTTCGGCCGCGCTGGGCACGGTGCCGGCACGACGGCCGCGAGCCGGAGCCGCTGCGGCGGCTTCGGGCTTCCAGATCACCAGCAGCTTGCCGATGTGCTGGATCGGCGCCGCGCTCAGGCGGTCGCAGATCTCGTCGTAGATCGCGATGCGCTCGTCGCGCTCGTCGCCGAACACGCGGATCTTGATCAGCTGGTGCGCGTCGAGGTGCACCTTGATTTCCTTCAGCACGGCGTCGGTGAGCCCTTCGGCCCCGATCAGCACGACGGGCTTGAGCGCATGGGCCTGGGAGCGCAGCGCGGAGCGCTCGGCGGGAGAAAGCGAAAGGGCGGGCATGGAAATGTCGAAATCTAAATAAGGGCGCGCTGACTGAATAGCGATCGCGGGAAGTTACCGCGTCAGCCGTGCGCCGAAACCACGTAAAATCGCGGCTTGGGCCTGAAAAGGGGCCGCAGCCGCGCGAAGAAGACGCGTATTATCCGCTAAAAGCGCGGCTTCACGAAGCAATAGCAGCAATCTCTCTCTCGAATGGCAAAAAACCGCTTCAACCAGCACTGGCTGCACGACCACATCAACGACCCCTACGTCAAAATGGCGCAGCGGGAGGGCTATCGCGCGCGTGCCGCGTACAAGCTGAAGGAAATCGACGAGCAGGACAAGCTGATCCGGCCGGGCCAGGTGATCGTCGACCTCGGCGCGACGCCGGGCAGCTGGAGCCAGTATGCCCGCAACAAGCTCGCGCAGGGCAAGAAGCGTGACGCGGAGCGCGAAGGCGGCATCGACGGCACGATCGTGGCGCTCGACATCCTGCCGATGGAGCCGATCGCCGACGTCCACTTCCTGCAGGGCGACTTCCGCGAGGACGAAGTCCTTCATCAGCTCGAAGAAGTGCTCGAAGGGCGCGCGGTGGACCTTGTTATTTCCGACATGGCCCCCAACCTCTCTGGCGTGGCCTCGGCAGACGCGGCGCGCATCGAGCATCTGTGCGATCTGGCGCTCGAATTTGCGCAGAATCATCTGAAGCCGGATGGTGCGCTGCTCGTGAAATGCTTTCACGGCAGCGGCTACAGCCAGATCGTCGAGAAATTCAAACAGCAGTTTAAGACCGTCGCGCCGCGCAAGCCGAAGGCGTCCCGCGACAAATCGTCCGAAACGTTCATTTTGGGTCGGCATCTGAAACGTCCGCGCTGACGCGCAGCGAGGTGCCGCAAACGGGCTCCGGCCCTTGCCAGACAAGCGAAGCGCTATCGCGGCGGTTGTCAATGCTTATGGCGAGGGTGGTCGGACTGGATTAGAATGACCGAGGGGCGCCGCAAGGAAAATGTAGGCGCTCGTCTACGAGTGAAGGAGTGGTGCTTTGAACAACAATATGTTTTCGAAGGCAGCGGTGTGGCTGGTGATCGCACTGGTGCTGTTTACGGTGTTCAAGCAGTTCGACAAGCCCCGCGTCCAGGAAGGCGTGTCCTATTCGCAGTTCATGGACGACGCCAAGAACGGCAAGGTCAAGAACGTCATCGTTCAGGGGCGCAACCTCACCGTCACTCCGGCTGATGGCCAGAAATACCAGATCGTGTCGCCCGGCGACATCTGGATGGTTGGCGATCTGATGAAGTACGGCGTGCAGGTCAGCGGCAAGGCCGACGACGAGCCGAACGCGCTGATGTCCGCGCTGTACTACCTCGGGCCGACGATCCTGATCATCGTGTTCTGGTTCTACATGATGAGGCAGATGCAGGGGGGCGGCAAAGGCGGTGCATTCTCGTTCGGGAAATCGCGCGCGCGGCTGATCGACGAGAACAACAACGCGGTGAACTTCTCCGACGTCGCCGGCTGCGACGAAGCGAAGGAAGAAGTGTCCGAGCTCGTCGACTTCCTGCGCGATCCGCAGAAATTCCAGAAGCTGGGCGGCCGCATTCCGCGCGGCGTGCTGCTGGTCGGCCCTCCGGGTACCGGCAAGACGCTGCTGGCCCGCGCGATCGCGGGTGAAGCGAAGGTGCCGTTCTTCAGCATCTCGGGTTCGGACTTCGTCGAAATGTTCGTCGGTGTCGGCGCGGCGCGTGTGCGCGACATGTTCGAGCAGGCGAAGAAGCATGCACCGTGTATCGTGTTCATCGACGAAATCGACGCGGTCGGCCGTCATCGCGGCGCCGGCATGGGCGGCGGTAACGACGAACGCGAACAGACGCTGAACCAGATGCTCGTCGAGATGGACGGCTTCGAGGCGAACTCGGGCGTGATCGTGATCGCCGCGACCAACCGTTCCGACGTGCTCGACAAGGCGCTGCTGCGTCCGGGCCGCTTCGACCGCCAGGTCTACGTCGGTCTGCCGGACATCCGCGGCCGCGAACAGATCATGCGCGTGCACCTGCGCAAGGTACCGATCGCGAACGACGTCGATGCGGCAGTCATCGCACGCGGCACGCCGGGCTTCTCGGGCGCGGATCTCGCGAACCTCGTGAACGAGGCGGCGCTGTTCGCCGCACGTCGCGGCAAGCGCATCGTCGAGATGCAGGATTTCGAAGACGCGAAGGACAAGATCTTCATGGGTCCGGAGCGCAAGTCGGCCGTGATCCGCGAAGAAGCGAAGCGTGCGACCGCTTATCACGAGTCGGGCCACGCGGTGATCGCGAAGCTGCTGCCGAAGGCGGACCCCGTGCACAAGGTCACGATCATCCCGCGCGGTCGCGCACTGGGTGTCACGTGGCAGTTGCCGGAGCATGACAACGAAACGTACTCGAAGGACTACCTGATGGACCGCCTTGCGATCCTGTTCGGTGGCCGGGTGGCGGAAGAGCTGTTCATGAACCTGGTCAGCACCGGCGCATCGGACGACTTCAACAAGGCAACGCAGACGGCGCGTGCGATGGTGGCCCGTTTCGGCATGACCGACGCGCTCGGGCCGATGGTCTACGTCGACGACGAGAACGATGCATCGCCGTTCGGCCGCGGCTTCACGCGCACGATCTCGGAAGCGACGCAGCAGAAGGTCGATTCGGAAATCCGCCGTGTGCTCGACGAACAGTACGGCCTTGCGCGCCGCCTGCTCGAAGAGAACCGCGACAAGGTCGAAGCGATGACCGCCGCGCTGATGGAGTGGGAGACGATCGATGCCGATCAGATCAACGACATCATGGAAGGCCGTCCGCCGCGCTCCCCGAAGAGCTCGCCGGCTGTCGGCGGCGATTCGTCGGGTGGTGGCAGCAGCGCCGAGGTGAAGCCCGCCAACGCGCCGGCGCCTGCTTCGCCGGCGGCATAATCTCCGCTTTAGCGCCGTTCACGGGCTGGTGTGGCTTCACACCGGCCCGTTTTGCATTCATTCACGCCAGTTGCTCGTGTCCGATTCCGCTGTTTCCCCATTCATTCCCGCGCCGCTCCGGTGCGGCCGCTTCGAACTGACGTTCGAACGCCCGCTCGTGATGGGCATCCTCAACGCCACGCCCGATTCGTTCTCCGACGGCGGCCGCTTCCTCGCGCGCGACGATGCGCTGCGCCAGGCCGAGCGGATGATTGCCGATGGCGTCGACCTTCTCGATATCGGCGGCGAATCGACGCGTCCCGGCGCGCCGCCCGTGCCGCTCGACGAGGAACTCGCACGCGTGATCCCGCTCGTCGAAGCGCTGCGGCCGTTGAACGTGCCGCTGTCGATCGATACCTACAAGCCGGCCGTGATGCGTGCCGCGCTGGCCGCCGGCGCCGACCTGATCAACGATATCTGGGGGTTCCGCCAGCCGGGCGCGATCGACGCGGTGCGCGACGGCAACTGCGGGCTGTGTGCGATGCACATGCTGGGTGAGCCACAGACGATGCAGGTCGGCGAACCCGATTACGGCGACGTCGTGACCGACGTGCGCGATTTTCTCGCCGAGCGCGCGCAGGCGCTGCGCGATGCGGGGATTGCGCCGGAGCGGATCTGCGTCGATCCCGGTTTCGGATTCGGCAAGGCGGTCGTCGACGACAACTATGCGTTGCTGGCCGCGTTGCCGGACACGGCACCCGTGCGGCCCGACGGCCGTGCGTATCCGATACTCGCGGGCATGTCGCGCAAGTCGATGCTCGGCGCGGTGATCGGCGGCAAGCCGCCGATGGAGCGCGTCGCGGCGAGCGTGGCGGCCGCGGTGTGCGCGGTCGAGCGTGGGGCGGCGATCGTGCGCGTGCACGACGTCGCGGCAACGGTCGACGCGCTGAAGATCTTGAATGCCGTGCGCGAAGCCGCGCGGCAACGATAAAGCAGAAGACGAAGGAGGAAGATTCACCATGGGACGTCGATATTTCGGCACGGACGGCATTCGCGGTACGGTGGGCGAGGCGCCCATCACGCCGGATTTCGTGTTGCGTCTCGGTTACGCAGCCGGCAAGGTACTGGCCAGCTCGGCCGATGTCGCGGCAGGCTCGCGCCCGACCGTGTTGATCGGCAAGGACACGCGCGTATCCGGCTACATGCTCGAAGCCGCGCTCGAGGCCGGGTTCTCGGCGGCCGGCGTCGACGTGATGCTGGCCGGCCCGATGCCGACGCCGGGCGTCGCGTACCTGACGCGCGCGCTGCGCCTGTCGGCGGGCGTCGTGATCAGCGCATCGCACAACCCCTATCACGACAACGGGATCAAGTTTTTCTCCGCCGACGGCAACAAGCTGCCGGACGACACCGAAGCCGCGATCGAAGCGTGGCTCGACAAGCCGCTCGAGTGCGCATCGTCCGACGGTCTCGGCAAGGCGCGCCGCCTTGACGACGCGGCCGGCCGCTACATCGAGTTCTGCAAGAGCACGTTCCCTGCCGCATTCAACCTGCGCGGGCTGAAGCTCGTGATCGACTGCGCGCACGGCGCCGCGTACCAGATCGCGCCGCACGTGTTCCACGAGCTCGGGGCGGACGTGATTCCGATCGGTGTCGCGCCGAACGGCTTCAACATCAACGATGGTGTCGGTGCGACCGCGCCGGACGCGCTGGTGCGCGCGGTGCGTGCGAACCACGCCGATCTCGGCATTGCGCTCGACGGCGATGCCGACCGCCTGCAAGTGGTCGATGCCGCCGGTCGCCTGTACAACGGCGACGAGCTGCTCTACGTGCTCGTGAAGGACCGGATCGCGACCGACGGCAAGGTCGAAGGCGCGGTCGGCACGCTGATGACGAACCTCGCGGTCGAAGTCGCGCTGCAGCGCGAGGGCGTGAAGTTCGTCCGCGCGGCAGTCGGCGATCGCTACGTGCTCGAGCAACTGCGCGAACACGGCTGGCAGCTCGGCGCGGAAGGCTCGGGCCACATCCTGTCGCTCGATCGCCACTCGACCGGCGACGGCATCGTGTCTGCGCTGCTCGTGCTGGCCGCGTTGAAGCGCAGCGGCAGGACCCTCGCGCAGATGCTCGACGGCGTCACGCTGTTCCCGCAGAAGCTGATCAACGTGCGGATGAAGCCGGGTGCCGACTGGAAGGGCAGCACGTCGATTCGCGCCGCGATCGACGCAGCCGAAGCCGCGCTCGCCGGCAGCGGCCGCGTGCTGATCCGCGCATCGGGCACGGAGCCCGTGCTGCGCGTGATGGTCGAAGCACAGCAGGCGGCCGACGCGGTGCGCCATGCGGAGACGATCGCCGACGCGGTGCGCGCGGCGACGACCTGACGCGCGGGCCCGGCGTGTCAGGTCAAACACCTGCGCGCCGGTGTTCCGGTGAATCCGCACACGGCGCCTTCGGGGCGCCGTGATTTCGTCGGACGCAAAGGTTTGCGATACCGATAAAGAGACGGGCGCGTCGCCCCCGCAATTCAGGGGCGAAAAATCGTCAGACCCCTGATATCGGGCCAGCCCCAAGCGGGGGCTTTCCCGGACGCAGACACCGCGCTACGATCCGCTCGCACCGATGTAAAACGGGACGTCTCCCGTCCCTTCCAGGCGGGCAATTCTTGCCGCCGCCGCCGTTCAGGCGCCGCCCGGGCGCCGTCTCCGCCGCACCCGATACTCCCTTTCAACCAGTCATGTTACTGTCACGCCAGTTTCATCGATTGTCACATTACCGTCATGAGGAGCCCCTAACCTTCGCGGTGCCGTAGTCATCCGCTCACACACTGGAGGTCTCATGAAATTGATGCAAACCGCGATTGCCGGCCTGGCTGGCGCGCTTTTCGCCGTCGCCGCCCACGCTGCCGACATCACGGGCGCAGGCAGCACGTTCGCGATGCCGATCTATACGAAATGGGCTGCTGACTACCAGCAGACCGGCGGCGCGAAGGTCAACTATCAAGGTATCGGCTCGTCGGGCGGCCTGAAGCAGATCGTCGCGAAGACGGTCGATTTTGCCGGCTCGGACGCTCCGCTGAAGGATGAAGAGCTCGCGAAGGAAGGCCTGTTCCAGTTCCCGACGGTGGTCGGCGGCGTGGTGCCGGTCATCAACGTACCGGGCGTGAAGCCGGGTGAACTGACGCTGTCGGGCCCGGTGCTCGGCGACATCTACCTCGGCAAGATCAAGAAGTGGAACGACCCGGCGATCGCCGCGCTGAACCCGAAGGTCAAGCTGCCGGACACGGACATCGCCGTGGTTCGCCGCGCTGACGGCTCGGGCACGAGCTTCATCTGGACGAACTACCTGTCGAAGGTCAACGACGAGTGGAAGTCGAAGGTCGGCGAAGGCACGACGGTCAACTGGCCGACGGGCACGGGCGGCAAGGGCAACGACGGCGTCGCAGCGTTCGTGCAGCGCCTGCCGGGCGCGGTCGGCTATGTCGAATGGGCGTACGCGAAGAAGAACAACATGGTCTACACGGCTCTGAAGAACTCGACGGGCACGGTGGTCGAGCCGAAGACGGAAACGTTCAAGGCCGCTGCTGCCGGCGCGAACTGGTCGAAGTCGTTCTACCAGATCCTGACGAACCAGCCGGGCAAGGAAGCATGGCCGGTCGTCGGCGCGACGTTCGTGCTGCTGCACGCGAAGCAGGACAAGCCGGAGCAGGGCGTGGAAACGCTGAAGTTCTTCAGCTGGGCGTTCAAGAACGGCGAGAAGGCTGCTGACAGCCTCGACTACATCTCGCTGCCGCCGGCAGTCGAAGCGGAAATCCGCAAGCAGTGGAAGATCAAGGTGACGGACGCTTCGGGCAAGCCGGTCGCCGCCGAGTAAGCATTGCAGCGGTTCGCTGCCCGGCCGTGCCGGTCGGGCAGTGTGTGCGGTAAAGCCGGGCGTTACGGCGCCCGGCAATCAAAAGCAGGCACCCATGTCTGATATTTCCTATACGTCCTCACGGTCCGCCGACGTTGCGCAGCAACGCGCGCCGAGCCGCCTCGGGGATGTCGTGTTCGGCGGTCTTGCACGGCTTGCCGCGATCGTGACCCTGCTGCTGCTCGGCGGGATCATCGTTTCCCTGATCATCGCGTCGATGCCGACCATCCAGAAGTTCGGCCTCGGCTTCCTGTGGCAATCCGAGTGGGATCCCAACTCGGACATCTACGGCGCGCTCGTGCCGATCTACGGCACGATCGTGACATCGGTCATCGCGCTCGTCATCGCGGTGCCGGTCAGCTTCGGCATCGCGCTGTTCCTCACCGAGCTGTCGCCCGTGTGGCTGCGCCGCCCGCTCGGCATCGCGATCGAGCTGCTCGCCGCGATTCCGTCGATCGTGTACGGCATGTGGGGCCTGCTCGTGTTCGCGCCGATCTTCGCGGAATATTTCCAGAAGCCGATCGGCCGCCTGTTCAAGGACGTGTGGGTGCTCGGCCCGCTGACCGCCGGCCCGCCGATCGGTATCGGCATCCTGGCCGCCGGCGTGATCCTCGCGATCATGATCATCCCGTACATCGCATCGGTGATGCGTGACGTGTTCGAAGTCACGCCCGTGCTGCTGAAGGAATCGGCGTACGGGATCGGCTGCACGACGTGGGAAGTGATGTGGAAGGTCGTGCTGCCCTACACGAAGACCGGCGTGATCGGCGGCGTGATGCTCGGCCTCGGCCGCGCGCTCGGCGAGACGATGGCCGTGACTTTCGTGATCGGCAATACGAACCTGCTCGACAGCATTTCTCTGTTCGCGCCGGGCAACAGCATTACGTCGGCGCTCGCGAACGAATTCGCGGAAGCGCAACCGGGCCTGCATACGTCCGCGCTGATGGAACTGGGCCTGATCCTGTTCGTGATCACGTTCATCGTGCTGTCCATCTCCAAACTGCTGCTGCTTCGTCTCGAGAAGGGAGAGGGCAAGAAATGAGCGAGCCCATCATGAATTTCCCGGGTCCGGACGGCGCCGTGCTCGACGCGATGCGCAACCGCCTGCAGCGCAAGCGCAAGGCCGTCAACGCGATCGCGCTCACCGCGTCGCTCGGTGCGATGGCATTCGGCCTCTTGTGGCTCGTGTGGATTCTCTACACGACGGTGCATCTCGGCGTCGGCGGCCTGTCGCTGCAACTGTTTACGGAATCGACGCCGGCACCGAACACGGAAGGCGGCGGTCTCGCGAACGCGATCGTCGGCAGCTTGCTGCTGTGCGGTTTCGGCACGCTGGTCGGCACGCCGATCGGCATCCTGGCGGGCGTCTATCTCGCCGAATACGGCCAGAAGAACCTGCTGGCGAGCACGATCCGCTTCATCAACGACATCCTGCTGTCCGCGCCGTCGATCGTCATCGGCCTGTTCGTGTACGCGATCGTCGTTGCAAAGTCGGGGCGCTTCTCGGGCTGGGCCGGCGTGATCGCGCTCGCGCTGCTGCAGATTCCGATCGTGATCCGCACGACCGAGAACATGCTGAAGCTCGTGCCGAACGCGCTGCGCGAAGCGGCCTTCGCACTCGGCACGCCGAAGTGGCGCATGGTGCTGAAGATCACGCTGCGCGCGTCGGTCGGCGGGATCATCACGGGCGTGCTGCTCGCCGTCGCGCGGATCGCCGGCGAAACGGCGCCGCTGCTGTTCACCGCGCTGTCGAACCAGTTCTTCTCGGTCGACATGAGCCAGCCGATGGCGAACCTGCCCGTCACGATCTACAAGTTCGCGATGAGCCCGTTCGCGGAATGGCAGTCGCTCGCATGGGCGGGCGTGTTCCTGATTACGCTCGGGGTGCTCGGACTCAACATCCTGGCGCGCTCGATCTTCTCGAAAAAGTAACGGCGGAGCAATCCGATGAATATGGCAGAAAGCCACCTGAATCCGGTCGAACGCACTGCAGCGCCGGCCGGCACGCACGACGCGGCGCACGGCCGTCCGCTCGAGCCGCTGAACGCGAAGATCGAGGTCAACAACCTCAACTTCTTCTACAACAAGTTCCATGCGCTGAAGAACATCAACCTGAGCATTCCCGAAGGGAAGGTGACGGCGTTCATCGGCCCGTCGGGCTGCGGCAAGTCGACGCTGCTGCGCACGTTCAACAAGATGTTCGCGCTCTATCCGGAGCAGCGCGCCGAAGGCGAAATCCTGATGGACGGCGAGAACCTGCTGACGACGAAGCGCGACATCTCGCTGCTGCGCGCGCGGATCGGCATGGTGTTCCAGAAGCCGACCCCGTTCCCGATGTCGATCTACGACAACATCGCGTTCGGCGTGAAGATGTTCGAAAAGCTCACGCGCTCGGAAATGGACGATCGCGTCGAGTGGGCGCTCACGAAGGCCGCGCTGTGGAACGAAGTGAAGGACAAGCTGAGCCAGAGCGGCTACGGCCTCTCGGGCGGCCAGCAGCAGCGTCTGTGCATCGCGCGCGGTATCGCGATCCGTCCGGAAGTGCTGCTGCTCGACGAACCGTGCTCGGCGCTCGACCCGATTTCGACGGGCCGCATCGAAGAGCTGATCGCGGAGCTGAAGAGCGACTACACGGTCGTGATCGTCACGCACAACATGCAGCAGGCCGCACGCTGCTCGGATTTCACGGCCTACATGTACCTGGGCGAGCTGATCGAGTTCGGCGAGACCGAAAAGATCTTCATCAAGCCGGTGCGCAAGGAAACGGAAGACTACATCACCGGCCGCTTCGGCTGATGACGGAGAACAACAGCCATGTCGGATAAACATCTGTCGAGCCAGTTCGACGCCGATCTCAACGCGGTGTCGTCGAAAGTGCTGGAAATGGGCGGGCTCGTCGAGTCGCAGATCGTCGGCGCGATGCACGCGCTGAACGAATTCGATCGCGATGCGGCCGAGAAGGTGATCGCGAACGAAGAAGTCCTGAACACGATGGAAGTCGACATCGACCAGGAGTGCGGCAACATCATCGCGCGGAGACAGCCTGCCGCGCGTGACCTGCGCCTTTTGATGTCGATTTCGAAAACGATTACGAACCTCGAGCGCGCAGGCGACGAGGCCGAGAAGATCGCGAAGCGCGTGCGCCGCCTGGTCGACGAGCCGGCCGCGCGCACGGTCAACATCGCCGAGATCAAGGTGTCGGGCGAGATGGCCGTGACGATCCTGCGCCGCGCGCTCGACGCGTTCGCGCGTCTCGATACGGTGGCCGCCGCGCAGATCGTCAAGGACGACAAGGAAATCGACCAGGAATTCCGTGCGTTCGTGCGCAAGCTCGTGTCGTACATGCAGGAAGATCCGCGCACGATTTCGGTGGGCCTCGAGTACCTGTTCATCGCGAAGGCGATCGAGCGGATCGGCGACCACGCGAAGAACATCGCCGAATTCATCATCTACATCGTGAAGGGCACCGACGTGCGGCACCAGCCGCGCGACACGCTCGATCGCGAAGCCAACAGTTAATCGACTCCGTAAGGAAGAACAGAGGTGCCGATGCCCAGCAACATTCTCGTCGTTGAAGATGAGCCCGCGATTTCCGAACTGATCTCGGTGAATCTCCAGCACGCCGGTCACTGCCCGATTCGGGCGTACAACGCCGAACAGGCGCAGAACCTGATCAGCGACGTGCTGCCCGATCTCGTGCTGCTCGACTGGATGCTGCCGGGCAAGTCCGGTATTGCGTTCGCGCGCGACCTGCGCAACAACGAACGGACCAAGCACATCCCGATCATCATGCTGACTGCACGTGGCGATGAGCAGGACAAGGTGCTCGGCCTCGAAATCGGCGCGGACGACTACGTGACGAAGCCGTTCTCGCCGAAGGAGCTGATGGCGCGGATCAAGGCCGTGCTGCGCCGTCGCGCGCCGCAGCTGACCGAGGACGTCGTGTCGATCAACGGGCTGCGCCTCGACCCGGCCACGCATCGCGTCGCCGCGCATGCGGAAGGCAGCGAGATCAAGCTCGATCTCGGCCCGACCGAGTTCCGCCTGCTGCATTTCTTCATGACGCATCCGGAGCGCGTGCACAGCCGCACGCAACTGCTCGACCAGGTGTGGGGCGACCATGTATTCGTCGAGGAGCGCACCGTCGACGTGCACATCAAACGATTGCGCGCGGCCTTGAAACCGGCCGGCTGCGATGCGATGATCGAGACCGTGCGCGGCAGCGGCTACCGGCTCGCCAAGCACGCGTAACGTATCCACGCATGCCGTGTGCCACGGCATGCCGTTCATTCTTTCGGGCGCTGAATCATGAACATCATCTGGGCGCGCTTTCTGGTGTCGCTCGTGCTGCTCGTGCTGATCGGCGTATTGGTCGGCGTCTTCGCCGGCCCGACCGCGGGCCTCGTGTTCGTGGTCGTGATGCTGGTCGCGCAAGGCTTTTTCAGCACCTTTCATACGCAGCGTCTGTGGCGGCTGCTCGATGCACCGGTCTACGGCGAGGTGCCGAGCGCGCCGGGCATCTGGGGCGAGATCTACTATCGCCTGCACAAACTCGCGAAGCAGTGGCATGCGCAGGTGCGGCAGGTCGAGCAGCAGCATTCGCGCTTCATCCAGGCGATCCAGGCGTCGCCGAACGGCGTCGCGATGCTCGACGATCACGACCAGATCGAGTGGTGCAACGCGATCGCCGAGGTCCATTTCGGCCTCGACGCGAAGCGCGACCTGCGCCAGCACATCACCAACCTGGTACGCCATCCCGAGTTCGTCCGCTACCTGAACGCGCAGCATTACGAGGAGACGCTCGTGATGCGCGGCATGGGCGATTCGCGGCAGAACGTGCTGGAAGTGCAGGTGTTTCCGTACGGCGAGAATCGCAAGCTGCTGCTCACGCAGGACATCACCGAGCTCGAGCGGACCGATGCGATGCGACGTGACTTCGTCGCGAACGTGTCGCACGAGTTGAAGACGCCGCTCACCGTGCTGTCGGGGTTCCTCGAGACGATGCGCGAGCTGCCGCTGAACGAGGAGGATCGCGCGCGCTATCTCGACATGATGGAGCAGCAGGCCTCGCGGATGCGGCACATCGTGACCGACCTGCTGGTGCTCGCGAAGCTGGAGGGCGAGAGCAAGCCGCCGCTCGATCGCGCGATCGACATGCGGGCCGTGTTCGACCATCTGAAGGAGGACGCGCAGACGCTGTCGAACGGGCATCACGATATCGCGTTCTCGATCGACGAAACGCTCGGCGTCACCGGTGCGCAGACGGAGCTGTTCAGCGCGTTCGCGAATCTCGTCACGAACGCGATCCGCTATACGCCGGAAGGCGGCAAGATCGTCGTGACGTGGCGGCGCGAAGGCGCGCAGGGTGTGTTTTCCGTCACGGACAGCGGCTTCGGGATTCCGGCCGCCGACCTGCCGCGGCTCACCGAACGCTTCTACCGCGTCGACCGCAGCCGTTCGCGCGACACCGGCGGCACGGGGCTCGGCCTTGCGATCGTCAAGCACGTGCTGCAACGGCATGACGCGCACCTGTACGTGCAGAGCGAGGAAGGGCGCGGCAGCACGTTCACCGCGCGCTTCCCGGGCTCGCGCATCATCGCGATCCGGCCGGCCGCTTACGAGGCATGATCGCGTAACGGCATCCGTCGCTCGTTCGGTGAGCGGAGGTATGCCGGCTCCCAATAAAAAACGCAGCCAGTCGGCTGCGTTTTTTATTGGGAGCGACGCGGCGCGCGACTCGCGCCGCGCGGCCGATTCTTCAGGCGCAGAACTTCGCGAGCAACCCGAGTTGCGCGTTGCGGATCGTCTTGCCGGTGCGACGGCGGCGGTAGTGACCGTCGCTATGCATCTGCCACGCCGACTGGTTGTCGCCGAGGCACACCGACAGGCCCTCGGCGATCACGCGCCGCTTGAGCTTGCGATCGCGGATCGGGAACGCGACTTCGACGCGGCGGAACAGGTTGCGGTCCATCCAGTCGGCGCTCGACAGATAGACCTCCTCGGCGCCGTTCGCGTGGAAGTAGTAGATCCGGTGGTGCTCGAGGAAGCGGCCGACGATCGAGCGCACGGTGATGTTTTCCGACAGCCCCGGCACGCCGGGCTTCAGCGCGCAGACACCGCGCACGATCAGGTCGACCTTGACGCCGGCCTGCGACGCTTCGTACAGCGCGGCGATCACCGTCGGCTCCAGCAGCGCGTTCATCTTCGCGACGACGCGTGCGCGCTTGCCGGCGCGTGCATTGTCGATCTCCGCGCGGATCGAATCGATGATGCGCGGATGCAGCGTGAACGGCGACTGCCACAGCTCGTGCAGCGTGAGTTCGCCGCCGATGCCGGTCAGTTGCTGGAACACGTGATGGACGTCCTCGCAGATCTTCTGGTCGGCCGTCATCAGCCCGAAATCGGTGTAGAGGCGTGCCGTGCGCGGATGGTAGTTGCCGGTGCCGAGGTGCACGTAGCGGCGCAGCGACGCCTTGCCGGCCTGCACGACGCGCCGCACGATCAGCATCATCTTCGCGTGGCACTTGTGGCCGACCACGCCGTACACGACATGCGCGCCGACGGCTTCGAGCTGCGACGCCCAGTTGATGTTGGTTTCCTCGTCGAAGCGCGCGAGCAGTTCGACGACGACGGTCACTTCCTTGCCGTTGCGCGCGGCTTCCATCAGCGCGTCCATCAGCGGCGAATCGGTGCCGGTGCGGTAGATCGTCTGCTTGATCGCGACGACGCTCGGATCCCTCGCGGCCTGCTGCAGCAGTTCGAGCACCGGCTGGAAGCTTTCGTACGGGTGGTGCAGCAGGATGTCGCCGTTGTCGATCGCGTCGAACATCGTCGGCGCGTTCGTGATCGCGGACGGGGTCGACGCGGTGAACGGCGTGAACTTCAGGTCGGGACGGTCGACGAGATCGGGAATCTGCATCAGCCGCACGAGGTTCACCGAACCGGCCACGCGATAGCAGTCCTTCTCGCCGAGTTCGCTTTCCACGAGCAGGCGGCGCACGATGTGCGGCGGCGAGTCGGCCGACACTTCGAGGCGCACTGCATTGCCGAGGTGGCGCGCGGGCAGTTCACCCTGCAGCGCGACGCGCAGGTTCGTGATTTCGTCTTCGTCGACGAACAGCTCGCTGTTGCGCGTGATGCGGAACTGGTTGCAGCTCTTCACCGTCAGTTGCGGGAAGAGCTCGCCGACGAAGCGCTGCATGAACGAGCTCAGCAGCACGAAGCCGTGCTCGAAGCCCGACAGCGCGTGCGGCATGCGCACGACGCGCGGCAGCGCGCGCGGCGCCTGCACGATGCCCATCACGGCCTGGCGTCCGAACGCGTCGCGGCCTTCGAGCTCGACGACGAAATTCAGGCTCTTGTTCAGCACGCGCGGGAACGGATGCGCGGGATCGAGGCCGATCGGCGTCAGCACCGGCAACAGCTCGTCGAGGAAGTAGTGCCGCGCCCATTCGAGCTGCTCGTCGTTCCACGTGTCGCTTGCGTGGAAGTAGATGCCTTCCTGTTCGAGCGCGGGCAGCACGGTTTCGTGCAGCATCGTGTACTGTCGATGGACGAGCCGCTGCGCGCGTTCGACGACGAGATCGTAAGCATGTTGTAACGACATGCCGTCGGGCGTCAGTGCGCCGGGGTTGTCGCGGATCTGCTCCTGCAGGCCGGCCATCCGGACTTCGAAGAATTCGTCGAGGTTGCTGCTGGTGATGCAGATGAAGCGGAGGCGCTCGAGCAACGGGACTTGCGGATCAGCTGCCTGGGCCAGCACGCGCTCGTTGAAACCGAGGATGCCGAGTTCACGATTGAGAAGCGGGTAACGGACGGACATCGGCAGAGTAGGGGGTGATTCAGGCGATGATTCGAAAGGACGCTCGGAAACTCTCACGGTACGATGACGTGCGAATGACAATGATGTATTTATATCGGGAAATTCTACGCTGTAACCGTTTCGTCTCATAAATGTTTCGGCTATATGCAATCGAGCAGGATGCATGCCCGTGAAGCGTGGCAATGGCAAGCGTTCCACGCTTAAAATGTCGCCTTTGATTGATCGTCCGCGGTTGCCGCACCGGCCGCCGCGGGCGAACGCGCACGGAGCCCCTTCTGATGGTTACAACCCCCCACTTGCTGGCTGCCGTGGATCTCGGCTCGAACAGCTTCCGGCTGATCGTCGGTCGTGTCGAGGAAACGCCGGCGGGCAGCCAGATCTATCCCGTCGACGCGCTGCGCGAGCCCGTCCGGCTGGCCGCGGGCCTGTCGAGCGACAAGATGCTCGATCGCGCGTCGCAGGAGCGTGGCTGGGAAGCGCTCAAGCGGTTCGGCGAGCGCCTGCGCGATTTCCATCCCGATCACGTGCGCGCGGTGGCGACCAACACGCTGCGTGTCGCGAAGAACGCGGCCGAATTTCTCGGCGAAGCCGAAGCGGCACTGGGTTTCCCGATCGAAGTGATCGCGGGCCGCGAAGAAGCGCGGCTGATCTACGCGGGCGCCGCGCACTCGGTGCCGGCGAGCGCGGGCAAGCGGCTCGTCGTCGATATCGGCGGCGGCTCCACCGAATTCATCATCGGCTCGCACTACACGCCGATCGTGATGGAGAGCCTCTACATCGGCTGCGTGAGCCACAGCCGCACCTTCTTCCCGGCCGGCAACGTCGACGAATACACGATGCGGCAGGCCGAGCTCGCGGCCAAGCGCGAGATCCAGATCATATCGAGCGAGTACAAGAAGGCCGGCTGGGACCAGGCGATCGGCTCGTCGGGCACCGCGCGTGCGCTCGCGGAACTCGTCGAGGCGAACGGCTTCAACGATCCGGGCATCACGCACGGCATTTCGCGCGGCGGCCTCGAGCGGCTCAAGCGTGCGCTGATCAAGTCGGAGAACGTCAACCGGCTGAAGCTGATCGCGCTGAAGCCCGATCGCGTGCCGGTGCTCGCGGGCGGCCTCGCGATCATGCTCGCAGTGTTCGAGGAACTCGGTGTCGACTACGTCGATACGACCGATGGCGCATTGCGCCTCGGTGTGCTGTACGACCTGCTCGGCCGGACGCAGCACGAGGACATGCGTGCGGTGACCGTCGAGGGCTTCACGCGCCGCTACGGTGTCGATCGTGCGCAGGCCGAGCGGATCGGCGCGCTGGCGGGGCGCTTCTACGACGAACTCGAGGAAGCCGACGAAGAAGCGCGCGAGGAAGGGCGGATGTTCCTCGGCTGGGCGGCCGCGTTGCACGAGATCGGTTTGTCGATCTCGCACAGCGCGTATCACAAGCACTCGGCGTATATCGCGAGCAACGCGGACATGCCGGGTTTTTCGCGCACCGACCAGGCGCGCCTCGCCGCGCTCGTGCTCGGTCACGCGGGCAAGCTCGGCAAGCTGTCGCAGGCGCGCGAGGTCGAGTGGCCGCTGCTGTTCTGCCTGCGGCTCGCGGCGCTGCTGTGCCGGCGCCGGACCGATGCCGGGCTGCCGGACATTTCCGTTTCGCAGATGAAGAAGGGCGGGTATGAAGTGCGCCTGCCGAGCGCGTGGGTCGAGCAGAACCCGTTGACCGACTACAGCCTCAGCCAGGAGGCGGCCGAGTGGGAGAAGGTCGGTATCCCGTATCGCGTGGTGTATACCGGCGCGTAACTGGCCGCAGCGAGGTCGACAGCGGGGCTGGGAGGGGCCGGGCAGCAGGCAGGCTTGGCGCCCTTCAGGCTTGCCGCGTGATCGTCGTGGCGGCCGCTCAGTCCGACGAGCAGACGATCGCAGTCAGGAACGGAAACGCCTGCTTGACGGTCGCGTCACTGCCGGCCTTGCGCACGGCTTCTTCCACCGCGCTTTTCGTGCCCCGCACCACGACGCCATAGGCCCAGTCGCCGATCGGCGTGCCGTCGCCCGGGCGGAAGATCGGATCGTTCGCCTGGTATCCGAGCACGACGTAGACGCCGAAGCCGTACGCCGTCAGCGCGTGGCTCGTGCGGAATGCATTGACCGAGTTCGATTCGACATGCATCGGCTCCGACTGGATGTCGCCGGCGGCGAGCAGCGGCGCGACGAATTTGTGGCCGGTCGAGTGGCAGTCGAGTGCGTCGTCGAGTGCCTTGGCCGACGCGGTGCCGGCAGTCGCGAGCGCGAGCAGCGATGCGCAGAGGGCGGTCTTCAGAATGTTGTTTTTCATGCGCGAAGGCGGGGTTGTCCACGCGCATTATCGCGTGTTCCGGCAAGTGCCGTATGCGGGCTGCGGATGGCGCGTTGGCCCGTATGCCGTCGGTGATTCGACGGGCCGGACAGGCTGACGCTCGATCCTTTCCTGCATTGAAAGCGCAAGGTCGTCAGCCATTTGCTTTGTGCCGGCCTTCGAAATACGGCTGCCGGGGGCAGCGTGGATCGTTGTAGCGTCGATGCCCCAATTGATCCCTACAATGAATCGAGGCGCTGCGAACCGGGAATCCCGGTTGACGCTTGAAGGGCCCAGAAACGGAAAAGGGGCTACGGTATTAACCGTAACCCCTTGATTCCTTGGTCGGAGCGATAGGATTCGAACCTACGACCCTCTGATCCCAAATCAGATGCGCTACCAGGCTGCGCTACGCTCCGACGAGCCAAAGATTGTATCGTTGAATATCCGATCCGGTCAATCCCTATATGCGGGCAAATGCCGCGGCGGCAAACGCCCGCAATTTGCGACAATTCGCCCGATCATCGGCGGCCCGCTCGCCGAAGCAAGGAGAACATCATGATGAACCTGATCCTTTGGCGCCACGCCGAAGCCGAAGACTACGCGACGAGCGATCTCGCGCGTCAGTTGACCGTCCGGGGCCGCAAGGACGCGCAGGCGATGGCCAAATGGCTGCGTGGCCGGCTCGAGACGAACGCCGTGATCCTCGCGAGCCCGGCGGCCCGCACCGTGCAGACGGTCGAGGCGCTGACCGACCAGTACCGGACGGTCGACACGCTCGCGCCGGGCGGCGGCGTCGACGACGTGCTGGCGGCGGCCGGCTGGCCGGAAGGCATCGCGCCGACGGTCGTGATCGTCGGGCACCAGCCGACGCTCGGCAGCGTTGCCGCGCAGCTGATCGCCGGCGGCGACGACAGCTGGAGCGTCAAGAAGGGCGGAATCGTGTGGCTGGCGAGCCGCACGCGTGACGGCAGCCGGCAGGCCGTATTGCGTGCGGTATTGACGCCCGACCTGCTGTGAGGCCCGCCTGAAGAGCTTTGAAGGGATTGATCATACGGTTTCGCAAGCTTTCTGCTAAAGTCAATTCGGCGACACGTCATTGAAAGGACACGGTCGTGCCACATAACGGTCACGGCCGATTACTACATTGGCGGGCATGTCGCCCTATTCCTTACGACCAGGAAAGCCTAATGCGAGAACTGCCGACGCCTACGCTCCCTTTTGCCTCGCTGCCCCTCGACACGTCGCGGCGCCACCTGCCGCGCGCTGCTGAAACCGTCACATCGGAGTATCGCCTGCGCGCCGCGTGGGCGCGTACCGAAGACGAATTGCGCGAAGCCCAGCGCCTGCGTTATAGCGTGTTCGCCGAAGAGATGGGCGCGCAGGTCAGCGGCCCCTCCGGTCTCGACGTCGATCCGTTCGATGCGTACTGCGACCACCTGCTGGTTCGCGATCTCGACACCCTGAAGGTCGTCGGTACGTATCGCGTGCTGCCGCCGCACCAGGCGGCGCGTGTCGGCCGCCTGTACGCCGAAGGCGAATTCGACCTGTCGCGCCTCACGCATCTGCGCGGCAAGATGGTCGAGGTCGGCCGCTCGTGCGTGCACAGCGACTACCGCAGCGGCGCCGTCATCATGGCGCTGTGGGGCGGCCTTGGCGCGTACATGATGCAGAACGGCTACGAGACGATGCTCGGCTGCGCGAGCGTGTCGATGGCCGACGGCGGCCACTACGCGGCGAATCTGTACCAGTCGCTGTCGGCAGGCTCGCTGACGGCGCCGGAATATCGCGCGTTCCCGCACACGGCCCTGCCGGTCGACGAACTGCAGACGGGCACCGTCGTGGCGCCGCCGCCGCTGATCAAGGGTTACCTGCGTCTCGGCGCGAAGATCTGCGGTGCGCCGGCCTGGGATCCCGACTTCAACTGCGCGGATTTCCTGACGCTGTTCCGCCTGTCCGACATCAACGCGCGCTACGCCCGCCACTTCCTGGGCTGAGCCGTCGGAATCGCGTCGCGCCCGCTCGCCCGGGCGCGCGCAAGCGAACGCCGTCGCGTGGCACGCGCCGCGCGACGGCGTTTGTCCATCTGATCAACGTGTGTGAACCGGACCCTGTTAATTCCGGCGATATGCACTCAACCGCGTGCCGGGGCGCGGCACGTTCGTGAACGGCCCGGGTATGAGCCGGACGCCAGCGGCGCGCTTAATGCTTGCGCCGCCAGTCGAGCAGGTGGTGTTCGGCCATCCAGTGGTGGATCATCCCTTCGCCTTCATGGCTGCGCTTGTATTCGCGCGACTCGAAGAACGACAGGGCGACGAGCACCATCAGACCGACGAACAGCCCGATCAGGCCGGCGATTTCTTCAGACGACATGGCAGCCTCCTTTCCACGGCACAGCGCCATGCGTACATAGTAGGACATGCGCGGCGCGACTCCGAACCGAGATTTCCGCTAGACTCGGCGCGGTCCCGGCGTGCGATGGGCGCGCCGCTTTCCGGAGCCCTACCCGATGAACCGTTTCATGCTGGCCGTGCTGGCCGCATCTTTGCTCGCCGGCTGCACCAGCGATCCGCATCAGGCCCGTCGCGGCCATCCGCCGGAAGATCCGGCCGACTATCACGGCGTGCCCACCGACATGACGCCGCCGTCGATGCTCGACGCGCCGCCGCCGAAACCCACGCAATAACGGCCGGGTCGGCCCGCCGTCAGGCGCGGGCCGCGGGCGCGTCGGCGCCGATGTGCCGCAACAGCGCCGGCAGGTAGCGCGCCAGCGTCGCGCCGCGTGCGGCCATGAACAGCAGCAGCGCGAACCAGAGGCCGTGATTGCCGAACGTGCCGACGGCGGCGAGCGTGGCCACGACGAAGATCGAGAACGACGCGACCATCGCACGCATCAGCGATTGCGTCTGCGTGGCGCCGATGAACACGCCGTCGAGCAGGAACCCCCAGACCGACACGATCGGAGAAAGCGCGGCCCACGGCAGGTAGCGCAGCGCCATTTCGCGGATCTCGGCCTGGTCGGTCAGGCGCGCGACGATCCAGCCGCCGGCGGCCCAGTACACGAGTGCGAACAGCAGCGCGCCGAGCGCCGACCAGAACAGCGTGACGCGTACGGCCTGCCGGAAAGCGCGGCGGTCGCGTGCGCCGGCCGCAGCCCCGACGAGCGCTTCGGCCGCATGCGCGAAGCCGTCGAGGCCGTACGCCATGAACGTCTGGAAATTCAGCAGCAGCGCGTTTGCCGCGAGCGTCGCATCGCCCTGTTTTGCACCGAGGTGCGCGAACCAGCCGAATGCGCCGAGCAGGCACAGCGTGCGCAGGAAGATGTCGCGATTGAGCACGATCAGCCGCTTGAGCGCGACGCGGTCGGCGAGTGCACGTACCGCGATCGGCGCAAGGCCGCGCGGCCGCAGCCGCCACAGCATCCATGCGCCGAGCGCGAAACCGCATGCGTCCGCGGTGGCCGTCGCGGCGCCGATGCCGGCGATACCCCAGCCGAAGCCATACACGTAGAGCAGCACGGCGCCGATGTTCACCGCATTGATGAACACCTGCGCGACGAGCGCGAGCCGCACGCGCTGCATGCCGAGCAGGTAGCCGAGCACGACGTAGTTCGCGAGCGCGAACGGGGCGCTCCAGATTCGCGCGTGGCTGTAGGCAAGCGCCGTGGTGCGGACGGCATCGCTGCCGCCGAGCGCGGACAGCGCACATGACAGCAGCGGCACCTGCAGCGCCAGTACCGCGGCGCCGAGTGCGAACGCGACGATCAACGCGCGCAGCAGGTTCAGGCGGATCCCGGCGGCGTCGCCGGCGCCATGCGCCTGCGCGACGAGGCCCGTCGTCCCCATCCGCAGGAAACCGAACCCCCAGAACACGAAATTGAAGAACAGCCCGCCGAGTGCGACGCCGCCCAGGTACGGCGTGCCGTCGAGGTGGCCCGCGACGGCCGTGTCGACGGCACCGAGGATCGGCTGGGTCAGGTTCGCGAGGACGATCGGGAACGCGAGCGCGAGGACACGCCGGTGCGTGACGGCGGCCGTGCCGGCCCCGTGCGGTAACGCGGCTTCGGACATGGCGGACGCGTCAGGCGCGTTCCTGCACGCAGACCCAAGGCGAGACGACGACCGCCCACAGCTCCGGGTTGCGCGCCGCGTAATCGGCAGCGGTTTCGGCCGGCATGCGCGCGACGAGGCCCGACGACAGCCAGCGCGTGACCTGCTCGGCATCGTCGTCGGCAACGGCTTCCGCGACGCTGACGAGATCGAGGTCGCGTGCGACGGACAGCAGCTTGCCCTGCGCAAAGAAGCGTTCGAGATCGCACCAGTCGATCTTGGCGGTTTCGCCGAGGAGTTTGGCGTAGAGCGGGCTGTGCGACGCGCCCGCGCCGGAGTGGTGATCAGAGGACATCGTTTTCTAGGAAAGACTGCGTAGTGGCGCCACTATAAACCATCCGGCCGGGCCGGCGGCCCGGAGGGCGGCCGGCCTACGCGTCGCGCAGCGCGCGGCGCACGATCTTGCCGGTCGCGGTCATCGGCAGGCTGTCGACGAACGCGATCGCGCGCGGATACTCGTGCGCGGCAAGGCGCGTGCGCACATGTGCCTGCAGCGTCTGCACGAGCGCCTCGTCGCCGGCGTGGCCGGGATTCAGCACCACGAACGCCTTGACGATCTCGGTGCGCGTCGCGTCGGGCACGCCGACGACGGCCGCCATCCGCACCGCCGGATGCGTGAGCAGGCAGTCCTCGATCGGGCCCGGGCCGATCCGGTAGCCGGCGCTCGTGATCACGTCGTCGTCGCGGCCGACGAAGCGCACGAAGCCGTCGGCGTCGATCATGCCGGTGTCGCCGGTGAGCAGGTAGTCGCCGGCGAATTTGTCGCGCGTCGCGTCGGCGTTGCGCCAGTATTCGAGGAACATCACCGGGTCGGGGCGGCGCACCGCGATGCGCCCTTCGACGCCGGGCGGCAGCGGCGTGCCGTCCGCGTCGACGATCGCGACCGCATGGCCGGGCACCGCCTTGCCGATCGCGCCGGGCTGCGCATCGAACAGCGCGGCGCACGACGACAGCACCATGTTGCACTCGGTCTGCCCGTAGAACTCGTTGATCGTCACGCCGAGCGCGTCGCGCCCCCAGGCCGTCAGCTCGGTGCCGAGCGATTCCCCGCCGCTCGCGACGGATTTCAGCGACAGCGCGTAGCGTTCGCGCGGTGCCGCGACGGTGCGCATCAGCTTCAGCGCGGTGGGCGGCAGGAATGCGTGGGTGACACCGTGCCGCGCCATCAGCGCGAACGCCGCGTCGCCGTCGAATTTCTCGAAGCGGCGCGCAAGCACGGGCACGCCGTGATGCCATGACGGCAGCAGCACGTCGAGCAGGCCGCCGATCCATGCCCAGTCAGCGGGCGTCCAGAACAGGCCCGCGTCGCGCGGGAAACACTGCTGCGACATCTCGACGCCCGGCAGGTGGCCCAGCAGCACGCGATGCGCGTGCAGCGCGCCTTTCGGTTTGCCCGTCGTGCCGGACGTATAGATGATGACCGCCGGATCGTCGGCGGCCGTATCGGCCGGCACGAAGTCGGGTGTTTCGGCGGCGAGCGCCGCGTCGTAGCGCAGCACGCCCGGCTGATCGGGCTGATCGGGCGCATCGTCGCCGATGCAGTAGACGGTATGCAGTGCGGGCAGCCGGGCGCGCAGCGGCGCGATTTTCGCGTAGCCGGCCGCATCGGTGACGAGCGCAGCCGCCTCGCTGTTCGCGAGCCGGTATTCGAGCGCATCGACGCCGAACAGCGTGAAGAGCGGCACCGCAATGGCGCCGAGCTTGTACGCGGCGAGGTGCGCGACGGCCGTTTCGGGGCCCTGCGCGAGAAAGATGCCGATCCGGTCGCCGCGCCGAAGGCCGGCGCGCGCAAAGCTGTTCGCGAGCCGGTTAGAGGCATTCCTCAGGTCGTCGAACGTGATGCGGAAAACGTCGCCTCGTGCGGTTTCATGGATCAGCGCGAGGCGTCCGCTGCCGTCCGCCCACTTGTCGCAGACGTCCACGCCGATGTTGTAACGCGCCGGAACGTCCCACGCGAAGCGGGAGAGCAGGTCGTCGTAGTGGTCGGCGGCGGGCAGCATCGAGGTGTCTCCTGGGGACGAACGTGGCTTCACGCGAGCGGCTTACATCAGGATTTCACGCAAACGAATCCACAATGGCGTCCGAGGGTAGGGAATCTTCGTACTCGTCCAATAGCCTCGGCTCAGTGCACGATTCCACAATGACGCATAAGATCACGAAAAAATCAGTGTGTGACCATGGATTTGCTTCTGATAGCTGCGGGGTTCAGCCTGATCGGAATCGGCGTACTGGTAGCGTTTGCCCGTCACGTCGATCCGTTGTCCGGCCGGTTCACCGGACGTCTGCGCAAGCGCTGACATCACCTTTCCCGGTTTTCACCGCGACGACACGCGATGCGTGCCGGCATCGCGTGTCGTCCATCGGGTGCTCAGCGCGCCGGCAGGTAGCGTGACGGGTCGATCGATCGGCCGCCGTAGCGCAACTCGAAATGCAGCGCGACCCGATCGCTGTCGCTGTTGCCCATCTCGGCGATCGATTGCCCTTGCGTGACCGACTGGCCTTCCTTCACCAGCAGCGCGCGGTTGTGCGCGTAGGCGGTCAGGTAATCGGCGTTGTGCTTGAGGATGATCAGGTTGCCGTAGCCGCGCAGCCCGTTACCCGCATAGACCACCACACCCGGCGCAGCCGCGACCACCGGCGTGCCCGGCGAGTTCGCGATGTCGATGCCCTTCGATTTCGAGCCGTCGAACGTGCGGACCACATTGCCGGCGGCCGGCCAGATCAGCGCGATACTCGTGGCCGGCTTGACGGCCGATTCGACCGGAGCGGACGGCGCGGGGCGGGCCCGGCCGGCACTGCCGGTGCCGGTGGTCGACGGCGTCGAGGCGGTGGTCGTGCCGGGCGGCGGCACGACGCGCAGCACCTGGCCGACTTCGATCGCATCGGGGTTCGTCATCTGGTTCCAGCGCACGATGTTCGATACCGACGTGCGGTTGTCGCGCGCGATCTTGTAGAGCGTATCGCCGCGCTCGACGCGATAGAACCCGGGGCCGACGGGCGCGGAGCCGCATGCGACGAGCAGGGCGGCGCAGGCGGCTGCGAAGAGTCGCTTCGTTGTTGTTCCGAACATTGAACCTCGCAAAACCCTGCCGCGCGTGACGCGGCAGGCAACACAAAACGTCCGATTTTAACGGGTTCGACCCGCGCACCGCAGTTTGGGCCGTTATCGGGACTGCGGCGCACCGGTTCCACGCGTTGCCTGATGGCGTTTCAGCCTGCGTATCAAGCCTGCGTATCAGCCGGCGAGCGGAAGGGCGCGAATCCGCAGCGTGGCCGTTTCGGTCGCGCCCGGCGCGAGCAGGCGCAGCCCGAGGCCGTTGTGGATCGCATCCGGCAGGCCGAGCCACGGTTCGACGCAATAGAAGTCCGAATCCGGCTTCTCGGTCCAGGTCGTCACCGCGTACCACGGGATCGAGCCCGGCACGTCGAGCGCGATCTCGATCGTGCGGCGGCGGCCCGGCATCACGATGCGCACCGGCGTGGCCGGCACGCTGTCGAGGCAGTGGAAGCGGTCGAGGATGTCCGGGTTGTCGAGGTGATAACGGGCTTCGCCCGGTTCGGGCGTGCTGATCGAACCGTCGGCCCGCTGCGCGCAACGATGCGTGGGCGGGAGCTCGAGCGTGGTGTCGGCGCGTTCGCCGTGCGGCAGCGCGAAATAGAAATGGTGGCCGGCGTAGTAGGGCAGCGGCGTGTCGCCGCGATTGGTCGTCGTCAGCGCGACTTCGAGCGTGTGCGAGTCGGCCAGCCGGTAGGTCGTTTCGAACCGGAAGTCGAACGGGTAACTGGCGCGCAGCGCGTCGGTCGCGTCGAGCGTCATCGACAGCGCGGCGCCATCGGCCGACGGTTGCGCGGCGAACGGCAGGTCGCGCGCGAACCCGTGCATCGGCAGGTCGCGCACCACGCCGGCGGCATCGCGCCAGCGGCCGAGTTCGCCGTCGACGCGGTGTCGGCCGAGGAACGGGAACAGCAGCGGGTTGCCGCCGCGCACGCGTGCGAGGTTGCTCCAGTCGGCCGTGTCCGGCCAGAAGATCACCGGTTCGCCGTCGACATCCCATGACAGCAGGCGGCCGCCGAATTGCGGAGCGACCCGGACGAGCGACGGGCCGGCGTGAAGTTCGTGAATGTCGTGTTGCTGGAAGGTCGGCATGGCGAATCGGGTTAGGCGGGTGGACGGGAGTGGCGCGCTCCATTATCGGGCCGTGGCGGCTCGGGGAAAACCCTTCTCGGGAAATCGCGAGTTTTTAAGACTGCCATCGGTCGGGATAATGGCTCTAAACCGGTGATGTTGCCGGGTCATGACACTTCGTGGAGGGGGCCATGGATCTGGCAATGGCAATGGGTATCGCACTGTTCGGCATGTTCACCGGCAGCACGGTATTATTTTTCTATCAGCTCGGCCGCTGACGGCAATTCCTGCCGAAGTCGAAAGGCCCGCCATGCAAATGGCGGGCTTTTTGCTTTCTGGGTGCTTACAAATTGCAAGCGTTTGTGTGCATTGCCGCAATATCCAGCCAAATGCCTTGGCGCAGTAATCCGGGCTCGGCATAATCGGGGCGCGTTTTTACGGACGCGCATCGCGTCGTCCACTTCTCTTTCCGCTTGATTTTCACTAAAAGGACCGACGCGTGAGTCTCTGGTTTCTGGTATTCCTGAGCGTCCTGCAGGGCGTCACCGAACTCTTCCCCGTCAGCAGCCTTGGCCATACGCTGCTCGTGCCGGCGCTGTTCGGCATGCACATCGACAAGCACGCACCGCAACTGCTGCCGTTCCTCGTCGCGCTGCACCTCGGCACCGCGCTGGCGCTGCTGTGGTATTTCCGCGCGCGCTGGATCGCGTTGATCCGCGGCTTCTTCGCGCAGCTCGGCGGCCGCAAGAACGACGACGGGCACCTGATGTGGGCGCTCATCATCGGTACGATCCCGACCGGCATCGTCGGGCTGCTCCTCGAGAAGCGCATCGAACGCGTGTTCCACGACCTGCGGATCGTCGCGGTCGCGCTGATCGTGAACGGCGTGCTGCTGTGGCTCGGCGATCGCATCCAGCGCAGCCGCGCGCATCAGGCTCCGGAGAAGATGACGTTCAAGCAGGCGTTCTTCGTGGGCCTCGCGCAGATCGGCGCGCTGATTCCGGGCTTCTCGCGCAGCGGGCTGACGATGATCGCCGGCAACGCCGCGGGGCTGACGGCGGAGAAGGCCGCGGAATTCTCGTTCCTGCTCGGTACGCCGATCATTTTCGCGGCGGGGGTGCTCGAGCTGCCGAAGCTGTTCCATGCGCGCGACCAGCTCGCCGATGCGCTGCTCGGCGGCGTGCTGACGGCGATCGCCGCGTATCTGAGCGTGCGGTTCCTGATGCGTTACTTCGAAGGGCGTGGCCGGCTGGCTTCGTTCGGCGTGTATTGCGTGATCGCCGGTGTGTTCTGCCTTGGCTGGTTCATGCTGCATCCGCAGCCGGTTTGATGCTGCGAAGGCCGATCTCGCGTGATGTGGCGCGATGATCGGGTATAATTTCGGGCTCGGCTTCATGCCGGGCCCGTTTTGCTTCGGGGCTTCGAGGTTGGTGGTTTTGCTGCCGCTTGAAGCTTTGTGTCAAACGCAGCCCGCGCCGGCCGTGTCTTTTCTCCCCGACCGCCCTTAGCTCAGTTGGATAGAGCAACGGCCTTCTAAGCCGTAGGTCACACGTTCGAATCGTGTAGGGCGGGCCAGTTTGATCCCTAGAAGACCCTCACCAGTCCGCCCCAGGTTACCCAACCCCCTCACTCCACCGTCACCGATTTCGCTAGATTCCTCGGCTTGTCGATATCCGCGCCACGCAAACACGCCGCGTGATACGCAAGCAGCTGTAACGGCACCACATGCAGGATCGGCGACAACAGCCCGTAGTAATCCGGCATCCGCAGTACCGACACGCCTTCGCTGTTGTCGATCCGCGTATCGGCATCGGCGAACACGTAAAGCTGCCCGCCGCGCGCCCGCACTTCCTGCATGTTCGACTTCAGCTTCTCGAGCAACGCGTCGTTCGGCGCGATCGTGGCAACGGGCATCGTATGCGTCACGAGCGCGAGCGGCCCATGCTTCAACTCGCCCGCGGGATACGCCTCCGCGTGGATATACGAAATCTCCTTCAGCTTCAGCGCGCCTTCGAGCGCGATCGGGTAGTGCAGCCCGCGCCCGAGAAACAGCGCGTTTTCGTGCTGCGAGAATTCCGCCGCCCAGCGCGCGATCTGCGGTTCGAGCCCGAGCACATCCTGGAGCGCACCCGGCAGCCGCCGTAATTGCATCGTGTAGCGCGCGAGCTGCGCATCGTCGACGTAGCCGCGCAGCCGTCCGAGCGTGACGGCGAGAATGAACAGCGCGACGAGCTGCGTCGTGAACGCCTTGGTCGACGCGACGCCGATTTCCGGGCCTGCCCGCGTCAGGAAGCGCAGGCCGGTCTGCCGCATCATCGCGCTGGTCGGCACGTTGCAGATCGCCAATGTGTCGATATGGCCCAACGCCTGTGCGTACTTGAGCGCGGCGAGCGTGTCGGCGGTCTCGCCGGATTGCGACACGCTCACCACCAGCGTGTTCGGCATCGCGAGTGCGTCGCTGTAACGGTATTCGCTCGCGATCTCGACCTGCGCGGGCACACGCGCGATCGTTTCGAGCCAGCGGCGCGCGGTCAGGCCGGAATAGTGGCTCGTGCCGCACGCGAGAATCAGCACGTTGTCGATCTGCTCGAACGCCCGCGCGGCGTCGGGGCCGAATACGGCCGGATCGAACAGCCCCGCGTCCGGGATGGTCGCGGCCACGGCCTCCGGTTGCTCGAAAATCTCCTTCTGCATGAAATGCCGGTACGGCCCGAGTTCGACCGCGGCCTGCGCGGAGGAAATGGTTTGTACCGCGCGCTCGACCGGTGCGCCGCCACGATCGAGTACGCGCACGCCGCCCGGCGTCAGTTCGACGATGTCGCCTTCCTCGAGAAAGATGAAGCGGTCGGTGATGCCGGCGAGCGCGAGTGCGTCGGAGGCGAGAAAGCATTCGCCGTCCTTCACGCCGACGACGAGCGGTGAGCCGACTTTCGCGCCGATCAGCCGCTGCGTCTCGTGCTTGCTGAACACGGCGATCGCGTACGCGCCATGAAGCTGTGAAGTCGCTGCACGGACGGCGGCGAGCAGATCGCCGCGGTACTGGCTGTGGATCAGGTGCGCGACGACCTCGGTGTCGGTCTGGCCGTCGAATTCGTAGTGCGCGTCGGAAAGTTGCTTGCGCAACGTTTCGTGGTTTTCGATGATGCCGTTATGCACGAGCGCGATTTCGTCGCGCGAGAAGATCGGATGCGCGTTGCAGGTTGCCGGCGCGCCATGGGTCGCCCAGCGCGTGTGCGCGATACCGGTGCTGCCGGTCAGGCCGGCGCTGCGCACGTGGGCGTCGAGATCGGCGACGCGCGACATGCTGCGCTCCCGGCGCGGCTGGCCGTTGACGACCGTCGCGACCCCGCATGAATCGTAGCCGCGATATTCAAGGCGGCGCAAACCTTCAATCAGAATCGGGACGATGTCCCGTTGCGCGACCGCGCCGACGATGCCACACATGACACGCCTCCTTCCCTGACATTTTTGCCGGATCGGATGCACGCCGTGTCAGCGCGACGCAGTCTCCGTTGCCTCCGCCGTCGTGAAGCCGCATTGAGCGGGCGCGACGGGGTCGGCCATCCTGCTTTCGAATGCGAGATAAAGCGATTCCTCCAGTACGTTCCAGTGCGCACCATGCCGGTACGGGCCCGATCGCGCATGCCAGCAGGCGACCGTGTTCCAGTCGTTCATCTTGAATGCGACCAGCGCAATCAAGCCCCATGGATAATCGCTGCCGGCCAGTTGCAGCCACGTCTTGCCGTATTTCTGCATCCACTGCGCATAGATGGCCTCGTTCGATTGATCGGGAACCTGAATCCCCGACAGGAGCGGGAAGATCTGCGCGACCTTCGCCGGATAGAAGGTCGCGTCGCTGATGCGCTGCGTGCTCGCGCGAAAGCCGGATTGCGTGCCGCGCCAGAACACCTTCAGGATCGCGGACGAGAGCCGGTCGGCGCGCTGGCGCCACGGGCTCGCGTGCGCGGTGTCGGCATGCCGGACGTAGTACGCGGCGAGCGCCTGGAATGCGCTGTGGACCTCGACGTTATCCATCAGCAGCGCGACGTGCAGTGTCGACGAGATCTGATAGACGCCGGTGGGCTTGCTGAGCAGCGTGTCCAGATGCGCGCCCGCGCGGTTCAGGCTGAGTTCCCATGCGGCGGGCATGCCGTCGGGCGGCGCGAAGCGGGAGAGCAGCTCGATCCAGGTGGCCATCATCGCGTCGTCGGCGTCGGCTTCCGCGCAAGCACTGTACTGGCCGCTCTTCAGGCAGTAGCGATCGAAGCCGCCGTCGGGGCGCTGACGCGGCAACAGCCACGCGATCCACGCGAGTGCGGCCTGGTGGGTGTCGAGCCCGGCATCGGTGGCGGCGAGCAGCGCCTTCGCCGCGAAATACGGATCGACGCCGGCGCCGTTCAGGCGCACGGTAATCGCGCCGTCGGGGCGCTGGTAGAGTCCGTTGAGCTGGAGCTCGGCGGCGCCCGCGTGCAGCGCGAAGCCGAATGCCGCGACACAGCAGGCAACGCACCACAGGCGGCATAGCCGGGCGGTGGCCGCCACGCGGGCGCGTGCGGCCGGGGAAAGCGCGGGCCGGTTCATGATCGGGGGCTCCTGCGCGGTGTTCGTGCGCAATGCTCGCCGGGCGCGGCGTTGGCCGCGTCGCGCGCCGGCGAGTGTGTCGACGTTGCGGGTCAGTTCACCTTGGCGCTGGTGAACTTGAGGCTGGTGCCGCCGTTCGCGGTGACGAGCCAGTACGTCGCATCGGTGATGACGATGCTGCCGCTGCCTTGCGTGATCAACGGCAGTGCGTAGGCCTTCTTCGGCAGCAGCCACGTCATGTTCGCCAGACTCGTTGGGTGGCTGGCGGCAAATGACCAGCCGCTGCCCGTGTCGGTGGCTGACCACGTAACGTTCAGGCGTGCCCGATCGAAGATCGTGATGTCGCTCATCGTGTACCACTTGAACTGGCCGAGCAGCTTCAGCGTATTCGCTTGCGAGAAGATCGCGTTCAACGTCGACGTATAGGACGACGCGCCGAGCGGGTGCGCATAGATCAGTCGGCTCGTACGGTTCGCGACGACGAAGTTCATCAGGGCTGCATACCAGTTGTTCACGTCGCTCGTCGGCACCGCATACTGCTGGAACTCCTCGAACGTCGCGTACTTGCCGAACGGCATCACGGGGTAAGCCCACAGGCCCGGGTTCAGCAGCGCGCCGTTGCGGTATGCGCGGGTCGGTGCCGAGCCGGTGTGGCCGGTGAAGTAGTAGCCGTTGAAGCCGTTGCTTTCGAGCCAGTTGACCGACCAGGTCGGCGTGTTGCCTTCCGGCGCTGCGTACTCGACATCGGGTTGGCCCGTGGCTGCCTGAACGGCCTGATGGTTCATCACCAGGTACTGCGTGAACGTGCTCGCGTTCGTTTCGCTCGCGTTCGCCCCCCAGTAGTCGTGAATCCAGCCACCGTGGCTGCCGACGTGATGGCCCTTGCTCAGGAAATACTTCACGAGATTCAGCGCGGTGGGGTTGTTGGCAAGGTTGATGCCGTTTCCGTCGCCGAACGTCGCTTCATCGGGGCCGGCCGTGATCACGAGCGAGAACGGCCCGTTGTTCCACACGCCGAGGTTCTTCAGCTGGAGCGCGGGCTGGATCTGGTCGCCTGCGCAGAAGTGCCAGTTGAACACCAGCCCGGCCATTGCCTTCGGCAGCGGCGACAGCGACGGCAGGTTCAGCATCTGCGTGCCGAAATAATGCAGGTAGCCGTGGATCAGCATGCCATCGGTCTGGCCGTCGAGGTAGGCGAGCGGCAGGTTGACAAACAGCACGCCGCCGTTGCCGTACGTGTTGTAGCCGGACACCAGCCCGAACGTCGGCGAGGTCAGGATCGTCGTGCCGGTGTACGTCCCCTGCGTGACGAAGCTCGGATAGGTGAGGAAGCCGTACACATAGCCGGAGATGCCTTCGAGCGTGTCGGTGGTCGTCGCCGTGGTCGACGCGAGCATGGTGGCTGCCTTGCCGGTCGTCGTGCTGACGAGCGAGTTGGCGCTATACGTACCGGACTTCACCTGCTTGCCGTTCGCGACGCCGGTCAGCTTCGGCGCCGTCTGGTTCAACAGGCCGCTGCCTGCCGGCGGCGTGTCGTACTGGAACCATGCGCCGTGGTTGTAGTTGGCGAGGCCGCCCGGGTTCGACGGGCTACCGGACAGGTAGAGCGCGGTACCGGTAGCCGGCTTCGACGAGTTGTTCGTCTTCGAGCCGCTGGTGGTCGCCGCCGCCATGACGCTGGCGGTCGTCGTGGTAGAAGCCGTCGTGGTCCATGCCATCGACTTGCCGGGAGGCACCTGGAGCGTGCGCAGCCAGCTGCTCATGCCGGTCACGTTGCCGAGGCCGATCATGTTGCCGCCCAATTGGTCATACAGTACGTAGTCCACTCCGACCATGTTGCTGAAGCGGGATTTCGGGCTCACGTAGAAGCCGGCGGAATTCAGCACGCCGAAATCGTAGACGAGCATCACCTTGCCGCCGTTCAGCGCATAGTTCTGGATCGCCGTGACGAGCGTGTCGTCGGCTGTCGTATGCACCTGATCGGGCAGGATCAGGCCGGGATACTGCGACAACGATGCACCGGCCGTCATGAACTGGCTGTCGGTCATCACCGTGATCTGCAGCCCTTCCTCTTGCGCGGTGTCGAGCCATGCGGACACGCGCGGATCGGGCAACGTCAGCGTATTCGGCACCAGCAGGATGAGCTGGTTGGTGGCCGCCTGAACGCCGCCCGGACTGAATGCGAACGCGAGCGCGAACAACGCGAACAGGATCCGCAAGAACTTGCCTGACTTTGCCAACATGGTGTACTCCTCGCTCAAGGAATGGGGCGCGCGGCAGCCGTGATGCGCGTGCCGCCAGGTCGACCAGTCCTGCCCCATAGGTGTGTGCGGCTGTCCGGTGCGTCGAACATCGAGTGGTACCTGTCGATGGCAGCTGGAACAACGGGGCACGTCGATGCGCCGCGCTGTCGTCATTGACGAAAGGACCCGATGCGACACATTGAGTGAAGCGAACAACGTGCCATTCGCTGCGGAGGCCCGGTCCTGTTGGCTTCATGTAACGCGAGTCGCGCGGCACGGCGGCAAACGCGATGGATTCGTTTCATCGCTGATACGGCGCGTTTGCGCGCGAAATCAGCAGACAGAATCGGCGCCGTTCGTCAGCGCGCCGGGCCAGCTCGCGCAGTAGGTGTAGAGCGTGACCAGCAGGCCGATCAGCAGCGGTCCGCCGAGCAGGAAATAGCAGAACGGCAGGAACAGCAACGTGCCGTGATGGATGATCATCGCGTGCAGCAGCATCACGAACGGCAGCGCGACGATGAAGTAGCCGAGTACCAGCACCGACGCACAAGCCTTCTGCAGCAGCGAGAAATCGAGCGGGTAGTACAACGCCGCCATCACCAGCGGGATCATCGCGATCGCCGCGCCGTGCAGCACGAACATGTCGCGCAGATGCAGCAACGGGACATAGGGAAACGTGCCGGGCGCGAGCCAGAAGTACGCGCAAATCAGCAACTGGGTGAAGCTCGCGATACGTAACAGATATGCAACAGGCAGCCAGTGCTTGTGTCGCATGAAGGAGGTGGCGAAGCCGATCGCGCAGAGTGCCGCGGTGGCGGCCAGCAGCACGTCGCCCGGCATGCGCGCGGCGACGTTGATCGACAGCAGCGGCACGCGCGGCGCGTCGGGCGGATAACCGATCACGATCACGTGGAGCGCAGGATCGATCTGCTGCGCGCCCCAGGCCATCACCGCGCGCCAGTAGCGCCAGGCGAGCGGCAGGCCGACCCACAGCAACGCATACAGCGCGGGCGTCAGCAGTACGATCGACAGCAGCCAGCGCTGCGGATACGCGTGGATTCGCAGCGAACGGTCGGCGGGAGGACGGACGGGACGCGTCTGCATGTCGCGCGCCCGGTTACCAGCGATAGAACACGCTCAGCTCGCCGCCGATCCGCGAGTAGTACGGGTTGTGGTAGTAGTCGAACTCGAGCTGCGTTCCCCACTTGCGCGTGAACCAGTAGCGCCATTTCGCGTCGATCTCGTGGCTGCGGAAATCGGCGATCTGCGAGCCGGAACCGGTGACCTGATAGGCCTCGCGGCCGAACCCGCCGCGCAGCACGATCACGCTCTTGCCGACTTCGCCGTAGGTGACGGCGCCGTAATAGGCGGGCGCCTTCACCGATCCGGGCGAATCGACCGTGTAGTTCGTGCCGGCCTCGAAGATCCATTTCGGCAGCGCGTACCAGATCACGCCGGCGTGATAAAGCTGATCGCGATGGCCACTGCGGTTCCATGCGTAACCGGCGCCCAGCGACACGACCAGCGAACGATCCGACAATAACTTGCGATTGATCGACAGGTCGACGCGTGCGCTCGGCAGGATCGTCCCTGACGTGGTGCCGGCGAAGCCGACACCGCCGAACCAGTCGGGGCCGATATCCTGCACGTAGGTCAGGGCGCCGAGTTGCGTGTTCTCGCCGAAGCGATGAAGCTGAGCGAGTTCGCCGAGCACGGTGCGCCCGCCGTCCTGATAGACGCCACGCAGATGCACGCCGTACCAGTCGCCGTAACCGTGCGTCAAGTGCGCGCTCGAATAGCCGAGCGACAGTTCGGTATGCGATTCTTTCGGCGCCTGGGCATGCGTGACGATTGCGTCGGGCAGCGGCGGGCGGTTCGTATCGTCGGGCGTAAACTCGGCGAGCGGCACGCCGTCCGGCAGGCCGTCGGCGCTGACGCGCACGAACGTGGATTCGTCGCGCGGCCGCGGCGTGATGACGGTCGGAACGTCGGGCGCCTGCACGGGCGGCGCGGCGGCGTCATCCGGCAGGGCAGCCATTACCGGTGGCGCACCGAAGGCGACGCCGCACAGCACCGCGAGGGTGGCAACCGGCGCGCGCGGGCCGCGATGGCAGGGGCGATCGGACATGAAGGCGCTCCTTAACGGGATGCGTGGAACCAGCCGCTGCGCCACGCGACGAGGTCGCCATGCACGCATGCATGACCGGCGACCGAGACATCGCGCGCACACGCGCTGACAGGATGGCCGGCGACCCCGATGCGCGCACCGGTCAGCCGGAGCAGGCCGCCGGCCGACACGACGCCGTCGATGCAGCTCGCATCGGCGAGCAGCACGTCGTCGCGCGCGAACACGGCGCCGTGCAGCAACGCATGACGTTCGAGTTCGACGCGATGCGCCTTGACGCTGCCGCGCAGCACGCAGCCTTCCCCGAGCACGAGCGTGCCGTCGACGACGAGGTTGCCTTGCACGACCGTGTGCGCGGGCAGGCGAACATCGCAATGCAGCAGGTAGCGGCCGTGCAGGAAGCGATGCGGCAGCGTCGCGAAGTGGCGCGTGAGCGAGATCGCGCGGCGTGGTGCGACAGGCATGTCGGCAGCGCGTGTGCCCGACGCGGCACCGAAGACGATCGGTTCGCCGTACAGGCATGCGAAGCCGCCGGCGCCATGCAGGTGCACGGTGCCGCCGACCACTACGCCACGCAGCACCGCGCCGTCGATGTCGATGTCGATCCGCGGCGCGTGCGCAAGCGCACCGATCGTCGCGCCGGCATGAACGTCGATGCGTTCACCGGCGAACGCATACGCCGCTCGGGCGCCGTCGTCGAGCGTGATCGCGCGATCGGCATGGAGCACGTCGTCGCGATGCTCGTCGTGTGCGACGTGAATCATGTCGGCGTGCTGTACGGTCAGCCCGAGTGTTTGCCAGGGTGGTGCGGCGGACGGATCGGCCGGCGGTTCGCCGGCCGCGTCCGCCCGCAGCGCATCGTGCCATCGCGTGGCGAGCAATGCCTGATCGACGAACGGACCGTCGCCGATCGGCAGCGCCGCGACGTCGCTGCGCCGGATCAGTTCATGCAGCATCGGCAGGAACGGCAGGCTGAGCACACCGGCCACCGGCACCATCACATTGAAGGTCGCCATCGCTCATCGCTCCGGTTTCAGTTGCCGGCGGAAACGCTCGGTCTTGTCCCATTTCAGTTCGCGGCGGAATGCGGCGTCGAGCGTGAGCCCCCATAGCGCGGAGACGACGGCCGCGATCGTCACGCAGAAGCCGACGACGTTGATCGGCACGAGGCGCAACCGCGTCGCGCGGCCGTCGAGCCGGGCCGCGACGACGATCTCGAAGAACACGCCGAAGTTGCCGAAGGTGCTGAACGAAAACAGCGCGAACAGCGACACGATCAGGCCGAGCGCGGTCGAGTTGACGCCGTTGAACAGGTAGAGCGCGAGCGCCGCGCTCCATGCGACGGCGAGGAGCGCGGGCATCACGAACACGCCGAGCAGCAGCGCGCCGTCGAGACGGCAGCGCCGCGAGATCAGCGGATTGCGCAGCACCGGGACCAGATAGCGCAGCAACGTCTGGTTGTGGCCTTTCGCCCAGCGCGTCAATTGCCGGGCCCGCACGGCCCAGTGCTCCGGCACTTCCTCATAGCATTCGGCGTGGTTCAGGTAGACCGTGCGCCAGTCGCTCAGCAGCAGGCGATAGGTCATGTCGGTGTCCTCGGCGAGCGTGTCGTCGCGCCACCCGCCTACCGCGTCGAGCGCGCCCTTGCGGATGCCGCCGACCGTGCCGCCATACTGCGGCACCAGGCTGAGGTTGTTGCGGGCTTGCTGGTTGACCTGGTAGCCGCCCGCGCGCTCGAGGTCGAGCAGCCGCGCGAGCAGGTTGCTGTCGGCGTTCTGCGGCACGACGCGGCCCATCACCGCGCCGACTTCCGGATCGAAGAACGGCGCGACGAGTTCCTTCAGCAGCCCCGGGCGCGGCAGGTAGTCGGCGTCGAATACCACCATGATGTCGCCGCGGATGAAGTGCAGCGCATCCTTCAGCGCGGCCGCCTTGCCCGGCTTGCCCGACTCACGGTGAAAGGGCTGGATGAGGTCGGGCGCAAGTGCCTGGACCTCGTCGATCAGCGCGCGGGTGTTGTCGGTCGACCGGTCGTTGACCGGAATGATCGTCAGCCTGTCGCGCGGGTAGGTCGTCGCCAGCAGCGCCATCAGGCAATCGACGACGACGGCTTCTTCGTTGTGGGCGGCGACGAACACCGTGAGCCGCGGCCATTCGCCATGGGTAATCGTTCGGTAGGGCGCGCATTGCGGCTTGAACAGGCGGTCGATGCTGAACACGTAATGCCGTCCGGCGTAGACGCACGTCAACAGCATGAAGAGCCACAGGTACGCGACGCAGGGCATCAGCAGCAGGTCGGGGTCGAACGTGAAACCTGGCGTACCGGCGGGCGGCGGCTCGAGCGACACGTCCGCATCGTGCGATGCCGGTACGGCGACGGCGAACGGCACGCTGTCGAGGGCCGTGCGCTCGACGGCGACTGCGGCGTTTGCGGCAGGCACGATGATCCGCGCCGGTTCGGCGATCGCCTGCGATGCGGTGTCGCGCACGGCCAGCGAGAAGGCAAGCACGATCAGCAGCAGAATGCCTTGCTCGCAGAGCGACGCCATCCGCGTTTTCTTCATGTCCTGGTCCCCGATGTCCGCGACGACGACCGATGAGAGCTGAAGGCGCCCGGGGATCGCGCGGTTGTCAATGGGACGCGGCCGCCTGTTCGTCGCGCGAGGGCGGATGTCGTTCGCCCCGGCGGACGCGTCGCGTCGCCTCCCGGCTTCGTTGCATTGGCGTCCCCGTCTGTCTGCTGCTGCCGTGCGAGTGCTTCGGGACGCACCTGTCCGACATTAAGCAAGGCGTGAGCCATGGGTCGCGATGCCCCGTGCCGCAAGGGGCCGGGCGCGAGGTGCGCGCGCAGTCGCGGTCGCGGCGACGTGTTTTGATTCACTGACGAATCAGCGTAGGCGCATGCCGTTCGGCCGCAGGCAGTCTGCGGCCTGTCCCGCGTACGTCGCACGGCCGGCGGTTTGTGTGACGAGTCGCATCCTCCTTGCTCGATGCAGCTTCGCGAGAGGCACTGGCGTGCATCGTTCGCCGCGCACGCGTTGCCCCGAAGATCGAAACGGCGATCGCCGTCGTCCGTGCGGAATGGACCGAACTCCGATGTATCCGACTGCTCCGGATCCGCGTTACACATTCGCAACGTTTCCCGCACGTCCATTCGTGCGACGCAAGCGACACTGCATGCCCGATTAATCGTGCGCACGCGACCTTGGCCGGCGGTCGCGTGCACGCCGGGCGCTGCACAGACAAAAGTGCCGAATCGAGACGACGTAAAGCGTTTCGAAAGATCCAGGCGGATCGATACATGACGGGTATCGGACATGCAGTCGTGATTCATCGGACGACGTCGTCAGACGGATCGTGCGGTCGGCCGGCTGTTTATCGTTGTCGCGCCTACCCGGAGATGAGACGTCCCGTAGCAGTTGTGAAACATTCCGTTGCGCAACGCGTATGTGCGGCGCGCGTCGCGCGAACCGGGCCCGGCTGTAGTGCGGCTGGTTTGAATATTGCTGGTGTGGAAGCGACGTGACGGACAGGCGTGGTGCTCGACACAGCGAGGAACGACTCATGACGTGACTGATCAGTGCAACGAGACGCCGGTAGAACGACGATTCGCGCGGCCGGGACCGCACGGACAAGACGGCGCGCTCGCCCCTCGGCACCGCCGCGTGCTGACCGCGTGCGAGTACGGGAAGCGCCGTCCGGATACATGCTTCGCGCCACGTGCAGGGTCGTCCGCGCGAAGTGGCTAAACGAGGATAACGATGAAGAAGATTTTGCTTGTGTTCGGGACTCGGCCGGAGGCCATCAAGATGGCACCGCTGGTGCGCGCGCTGAAGGCGCAAGCGGATGTCGACGCCCGGGTGTGCGTGACCGCGCAGCATCGTGAAATGCTCGACCAGGTGCTGACGCTGTTCGACATCAAGCCCGACTACGATCTCAATCTGATGCGGCAAAGCCAGACGCTGACCGACGTGACGACCGGCATTCTTCAATCGATCGGCATGGTCTTCGACGATCTGCGTCCGGACGTCGTGCTGGTGCACGGCGATACGACGACCACGCTCGCGGTCAGCCTCGCGGCGTTTTACCGCTATCTGCCGGTCGGGCACGTGGAGGCCGGGCTGCGCAGCGGCGACATCTGGTCGCCGTGGCCGGAGGAGCTGAATCGCCGCGTGACCGACGCAGTGTCGTCGTGGCATTTCGCGCCGACCGGGCAGGCGCGTGACAACCTGCTCAGCGAGGGCGTGCCGGGTAGCGGCGTCTCGCTGACCGGCAATACCGTGATCGATGCGTTGCACGAGGTCAAACGCATGCTGGACCGAACGTCCACGCTGTCGGACAAGGTCGCCGCGTATTTTCCGTTTCTCGAGCCGTCGCGGCGTGTCGTGCTGATCACCGGCCATCGCCGCGAGAGTTTCGGCGAGCCGTTCAAGCAATTCTGCGAAGCGCTCTGTACGCTCGCGGGCCGCTATCGCGACGCGCAGTTCGTCTATCCGCTGCACATGAACCCGAACGTGCGTGAACCGGCGCGTGCGCGGCTCGGCGGTGTGCCGAACATCTACCTGATCGAGCCGCAGGAATACCTGTCGTTCGTATTCCTGATGTCCCGCGCGCACTTCATCATCACCGATTCGGGGGGCATTCAGGAAGAAGGGCCGGCGCTCGGCAAGCCGGTGCTCGTCACGCGCGAGACGACCGAGCGGCCCGAAGCGATCCAGGCGGGCACCGCACGACTCGTCGGCACCGACCAGGAGCGGATCATCTGGGAGGCATCGCGCTTGTTCGACAGCGAGAGCGCCTACGAGGAAATGTCGCGCGCGAGCAATCCGTATGGCGACGGTCACGCGAGCGAGCGGATCGTTCACGCGCTGATGCGCACGCCGGGCGTGACGACGAAGACGACGAGCTTTTCGCTGGGGGCCGCGGAAATGCCGTTCAATGCGCTCACGCTGGGGTTGCAGGCGTTGCGGTCGCCGTGAGCGGGAGCACGCGATAGCGTCTTCCGTATCGTTCGCTGCCGTCGCACAAGGATCCGGTCCGGCCGCCAGGCCCGCCGGATCCTTGCATGTGTGCGACCCGGAACGCATTTTCCCGCCGGGTTCAAAACGCGGCAGTTCCTGCGCAAGCCGGTGGTGCTTGTCGGATAGCGGAAGCGATCGACGCGCGCGAGGCGCTGCATCCGGCGTGCCGGCGCAAAACCGTCGCACATCGGTTAAAGTCGGAGCTCGGCTCAATCCCCATACGAATCCGCCCGTCCGGGCCGAACGTCGCGCGCGGGTAACGGCGATCCGGCGCGCCGTTTCTGGCAGCCTCGACAGGTTCGCGTTGCCGGCGTGACGGTTTGCGTGGGGCAGAATCGGGACCCGCGGGCACCCGCCCTCGAGCGGAATCGTACGCGCGGCAGCCCTCGGCAGCCCGCAGCACCGGGAAACACATCGAGCGCCGGTTCTTCCGGCGAAGCAGTCCACCAGGCGGTGCCGGCTCGGCACCGTTCGAATCCCCACCCGGCACCCGTGGTGCGACGCGGGCGCCTCGACCAGGAGGTGAACGATGATCACGCTGACCGTCAACGGTAGCGAGCAGCACTTCGACGGCAATCCCGACATGCCGTTGCTCTGGTATCTGCGCGATGTCCTCGGCGATACCGGCACCAAGTTCGGCTGCGGCATGGCGCTGTGCGGCGCATGCACCGTGCACCTCGACGGCGTCGCGATCCGCTCGTGCATCACCCCGGTCGCCGCCGCGTCCGGCAAGCGCGTGACGACCATCGAGGGACTGTCGACGGACGTCGATCATCCGCTCCAGCAGGCCTGGCAGGAACTGAACGTCGCGCAGTGCGGCTACTGTCAGTCCGGGCAGATCATGCAGGCCGCGTCGCTGCTGAAGACGAATCCCCATCCGACCGACGCCGACATCGACGATGCGATGTCCGGCAACATCTGCCGCTGCGGCACCTACACGCGCATTCGTGCGGCGATCCGCCTGGCCGTACGCCGCGGAGGTGCCGCATGAGCGCGCCTGAACTCTCCGTCCATAACGAAAGCCGTCGCGCGTGGCTGCTCGGCTTCGCATCCGGCGGGCTGCTGCTCGCGTTCGGCGTGCCGTCGCTCGTCCACGCGGCGACACCGGTGCAGCCGCCCGTCAGCGCGAATCCGCAGTATGGCGGCGCCGGGATGCCGCACGGGTTGCGCGACGATCCGCACCTGTTCGTCGCGATCGCGCCGGACGGCACGGTCACCGTGACCTGCATCCGCTCCGAGATGGGGCAGGGCGTGCGCACGAGCGTCGCGCTCGTGGTGGCGGACGAGCTGGGCGCCGACTGGGCGCGCGTGAAGGTCGCGCAGGCCGTGGGCGACGAGCCGCGCTACGGCAACCAGAACACCGACGGATCACGCAGCCTGCGCCAAAGCTTCGCCGCGCTGCGCCGCGCGGGTGCGGCCGCGCGCACGATGCTCGAACAGGCGGCAGCCGCGGCGTGGGGCGTCGATGCGCGTCAGGTCAAGGCGACGGTGCATGAGGTCGTCGACACGCAGAGCGGGCGCAAGCTCGGCTTCGGCGAACTGGCGGCGAAGGCGGCCGCGCTGTCGGCGCCCGATCCTGCCACGGTGGCGCTGAAGGCGCCGGCCGAATTCCGCTATATCGGCAAGGGCGAAACGGCGCTGATCGACGGGCGCGACATCGTCGGCGGCCGCGCGCACTACGGGATCGACACGCGGCTCGACGGGATGCTGTATGCGGTCGTCGCGCGACCGCCGGCCTACGGTGATACGGTGGCGTCGTTCGACGCATCGGCGGCGGAGAAGCTGCCGGGTGTCGTCAAGGTGGTGCAGCTTGCGCCGACACCGCTGCCGTCCGGTTTCCAGCCGCTCGGCGGCGTAGCCGTCGTCGCGCGCGATACGTGGACGGCGATCCAGGCGCGCGCGCAACTGAAGATCGACTGGAAACACGGGCCCAACGCGAACTACGATTCGGCCGTGTATCGCAAGACGCTCGAAGCGGCCGCCGCGCAGCCGGGCGACGTGATCCGCAACGACGGCGACGCGGCGGCGGCGCTGGCAGGCGCCGCGAAGCGCGTGCGGGCGACGTACTACATCCCGCATCTCGCGCACGCGACGATGGAGCCGCCCGCGGCCGTCGCGCGCGTGGCCGACGGCCGCTGCGACGTGTGGACCTGCACGCAGGCGCCGCAGACCACGCGCGACGAGGTCGCGAAGGCGCTCGGGTTGCCGACGGAGCGCGTGACGGTCAACGTAACGCTGCTCGGCGGCGGTTTCGGCCGCAAGTCGAAGCCCGACTACGTGGTGGAGGCGGCGTTGCTGTCGAAGGCGGTCGGCGCGCCCGTCAAGCTGACGTTCACGCGCGAGGACGACATCGCGCACGACTATTTCCATGCGGTGTCGCTCGAGGCGTTCGACGGCGGGATCGATGCGTCGGGGAAAGTGGTCGCGTGGCAGCATCGCACGGTCGCGCCGTCGATCCAGTCGACGTTCAGGGCCGGTGTCGTGCATGAGCAGCCGGGGGAACTCGCACAAGGGATCGCGGACCTGCCGTTCGCGATTCCGAACGTACGGATCGAGAATCCGGCCGCGGAAGCGCACACGCGGATCGGCTGGTTCCGCTCGGTCTACAACATCCCGCATGCGTTCGGCATCCAGAGCTTCGTGTCGGAGCTGGCGCATGCGGCCGGTCGCGACCCGAAGGATTTCCTGCTCGAACTGATCGGGCCCGCGCGGCGTTTCGAGCCGCACATCACGGTGAAAAACGCGAACTACGGCGAGGATCCGGCGCTGTATCCGATCGATACCGGCCGGCTGCGGCGCGTGGTCGAGACGGTCGCGCGCGGCGCCGGCTGGGGGCGCAAGCTGCCGAAGGGGCATGGGCTCGGGATCGCCGCGCATCGCAGCTTCGTGTCGTACACGGCGGCGGTGTGCGAGGTGCAGGTCGATGCCGACGGCAAGATCACGGTGCCGCGAGTCGACATCGCGATCGACTGCGGGCCGCAGGTCAATCCGGAGCGGGTACGCTCGCAACTCGAGGGCGCGGTGGTGATGGGGCTCGGCATCGCGCTGCACGGCGAGATCACGTTCAAGGACGGCCATCCGGAGCAGAGCAACTTCAACGGCTTCCAGGTGCTGCGCATGAACGAGGCGCCGCGCGAAATCCGCGTGCATCTCGTCGCGCCGGACGATTTCGCGACGCCGCTCGGCGGCGTGGGCGAACCGGGGCTGCCGCCCGTCGCGCCGGCGCTGACCAATGCGATCTTCGCGGCGACCGGCACGCGCATCCGCAGCCTGCCGGTTGCCGATCAGCTCGCGAAGCCGCACGCGGGCTGACGCACGATATTCCCCACGCCGGGCACGCATCGTGCGGCCCGGTGCACATCGACCCCTGAGCAAGGAGCGTGACGTGGCCTCTTCCGAAGTCAGTGTGAAGCAGTCGGTTTCCCCCGCCGAATGGGACGCGCGAGTCAACCTCGCGGCGGCCTATCGCCTCACCGCGCTGTTCGGCTGGGACGATCTCGTATTCACCCATATTTCCGCGCGCGTGCCCGGCCCGGAGCACCACTTCCTGATCAACCCGTACGGGATGATGTTCGACGAGATCACGGCATCGTCGCTGGTGAAGGTCGATCTCGACGGACGCAAGGTGTCCGAATCACCTGACGAGATCAACCCGGCCGGCTTCACCATTCACAGCGCGGTGCATGCGGCCCGCGACGACGCACTGTGCGTGATGCATACGCATTCGATCAACGGCGTCGCCGTGTCGGCGCAGGAAGGGGGCTTGCTGCCGCTGTCGCAGCAGTCGCTCGGCGTGCTGGCGTCGCTCGGGTATCACGACTACGAGGGCATTGCGCTCAACGAAGGCGAGAAGGCGCGCCTCGTGCACGACCTCGGCGCCAACACGAACCTGATGCTGCGCAACCACGGCCTGCTGACCGTCGGCGCGACGCCGGCAGACGCGTTCGTCGCGATGTACTTCTTCGAAGCGGCCTGCATGATCCAGGTCCGCGCGCAGGCGGGCGGTTCGGCGTTGTTGCCGATCGGCCAGCCGATTCTCGACGGCATCAAGCAGCAGATCGCCGCGGTGACGCGCGGGATGGGCGCCGGGGCGCTCGTCTGGCCCGGCTTGCTGCGCCGGCTCGATCGGCGCAATCCCGGTTACGCGGACTAGCGCATCCATCGTTGTCGTTTTAGAACGACCGTGCTAAATTCCTGCCAGCACTTTCCGTCACGGAATCCTTCATTCGGCTGACGAAGCCGGCCCCGGGAGGCAGCACGATGAGCTTGTTGATGTCGCGACGCGATCTCGCGTTCCTGCTGTATGACTGGCTCGACGCGGAAGCGCTCGTCGCGTTGCCGCGCTACGCCGAGCACAGTCGCGAGACGTTCGACGCGGTGCTCGACACCAGCGTGCGGATTGCCGAAGACCTGTTCGCGCCGCACGCGGCGCGTGGCGATCGCGAGGAGCCGCAGTTCGACGGCGAGCGCGTGACGCTGATCCCCGACGTCGAACCGGCCGTGCGCGCGTTCGCGGACGCCGGGCTGATCGCCGCGGGCCACGACGAAGCGCTCGGCGGCATGCGCTTGCCGAAGCTGGTCGAAGCCGCATCGTTCCTGTTCTTCCAGGCCGCGAACATCGCCACGTCCGCCTATCCGTTCCTGACCGCCGCCAACGCGAACCTGCTCGTCGCGCACGGCAGCCCCGCGCAGATCGACGCATTTGCGCGCCCGGAGCTGGAAGGGCGCTATCTCGGCACCATGTGCCTGTCCGAGCCGCAGGCCGGTTCGTCGCTGTCCGACATCGCGACGCGCGCGGATTTCGAAGGCGACTCGCCGCTCGGCCCGCGCTACCGGCTGACCGGCAACAAGATGTGGATCTCGGGTGGCGAACACGAGCTGACGGAGAACATCGTCCACCTCGTGCTCGCGAAGATTCCCGACGAACACGGCCGGCTGCTGCCCGGCACGCGCGGCATCTCGCTGTTCATCGTGCCCAAGTACCTGCCGGGCGCCGACGGCGTGACGCAGGGCGAGCACAACGACGTGGTGCTCGCCGGACTGAACCACAAGATGGGTTACCGCGGCACCACCAACTGCCTGCTGAATTTCGGCGAAGGCACGCGCTACCGCCCGCAAGGGCGCGCAGGCGCGATCGGCTATCTGGTCGGCCAGCCGAATCACGGCCTCGCCTACATGTTCCACATGATGAACGAAGCGCGCATCGGTGTCGGCGCGGGCGCGGTGGCACTCGGCTACACGGGTTATCTGCACGCGCTCGACTATGCGCGCAACCGGCCGCAAGGGCGCCCGCTCGGGCCGGCAGGCAAGGATGCCGCCGCGCCGCAGGCGCCGATCGTCGACCATCCGGACGTGCGGCGCATGCTGCTCGCGCAGAAGGCGTATGTCGAAGGCGGTCTCGCGCTGATCCTGTATTGCGCGAAGCGGGTCGACGAAGCACGCGCGCACGACGATGCGGACGTGCGCGCCGATGCCACGCGCCTGCTCGACATCCTGACGCCGATCGCGAAAAGCTGGCCGTCGCAGTGGTGTCTCGCGGCGAACGACCTCGCGATCCAGGTGCACGGCGGCTATGGCTACACGCGCGATTACGCGGTCGAGCGGCTCTATCGCGACAATCGTCTCAACCCGATCCACGAAGGTACGCACGGGATCCAGGCGCTCGACCTGCTGGGCCGCAAGGTCGCACAGGACGATGGCGCGTCGCTGCACGCGCTCGATGCGCGGATCGGCGCGACCGTCGAACGCGCGCGGACGCTCGATGCCGACCTGCGCGAGCGGGCCGATGCGCTGGCGCGGCGCTGGGCGCGGCTGGTCGACGTCACGCGGCAACTCGGTGCGATCGGCGATCCGCAGGCGCGGCTCGCGAATGCGAGCGTCTACCTGGAAGCGTTCGGCCATCTCGTCGTCGCGTGGCTGTGGCTCGACGTGACGCTCGCCGCGCACGGGCTCGCCGACGATTTCCACGACGGCAAGCGTGCGGCGGCCCGCTATTTCTTCAACTGGGAATTGCCGAAAGTGGATGCGCAGCTCGATCTGCTCGCGAGCGTCGACACGACGACGCTCGACATGCGCGACGCGTGGTTCTGATCATTGCTTCACCGACATTCCGGGATGCAGACGATGTCGCGGATGCCGATTACGTCGGCCGTTGCGGATTCGTCGTGAACCGGCCATGCGGGCGCGCCCCGCGGGATGACTCGATGCGCGGCCACGCCGCACAAGGAGAGAGACGAACATGAAAGCCCTGTTGTGTACCGCATTCGGCCCGATCGACAGCTTGCGCATCGAGGACGTGGCGATTCCCGAGCCGGCCGCGGGGCAGGTCCGGGTTCGGGTGAAGGCCGCGTCGCTCAATTTCCCCGACGCGCTGATCGTCCAGGGGTTGTACCAGGTGAAGCCGGCGCTGCCGTTTTCGCCGGGCGCGGAATTTGCCGGCGTGATCGACGCGGTGGGCGACGGCGTGACCGCGTGGCAGCCGGGGGATGCGGTGGTCGCGTTCACCGGGCACGGCGGCTTTGCGCAGCAGTGCGTGGCCGACGTGCACCAGATCGCCGCGCTGCCGCCGGGCATGACATTCGAGCAGGGCGCGGCGCTCGTGCTTGCGTACGGCACGTCGCTGCACGCGTTGCAGCAGCGCGCGCGGCTGCAAGCAGGCGAGACGTTGCTCGTCCTGGGCGCGGCGGGCGGCGTTGGCCTCGCCGCGATCGAGATCGCGAAGGCGCTCGGCGCGCGCGTGATCGCGGCGGCGTCGAGCGCGGACAAGCTGGCGCTGTGCCGTGAAGCGGGCGCCGACGAGACGATCGACTATGCGACCGAAGACCTGCGCCGCCGCGTGGACGAGTTGACCGGCGGGCGCGGTGCGGACGTCGTCTACGATCCGGTGGGCGGTGCCTACAGCGAAGCGGCGTTGCGCGCGACCGCGTGGCGCGGCCGGTTCCTCGTGGTCGGCTTCGCGGCCGGCGAGATTCCGAAGCTCGCGCTGAACCTGGCGCTGCTCAAGGAGCGCGACATTCTGGGCGTGTTCTGGGGCGATGCGGTGCGCCGCGATCCGAAGCAGCATGTCGCGAACATGCGCCTGCTGGCCGAATGGTTCGCGGCCGGCAAGGTACGACCCGCGATCACCGAGCGTGTGTCGCTGGCCGATGCGGCCGATGCGATCGCGCGGATGGCCAACCGGCAGGTGAAGGGCAAGGTGGTGATCCTGCCGGACGCGTGACCGGCTTTCCGCGCGCGGCGTGCCGTGTTCCGGCACACGCCGCGCGGCTGCGGTTCGGCGCTCGTGCGCGTTACGCGATCTGCTGCAGAAGGGCGGCGACCCGCTGCCCGAGCGCACGATGCTGATCGGCCGCGAAGTGAACGCCATCCACCGGGCTCACCTCGATGATCGCGCCGGCATCGAGAAAGTGCGCACCGGCGTCGCTTGCCACCTGTTCGTACCGCTTCGCGAGCTGCCGCGACTTCGCTGCGCCGCCCGCGAAGATCTCGCCGAGGAAGCCGACCTCGACGATCGGCGCAGGCGCCATCAGCACGAGCGTCGGTGACGCACCGGACGGGCCCGCACCGCACGCGGCGATCTCGGCAAGCAGCACGCCGACCGACGTCGCGATGTCGGCGGGCGTGACCGAGAAGCGTGTCTTCAGATCGTTGGTCCCGAGCATCAGCACGACGACATCGACGGGCAAGTGACTTTCGACGCACGCGCGCAGATACGACAATCCGTTCTTGTGCCGGCCTTCGATCGGATCGTCATGCACGGTCGTCCGCGCGGGCAACCCTTCTTCGATGACCCGCCAGCTCGTGCCGAGCGTGTGCGCCAGCACGCCGGTCCAGCGTTCTTCGCGTGCGAACCGCTCCAGTACGCCGGCACGCGTCATCGGGCGGGTGCCATGCGTGTTCGAATCGCCGTAGCAGAGCACGGTTTTCTGCGTCATCGTCCCTTCCTCCGTCAGTCGTTCAGTCTTTCGGCAAGCGCAGCACGTCGAGCGCGTGCTGCGAGAATTCGACCCAGAACCGCTCGTTCGCGATGCCGGCCTGCAGGACCAGGTGCTGAAGGCGCTTCGTGCGCGAATCGGCGCTTTCCGAAAAATCGCGTGCCTCGATCTGCAGATACAGGTCGAGCTTCTCCTGGTGCAACGCGATGCGCCGCCTGATTTCGTCCTCGAGGCCGGCCGGGCCGAGCACCGCTTCCGCGCGCAGGCGCACCATCAACGCTTCACGCAGCGGCGTCGGGTCTTCCGGTTCGGCGATCCAGCGGCGCAACTCCTTCTTGCCGGCCGGCAGGATCCGGTACGCGCGCTTGCGGCCGCGCCCCGATTCGGCCGGCAGCGATTCGATCCAGCCCGTTTCCTCGAGACGTCCCAGCTCGCGATAGATCTGTTGATGCGTCGCCTGCCAGAAATAGCCGATCGAGCGATCGAAACGGTCCGCGAGTTCGGAGCCTGAACCGGGGCGTTCGGCGAGCGCGGTGAGGAGGGCGTGGGGCAGGGACATGTCGGATCGAAGGAGGCCGCGGAATGAACCGCATCTTGCCATATCGGGGCCACAGTACAAGATGACGGATGCGTTTATGCAACGGGTTGCATAAACGAAAGCGGTCGACTACTATCTGTGCAACTTGTTGCATAAAAATTGGAGACACCCCATGACATCGCGTTATCCGCATTTGACGACCCCGCTCGAGCTCGGCTTCACGTCACTCAGGAACCGCGTGCTGATGGGGTCGATGCACGTGGGCCTCGAGGAAGCGCCGAACGGCTTCGAGCGGATGGCGGCGTTCTATGCGGAGCGGGCGCGCGGCGAGGCCGGCCTGATCGTCACGGGCGGTTTCGCGCCGAACGAGCGGGGCCGTCCGGCGCCCGGCGGCGCGATGCTGACGACCGAAGCGGAAGCCGAGCGTCATCGTGTCGTGACGCGCGCGGTGCATGCGGAGGGCGGCAAGATCGCGCTGCAGATCCTGCATTTCGGGCGCTACGCGTATCACCCGGCGCTTGCCGCGCCGAGCGCGCTGAAGGCGCCGATCAACCCGTTCACGCCGCATGCGTTGACGAGCGATGAAGTCGACGAGACGATCGCCGATTTCGTCCGATGTGCGGCGCTCGCGCAGCATGCGGGTTACGACGGCGTCGAGATCATGGGATCCGAAGGCTACCTGATCAACGAATTCATCGCGTCGCGCACGAACCATCGCGACGACGCATGGGGCGGCGCGTACGAGAACCGCATCCGGTTCCCGGTCGAGATCGTGCGGCGCGTGCGCGAGCGGGTCGGCACGAACTTCATCATCATCTACCGGTTGTCGATGCTCGATCTCGTCGAAGGCGGCTCGACGCTCGACGAAGTGATCCGGCTCGCGCAGGCGATCGAAGCGGCCGGTGCGACGATCATCAACACGGGCATCGGCTGGCACGAGGCGCGCATTCCGACCATCGCGACGAAGGTGCCGCGCGCCGCGTACGCCTGGGTCACGCGGCAGTTGATGGGCAAGGTCGGCATCCCGCTCGTCGCGACCAACCGGATCAACACGCCGGACGTCGTGGAGCAACTGCTGGCCGACGGCTATTGCGACATGGTGTCGATGGCGCGGCCGTTTCTCGCCGATGCCGAGTTCGTCCGCAAGGCACGGGAAGGGCGCGCGGACGAAATCAACACGTGCATCGGCTGCAACCAGGCCTGCCTCGACCATACGTTCAGCGGCCGGATCACGTCGTGCCTCGTGAATCCGCGCGCGTGCCATGAAACCGAGCTCGTGATTCGCCCCGCGCAGCAGCGCAAGCGGATCGCCGTGGTCGGCGCCGGGCCGGCGGGCCTCGGCTTCGCGGTCACCGCGGCCGAGCGCGGGCATGCGGTGACGCTGTACGAAGCCGGCGCCGAGATCGGCGGCCAGTTCAACATCGCGAAGAAGGTGCCCGGCAAGGAAGAGTTCAACGAGACGCTGCGCTATTTCCGCCGGCAGCTCGAATTGCGCGGCGTGACGCTCCACCTCAATACGCGCGCGACCGCCGAGCTGCTGCTGCAACGCGAATTCGACGAAGTGGTGATCGCGACGGGCATCGTGCCGCGCACACCGCCGATCGATGGTGTCGGGCACGCCAAGGCGCTCGGCTATCTCGACGTGCTGCGCGACGGCAAGGCGGTGGGCCGCAATGTTGCGATCGTCGGTGCCGGCGGGATCGGCTTCGACGTCGCGGAATATCTCGTGCATCGTGCGGGCGCCGGGCACGTCGATGCGGACCGCTTCTTCGCCGAGTGGGGTGTCGACCCGTCGTACGCGAACGCAGGCGGCTTGCGTCATGCGCACCCCGAGCCGGCGGCACGGCAAATCCATCTGCTGCAGCGCAAGGCATCGAAGGTCGGCGACGGGCTCGGCAAGACCACCGGATGGATCCACCGCACGGCGCTGAAGGCGCGTGGTGTCGGGATGTCGTCGGCGGTGACGTACCGGCGTATCGACGACGCAGGATTGCACGTGACGATCGACGGCGTCGAGCAGACGCTGCCGGTGGACCACGTCGTGATCTGCGCGGGGCAGGAGCCGTTGCGCGAACTGGCGGAGCAACTGGAGGCCGCCGGGCGCAAGGTGCACGTGATCGGCGGCGCGTACGAAGCGGCCGAGCTCGACGCGAAGCGCGCGATTCACCAGGGCACGACGCTGGGCGCGACCCTTTGAGATTTCAGACCGATTCGTTTCTTTTCCGCCCGACGATACAGGAGCCTTCGATGACGAACGCACCGCTGCACCTTCAACCCGCTGTCGCGCAATCGCTCGACACGTGGCACGCGATGGTCGAACGCAAGGATTTTGGCGCACTGGAGTCGATCGTCCATCCGGACGCCGTGTTCCGTTCGCCGATGGCGTTCAAGCCGTACGGGCCGGCGCCCGCGCTGTTGCTGGCGCTGCGCACGGTGATCACGATCCTCGAGGATTTCACCTATCACCGCCAGTTCGTCACCGACGACGGCAACAGCGTGGTGCTGGAGTTCAGTGCGGCCATCGGCGACAAGGCGCTGAAGGGGATCGACATGATCCGCTTCGACGAAGAAGGGCGGATCGTCGAGTTCGAAGTCATGATCCGGCCGTTCAATGCGCTGCAGGCACTCGGCGCGGAAATGGGCGCGCGGCTCGCGCAGCAGTTGCCGTCGTTCAAGCTCGGCGGTTGAGTCGGGCCGCCGGGCCGCCCGGTTCCCGACCCACTGCCTGGCGTCGTCACGCCCGCGCGAACCGCTCGACGAACCAGTCGCAGACGAACGCGGTTCGCTCGGACGCATGGTTGTAGATCGTGTGCTCGCCGTCCGGCCAGACCCTGAGCGTCGCATCGCCGGACGTCGCCGCATCGAGAAACGGCTGCTGATCGTCGAGCCGGATCAGCGGGTCGTCGCCGCCGTGCAGCACCAGCAGCGGGCACGTGATGCGGTCGCGTTCGGACGAGAAGCGCATCCGCGCGAAGTTTGCCGTGACCGCATCGGGATCGTCGTTGCCGAGCATGGCCGCAGCCTGTTCGACGAACGTGCGGAACGGCAGCAGCGTCGGCGCCGCGAGTGCACCGTTCACGCAGCAGGCGGCGATCCGTTGGTCGCTCGCGGCGGTCGCGGCCGCCCACAACCCGCCGATGCTGTTTCCCCAGATACCGATCGGCCCGGGCACGCGGTCGGCGACCGCATCGACGAAGCGCCGGTACGCGGCGCGCATGTCGACGTCGACGAAGATCCGCTGTTCGAGCCGCGTCTCGCCCTGGCCGGGCCCTTCGGCAAGCAGCGTGGCGACGCCGCGCGCCGCGAGCGCGCGCGCGATCGGCCAGTAAGCGAAGCCCCAGCCGCTCTGGCCGCCGAACAGGATGACGGCGCCGCGTACGCGGTCGGTCGGCGGCCGGACCAGCCAGCCGATCAGGTGCGCATCGCCGAACGGCACTTCCACGCGCTCGATGCGCTTGTCGGACCAGCGCGCGAGACCGTGCGACGCGTCGACCAGCCGCGCATAGAGCGCGCGTTTGCGCGGCACGTCGTGGTTGAACGCCATCTGCGCAAACAGCAGGTTCGCGATGGCCATCGCCTGCGCGTCGGCGGCCGTGACCCGGTGGCCGGCTTCCGCCGCTTGCGCGGCGCGCGCGAGCTGCGCGTCGGCCAGCGCTTCGGCCGCGATGTCCCACGGTTCGCCCGCGGACGTGCGCGCGTGCAGTGCCATTGCGTCCGCATGGTCCATCCCGCAGTCGAGCAGGCGCGTGACGGGCATCGCGCGTTGCAGGGACAGCGCGAACGGTGACAGTTCGGTCGTCATGCGCAACCCTCCTTCACGATGCGTGGGTGACGGCCGCCGAAGCCGCCGAAGCGGCGGACGGCTCGGCCGACGCGGCGGACCAGTACAGCTTGTCGCGGAGCGCATCGACGAGCGTGCCGAGGTCGCGCAGGTCGGCCACCGAGCCGAATACGATGAAATCCGGCCGCGCGAGATACGCGCCGATCCCGTGCGCGTGCATGAACGCGTGCTGTTCGCCGTCGAGGTCGACCACGGCATCCGGTGCGCTCACGTCGTCGGACAGCACGGCCACGCGACAGCCGAGCCGCGCAAGGAACGCACGCTGCGCGTCGTCGAGGTAGCGGGAAGGGTGTTCACGCGCGACGAGCTGGAATCCGCGGCCGACCACGTCGTCGAAGCGGCCCTCGGCCGCGCCGCGGCGCACGCGCCCCTGCGGTGCGGGCGCGCCGGTCGTCGGCACGCGCGTGCCGTCGGCTTCGTCGTGCACGATGCCGTGCTCGAGCTTCGGGAACGGCGGCATCGGCGGCATGTTGCCGGAGCGGAAGGCCGCGTCGCGCTCGGCGACCTTGCGCGGGTCGTCCTCGTTGACCACCTGCCCGAGGAACAGCGACATCTGCGTGATCGCGGTCACGTGCGGGCGACGCTCGGCTTCGAACGTGTCGAGCAGGTCGTCGGACGCGCGCCCGGTCAGCACCAGGTCGAGCTTCCACGCGAGGTTGATGCCGTCGCGCATGCCAGAGCACGCGCCTTGTCCCATGTACGGCATCATCGTGTGCGCGGCATCGCCCGCGAGCAGCACGCGGCCGGCGCGCCAGCGTTCGGCCATGCGCGTCTCGAACGTGTAGACGACATGGCGCAGCAGCTTCAGGTCGTCCGGGCCGTAGCCGTAGTGGTCGTTGAGCCACTTCCAGCCGGCTTCTTCCGTTTCCCATTCGGCGGTCGATTCGTCCGGCAGCACGCGCAGCTCGAACCGCGTGCGCTTCGTGCCGATCGGCATGTGCATGTACGCGCGTGCCGGATCGCAGTAGATCGTCGTGCGCGCACAGCCGTCGCCGAGATCGCGCTGGTTCTCCGAATCGAGATTGAGCCAGCGCTCGTTGTAGCCGAAATCCGACCGGTCGATGCCGAGCGTGCGGCGCACGAAGCTGTTCGCGCCGTCGGCACCGATCACGTAGCGGGCGCGAATCGCGCGCGGCTTGCCGGTCCATTGCGCGTCCTGGCTGCCGCGCGACGGATGCGCGGTCAGCGTCACGCCGTCGTCGTCCTGCAGCAGCGTGTCGACTTCCCAGCCGCGCAGGATCGTCACGTTCCTGAACGTGCTGGCGCGCGCATCGATCGCGTCCTCGATGTCGGGCTGGTAGATCGAGATGTGCGCGGGGTAGCCGCACGCGCGGCCGGCCCAGTTCAGTTCGAGCAGCAGGTCGCCGTTCGCATCGCGGTAATGGTAGGTGTCGACGGCCTTCGCGTTGCGCAGCGCGTGATCGACATCGGCACTCGCCTGCACGATGCGCGCGGTTTCGCCGTCGATGTGCGTGAGGCGCGGCAGGCCGTAGGGCGTCGGCCAGCGTTCGACGACGATCACGCGATGGCCGGCGCGGCCCAGCATCGAGGCGGCGACGAGGCCGGTCGGGCCGTAGCCGACGATGGCGACGTCGCAGTGTTCGACGGTGCTGTCGCCGTGCGCGCTTGATTCGGTGTTCATGCGGGGTGTCTCCATGACGGTGTCTTTTGTTGGTTTGTCGTGTAGCCGGCTCAGCGCGCGGTCGAGCCGGGCAGGTTGCCGTCGAACGCGTCCTGCAGCAGCGCGCGCAGGCCGTCACGTTCGATCGGGCGCGGGTTCCAGTACGGATTGGCGGCCGCGAGATCGGCGGCGCGATCGAGGTCGGCTTCCTGCATGCCGATCGCCTTCAGCGCGACCGGCGCGCCGTTGTCGAGCGCCAGCGCGTAGAGGCCGCGTGCGGCGTCGTTGGTGCCGATCGCGCGGGCGATCCGCCGCATCGCGTCCGGCGCGTGCGCGGCGTTGTACGCGAGCGCATGCGGCAGCACGACCGTGTGGGTCGGCGCGTGCGGCAGGTTGAAGCTGCCGCCGAGCGTGTGACAGAGCTTGTGGTGCAGCGCCATGCCGACGTTGCCGAGCACCATGCCGCACAGCCACGCGCCGTAGAGCGCGTCGCTGCGCGCGGCGAGATCGGCAGGGTCGCGCCGCACGCCGGGCAGGCCGCGCGCGAGCGCGCGAATGCCTTCTTCGGCCATGAGACTCATCACCGGATTCGCGTTGTTCGCGTAGAGGCCTTCCGCCGCGTGCGCGATCGCGTTGAGGCCGCTCGTCACGGACAGCTCGACGGGCAGCGTGACGGTGAGCGCGGGATCGTAGATCACCGTTTTCGGCAACACGCGAGCGTCGGAGCCCGTGCGCTTGAGGCCGCCTTCGGTCAGGCCGTAGATCGGCGTCATCTCGCTGCCGGCGTACGTCGTCGGAATCGCGAGGATCGGCAGGCTGCTTTCGAGCGCGATCGCCTTGCCGAGGCCGATCGTCGAACCGCCGCCGATCGCGATCGCGCAATCCGCATCGCACGACCTGGCGAACGCCTGCGCATCGCGGGCGATCTCGATCGGCACGTGCATCGTCGCGCGATCGTACAGCCCGGCCGCGCGCACACCGAGCCGCTCGACGAGGCGTTGCGCGAGGTCGCGCTGCTCCGGCGTGCAGAGCACGATCGCGCGTTGCGCGCCCAGTTCCAGCACTTCGCGTTCGAGATGCTCGAGGCTGCCTGCGCCGAAGATCACGCGGGCGGGGCGGGCCTGGTAGATGAAGTTCATGTCGTTGTTACTCCGTTGCGTAGTCGACCTGATGGCGCGCGATGCGCAGGCCCGTCAGTGCGTCGCGTACACGTGTGTGTTCAGGATGCGTCGCGTATGCGTCGAGTGCTGCGCGCGATTCGAAATCGGCGACGAGAATCAGGTCGCACGCGTGGTCGGCCGCGCTGAAATCCGCGCCGACTTCGAGGTGCGTCATGCCCGGAATCCGGCCGCGCAGGCTTTCGAAGGCGGTCTTGACGGTGGTGCGTGCCGCCGCGCGCTCGGGTTCGGTCGCGCCGGCGACGTTCCACATCACGACGTGGCGGATCATGCGGCGCGCTCCGCGGGATTGAGCACGAAGTCGTACTCGAGCGTGTAGAACGGCGTGTCCATGCGCGAGCCGTCCGGCGCGATGCCGGGCGCGTGCCGGACCCAGTCGGCGACGAGCGTCGACCGTACGCCGAACACCGCATCGGAGTCGAGATAGCGGTCGCCGTCGCGGAACACGTGCGTGATCAGCGTTTCGTAGCAGCGCGCCTCGATCATGAAGTGCAGGTGCGCGGGCCGCCACGGATGACGGCCGAGCGCGTCGAGCATCGCGCCGACGGGGCCGTCGTGCGGAATCGGATACGGCTCGGCGAGGATCGAGCGGAATGCGTAGCGACCGTCGGCATCGGTGCGCAGCCGGCCGCGCGCGCGGTGCGTGACCGAGCCGTCGTCGGCCGGAAGCTGCACGTCGTAGTGGCCGTCCTCGTCGGCTTGCCAGACTTCCAGCGAGGCGTGCGCGATCGGCAGGCCGTCGATGCCGCGCACGTGGCCCGACACGAAGCACGGCTCGCCGCAGGCGCCGTTCGCGATGTCGTCGAACATCCCGAAGTCGCGGCTGCCTTCGACGTAGAACGGACCGAATACGGTCGCCTCCGTGCAGCCGGCCGGCTTCGCGTGATTCTGCGCGGTGACGAGGGTCGACAGCCCGAGCACGTCGGACAGCAGGATGAACTCCTGGCGCTTGTCGTCGGTGATGTGGCCCACGGCCGTCAGGAAGCCGATCGCGGCTTGCCATTCGGCCTCGGTGAGCTTCGTCTCCCGGGCAAACGAGTGCAGATGCTGGACGAGGCTGGTCATCACCGTGCGCAACCGCTCGTCGCGACAGCCGCCCAGCGACGCGATCACGGCCTGTGTGATGGTGTCTTCGTTGAGATTGCGCATAGGGGGTGTCTCCTGATGTCGTTGGATAGCGCGTTGACGTAACATTAATTCCTCCCCGGATCGTAAAAAAGAGGGTTTGGAGGAGTTTTGTTCTCCGCCAGGTGGAAGAATCGAACGCATGGACAAGTGGACGCAGATCGAATTTTTCGTGCAGGTCGCCGAGCTGGGCAGCCTGTCGAAGGCCGCCGAGCGGCTCGGGATGTCGAGCGCGGCGGCGAGCCGCTGCCTGAACGCGCTGGAGGAGCGGCTGGGGGCGCGGCTCGTCGAGCGCACCACGCGCCGCCTGTGGCTGACCGACGCCGGGCATGAATACCACCGGCGTTGTGTCGCGATCCTGATGGAACTGTCGGAGGCCGATGCGGCGGTCAACGAAGCGAGCGTCAATCCGGCCGGCACGCTGCGCGTGACCGCATCGGTATCGTTCGCGTCGATCTATATCGCGCCCGCGTTGCCCGAGTTCCATCGGCGCTACCCGAACCTGAACGTGCAGATCGTCGCGGCGAACCGCTATCCGGATTTCATCGAGGCCGGCATCGACGTGGCGATCCGCACGCGCGAGCATGAAGCGGATTCGGGCATCACCGTGCGCAAGCTCGCCGAGACGCGGCGCGTGCTGGCCGCGTCGCCCGGGTATCTGGCGAAGCACGGCGCGCCGGCGACGCCCGATGCGCTGTGCGACCACCGGCTGCTGGTCTACAACCTTGCGAACGATCCGTACGTGCTGCATTTCCGCCACGGCGCGAAGAAGCAGTCAGTCACGATCAAGAGCGTGCTCGATGCGAACGAAGGGCAGGTGATCCGCGCCGCGGCACTTGCCGGGCTCGGCATCCTGATCCAGCCGCTCTACATCATTCACGACGATATCGTCGCGGGGAAGCTGGTGCCGGTGCTCACCGACTGGCAACTGCCGGCGCTCACCGTCAACATCGCGTACCAGAGCCGCCGCCATCAGCCGGCGAAGATCCGCGTGTTCACCGAGTTCCTGATCGAGCGCTTCGAACGCCTCGGGCTCGCGCGCAAATGGAAGGCAGTCGGCCGCTGATCGCAGGCCGGCGCTGCACCGTCGCGTATTTCTCCGTGTGACGGAGAACTGTTCTCCCGAACGTCGTCTTTTTCGCCGCTGTCGTGCGCTTTACATTGCGTCTCCCCGGGCCTGCGATGCCCGGCTCGCGATGACACGATAACAATCCGGTCTGGAGACGACATGAGATTCACCTTGCGACGAGTGCCGTTGGCACTCCTGATCGCCGGAGCCATTCAGGTTCCGGCGTCGGCCACGGAGAACGGGCAGATCAGCTATCCGTTCGGCGTCAACACGGTGCTGAACGGGCTGCTTCCGCCGCCCGGCAACACGCAGTACTTCAACTATTCGCTTTACTACGCGTCGAACCGGTTCGACGGGCCGGATGGCGGCAATGCGGTGCCGGGGTTCCACCTGAGCGTCGTCGCGGAAACGCCGCGCGTCGTTCACACCTGGGGCGCGACGCTCGGGCCGTTCTCGCTGTCGAGCAGCGCGATCGTGCCGATCGTGCATTTGCATCTGTCGACGCCGGGCGGGACGGGAAACCGCACGTCGCTCGGCGACGCGATCCTCGAGCCGTTCATGATCAACTACGCGAACGCATCGAAGACCTTCTTCGCGTTCTTCTCGCCGTCGTTCGCGGTGCCGACCGGTGCGTATGCGGCGAACCGGATCGCGAACACCGGGCTGAACACGGTTGCGTTCCTGCCGTACGTCAGCACGACCTGGCTTCCGGGCCGCGACTGGGAGATCTCGACGACCACGCTGCTGGAGCTGAATTCGCCGAACCATGCGACGCGCTACCATTCGGGGGCGGTCGCCGTGCTCGACTACCTGATCGGCTATGCGATCGACCGGCGCGTGCAGCTCGGCGTGCAGGGCACGGTCCTGAAGCAGTTCACCGACGATACGCAGGACGGCGTCAAGGTCGCGTCGGACGGCTTTCGCGGGCAATCGGTCGCGATCGGCCCGCAACTGCGTGTCATGTGGGGGCCGGCGTCGGGCGTGGTCGTGAAGTACCAGCACGAGTTCGCGGTGCGCAACCGGCCGCAGGGCGACAAGCTGTGGGTGCAGTTCAGTTTTCCGTTGTAGGCGCGGCGTACGGCCCGGCCGCGCACCCGGCCGGGACAACCTGACGAAATCCTGACGAATCGAGATGATATATTGTATCATCCGAGGTTTGCGCCACCGACGGGCCGGGCTGCCTGGCACGGCCGCGTGCGACGCCACCCTCCGAAGATCGATACGACGTGACGAAAACCAGACACACCCCGGCGCGCGGGGAGCGGCACCACGCCGCGTCGCGCCGGAACGCCGACGCCTGGCGCGTTCGCGCGGCCCGCGGCTGCACGACCCTGCTGGGCTGCGCGATGGCGAGCTCCGGTGCGTGGGCCGCCGAAGCGGCCGCACCCGCACCGGACGAACGGCATGCACTGCCGGCGATCAACGTCAGCGCGCCATCCGCACCGGCCGACCCGCTGACGCAACCGCTCGAAACCGGCTCGCGGCTCGGGCTCGCGAGCCTCGACACGCCCGCGAGCGTCGAGACGGTCACGGCCGGCACGATCGACGCACGCGGCGATCGCACGGTGCTCGACGCGGTGACACGCACCGCGGGTTTCTCGAGCGCGATGGCGCCCGGCACCGGCGGCACCGCGTTGAGCGTGCGCGGTTTCAGCGGGCAGGAATCGGTGATGACGCTGCTCGACGGCGTGCGGCTGATGCCGGCTGCCGGCACGATCACGTTCCCGTTCGATACGTGGTCGGTCGAGCGCATCGAGGTGCTGCGCGGCCCGGCGTCGGTGCTGTACGGCGAAGGGGCGATCGGCGGCGTGGTGAACGTGGTGTCGAAGCGACCGCAGCGCACGCGCGAGACGACGCTGCAGGTCGGTGTCGGCCTGGATGGTGGGAAGCACGCCGCGTTCGGTACGACGGGGGCGCTCGGCCCGCGGCTGTCGTATCGCTTCCATGCAAGCGATGCGCGCGCGAACGGTCTCGCGGAGCGGGCCGATACGCATACGACGGCCGTCGGCGGCGCGCTGAAGTTCGATGTGAGCCCGACGCTCACGCTGACGCTCGACTTCGACTACGGCCGCCAGATGCCGGCGACCTACTATGGCGTGCCGGCGCCGAACGGCGTGCTCGATCCGTCGCTGCGCAAGCGCAACTACAACGTCGCCGACGCGTCGATTTCCTATTACGACCAGTGGACGCGCCTGTCGGCGACCTACCGGCCGATGGCCGGCGTGACGATCGACAACCAGCTCTATTACCTGACGTCGAATCGCCACTGGCGCAACGCCGAATCGTATGTGCTCGATGCCGCGACGGGGCGCGTCACGCGCAGCGACTATCTCGACATCGGCCACCACCAGCGGCAGATCGGCGATCGGCTGAGCGCACGCTTCGACGGCACGCTGTTCGGCCGCGCGAACCGCTTCGTCGTCGGCACGGAATTCAGCCAGATCACGTTCAGCGGCACCAACAATTCGCCGTACGGCGGCGAGTCGACGGTGCCCGCGCACGGCTTCGACCCCGGCGTGTTCACGAGCCCCGACCCGACGGTGCCGCAGTTCAGCACGCGCGCACGGCAGGCCGCGGTGTTCGCCGAGAACCGGCTCGAGGTGCTGCCGCGGCTCGCGTGGGTGAGCGGGCTGCGCTACGACCACATCGCGTTCAACCGCGAGCAGGCAGCGACCGGCGCGGGCTTCGACAAGCGTTTCGCGAACGTCGGCTGGCGCACCGGCTTCGTGTTCGAGGTCGCGCCGACGCTCAGCGCATATGCGCAGTACACGACGGGCGCGGAGGGCCTCGGCTCGCTCGTGACGCTGTCCGCGTCGCAGGCGAGCTACCGGCTCGCGACCGGCGAACAGTGGGAAGCCGGCGTCAAGCAGACGCTGCTCGACGGCCGCGCATACTGGACGGTCGCCGTGTACGACATCACGAAGCGCAACCTGCTCACCACCGACCCGTTCAATCCCGCGCTGCGCCAGCAGGTCGGTCGTCAATCGTCGCGCGGCATCGAGCTGACGGGCGGCGCGCGGCTGCCGCACGGCTGGACGGTCGATGCGAACGTCGCGCTGCTGCGCGCACGCTATGACGCGTTCAACCAGAAGGTCGGCAGCACGACGGTGTCGCGCGCCGGCAATGCGCCGGCCAACGTGCCGCAGCAGACGGCGAACCTGTGGCTCGGCTGGGCGTTTGCCGAGCGCTGGCAGGCGAACGCGGGCGTGCGCTACGTCGGCGCGACCTACGGCGACGACGCGAACCGCGTGCAGGTGCCGTCATACACGGTGTTCGACGCGTCGCTGCGCTGGCAGCCGACGTCGCGCACCGAGCTGGCGCTGGTCCTGCGCAACCTCGCGAACCGCACGTATGCGGTGACGACGTCGAACGGCGGCGAGCAATGGCTGCTCGGCCCGTCGCGCTCGGCGGAGTTCGTCGCGACGATGCGCTTCTGATGCGGCACGGCGCGCGTCCCGTGATGCACATGCTCGACATCGAACGCGTGAGCTGGTCTCCCGGCGGCGCGATTACCGTGCTCGATTCCGTCACGCTGAGCGTGGCCGAAGGCGAGTTCGTCGGGCTGGTCGGCCCGAACGGCAGCGGCAAGACGAGCCTGCTGCGCTGCGTGTTCCGTTACGCGCGGCCCGACACCGGCCGTGTCGCGCTCGATGCGCAGGACGTGTGGCGCATGCGGCCGCGCGCGGTCGCGCAGCGCATCGCGGTGCTGCAGCAGGAGGCGCCGGACGATTTCGGGCTGACGGTCGACGAACTGGTCGGCATGGGGCGCACGCCGCACCAGCGGCCGCTCGATGCGGAGACGGCGGACGATCGCCGGATCGTCGACTCCGCGCTGCACGACGTCGGTCTCGTCGAGCGCCGTGCGCAACGCTTCGCGTCGCTGTCGGGCGGCGAGAAGCAGCGCGCGCTGCTGGCCCGCGCACTCGCTCAGCAGCCCGAACTGTTGCTGCTCGACGAACCGACCAACCATCTCGACCTGCGCCATCAGCTCGAATTGCTCGCGCGCGTGCGGCGCCTCGGCATCGCGACGCTCGCCACGATTCACGACCTCAATCTCGCGGCCGCGTATTGCGACCGGCTCCACGTGCTCGCGCACGGCCGGGTCGTCGCATCGGGCGTGCCGGCCGACGTGCTGACCGAAGCGTTGCTGCGCGACGTGTTCGGCGTCGCCGCGCTCGTCGATCGCCATCCCGTCACGGGCCGGCCGCGCATCACGCCGCTTCATCCGGAATGACTGCCATGCCGTTTCCTGTCTTGTCCCCCACGTTGTCATCTCTATCCCGCCGGCTGGTTGCCGCGACCGTGCTTGGCTGCGCGGCCGCTCAGGCGGGCGCCTATCCCGTCACCGTGCGCAGCTGCGATCGCGACGTGACGTTCGAGCGCGCGCCGACGCGCGTGGTGAGCAACGACGTGAACCTGACCGAGATGATGCTCGTGCTCGGCCTGAAGGACCGGCTCGTCGGCTACACCGGGATCGGCGGCTGGAAGACGGGCACCGCACGCGTGCGCGATGCGCTGCGCGGCGTGCCCGAACTGGCGAGCCAGTATCCGTCGCTCGAGGTGCTGGCGGCCGCGCGCGCCGACTTCTATCTTGCGGGCTGGAACTACGGGATGCATGTCGGCGGCCCGGTGACGCCCGCGACGCTCGCGCCGTTCGGCATCCGTGCGTACGAGCTGACCGAATCGTGTTCGCACGTGATGAAGCAGGCGGCCGCGTCGTTCGACGACGTGTTCCGCGACCTGAACAATCTCGGCCGGATCTTCGGCGTCGACGCGCGCGCCGCGCAGATCGTCGCGTCGATGCGCACGCGTCTCGCGGCGGTGTCGCGCACGATCGGGCATCCGGAGCCGCTGCGCGTGTTCGTCTACGACAGCGGCACCGACAAGCCGATGACGGCCGGCGGGCTCGCGATGCCGACCGCGCTGCTGGCGGCGGCCGGCGCGCGCAACGTGATGGCCGACCTGCCGCGCAGCTGGACGCAGGTGAGCTGGGAAAGCGTGGTCGCGCGCGATCCGCAGGTGATCGTGATCGTCGACTATTCGGCCGTGACGGCCGCGCAGAAGCAGCAATTCCTGCTGAGCCAGCCGTCGCTCGCGCGCGTGGCCGCGATCCGCGACCGGCGCTTCATCGTGATTCCGTACGATGCGGCCACGCCGGGCCCCGAGAACGTCGCGGCCGTCGAGACGCTGGCGCGCGCGCTGTATCCGGCCGCGTTCGCCGGGCCGGCGCGATGAGCATGCACGTGCGTGCAGCGCGGCCTGCCATGCGCGCGGTGCTGCCGGCGCTGGCGCTGCTGCTGATCGTGTCGATCGTCGCGTCGGCCGCGTTCGGGCCGGCGCCGATCGCGATGCCGGCGGCGGTGCGGATCGTCGCCACGCATATCGTGTCGGCGTTCGGCGAGGCCGGCGTGGCTGCGGCGGGGGCGGGCGACGACAGCATCGTCTGGCTGATCCGGATGCCGCGCGCGCTGCTGGCCGCGCTCGTCGGCGCGACGCTGGCGGCGGTCGGCGTGGCGCTGCAGGCCGCGACCGCGAACCGCCTGGCCGATCCGCACCTGCTCGGCGTGAGCGCGGGGGCGATGCTCGGCGCCGTCGCGGTCACCGTGATGGCCGGTGCGGCGTTCGGCCCGTTCACGCTGTCGGCTGCCGCGTTCGCGGGCGCGCTCGCGGCGACCGCCTGCGTCGTCGCGCTCGCTTACCGGCGCGGCCGGCTCGAATCGGACCGGCTGCTGCTCGCGGGCGTCTCGGTGTCGTTCATGATGGCCGCGTTCGGCAACTTGCTGCTGTATCTCGGCGACCAGCGCGCGGCGTCCTCCGTGCTGTTCTGGATGCTGGGCGGCGTCGGGCTGGCGCGCTGGGATCTGCTGCCGGTGCCGGCCGTATGCGCGGCGCTCGCCGGCGGCGCGTTGTACGCGCGCCGGCGCGAACTGAATGCGCTGATGTCGGGCGATGTGGCCGCGGCTGCGCTCGGCGTGCCGAGCGGGCGGATGCGGCGCGAGGTGTTCGTCGTCGCGTCGTTCGCGACGGGCGCGATGGTGGCGGTGAGCGGAGCGATCGGCTTCGTCGGGCTCGTGACGCCGCATCTGTGCCGTCGCGTCGTCGGCGCCGAGCATGGCAGGCTGCTGCCGGTAGCCGCGCTGACGGGCGCGATTCTGCTCGTCTGGGCCGATGTGGCCGCCCGCACGCTCGCGGCGCCGGAGGATCTGCCGATCGGGATCGTGACCGCGATGTTCGGCAGCCTGTTCTTCGTCGCGCTGCTGCGCCGCCGCTGAGCGGCGCGCAGGTCAGGCGAGGGCCGCCGGGGCGCCGCCCGCCGCGCGCGTCATTGCCGGGGGAGGGCCATGCCGGTGCTGCCGCCGAACGCGTCGGCATGCGCGAGGGGCTCCGGCAAGTCGAACAGGTTGTCCGGCAGCGACAGCGCGGGCAGCGTGATCACGAAGCGTGCGCCGCCGAGCGGTGAATCCTCGAGCCGCACGTCACCGCCGTGCACCTGCGCGACGCGCCGCACGATCGCGAGCCCGAGCCCGAAGCCGCCGGTCTGCCGGTCGCGGCTGGAGTCGAGCCGCTGGAACGGTTCGAACACGCGGGCGCGTTCGGCGGCCGGAATGCCGGGGCCATCGTCGTCGACGCTCAACACGAGCGCGCCGGACGCGTTGCGCTCGGCGGCGAGCAGCACCGTGCGCGACGCATAACGCGCGCCGTTGCGGATCAGGTTCAGCAACGCGCGGGCGACCAGCTTCGGGTCGCATACGTGGGTCGCGGGCGCGTCGAGGGCCGACACGTCGAGCGTGATGCCGCGATCGACGATGTCGTTCGCGACGTTGCCGGCGACGCTGTCGAGCAGCGCGTCGACGACGACTTCCATCGGCGCGAGCTGGCTGGCACCCTGTTCGAGCCGGCCGATCGTCAGCAGCTCCGTGACGAGCTCGTCGAGTTCGCGCACGTCGCGCCGCAGCGCGTCGCGGCGTTCGCGCATCCGGGCCGTTTCGTCAGGCTCGGCGAGCAGCGCGAGCCCGAATTCGAGCCGCGCGAGCGGCGTCTTCAGTTCGTGCGAGATGCCGTGCATCATTTCCCGCTGCTGCTTGATCGACGCCTCGATGCGCTCGGCCATGTCGTTGAACTGCTGCGACAGCTCGTAGATGTTCGACTTGCCGGACAGTTTCACGCGCGTCGACAGCGTACCGGCGCCGAATGCGCGGGCGGCTTCCTGCAGCCTGCGCAGGTCGCGCCAGTGATAGTGAATCCACAGCACCACCGCGAACAGCGTGCTGAGCGCCAGCAGCATGTACGCATAGATCCTGATGTCGAGGCTGAATGCTTCGATCGGCCGCGCATGCAGCACCGAACCATCCGCGAGCGGCATGTAGTAATCCTTCGCGTCGTAGCTGATCGCGATCAGGCCGGCGTCGAGATCGCGCAGCGGCTCGCCGCTCAATTGCGCGCGGGCGGTGGCCATCGGCATGAAGTCGAACCGTTCGTTGCCGTGCTTCGCGAGCTCGCGCAGCGCCACCTTGCGCTGCTCGCCCGGATGGCGTTCGAGGTAGTCGTTCAGCACGAACGCGTAGGTCGTCAACGCGTCGCGCTCCGCCTGCGCGCTGCGATCGTAGAAGATCCGGTCGAACGACAGCTGGATGAAGATGATCGACGCCGCGACGAACAGGATCACGACGAGGTACAGCCGAATCAATGGGCGGAGCATTTATTCGTCCCACGCGGAAGGGCTGAACAGGTAGCCGCGGCCCCAGATCGTCTTGATCTTGTGCGGCTCCGACGACGCATCCTCGAAGCGGCGGCGCAGCTTCGAGATGCCGGAATCGACCGAGCGGTCGAGTCCGTCGAACTCGATTCCGCGCAGCTGCTTCAGGATGTCGTCGCGGCTCAGCACGGTGCCGGCCGCGCGCGCGAGGATCAGCAGCAGGTTGAATTCGGCGGTCTTCAGGTCGACCGGCTCGCCGCGCCACGTGACGGTGCGGTTCGGCGGCGAGATCGCCAGTTCGCCGAACACGAGCGCCTCGGGCGCGGCCACCGGCGCTTCCGCGACGGCCGGCTGCGCGCGGCGCAGCAGCGCGCGGGCGCGGGCGACCAGCACGCGCGGTTCGATCGGCTTCGTCACGTAGTCGTCGGCGCCCGTCTCGAGGCCCGCGACCTGGTCGTAGACATCCAGGCGCGCGGTCAGGATCAGCACGGGGACGTTGGTGAACGCGCGGATGCGCCGGCAGACTTCCATGCCGTCGAGGTTCGGCAGCATCAGGTCGAGTATCACGAGGGCCGGCTGGTGCTCGCGCACCGCGGCGACGGCGAGGTCGCCGCGCCGGACGACCGTCACCGTGAATTCATAACCGTCGAGGTATTCGCGGACGAGCTGCGCCAGGCGGTCGTCGTCCTCGATCAGCAGTACGCGGTATTTGAGCGGATCTTCGTTCATGGTCTCGTCAATGTGCACGCGCCGTTTCACACCCGGGCAGGCCGGTGCGCGGCGCGGCACGCGAATTCTATCCGGCGCATCGAAGGCCGGGGGAGCGGGGCGACAATCTCGAACAATCGAACACAATTGAGCACAGATTCCCCGAATATTCAGGACAGTCTCGGCGCGGGGCGACACCTAGACTGCGGGCTCCGTCACTCATATCTCAATATTGTGCGCCCAATGCTCCGCCGCTACCGCTATTGCTTGCCGCTCGCCGGCCTGACCCTTGCCGCCGCCGCCCACGCGGAAAACCAGTATTCGCTGTCGCTGGGTGGCGGTATCGCGCCGCGCTACCCGGGCAGCAACCAGTCTCGCGGCGTCGTCGCGCCGGGGTTTGCCGCGAAGTTCGGCAATGGCTTCTTCATCGACAGCACCCAGGGCGCCGGTTACCGGCTGGACTTGCCGCACGGCGCGTTCGTGTCGGCGGCGGTGAGCTACGACGTGGGTCGAGCCGACGAGAACCGCCTCGACATGCCGGGCTCCGACTACCTGAAGGGCATGGGCCGGGTTCCGGGCTCGGTGCTGGTCGGCGTGCGCGCGGGCGTGACGCTGTTCAACGCGGCGGAACTGAGCGTCACGATCGACACACCCGTGACGCACACGTCGCGCGGCGTGTCGGGGCACATGGATCTCGCGGTGCCGGTGTTCAAGACCGCGCAGCACGAGATCATCGTGACGGGCACCGTGCACGCGGGCTCGGGGCGCTACACGCAGACGTTCTACGGCGTGACCGATGCGCAGTCGATGACGAGCCGGTTCCGCCCGTATTCGACGCGCGGCGGGATCGACAGCGCGTCGATGGCGCTCGCGTGGAACTGGACGCTGTCGCAGCACTGGTCGGTGCTCGCGACCGGCGGTGTGACGCGGCTGCTCGGCCGCTACGGCGACAGCCCGATCGTCCAGTCGCGCAGCAACTACTACGCCATCGCGGGCGCGACCTACAAGTTCTGAGCGAATCGTCGCGGCACGCATCGTGTGGCGCAGCCGGCCTGCACGTGCCGTCACGCCGCACGGCGTGCGGTAACATGCAGGCGGCTTCGGCGGCAGGCCGAACCCGCGGCTCGGACATGCGAAATCGGCGTGGCCCGGGCGCGCGGACCGAACATGCATGCAACGCCCGGTCGGCGGGAACCCCGCACAGGTTCCACCGGGCGCAACAGGGAGTATCCGATGAAGAAGACGATCGCGGTGATGATGGCGCTGGTTGCGGGCGCAACGTTTGCGGGATGCACGGACATGAAAACGAAGAATGCGACCGCGGGCGGCATGGTGATGAATGGCGAGCCGGCACGCACGTCGCAGGCCTGCAAGGCGGACGCGGGGCCGGACGACGCGCTGGTCGGCAAGACCGAGGCCGATGCGGCGGCGCAACTGGACGGCTGCCTGTGGCGCGTGCTCGAGCGTGACGGCACGTCATTGCCGGGCACGATGGATTACCGGCAGGAACGCCGCAATCTCGGCATTCGCGACGGCAAGGTGATCTGGGTGCGGCGCGGGTGAGGGGGGGGCCGGTGGCGGCGTGCGTGCGGGTACACGAGCGCGCGCCGTCGACGTCGCGCTATCCGAACCGGGTGGACGACATGAACGCGCCCAAGCTGCCGCCGACCGTGGCGTAATGATCGCCGCGCGACGCGCGCGATCGGCGGTGCGCTACTTCGAGATGTACCACAGCGCATCCGCGCTGGCGCGCGACGGCTGAGCGGCTGCAGCCGGCACCTGGGCCGGCGCGGGCGGCGGCGTGTTCGACGTGATCGCGGTCGGCAGCGTGGCCGGCATGTTCGCGGTCGATGGCGAGGCCGCCGCGGTTCCCGACGTCGAAGGCGTATTCACGTACCACAGCGCATCGGCCGACGCCGTGCGTTTTGCCGCGGTCGCGGTCGCTGCGGCCGGATTGGCTGCCGTACTCGTCGCTGTATTCGCCGACTTTTTCGATCCGGCGGCCGCAGCCGCGCCCCCCGTCCCGGCCTGCGCCGTCATCCCGGCGCCATTGCCCGCGCTACGCTGCGCGCGCGCCTCGAACGGCCCGAGCTGGAAGATTAACGTTTGCGCGGGACGCGTCAGGACGGCATACGGAAACTGCAGCTCCCACGACATCAGCACGCGCCCGGACGACGTCTCGGTGAAGATCGCCGGCACGTGCTTCATGTCGCTGAACTGCACGTAGATCCGCGCGCCGTCGTCGAAGACCTGGGTCGGCTTCGCCTGGTCCGCCCCCGTGACCGTCCATCCGAAGTTGTACGAGCCGGCCGGGCCGGCGGGGCCGCCTTGCGGCGGCGGAGGCGGCGGAGCCGACGAAATCGTGCGCGGACGCGTGACCTGCTGCGGGGCGGACACGCTCAGGCTCGCGAACGGGTTGTACGCCTGGGCCTGTTGCGGCGGCGTAAAGGATGGGGGAAGGATGGGCATGGGAGTATCCGGCGAATCCGGCATGGTCCGGATTGCATCATAGACCTTGCGCGCATACGCGAGGCGCTTGTCGGGCGAGGCGGAGTTGTACGCGCCGATCGCGTTCCAGTTGGCGCCGAGCTGGCGAATGTTCTGCGACAGGATCCACGCGCCGACATACGCGTTCGTGCAGGCATCGAACAGGCTCTCCCGCGTGATGCCTTCGCGCGCGAGCGTCGGCAGCCAGGTGCTGTTGATCTGCATCAGGCCGATGTCGACCGTGCCGTTCGTGTTGGTGTTGACGGCGCTCGGATTCATGCCCGACTCGACCTGCGCGATGCCGCGCATCAGGCTGACGCTCACGTGCTGGAACGCGGCCGCGTCGTCGAGGCAATCGGCCCGCGCGACGCCGGCGAGCGCGCACGACAGCGCAATCGTCGCGGCGATTTTCGGCGTTTCTCGGCTGATCGAACGGGTTGTCTGACGCGGCATGGCAGGATGGGGCGGAATCCGGCCGCCCGGTGCAAGGAAATTACGCAGACGCGAAGTGTGCCATAGCGCGCACGCAAATGGCTCACGTCGAACTTTCCTTTGCATTTGCCCATGCGTTCGCCACGCATGTTTATCGTGTCCAATCACGCGCTTCGGCGAAGCATTGTCGGTAAAAATGGCCGAATTTCCGCGCGAATGCCAGCGTAGTGGCGCTGCCGGAATACTGACGCGTCGCGTCATTGACTCGCGAAAATCGGTGCTGAATCGAACCGGATGGAAATCGCGCGGCAGTCGCTATCCGGGTTGAAAAGGGCGATGGAAGGGCGACTCAAAAACAACGGCGGCCGGAGCCGCCGTATCGATGAAAGCGGATTCGACCGGCCGCGCGGCGCGCAGCCGGCCGTCTCGCATCAGAAGCGGTGACGCAGGCCGAGGTTGACCATCGTCTGCGAGCTCGTGCCCGCATAGCCGTACGAACCGATCGACGCCTGTGCGGCCATCGAGCCGCCCTGGCCGTCGCCGGTCTGGCCGCTGGCGTGCTGGTACGCGGCGGTCAGGTAGACGTCGGTGCGCTTCGAGAGGGTGTAGTCCGCGCCGGCCGATACCTGGTGATAGGTGGCCGACGTGTCGCCGCCCGAGCGCGTATAGCTGTAGCCGACGCCGACCAGCAGCGCGTTGGTTGCCTGGTAGTTCACGAAGCCTTGCCCCGTGTTGTAGTGCTCGTTCGAGCCGAACACCGAGCTGCCATCGCGGCGGTACTGCGCGTTGCTGTAGCCGAGGCCGACCGTGAACGGGCCGGCGACGTACTGGCCCGCGATGCGCGCGATGCCGATCGAATGCGCGCTCGCATAGCCGCTGTTGACCGGGCCGTCGAACGTGCCGTCCGACGAGCTGGTCCAGCCGGTGCGCTGCGTGTTCGACGCGGGGCTGTTGGTCGTGTGGAAGTAGCCGCCCGCGACGCTGAACGGCCCGTTGTTGTACGACACGGCGGCCGAATACGAATTCGCGGCGCCGGTGCTGCCGGCGATGCCGCCGAACGAGTACATCGCCGAGAACTGCAGGCCCGAATAGACGGCCGACGTGTACTTCACCGCGTTGTCGACGCGGAAGCTGTTGTCGTAGTTGTCGACGTCGCCCGCCGTCGCGAACACGCTGCCCAGATAGTTGTCGGCGGTGATGCCCTGCACGAGATCGACGAGCGGATCGTACTGGCGGCCGAACGTGAGTGTGCCGTAGCGGTCGCTCGTCAGGCCGACGAACGCCTGCCGGCCGAACAGGCGGCCGCCCTGGCCCATCCGGCCGTTGCTCGGGTCGAAACCGTTCTCGAGCTGGAACAGCGCTTTCAGCCCGCCGCCGAGATCCTCGGTGCCTTTCACGCCCCAGCGGCTGCCGGCCAGGTTGCCCGCGCTGCTGTTGCCGAGCATCCACGCGTTGTCCTTGCCCTGCGCATGGTTCACGTAGGTGATCGACGTGTCGATCACGCCATACAGCGTGACGCTCGACTGCGCGTGCGCGACGGGTATCGCCGCGAATGACGCGACGGAAATCAGCGAGAGGGTCGTGCGTTTCATTGTCATCTCCTTGCGCATTGGCTTGTGTGCGTGATCCGGAATGGCAGGAGACTACCGAGCCCGATTAAAACGGCAAAAATGAAATTCTCTTTTGTGGCCTGACGCAGACAGGGATGTCCTCCGATTGCCGCGATCGAGGGATTTGAATTGTTGGAAATTGCGTATCAATCAATTGGCATTTCGCGATTTGGCCATTGCGGCTTGCATATCTCGCGATAATTTCGGGGAATTCGCGGAGGAATCGGGATGGCCGGGATATTGTTATCGATCCGTCAAATAATTATTGAATGAATCGAATTGGCCGAGGGGTAGTGAATGTGTTAATTACGCGGCGCGCGCGGCCGGCGACGGCCTCACGATTGGGTGACCGATTCGTCATCATGGGCGCTGCGAGTGTGGAACGTCGTGCGCGTGTCACGCCGGCGTGACCGACGGCGTCGCGCTGCCCGCCGCAGCGCAGCCACCCCCGCGCACCGAAACGCCGGTCGCCGGTCTGGTTTTGTATATAATAATCATTCTCATTTACAAAATCGTTGACGCCTGCGCCTCCCGGAACCCGGCCATGTCTGCTGACAAGCTGTCTCTCCATCGAGAAATCGACGCCCTCTACACCGGCCACCACGCGTGGCTGCGCGGCTGGTTGAGCCGGAAGCTCGGTTGCGCGCACCGCGCGGCCGATCTCGCGCACGACACGTTCATGCGCCTGCTTGCGCGCGACGAGCCGATCGGCGCCGACGAGCCGCGCGCATTCCTGACGACGGTCGCGCAGCGCGTGCTGAGCAATCACTGGCGGCGCGAACAGATCGAGCGCGCGTATCTCGATGCGCTCGCGCTGCGCCCCGAAGCGCATGCGCCGTCGCCGGAGGAGCGGGCCGTCGTGCTCGAGACCCTGCTTGAAATCGACCGGCTGCTCGACGGCTTGCCGCTCGCGGCGAAGCGGGCGTTCCTGCTCGCGCAGCTCGACGGGCTCACGCAGGCCGAGATCGCGCGCGAACTCGGCGTGTCGCTGGCGACGGTGAAACGCTATCTCGTGAAGGCCGGCACGCAGTGCTTCTTCGCGATGGCGGCCTGACCGATGGCCGCCCCGGGAGCGCCGGCGGTGCCGCCGCAGGTGGCGCGGCGCGCGGTGGAATGGTGGGTCGACCGGCAGGCCGGCCGCACCGACGAAGCGTTCGACGCCGCGCTCGAGCGCTGGCGCGCCGAGGATCCGGCGCACGACGCGGCATGGCGTCATATCGAAACGATGCAGCGCAGGTTCGGCGGGCTGGCGGCCGGGCTCGACCCGCAGGCCGCGCAGGCGGCGCTGCTGCCGCCGCGGGCGGGCCGCCGTCGCGCGGCCGTGAAGGCGCTGGCCGTGCTGCTGTGCGCGGGCGGTGCCGCATGGATGGCCGAACCCGCGCGGCGCGCGGCGATCTGGCCGGCGGACCTGCGCACGGCGGTCGGCGAGCGGCGCACGGTGACGCTCGCGGATCGCACGGTCGTCGTCCTCGATACCGACACGGCGCTCGACGTGCGCTTCGACGATACGACGCGCGGCCTGCGCCTGTTGCGCGGCACGATCATGGTGACGAGCGGCCATGACGATCGCGTGCCCGCGCGGCCGCTGGTCGTCGCGACGGCACAGGGCGAACTGCGGCCGCTCGGCACGCGCTTCGCGGTGCGGCAGCGCGACGGCGCGACCCGCGTCGAGGTGTTCGCCGGGGCCGTGCGCGTGCAGCCCGACGATGCGACGGCCGACGTGCGCGTGATCGCGGCCGGAGAGGGCGCGGATTTCACGCGCGACACGATCGACGCGCCGGCGCCGCTCGATGCGTATGCGTCCGCGTGGACGGGCGGCATGCTCGTCGCATCGCGCATGCGGCTGGCCGACCTCGTCGCCGAACTCGACCGCTACCGCCGCGGCAGTCTGCGCTGCGACGCGGCCGTGGCCGACCTGCGCGTGTCGGGCACCTATCCGCTCGACGATCCCGCGCGCGTGCTCGACACGTTGAAGGCGACGCTGCCGATCGACGTTCACTACTTGACGCGCTACTGGGCGACGGTCGTACCGGCCCGTTCGTGAGCCCGTCGAAAAAATTTTCCGCTGACCTGAGCTGTTTCTCGATGTTCGCGTGACATGGGTAATGAAAGCAGCACTGGCCCATCGTCCACCGACCTCCCGATCATGGTTTCCATCCGTCTCACGTATCGGCGCCGTCCGGCGCCTGCCCGACCTCTGCCGCGCGCATCGCACCCGGCCGCATCCGCCGCATCCGCCGCGCCGGGTCGCCTCGCGCGCCGGGTGGCCGGCGCCGTCCTGGTGTCGGCGCTGTTGCCGCTGCCCGCGCTGGCCGACACCGACACCGATGCGGCGCCGGCCGCGCAGCGCGCGGCGCGCCGTGCGTTCGACATTCCGGCCGGGCCGCTCGAAGCGGCGCTGAACCGGTTCGGCCGCGACGCGGGGATCCTGCTCGCGTTTCCGGCGGAGCTGACCGCCGGCCTGACGAGCGGCGGCGTGCAGGGGCGCTTCGACGTCGACGGCGCGCTCGACCGCCTGCTCGCGGGCACGGGGCTCGTCGCGTTGCGGCAATCGGGCGGCGGTTACACGCTCAAGCGCGCGGACGGTTCGGTCGCACGGCCCGCGGCGGCCGGCGTCGCGGCGGGCGCGGAGTTGCCCGCGATCAATGTACGCACCCGCGCGCTGCGTGCCGAAAGCTATCGCGCGCCGAAGGAAGCGGGCGTGCTGCGGTCCGAGATCCCGCTGCTCGACACCGCGCAGGCCGTCAACATCGTGCCCGCGCAGGTGCTGCGCGACCAGCGCCCGCGCAACCTGGACGACGCGCTCGGCAACGTCAGCGGCATCACGCAGGGCAACACGCTCGCGGGCACGCAGGACACGATCATGAAGCGCGGCTTCGGCGGCAACCGCGACGGCTCGATCATGCAGAACGGGATGCCGCTCGTGCAGGGGCGCGCGTTCAACGCGGCGGTCGACAGCGTCGAGGTGCTGAAGGGCCCGACCTCGCTGCTGTACGGGCTGATGGACCCGGGCGGCGTGGTCAACGTCGTCACCAAGCAGCCGCAGCTCAAGCGCTACAACGCGATTTCGCTGGGCGCGTCGACGTTCGGGCACGGCAAGAACGGCGGCAGCGCGACCTTCGACTCGACCGGGCCGGTCGGCGATTCGCGGCTCGCGTACCGGCTGATCGTCGACCAGTCGAACGAGCAGTACTGGCGCAACTTCGGCGAATACCGGCAGACCTTCGTCGCGCCGTCGCTCGCGTGGTACGGCCGTGATACGCAGGTCGCGGTGTCCTACCAGTACCGCACATTCCATTCGCCGTTCGATCGCGGCACCGCGCTCGATCCGCGCACCAACGCGCCGCTCGACATTCCCGCGCGGCGGCGCATCGACGAGCCGTTCAACAACATGGACGGCGAATCGCACCTCGCGCAGGTGAGCGTCGATCACCAGTTCAACGCCGACTGGAGCGCGCATTTCGGCTACAGCTACAACCGCGAGACCTACGACGCGAACCAGTTGCGCACGACCGGTGTCGATCCGGTGAAGGGCACGATGACGCGCAGCAACGACGCGACGCACGGCTCGCTCAGCACCGACAGCTACGGGATCGGCTACGTGAACGGCAAGCTGATGCTGGGCGGGATGCAGCACGACGTGCAGGTCGGCTTCGATACCGAATACCGCCGCATTTACCGCAAGGACATGCTGCGGCAGGCCGTGAAGACGCCGTTCAACTATCTCAACCCCGTCTACGGGCTGCTGCCGCCGTCGAGCACGGTGTCGGCGAGCGACAGCGACCAGACCGACACGCTGCACGATGCGTCCGCGTTCGTGCAGGACACGATCCACCTGACCGACAAGTGGATCGTGTCGGGCGGGTTGCGCTACATCACGTACAACCAGGTCGCGGGGCGCGGGCGGCCGTTCGTCGCGAACACCGATCTCAGCGGCTCGAAGTGGCTGCCGCGCGCGGGTGTCGTCTACAAGTGGACCGACACGTTCTCGCTGTACGGCAGCTATTCGCAATCGCTGAAGCCGTCGTCGTCGATCGCGCCGATGACGGGCTACATCATCGACGGCGCGACGCCGCCCGAGGAAGCGACCGCGTGGGAAGTGGGCGGCAAGCTCGACCTGCCGGGCGGGATGACGGGCACGCTCGCGCTCTTCAACATCGACAAGAAGAACGTGCTCGTGTCGCAGTACAACGACGCGACCAAGCTGACCGACTGGCGCACGTCGGGCAAGGCGCGTTCGCGCGGGATCGAGCTCGACGTGTCGGGCAAGCTCGGCGAGCGCGTGAACGTGATTGCGAGCTATGCGTACATCGACGCGAAGACGACCGAGGATCCGCTGTACGCGGGCAACCAGCTGTGGAACGTCGCGCGCCACACCGCGTCGCTCGCGGCCGTCTACGACTTCGGCACGGTGGCCGGCGGCGACGACCTGCGCATCGGCGCGGACGTGCGCTACGTCGGCGCGCGGCCCGGCGATTCGGCGAACAGCTTCACGCTGCCGTCGTACGTGCTCGCCGATGCATTCGCCACGTACGACACGCGGATCGGCAAGCAGAAGCTGTCGTTCCAGCTCAACGTGAAGAACCTCTTCAATCGCACGTACTACCCGTCGAGTGCAAACCGTTACTTCGTCGCGATCGGCGATGCGCGACAGATGTCGCTGCTCACCACGCTGCAGTTCTGACCACGCAATCGCCGCGCGGCCGTCATGGCGGCGCGCGGCTTCGGAGAAGATCCAGATGAACCGGAACATGAAGACCGGCGCCGAGCGCGCCGTGGCCGCGAGCGCGCGGCGTCGCGCCTTGCGCACGATCGCGGGCTCGGTGCTCGCGATCGGCGCGGGCCTGGGCCTCGGCGCGGGGGTGGCCGCCCCCGCGTGGGCGGCCGATGCGCCGCAGGCCGTCACGCGCGTCGCGATGCTCGTGCAGTTGCGCGGCCCGAACCTGAAGGTCGACGAACGCATCAGCCAGCATCTCGGCGAGCGCGGCTACGCGGTGCGCCTGATCGACGAGTCGTCGACGCCCGATGCGGCGCGCGATGCCGACCTGGTCGTGATTTCGTCGACGGTGTCGTCGAAGAACGTGCGGCCCGGCTGGCGCACGCTCGACAAGCCGCTCGTGACCTGGGAAAACGACCTGCTCGACGATTTCGCGATGACGGGCAAGCGCCACGACGTCGACTTCGGCGAAACGGGCAAGGAGCGCTACCTGTGGCTCGTCAATGCGCCGCACCCGATCGCGGCCGGGCTGCCGGCCGGCGCGACGAACGTGTACGGCAAGCAGGCGCCGATGAGCTGGGGCAAGCCGGGGCTCGGCGCGATCACGATCGCGACCGTGTATGGCCAGCCCGACAAGGCCGCGATCTTCGCGTACGAGAAGGGCGCGACGATGGATTACGAAGCGCTCGCGCCCGCGCGTCGCGTGATGTTCTTCCTCGACAACGACACGTTCGTGAACCTGTCGCCGGCCGGTGTCGCGCTGTTCGACGCGGCCGTCGACTGGGCGGCCGGGCGGCGCTGATCGTCAGCATCGGTGCTAGGCCGGCTGCCGTGCCGCCGCTTCGATCAGTTGCGCGAGCTTCTGCGCCGGCTCCGACATCGTGCGCCGCGCGCGATGCACGAGCCCGATGTCGCGGTGGAACGTGTGATGCCCGAGGTCGATCGCGCGTACGCCGGCCGGCCAGCGGCGATACACGGCGGTCTGCGGGACGATTGCGACGCCGACGCCGTTCTCGACCAGCTTGACGATCGCGTCGAGCTCGTCGAGCTCACACGTGTCGCGCACCGCGATATGCATCTTCCTCAGGAAGCGGTCGACCTGGCGGCCGCCGAACGACGCGCGGTCGTAGCGCACGAACGGCTCGCGCGCGAGCAGCTCGGCCCAGTCCTTGCCCTTCACGCTGCGCGGCACGATCAGCCGGAACGGTTCCTGCACGAGGGTCGTCCAGTGCAGGTCGCTCTGCAGCGAAAACGGCGGCCGGATGATCGCGGCCATGTCGATCTCGCCCGCATCGACCCGGTTGACCAGTTCGATCGACAGCCCCGGGATCACGCGCGTGCGGCACGCGGGATGGCGGCGATGGAAATCGGCGAGCGCGGCCGGCAGCAGCGCGCTCTGCACCGACGCGATCGCGCCGATCGTCACGCGCACGGCGGCCGGCGAGCCGGGCGACGTCGAGCTCAGGTTCTCGTACAGGCCGATCAGCGCCTGCGCCTGGTCGAGCACGTGATGACCCATCTCGTTGAGCCGCGCCGAGCGGCCTTGCCGGTCGAACAGCGCGAAGCCGAGCTCCGCTTCGAGCCGCTGCATCTGCGCGCTCACGGCCGCCTGCGTGAGCCCGATACGGTTGCCGGCCGCGGCGAACGTGCCTTCCCGGGCGACGGCGACGAGGGTTTTCAGTTCGCGGATCATTGATCAATTCTGTTTGTGAATGACGCAACTATATATTGATTTAATTTCTGCTTGACCTTGACTACCATGGTGCCGTCCTCGCGCCACGCGAGCGTTCCATCACGAGGCCACCATGAGTCTTTCCCCGTTTCACCTGGCGATTCCCGTCTACGACCTGCCGGCCGCGCGCGATTTCTACGGCCGTGTGTTCGGGCTGGCAGAAGGGCGCTCGAGCGCGCAGTGGGTCGACTTCGACTTCTACGGGCACCAGCTCGTGATCCACGAACATCCGAAGACCGCGTCGCAGGAAGGCGCGCATACGAACGCGGTGGACGGTCACGACGTGCCGGTGCCGCATTTCGGGATCGTGCTCGACTGGCCGAGCTGGGAAGCGCTGGCCGAGCGGCTGAAGTCGTTCGGCGTGACCTTCGTGATCGAGCCGTATGTGCGGTTCCAGGGGCAGGTCGGCGAACAGGCGACGATGTTCCTGTTCGACCCGTGCGGCAACGCGCTCGAATTCAAGGCGTTCCGCGACATCGGCCAGTTGTTCGCGAAGTGACCGGCGGCGCGGTCAGCACCGATCGACATTGGGTGCGAGAATGCGGCCTCCGGCCCGGCTGCGCGCCTGCGCACCGGCCGGCGCCGCGCCGCACGGCATCCGTCCGTGCGAGCCGTTCTCCAAGGAACCCGTATGGACAGTCACATCGCTCCGGTGGAGCTGAAGAAGGCCTACCGTCTCCTCAACCACGGCCCGACCGTGCTCGTGTCGGCCCGCCACGCTGGCGTCGACAATGTGATGGCCGCCGCCTGGGCGTGCGCGCTGGACTTCCTGCCGCCGAAGCTGACGGTCGTGCTCGACAAGACCGCGAAGACGCGCGAGCTCGTCGAGCGCAGCGGCACGTTCGTGATCCAGGTGCCGACCGCCGCGCAGCTGCGGCTCACGCATGCGGTCGGCAGCCACAGTCTCGCGGAGCGGCCCGACAAGCTGCGCGAAGCGGGCGTCACGCTGTTCGACGTCGAAGGCCACGACCTGCCGTTCGTCGCCGGCTGTTCGGGCTGGCTCGCGTGCAAGCTGATTCCGGAGCCGCACAACCAGCAGACCTACGACCTGTTCATCGGCGAGGTGGTCGCGGCGTGGTCCGACACGCGCGTGTTCCGCGACGGCCACTGGTATTTCGAATCGGCCGATCCGGCGCTGCGCAGCCTGCACTACATCGCGGGCGGCAATTTCTATGCGATCGGCGAATCGCTGCACGTCGATCCGGACGCGAAGTAAGCACCGATCCGGGCGCGCGGTTCATGCGCGCTTGTTCAATTCCGTCAGCATGGTTTCTGCGAACGCCTGCGCGACGCGCGGCAGCGTGCGGCCGCGCTTCGTGACGAGCGCGATCGGCCGCACGAACGCAGGGTCGTCGATCGGCTTCGCGACCAGCTCGGGCTCGGCGCGCACCTCGCGCGCGGTTGCGGGCAGGATCGTCACGCCGAGGCCGCCGCGCACCATCGCGACGGCCGTCATCATGTAGGTCGGCTCGCACGCGATGGCGGGCGTGCAGCCGGCCGCGTCCAGCGCGGCATCGACGACGCTGCGCACGCTCGTGCCTCGTGCGGTGAGCACGAGCGGCACGGCCGCGACGTCTGCAGTGGTCAAGCGGCGCTTGCGCGCGAGCGGATGATCCTTCGGGCACACGGCGACGAGCCGGTCGGCGCCCGCATACAGCACCTCCAGCGACGCATCGAACGTGTCGCCGCCCGTCAAGCCGAGATCGGCTTCCTCGTTGCGCACGAGCGCGGTGACGAGGCTCGCGACGCCGTCGCGGATCTCGAAGCCCGCAAGCGGCACCTCGCGCCGGAACGACTGGATCAGCTCGGGCAGCACGCTGGACGCGAAGGTCGGCAGGCACGCGAGCCGCACCGTGCCGCTCGTGCCTTCGCCGAGCGCACGCGCGTCGCGCAGCACGCGCTCCATGTCGTCGAGCGAGCGTTGCAGCAGCGGCAGCAGCTCGCGCCCGGTCTGCGTGAGCGCGACGCTGCGGCTGTTGCGGTCAAAGAGGCGCGCGCCGACGATCTCCTCGAGCCGGCGGATCTGCACGGTCAGCGCCGGCTGCGACAGGTGCAGGCGCGCGGCCGCACGCGTGAAGTTGCCGGCCTGCGCGACGGTGACGAACGCGCGAATGTCGCGAAGATTCAGATCCATAACGGTTCGTGATTGCTGCGATCAAATCATTTCAATTGTGCTATCGCTGCGCCGACCTTACGCTCGTCTCCAACAAAAGACAAGGTAGGAGACACGGATGCTGCCGTTACTCGGGCTGGGCACGATCGTCGTGCTGCTGGCCGCGATTCTGTCGAAGCGGATGTCGCCGCTCGTCGCGCTGATCATCGTGCCGATCGCCGCGTCGCTGATCGGCGGCTTCGGGCTGCACACCAGCAAGTTCGTCATCGACGGGCTGAAGGGGCTCGCGCCCGTCGTCGGGATGTTCGTGTTCGCGATCCTCTATTTCGGGACGATCACCGACGCCGGCACGCTCGACCCGATCATCGACCGCATCCTGCGCGCGGTCGGCACGCGGCCCACGCGCATCGTGATGGGTACGACGCTGCTCGCGCTGCTGATTCACCTCGACGGCTCGGGCGCCGTCTGCTTCCTCGTGACGATTCCGGCCGTGCTGCCGCTGTACGACCGGCTGAAGATGGACCGGCGCGTGCTGGCCGCCGCGGTGTCGATGGCCGCGGGCATCAACTTCCTGCCGTGGACGGGGCCGATGATCCGCGCGTCGGCGTCGCTGCACCTGCCGGTGTCGGCGCTGTTCAATCCGCTGATCCCGGTGCAGGCGATCGGGCTCGTGTTCGTGTTCGGCGTCGCATACTGGCTCGGGCGGCGCGAGGAGAAGCGGCTCGGCCTGTCGCGCGACGATGCGTCGATTCCGCTGCCGAAGCGCGAGCTGACGCCCGACGAGCAGGCGCTGCGCCGGCCGCAACTGTTCTGGTTCAACCTCGTGCTGACGCTCGTCGTGCTCGGCACGATGGTCGTGATGGGCGAGAAGATTCCGCCCGCGATCATGTTCATGGTCGGGCTGTGCATCGCGCTGATGGTGAACTACCCGGACGTCGACATGCAGAGAAAGCGCATCGACGCGCATGCGCGCGCCGCGCTGATGATGGCCGGCATCCTGCTCGCGGCCGGTGTGTTCACGGGGATCATGCAGGGCAGCGGAATGCTGAAGGCGATGGCGCAGGCGGCGGTCGGCTTCGTGCCGCCGTCGATGGCCGGCCACATTCCGGTGGTGCTCGGCCTCGCGTCGATGCCGCTCAGCATGCTGTTCGATCCCGATTCGTTCTACTTCGGCGTGCTGCCCGTGATCGCGGAGGTGGCCGGCCAGCTCGGCGTGCCGGCCGTGCAGGTCGGGCAGGCTGCGCTGCTCGGCCAGATGACGACCGGGTTCCCGGTCAGCCCGCTGACGCCCGCGACCTTCCTCGTCGTCGGCCTGTGCGGCATCGAGCTGGCCGAGCACCAGAAATTCACGTTCCCGCTGCTGTTCGGCGCCTCGATCGTGATGACGATCGCGTGCGTCGCGCTGGGCATCTTTTGATCTTTCCCGGCGGTGACCGCCGCCGGACGACGGTAAGGACATGACAGCAAAGCAACCTGAACGGCGCGTGCGCATCGGCGCGGGCGCCGGCTACTCGGGCGACCGGATCGAGCCCGCGGTCGAACTGGCCGAACACGGGCAGCTCGACTATCTCGTCTTCGAATGCCTGGCCGAGCGCACGATCGCGATCGCGCAGCAGGCGCGGCGCCAGGACCCGGCACTCGGCTACGACCCGCTGCTCGACGCGCGGATGCAAGCGGTGCTGCCGGTCGCAGCACCAAAGGGCGTGCGCATCGTGTCGAACATGGGCGCCGCGAATCCGCGTGCGGCCGCCCGGTGCACCGCGCAAATCGCGCAATCGCTGGGTTTCGCGAAGCTGAAGGTCGCGGCGGTCGAGGGCGACGACGTGCTTGACGTCGTGCTGCGCGGCGCATTCCGCTTCGAGGAATCGGGCGACGACGTCGCCGCGTATCGCGACCGCATCGTGTCCGCGAACGCGTACCTCGGCGCCGCGCCGATCGTCGATGCGCTCGCGGCCGGCGCGGACGTCGTGCTGACCGGGCGCGTCGCCGATCCGTCGCTGTTCGCCGCGCCGCTGATTCACGCGTTCGGCTGGCGGATGGATGACTGGGACACGCTTGGCGCCGCGACGGTCGTCGGCCACCTGCTCGAATGCGCGGGGCAGGTGACCGGCGGCTATTTCGCCGATCCCGGCTACAAGGACGTGCCGAACCTCGCGCGCCTCGGGTTTCCGATCGGCGAAGTCGCGGCGGACGGCTCGGTCGTGATCACCAAGGTGCCGCACGCGGGCGGCCGCGTGAGCGCGGCGACCTGCAAGGAACAGCTGCTCTACGAGATTCACGACCCGGCGCGCTATCTGCAGCCCGATGTCGTCGCGGATTTCACGCAGGTCACCGTGGCCGAGGAGGCGACCGATCGCGTGCGCGTGACGGGCGGGCGCGGCACCGCGCGGCCCGATACGCTGAAGGTATCGGTGGCTTACGTCGACGGCTGGATCGGTGAAGGGCAGATCTCGTACGGCGGCCCCGGTGCGCTCGAACGCGCACGTCTCGCGCTCGAGATCGTTCGCGAGCGGTTGGCGATGACCGGCGTCGGCGCGACCGAGTTGCGCTTCGACCTGATCGGTGTCGATTCGCTGTACGGCGACGCGACGCCGGCCGTGCGCGGCGAGCCGACCGAGGTGCGCGTGCGGGTGGCCGGCCGTGCGGCGAGCGCCGCCGAAGCGGCGCGCATCGGCAACGAAGTCGAGACGCTCTATACGAACGGGCCGGCCGGCGGCGGCGGCGCGTTCAAGTCGACGCGCGAGGTGATCGCGGTGCAGTCGGTGCTGCTGCCGCGCGCGGCCGTGACGCCGTCGTTTTCATTCGTGGAGGCATGATGCAACTGCGTGAACTCGCGCATGCGCGCACCGGCGACAAGGGCAATACGTTGAACCTGTCGGTGATCTGCCACGATCCGCGTCACTACGATCACCTGCGCACGCATCTGGATGCCGACGCCGTGAAGGCGTGGCTCGCGGGCATCGTGCACGGCGACGTCGTGCGCTATGAACTGCCGGCGCTCGGCGCATTCAATTTCGTGCTGCGCGATGCGCTCGGCGGCGGCGTCACGCGCTCGCTCGCGCTCGACGCGCACGGCAAGTCGGTCAGTTCGGCGCTGCTGGCGATCGAGGTGCCCGCCCCGGCGTGACGGATGTCGCCGCCGGAGGCGGGCAGGCGCTTACGGAATCAGCAGTTCGCGCAGGCCGTTGGCGTGCTCGATGTGTTCGCCGGCGATGTGCAGGCGCTGATCGCGGCGATAGTCGTAGACCGCGCGCGACGCGGCGAGCTGGTCGAAATCGAGTTCGACCGCATGACGCGATTCGGTATTGCCCGCCTCGAAGATCAGGTTACCGAACGGATCGGCCGCGAGGCTGCCGCCCGCGAACACGACGTCGTGCGCGCTGCCGCCGACGCGGTTGGCGACCACCGCGAACACCTGGTTCTCCATCGCCCGCGCCGTGGCCGACGTGCGGTGGACGGGGCGGTACGGCTCCATGTTGCCGTCGGTGATGAGGATCAGCTCGGCGCCGAGCGCGGCGAGCGCGCGGCCGGTTTCGGGGAATTCGTTGTCGTAGCAGATCAGCAGGCCGATCCGCACGCCGCGCCATTCGATCGTCGCGTAACGGTCGCCGGGCAGCACGACGCCGTGCTCGCTCACCCACAGATGCGTCTTGCGATAGCGCAGCGCGATGCCGTCCGGCGTGACGAAGACGGTCGTGTTGTAGAAGCGGCCGCCGTCGTTCTCGATCAGCCCGACCACGACCGCCACCTCGCGTGCGCGAGCGGCTGCCATGACCGCGCCGACGCTCGGGCCGTCGAGCGGCTCGGCGCATTCCGCGAGATTCGACGAATCGAGGAAGCCGGTGAGCTGCGCTTCAGGAAACATCACGATGTCGGTGCCCGGTGCGCAGGTGGCGATCGCGTCGAGCGTGCGTTGCAGGTTGTAGGGCGTGTCGCCGTCGCGACCGGCGAGCTGGACGATATCGAGCTTCAGTTTCATGGCGATGTCGGTATGCAGGGGCCCGTCGCCGGTGGCGCCGGAAGGGTGGGTAGGGAGGCCCCAGTATGCGCCGAAGCGGCGGATTGCCCATCCCGCCGGCGCGTTAACCCGTCGGGGGTATTGATCCGTGACGCCGCCGGTGCCGGCGAGCACCGGCACGCGCGACCCGCGATGCGTGTCAGGTGCGGGCTTGCGCGTTCAGGAACAGCGAAAACAGCTCCGATTGCGAGTTGATGGCGAGCTTCCCGTAGATGTTGCGGCGATGGACCTTGACCGTTTCGGCGGAGATCGCCAGCTTGTTCGCGACTTCCTTGTTCGAGCGCCCGCTCAGGATCAGCCGGATCACGTCGAGTTCGCGCGCGGTGAGCGGCGTGCCGAGCCGCGCCATCGCGCGCTCGAAGCCGTCCTGCGCATGGTTGCCGGCCCGCGGCGGCACCGCGGCTTCGACGGCGGCCGGCTCGAACGCGAGCCGCTGCCGCATCAGCCCGGCCACCCATGGCCGGATCAGGTCGAGCAGCGCCACCTGCTCGGGGCTGAAGCGCCGCTTGCTGCCGAGCGACAGGCACAGCGTGCGCGCATCGTCGAGCACGACGTTGAACTGCACCTCGTCCTCGACGACGTTGTGCGTGAAATAGAGCGTGTAGTACTCGGTATCGCGGAAGCATTCAGGCGCGACGTCGGACAGCCGGAACAGGCCGCTCTTCGGCGCGTCGCGGTTCGCGATGTAGAACGGGTCGAGCTGGTACAGGCCCTGCACGTAGTCGCGGAACAGCGGGTCGGGGCCGCCGCCTTCGTACGGGCATTCGGCGAACACCTGCGGGCGGCCGTCGCCGAACGTCAGCGCGACCCAGCTGTCGACCGCGACGTATTCCTCGATCAGCCGGATCAGCGCCAGCCAGAAGCCCGGCTGGTCGAGCGACTCGATGAGCCGCCCGACCGAGCGGTGCCAGGCGACGTCCTGCAACGTGAGGTTCATGCGTGGGTCCATGTCGGGCAGGTGCGATGCGCGCTTGCGGTGCCGCGCCGTGCGTGTACGCTACGGGCTCGCGGGCCGATCCCCGCACGCATCGAACGGAGCCTGGGTGAAGAACGAGATCGTAACGCCGGCCGGCGCGAATGGCGAGGCCGGATGCCGCCGCCGGTTCGCGGCGGCTGTCGCCGTGCCTGCTGCGATGGCATGCCTGGGCGCGATGGCCGTGCAAACGGCCGCCGCCATGCCGCCGGCGTCGTGCAATGAGCAACTGACCCGGTTGATCGTACCGGCATTGCGGCAGACCGAGATGAGCCGGCGTGACATTCATGCCGACGTGGACGAGCGTGACGGCAACGTCTACCGCGTCAGGCTGTTCACGATGCCGGATCATCCGGGCACGCCGAATCGCGACGCGACGATCGGCTGGGTCACGCTCGATACGCAGGCGATGCGGGCACTCGACGTCACGCGCGATCCCGACCGGCCGGACGTGCTGAAGATCGACCGGCGCGCGTTGTCGCGTTTCGTGTCGGCGTGCGTTGCGCCGGTTGCACCGGCCGCACCGGCTACACCCGTGCGCGACGCCGTCGATTGCGATGCGCTGAACCGCCGCGCGCAGGTGCAGGGCGATTACGTGATGGGCAGCGATGCCGGGCGCGTCGTCACCGGCAAGGGGCGCCTGCCGTTCTATTCCGCGCCGGACGACACGTGCCGGATCGACGGGCGGTTCATCGTCGAGCACGACCACGTCGATGCGCGTGCCGACTATGGCCGTTTCACGTCGGTCGTCTACCTGAATCCGCGCACGCGCGTCACCGCCGAAGGGTGGGTGCCAACCGCGCGGCTGAAGCCGGACGGCACCGGCATCGCACCACGGCAACCGTGATCGGGAAGGCCCGCCACCATTCGCTACACTTCTTTTCGACCAGAACGAACCACGTCATGACAGTCCCGCCCCGGAACACACGTCTGAAGCCGTTCGCGGCTTCGCTCGCCGCGCCTGGCGCGCTCGCGGTGCTCACCGCGCTTTCCGCGATGTGGCCCGTCCATGCGGCCGAGCCGGTCCAGCCTGATCGTCTGTTGAAGACCTTCATCCACGACACATACGGCAGCTGGCGCGCGGACCGCAAGGGCTGGCAGGCGGACGGCGGCGATCTTGTCTATGTACCATGCGGCTCGCTGCGCGTCGCGACCGCGGAGGGCCCGCGCACGTTGCTCGCGATGTGCGGCGAGACCGAGGCGGCCGTGCAGAACGGGATGCCTGGCATGGATACGGACGCGACGACCGGCACGATCGACCTGTACGTGCTGAAACCGGCGGCGGACGGCAAGACGCTCGAGCCGGTCATGAAGAAAACGGAGATCGCGTCGGGCGGGCGCGGCGAGCCGGGCACGGTGCGTATCGAGCGGCTCGGGCCGCATCTGTTCGGGTTCGTCATCGGCGAAAGCGACACGCGGCAAGGCTATTCGCAACGCTTCCGCGCGATCTGGCTGCCGGTCGGCAATGCACTGGTGCTGGCGGCGGCACGCATCGACGAGGCGCTCGACAACGCGGAGTCGACCGAATGTGCGAACGCGCGGGCGCGCTGCGAGGAACGCCGCTTCGAGATCGCGCCGGACCTGACCGGTGCCGGCGACGTCTATCCGTTGACGGTCACGGAAACGGGCACGCGCGGCGACAAGACGATCCGCGCGCGCCATACGGTGAAGTTCGACGCGGCGCGTGGCCGCTACGTCGTGCCGAAGGCATTGCGCGAAGGGTACTGATCCATCGCGCGCAGGAACGGGCGGCGTGGCGCCGCCCGCGCATTACACGTACAGATACCGCACGAGGTGGAAGAACACCGGCGCGGCGAAGCAGATCGAGTCGACGCGATCGAGCATCCCGCCGTGGCCCGCGATCATCGAGCCCCAGTCCTTGGTGCCGAGCGAGCGCTTGACGGCCGACAGCACGAGGCCGCCGACGAAGCCCGCGATCACGATCGCGAGCGAGATGCCGAACGCCGACCCGAAGCTGAACGGCGTCACGCGATACAGCGATGCGCCGCACAGCGTGGCCAGCAGGCCGCCGCCGATGAACCCCTCGACCGTCTTCGACGGCGACAGCTGCGGTGCGATCTTGCGCTTGCCGAACAGCTTGCCGACCACGTACTGCAGCACGTCGCTGATCTGCACGACGAACAGGAAGAAGAACAGCAGCAGCGCGTTCTGCCCCGCGTAGTGCGGAATGTCGAGGATCAGCACGGCCGGCGCATGGCTCAGCCCGTACACGCACACCATCAGCGCCCAGTTGATCTTCGCGTTGCGGCTCAGGAAGTCGCGCGTGTCCTGCGTGAGCGCCGACACGAGCGACATCGCGAAGAACAGGTGCACGGGCACGAAGATCGAATACATCCCGTACCAGTTGATCCCGAGCAGCAGGTATTGCACGGGGATCGCGACGAAGAACGCGATGAACAGCGTCGTGTGGTCGCTCGGCGTGGTGGGCGTGAGCGTGATGAATTCGCGCAGCGTCAGGTAGGACAGCACCGCGAACACGAGATAGGTGATGTTGTTGCCGAGGCCGATCGCGATGGCCATGATCGCGATCATCGCCCACCACGCACGGATGCGCTGGTTCAGGTTGACGATGGTCGCGCTCGTGCCGCCGCTGCGTGCGCCGAGGATCGCGCCGATCACGGTCGCGACGACGAGCACGCCCGTGACGCCCGCGACCAGTTCCCAGAAAATGGTTCGCATTATCGATATCCGGAAAGGGGAGAAGAGGGCGCCGCGTTCAGCCGGCCGGCCGCTGCGGCGGTGCGAGCGCGACGACCGCGTCGCGCATGCGGGCGAGGAAAGTCGGCTTGTCCTCGTCGGCGCCGCGCTGTTCGTTCGCACCGAAGTGCACCTTGCAGATCAGCGGCACCGGCCAGATCGCGCCCTTCGGCATGATCCGCTGCAGGTTCTCGAGATAGACGGGCGCGAGCGCGACGTCCGGAAACTCGGTCGCGAGGTGGAACAGCCCGCTCTTGAACGGCTGCGGCAGGATCTCGGCGCCGCGCGTGCCTTCCGGGAAGATGATGATCGAATGGCCCTGCTTGAGCGCCTCGCGCACCGGATCGAGCGGGTCGCCGCCGGATTCGCGGTGGCGGTCGATCAGCACGACGTTCAGCAGCTTCTGCGCGATGTGACGCTTCATGTCGCTGCTGTCCCAGTAGTCGCGCGCGGCGACCGGCCGCACGACCGCGCGCACGTTGCGCGGCAGCGCGGCGAGGATCGCGAGCGTGTCGATGTGGCTCGTGTGGTTCGAGAAGTAGATCTTCTGCGTCGGAGACGGCGGCGCCTGATGCCAGACCGGATACGCACCGGCCACGAGCCGCACGATGGACAGCAGGAAATCGCGCTGCCAAACGTTGAGGATGTTCATCGGCGCTGCGCCTCCTGCGTGCCTGCATGGCCCGCTGCGCGTGAGCGGCGGGCGGGACCCCGGAATGCCGGTGCGGCAGGATGCGCGCCGGACGGCCCTTGTTTAAATTTTTTCAAATTCGTGGCTGCCTGTCGCAGGTCCGCGATAATCGGACGATTCGCCGTCACACGCGGTTGCGTCGCGGCGAATGCGCCGGTCGGCGGCGTGATAATCGGCTGTTGCACGCGTGCCCGTTTGCAGTTCGAATGGATCTCGCCGCGATCGGGCCAGCGGATTATCGCGAGTTTCCGTCAAAAACGCCAGATTGGCGCCGCGCGTGCGGGCCGGGCGCGCGCTTGACGCATCGGGGCCGCTCGGCGACGATTAGGGCCGTCCATGGAAGGCCGTCCAAGGCCGTTTCGCCGCCCGGGGCATGGCGGCGGGAAATGTATCCGACTGTGCCGCGCAAATAAAACGATGAGCCTCTACGCACTCAAACCCAAATTCCAGAACACCCTGCGCCCGTTCGCGAACTCGCTCGCCGAACGTGGTGTCACGGCCAACCAGGTCACGCTGTTCGCGGCCGGCGGCTCGATCGTCGTCGGCGCGCTCGCCGGGCTCAGCGTGTTTGCCCGCGCGCTGTTCCTGCTGATCCCGCTGTGGCTGTTCGCACGGATGGCGCTCAATGCGATCGACGGGATGCTCGCGCGCGAGCACGGCCAGAAGAGCACGCTCGGCGCCTACCTGAACGAGCTCGGCGACGTCGTGTCGGATGTCGCGCTGGTGCTGCCGTTTCTCGCGATTTCCGCGTTCGCTCCGGCAGACGTCTGGCTGTTCGCGCTGACGGCGGTGATCGTCGAATGCGCGGGGCTGATCGGTCCGCTGGTCGGCGTGAGCCGCCGCTACGACGGCCCGTTCGGCAAGAGCGACCGTGCGCTCGCGCTCGGGGCGTTCGCGCTGTGGATCGGGCTCGGCTTTCCGGTCGGCGGCGTTGCAGCATGGCTGTGGCGGCTGCTGATCGTGCTGTCGATCGTGACCGTGGTGCGGCGCGTGCAGGCCGGCATCGCGGAAAAGGGCGGTTGAAAGGGCGGTTGAAACAGTCGTCAACGCAGTTGCGGTATCGGGCGCCGGAGGGCGGCGCACCAGGATTCGAATAACGAAACGAGAGAAAAACGCATGAGCGCACGCATGGCCCGCGAGGCCGACTTCATCTCGCACGACGGCGAAACGCTGTTCTATCGTCACTGGCCCGCCACGGGCCCGCGCTGCCGCGGCGCCATCGTGTTGCTGCATCGCGGCCACGAACACTCGGCGCGTGTCGCGCACCTGGTCGACGAGCTCTACCTGCCCGATTTCGCATTTTTCGCATGGGATGCGCGCGGCCACGGCCGCTCGCCCGGCGCGCGCGGCTACAGCCCGAGCGCGGCCGCGTCGGTGCGTGACCTGCAGACCTTCGTCGAACATATCCGCGACACGCACGGCATCGCGATCGAGGACATGGCGGTGGTCGGCCAGAGCGTCGGCGCGGTGCTCGCGGCCACCTGGGCGCACGATTATGCGCCGCCGATCCGCGCGCTCGTCGTCGCGTCGCCGGCGTTCCACATCAAGCTCTACGTGCCGTTCGCGCGGCCGGGCCTGCGGCTGATGCACAAGCTGCGCGGGCTGTTCTACGTGAACAGCTACGTGAAGCCGAAATTCCTCACGCACGATCCCGAGCGGATCGCGAGCTATGCGTCCGATCCGCTGATCACGCGGCCGATCGCGGTCAACATGCTGCTCGACCTGCACGACACCGCGCAGCGGATCGTCGCCGACGCGGCCGCGATCACCGTGCCGACGCAACTGCTGATCTCCGGCGCCGACTGGGTCGTGCATCGCGGCCCGCAGGACCGCTTCTTCGAACGCCTCGGCGCCGCGCGCAAGGAGCGCATCGTGCTGCCGGGCTTCTATCACGACACGCTCGGTGAACGCGACCGCGCGCAGGCGCTCGCCCCGCTGCGAGCATTCGTGCTGCGCGAATTCGATGCGCCGAGCCCGCGCGTGTCGCTTGCCGACGCCGACCGGCGCGGCGCGTTCCACGACGAATACGCGGCGCTCGGCCGGCCGCCCGCGAATGCGTTCGCGCGGGCGTACTGGGCGCTCACGCGCGCCGGCCTGAAGGCCGGCGGCGCGCTGTCGGACGGCATCGCGCTCGGGCTGCGGCTCGGCTTCGATTCGGGCTCGACGCTCGACTACGTGTACCGCAACCGCGCGCAAGGGCGGCTCGGCGTCGGCGCGCTGATCGACCGCACCTATCTCGATTCGCCGGGCTGGGTCGGCATCCGCCAGCGCAAGGTGCATCTGCAGGAGCTGATCGGCGCGGCGATCGGCCGCCTGCGCGGCCACGGCGCACCGGTGCGGATCGTCGACATCGCGGCCGGGCACGGGCGCTACGTGCTCGACGCGATCGCGTCGGCCGCCGAGCGCGACGGCGCGGCGCCCGACGACATCACGCTGCGCGACTACAGCCCGCCGAACGTCGAGGCCGGGCGCGTGCTGATCGCGCAGCGCGGCCTCGAGTCGATCGCGCGCTTCGAGCGCGGCGATGCGTTCGACGAGGCGTCGCTCGCGACCCTCGAGCCGCGTCCGACGCTCGCGATCGTGTCGGGCCTCTACGAGCTGTTCGGCGAGAACGCGCTGATCGAGCGCTCGCTGCGCGGGCTCGCGCAGGCCGTTCCGCCGGGCGGCTATCTCGTCTATACGGGGCAGCCGTGGCATCCGCAGCTCGAGTTCATCGCCCGTGCGCTGAACAATCACCGCGGCGAAGCGACCTGGGTGATGCGCCGCCGCTCGCAGGCCGAGATGGACGAGCTCGTCGCGCGCGCGGGCTTCCGCAAGCTCGACCAGCGGATCGACGAAATGGGCATCTTCACGGTCAGCCTCGCGCAGCGGGTCGACGCGTCATGAGCGCGCTCGGCGGCGGCGCGAGCGACCTCGCCGAACCGGCCTCGGCGGCCGGCGCCGGCGCGCGCGACGCGTCGTTCGCGCTGCGTTTCGGCTGGCTCGCGGTGATGGGGGCCGTGTTCTTCTCGACCTACGGCTTCGCGAACTGGCTCGCCGCGCGCCGCGCGGCGGTGCCGACCTTCGCGTTCGGCTGGGAGCACGCGATCCCGTTCGTGCCGTGGACGATCGTGCCGTACTGGTCGATCGACCTGCTGTATGCGCTGTCGTTCTTTTTCTGGACGCGCCGCGCCGACCTGCTCGATCACGTGAAGCGGCTGTTGACCGTGCAGCTGATCTCGGTCGCGTGCTTCATCGCGTGGCCGCTGCGCTTCGGGTTCGAGCGGCCCGACGCGGGCGGCGTGGCCGGTGCGCTGTTCACGCTGCTGATGGGCTTCGACAAGCCGTTCAACCAGGCGCCGTCGCTGCACATCGGGTTGCTCGTCGTGCTGTGGGCCGTGTATGCGAAGCACCTGCGCGGCACGCTCGCGCGCGGCGTGCTGCACCTGTGGTTCGCGGCGATCGGCGTGTCGGTGCTGACCACCTACCAGCATCACGCGATCGACGTGCCGACCGGGGCGGCCGTCGGCTGTCTCGCGCTGTTCCTGTTTCCGCTGCGCGATGCCGCGGGCCGGCTGCCGGGCGCCGATGCGTCGCCGGGCGCGGCCGGCCGTGCGCTCGCGCGCCGCTATGCGCTCGGCGCGGCGGCGCTCGCGCTCGTGGCGCTCGGGTGCGTGCCGCGCGCGCCCGGCTGGGCGCTGGCGGCAGGGTGGGTCGCGCTGGCGCTCGCCTGTGTCGCGTGGATCTACCGGCGCGGCGCGCCCGGCGCGTTCCAGAAGGACGCGCTCGGGCGGTTCCCGGTCGTCATGCGCTGGCTGCTCGCGCCGACGATCGCCGGCGCATTCGTCAATTCGCGGCTGTGGACGTTCCGCCAGCCGGCGCCGGTGCGGATCGACGAGCGCGTGTCGATCGGGCGCACACCGACGACACGCGATGTGCGTCGCCACGGCTTCACGGCGCTGGTCGACCTGACCGCCGAAATGCCGCGCTGGGCGTCGGTGGATGCGTCGCTCGCGTATGCGACCGTGCCGCAGCTCGATCTCGTCGCGCCGACGGCCGGGCAACTCGCGCAGGCCGTCGCGGCGCTCGAACGCCTGCATGGGGAAGGGCGCGACGTGCTGGTCTGCTGCGCGCTCGGCTACGGGCGCAGCGTGCTGTGCGCGGCCGCGTGGCTGGCGGCGCGACGCGGGCTCGGCGATGCGCGCGACGCGCTGGCCGCCGTGCGCGCGGTACGGCCGCACGCGGTGTGGTCGGACGACGGCGTGGCCGTGCTGCAGCAGTGGATCGACCGCCGTCGCGGCGCGGGAGGCGCGTGATGCGCGACCCGTCCGCGCCATTCAGGATTGCCGCCGCGCGCGGCGCGCTCGATGCGGGCGCGTGGGCGATCGCGGCCGCGCTGGCCGCGGCCGGCGCCGGCTGGTGGATCGCGTCGGGCTGGGCGCCGGCGACGATCGCCCGTGTGCTGCTGGCGGTGGTCAGCACCGGGTCGGGGATCGCGGCGCTGTGGTACGCGGTGCGCATCGAGATCGACCGCCGGCTGTTCGCCGCGCTCGCGCGTGCGGCCGCGGGCGACGGATCGGTCGACGACGGCCTCGCGGCGCTCGACCGCGCCCTCGCCGATCTCGGCTGGATCGATGCGTCGAAGGCCGGACGCGCACTCGACGCACGCGTGCGCGGTGCGGTCGGGCTGTGCCGGGCCGGTGTGCTCGTCGCGATCGTCCAGTGGCTCGTGGTCGGGCTCGCGATCGCCGTGCCGCAGATCGGCTAGCGCCCGTGCAAGGCAGCCGCCGCCGGCTGGTCGAGCCGCGTTACGCGTGAGCGACCCGCTGCGACCGCGTGCGTTTCACTTCATACATCGCCTGGTCCGCATGCTCGATCAGCGCGTTCATGTCGGTGCCGTCGTCGGGCAGCAGCGCGATCCCGACGCTGACGCCGAGCCGCATCGGGCGCCCCTCGAATTCGAACGGTTCGCCGACCTGGCGCGCGAGCCGCGTGCTTTGCGCATGCGCATCGTCGCGATTGCCGATGTTCGGCAGGATCACCGCGAATTCGTCGCCGCCGATGCGCGCGACCGTGTCCGAGCGCCGCACCGCCCCCTGCATCCGCGTGGCGATCTCGCGCAGCGCCGCGTCGCCCGCGCGATGGCCGAACCCGTCGTTGATCGGCTTCAGCCCGTCCATGTCGATGTTGAGGATGCCGAGCCGGCCGTTCGCGCGCAGCGTCGTGTGCATCGACTGCCGCAGGCGGTCGTAGAACAGCGCGCGGTTGGGCAGGCCCGTGAGCGCGTCGTGCGTCGCGCGCAGGTACAGTTCGTTCGCCTCGTTGCGCGCCGCGTGGAACATCGCGGCGGCGATCAGGTCGGCCGTCAGCCGCAGCGTGGCCGCGTCGGCTGGCGAAAAGCCGTCGACTTCCGGCGACATCACTTTCAGCACGCCGACGGTCGTGTCGGCATGGGTGAGCGGCATCACGAGCATCGAGCGCAGGCCGACCCGCCGGCAGGCGTCGCGATCGACGCGCGGGTCGGTTTCCGAATCGATGCAGTGCAGCAACGCGCCTTGCTGCACGCACAGGCCCGACAGGCTGCCCGAGCGCCGCAACCGCAGGCCGAGCATCCCGGCGGCCGTGCCCGACGCGGCGCGGTACACCATGTCGTCGCCCTCGGCGAATTCGACCGCGGCGGCGCTCGCGCCGGTGAGCTGCGGCACCTGCTCGGTTACATAGGCCATCACGCTGCCGAGATCGAGGCCGAGCTTCGCGATCTCGGTCTGCACGGTGATGATGCGCAGCAGCGTATCGGGGGACGGGGTGGCAGTGTCGACGATTTGATTCAAGTCCGTTTTCCGTGAAAGAAAGCACATCCGGCGGCGTCGGATTGCGGTAGCATACGCGCCGCCTCGCGGCCGCGCGTTCAGGCCGGGCGGTCTGCAACGGATCGCCGCCGGCCAGCCGATCCGCGCCGGCAGTATGCCGTTTGACCTGCCGGGCGACAACGGCGCAATTCTTACCATTCATCCCTCTCGCGCAGCATTTCCGACCGGATTGAGGTTTTTTCGCTTCAATGTCGCGAATCGGGGTGAGTTTTGCCCTGTTTTTGAGATAGTGTGACGAATGGGCGTGTGCCGGTGCCAGGCGCGCGTAGCACGATGCCGCGCGATTAAAGAAATCGCCGCATCGTTTCGATAAATGAATCAGGCCAGTTGGATACATATGAGGGAAGCAGTGGGGATGTTCACTCACGGGCATAGCTGCTTTGCGTGCATCGATTGCGATGCGACGGACGACCGGATGATCCTGATGAAACGGAGTGCCGCATGAAGCCGGCCGTGTCGCTGCTCGTCCTCTCGGCCGCGATGGCCGGCGCTTTTCATGCCGCCGCGCTGTCGGCCGCGCCGATGCCGGCCGTGCCGGTCGTGCCAGTTGCGGCCGCGTCCGGCGCTGCGCCGGCGCCGGTGCTCGCGGCCGCGCCCGCGGCGGTCAGCGCGACCGCGGCCGGGCTGCCGGTGACGACGGTGCGCCTGCCGTTCGCGTCGCTCGGCGCGTTCGATCCGCTGCGCCTGCGCGGCGCCGACGACGCACGCACGATCAATGCGGGCGTGCGGCTCGACCGCGTGGTCACCGGCGCGCGGCTGCGCCTGACCTACGCGTATTCGCCGTCGCTGGTGTTCCCGATGTCGCACCTGAAGGTGTCGGTGAACGGCGAGGTCATCGCGACCGTTCCGTTCGACGCCGCGCAGGCGGGCCGCACGGTCACGCAAGAGATCCCGATCGATCCGCGCTACTTCTCGGATTTCAACCAGATCGGCCTGCGCCTGATCGCGCACTACACGCTCGACCATTGCGAGGATCCGGCCAACTCGGCGCTGTGGGCCGACGTGAGCCCGAAAAGCGAGCTGATCCTCAACGAATCGCCGGTTCGTTTGCCGAACGATCTCGCGCTGCTGCCGGCGCCGTTCTTCGACCGGCGCGACAACGGCCGCGTGCGGCTGCCGTTCGTGCTGCCGGCGTCGCCCGATTCGGCGACGCTGCGCAGCGCGGGCGTGCTCGCGTCGTGGTTCGGCGCGCTGGCCGACTATCGGCATGCGCGCTTCCCGGTGTCGACCGGGTTGCCGGCCGACGACCAGGCGGTCGTGATCGGCACGGCCGCGACGCTGCCGGCCGGCCTCGCGCTGCCGTCGATCAGCGGCCCGCTGCTCGCGGTGGCCGACAACCCGGCCGCGCTGGGGCGCAAGCTGCTCGTCGTCACGGGCCGCACGGCGGCCGAGGTCGACGATGCGGTCGCGACGCTCGTGCTGGGCCGCGCGGCGCTGTCGGGGCCGTCGGCGACGGTCGCGCACGTCGATCTCGGCGCGCCGCGCAAACCGTACGACGCGCCGCGCTGGCTGCCGGTGAACCGGCCGATCCCGTTCCGCGAGCTCGTCTCCGATACGCGCGAGCTGGAAGTGCGCGGCACGTCGCCCGACGCCATTCGCCTGAACCTGCGCGTGCCGTCCGACCTGCATTCGTGGAACGGCGCGGGCGTGCCGATCACGCTGCGCTACCGCTATACGGCGCCGACGGTGCAGGACAACTCGACGCTCGCCGTCGAGATCAACGACCAGCTCGTGAAGTCGTACCGGCTCGGGCCGGCCCATGCCGAGGACGCGCACGGCCGCATGCAGCTGCCGTTGCTGTCGGTGCCGGAAGGGCGCGTGACGAGCGACGTCGACATCCCGGCGTTCCGGGTCGGCAGCGGCAACCAGCTGCAGTTCCGCTTCACGCTCGACTCGCAGAAGACGGGCCTGTGCTCGAGCACGGCGACCGAGCCGCAGCGTGCGGCGATCGATCCCGATTCGACGATCGACTTCTCGCATTTCGTCCATTACGCGCAGTTGCCGAACCTCGCGTTCTTCGCGAACAGCGGCTTCCCGTTCACGCGCTTCGCCGACCTGTCGCAGACGGCCGTCGTGATGCCTGACCGGCCGTCGCCGCAGGAACTCGAGGCCTACCTGACGATGCTCGGCCACATGGGCGAATGGACCGGCTTCCCGGCGCTGCGCGTGCAGGTCGCGCGGCCCGGCGACGTCGCCGCGCTGTCGGGCAGCAAGGATCTCCTCGTGATCGACGGCTCGCCCGCGTCGCCGCTGCTCGCGCACTGGCGCTCGGCGCTGCCGCTCGTGATCGGCGAGCAGGGCAGCGCGGGCGGCGCAGGCGCCGCTCGCGTCGCCTTCTCGGTGAAGGAGCGCTGGCGCAACGGCGTCGGCCTGACCGAAGGCGGCGCGCACATCGAGCAGACGGGCTCGCTCGCGGCGCTCGCCGGGTTCGAGCTGCCGGGCAGCCGCGGGCGCAGCGTCGTCGCGCTGACGGCGACCGACCAGCCGCGCCTCGGCGATCTGCTCGACGTGTTCGAGAACGCCGGGCTCGTGTCGCAGCTGCAGGGCGACCTGGCGCTGGTGCGGCCGGGGCAGGTCGACAGCCTGCGCGTCGGCGAGCCCTACGTGGTCGGGTTCGTGCCGTGGTATGCGCGGGTGTGGACGCAGGCGGCGCGGCATCCGGTCGTGCTGGGCGCGGTCGGCGTCGTGGCGGGGCTGCTGCTCGCGCTCGGCGTGTTCAGCGTGCTGCAGCGAATCGCCGCGCGTCGACGGGGGATGTAACGGATGGCGCGGGCAATGGCGAAGCGACGGGCAACGCGGCCGGCGCGGCGCGTCGGCGCGGGTCTCGCGCTGGCGGTGGCGATGACGTGCGCGGCGGCCGGGATGGCCACGCGCGCGCAGGCCGCGGGAGCCGGTGCGGCCGACGCGGGCTGCAGTGCGGCGTGGCCGCGCTGGGACGCGTTCAAGCGCGATTTCATCTCGGCCGACGGCCGCGTGATCGACGTCGGCTCGGCTGATTCACGCACGGTATCGGAGGGGCAGGCGTATGGACTTTTCTTCGCGCTGGTCGCGAACGACCGGCGCATGTTCGACACGATCCTCGCATGGACCGAGAACAATCTCGCGCAGGGCGACCTGAGCGCGCACCTGCCCGCGTGGCTGTGGGGCCGCGCGCCCGACGGCGCGTGGCGCGTGCTCGACGCGAACGCGGCGTCGGACGCCGACCTGTGGATCGCGTATGCGCTCGTCGAGGCCGGGCGGCTGTGGCACGAACGCAGCTACACGGCGCGCGGCGCGCTGCTCGCGAAGCGCGTGCTCGACGTCGAGACGGCGACCGTGCCGGGCCTCGGCCTCACGCTGCTGCCCGGGCCGACTGGGTTCAAGCTCGCCGACGGCCAGTGGCGCGTGAACCCGAGCTATTCGCCGCCGCAGGTGATCCGTGCGCTCGGCGCGCGCCTGCCCGACGACAAGCGCTGGGCCGCGCTCGCCGCCAGCACCGGCCGCGTGCTGCTCGACACCGCACCGAAAGGCTTCTCGCCCGACTGGGCGCTGTATCGCGCGGGCACGGGTTTCGGGCCCGATCGCGACACGCAGGCGGAGAGCGCGTACAACGCGATCCGCGTGTATCTGTGGGCCGGCATGCTCGATCGCGCCGATCCGCTCGCCGCGCCGATGCTCGCGCGTTTTGCGCCGTTCGCCGACCATATCGCCGCGCATGGCGCGCCGCCGGAGAAGGTCGACACGACGACCGGCGTCGCCGGGCCGAACGACGGCAACGGCGGCTTCTCGGCGGCGGCCGTGCCGTTCCTGGACGCGCGCGGCCAGCGCGCGCTGGCCGATGCCCAGGCAGCGCGTGTCGATACGCTCGCGCGCCAGTCGCCGCCCGGTTACTACACGAGCGTGCTGACGCTGTTCGGGCTCGGCTGGCGCGACGGGCGCTACCGGTTCGGCGCGGACGGCACGCTCGACACCCGCTGGGGAGGCCGCTCGTGCGCCGCCCGCTGAAGCGCGCCGCGCCGCACGTCGCGGGATTCGCGTGGCTCGCGTCGTCGGTGTGCGCGGCGGCACCGGGCACCGCCGCGCACGCGCCGCTGGCGAACCCCGCAGCGCCGGCGACTGCCGCGTCCGCCGACGCGCAGCGTCAGCTCGACACCGCGCGGATGTGGGGCGTCAAGCATCGCGACGACCTCGCGCGCGACGCGCTGCGCAAGGGGCTGCTGATCGCGCCGGGCGATCCCGAGCTGCTGGCTGAACAAGTGCGCGTGCTGCTGCGGCTCGGCGATGCGAAAGGCGCGCAGGCGTCGCTCGCGCGCTTGCAGGCGCAGTCGCCGAATGCGCCCGCCACGCGGCGGGTGGCTGACGAATATCGCGTCGCGACGAGCGGGCGCGGCGAGATGGCACAGATTCGCCTGCTCGCGCGCAGCGGCCGCGCGGACGAAGCGGCCCGGCGGATCGTCGCGCTGTTTCCGAACGGCGCGCCGTCGGGTGCGCTCGGCGCCGAGTATTACCAGATCGTGTCGAATGCGCCGGGCGGACGCGAGCCGGCGATCGCCGCGCTGCGCCGCGCGGTCGCGGCCGATCCGCAGGACACGAGCGCGACGATGGCGCTCGCGCGGCTCTTGAACCAGCGTGCCGACACGCGGCCGGAGGCGAACCGGATCGCCTGGGCGCTCGCGAAGCGCGCCGACGCCGACCATACGGAGGCGATGGCGCTGTGGCGGCGCGTGCTGCAGTCGGCCGGCAGCGATCCCGCGTATCTCGATGCACTGCATGCGTATCTCGTGCTCGTGCCGGACGATACCGAATTCGTCGATCGCGTCGCGGAACTGGATCGCCAGCGCGACGCACAGCGCCAGCTCGAACGCAATCCCGACTACATCGCGCAGCAGCGCGGCCTGCAGGCGCTCGCGCGCGGCGACCTGGCCGGCGCCGATCCGCTGCTCACGCGTGCCGCGCGGACGCGGGCGGACGACGCCGACGCGGTCGGCGGGCTCGGCCTGCTGCGCCTGCGCGAAGGGCGGCACGACGAAGCGCGCACGTTGTTCGCGCGTGCCGCGACGCTGTCGACCGACCAGCGCGGCAAATGGCAGGGCCTCGCACGCACCGCGCAGTTCTGGGGGCTGCTCGCGCAGGGCCGCGCGGCGGCCGCGGCAGGCCGTCCGCAGGACGAGGCGCGCGCCGCACGCGCGGCACTCGCGATGCAGCCGGACAGCCCGGATGCGAAGCTGCAGCTTGCCGACGCGTTGCTCGCGCAGCGCGACTGGGCACGCGCGGAGCCGTTGCTGCGCGAGTTGCTGGCCGCACGTTCGCCGGACCTCGCGGCCGTGCGCGGCACGGCCACGCTGTACGAGAACACCGGCCGCGCGGACCAGATCGGCCCGCTGCTCGATGCGCTGCAAGGCCGCGTGACGGGCCGTGACGATCGACGCGCGCTCGACGGCCTGCGTGCCGACCTCCTCGCGAACCAGGCGCGCGCGCTGGCGGACAAGGGCGAACGCGGGCCCGCCGCGCAGCGTTACGAGGCGGCCGTGCGCGCGGCGCCCGACGCGCCGTGGACGCGCTTCGCGCTCGCGCGCCTCTATCGCGACATGGGGCTGCCGCAGCTCGGCCGCACGGTGATGGACGACGGGCTGGCGCAGAGCGCGACCCCCGAGATGCGCTACGCGACCGCGCTGTACCGCAATTCGCTCGACGACGTCGCGGGCGCGCAGGCCGCGCTCGCGCCGGTCGACGACGCGCACCGTTCGGACGGGATGCGCGCGCTTGCGCGCAAGCTCGATGCGCAACGCGCGCTGGCCGACGCACGCGGCGCGCTCGCGCGCGGTGACCGCACGGCGTTTGCCGCGTCGCTCGCACAGGCGCGGGCGAGTGCGCCGGACGATCCCGACATGCTCGCCGCGATCGGCGCGCAATGGATCGACGCGGGCGAACCCGACCGCGGGCTCGCACCGTTGCACGACTGGATCGCCGCGCACCCGCGCGACGCCGACGCCGACGCGGACGTGCGGCTGCGCTACGGCGACCTGCTCGGCAGCGCGGGGCGCGACGACGCGCTCGCCGCATGGCTCGACACGCTGCGCCGCGAACCGTCGCTGACGCCCGCACAGACGGCGCGGATCGAGGACCAGTCGCTGCGGCTCGTGCTGCGGCAGACGGACGACGCGATCGCGCAGCAGGATTACGCGCAGGCGCGCAAGCTGCTCGATCGCGCGAGCCCGGCCGGCCGCGCGGACAAGCGTTATGCGCTCGAACTGGCCGATCTCGAACGTGCGCAAGGCCATTACGATGCGGCGCGCGCCGCGCTTGCGCCGGCCGTCGCGCGCACGCCGGACGATGCGGATACGCAGCTCGCGCTGGCCCGCATCGACGAGGACAGCGGCAATCGGGCCGCGGCGCTTGCACGCGTGCAGGCGGTGCTGGCCCGCACGCCGGACGACGACGTCGACACGCAACTGTCGGCCGTGCGCCGCCTGAATGCGCTGCGCCGTCCGGACGAAGCCGGGCAGGTGACCGACCGGCTGCATGCCGCGTATCCGTCGCGCCCGGACGTGACGATCGCGGCCGGCCGCGTGGCCGAGGCGCAGGGGCGCTATGACGATGCGGCGTCGCTGTACCGGATGTCGCAGTCGCAGGAGCGCACGACGGGCGTGAGCCCGGGCCGTGACGGGCTGACGCCCGCGCAGGCCGCGTTCGCGGATCTCCAGCAGCGGCGCAATCCCGAGATCGAAACCGGCTGGACGCCCGCCTACAAGTCGGGCGACGAAGGCATCTCGTCGTATCGCGCGCAGCAGGTGCCGATCTACATGCAGGTGCCGATCCGCTACGACGGGCACGTGTTCGCGCAGATCGACACCGTGCATCTCGACCCGGGCACGCTCGACACGAGCAACCCGAACGCGTATTCGCTCAGCACGTTCGGCAGCTACGCGGCGCTCAAGGCGCAGAACGCGCTGACCCCCGCATCGATCGCGAATCCGCCGGGTTCGCTGCACCAGACGGCCACCGGCGTCGCGCTCGGCGCCGGCTACCTGACGGACGCATGGCGCTTCGATCTCGGCACGTCGCCGCTCGGTTTCCCCGTGCATTACCTGGTCGGCGGCGTGCGCTATCGCTTCGACGCCGGCCCGGCCAGCTTCTCGGTGAATGCGTCGCGGCGGCCGGAAACGAGCAGCGTGCTGTCGTACTCGGGGATGCGCGACCCGTGGACGGGCGCGGTCTGGGGCGGCGTGCGCCGCGATGGCGTGACCGTGCGCGCGTCGGTCGACGTCGGCCGCACGAACCTGTTCGCGGAACTCGGCGCGGGCGTGCTGTCCGGCCGCAACGTCGAACGCAACGCGGAAGTCACGCTGCGCACCGGCTTCACGGTGCCCGTGTACGAGCGCGCGACGATGAAGCTCAGCACCGGGCTCGTCGGCAACGCATGGCACTACGCGGAGAACCTGCGCTACTACACGTACGGGCAGGGTGGCTACTACAGCCCGCAACGCTACCTGTCGCTCGGCGTGCCGATCGAATGGGCGGGGCGGCACGATGCGCTGTCGTGGGACCTGACCGTCACGGGCGGGATCTCGAACAGCTACGAGAAGGATTCGCTGTATTACCCGATGTCGTCGGACCAGCGGGCCGCGCAGGTGGCGGCCGGCTTCGTGTACACGGGCAGCTCGACGCGCGGCGTGTCGTTCTCGTACGGGATCAACGGGATCGTCGAGTACCGCGTGAACCCGCACCTGAGCGTGGGCGCGCAGTTGAAGGTCGACCGGTCGCACGACTACGCGCCGAGTTCGGCGCTCGTGTACCTGCGCTATGCGTTCGACGCGCGCGCACAACGCAGCTGGCTCGTCACGCCGACGCCGGTGCGGCTTTATTCGGATTACTAGGGGAACGCGCCGTGAATACGGAACTCGATGCCACCCGCTCCGCGCTCGGCGCCACCGGCCTGGTGGATCGCCTGCGCGCGCTGCTGCACGTGGGGCCGGCCGGCGGCCGCGCCGGCACGGTGAGCCGGCTCGCGATCGACGGCTTGCCCGATGCGTGGACGCAACTGGAAGCCGGCGGCCTGTACGCGATCTACGCGGCCGGCGGCACGCCGGCCTGCGACGCGCTCGTGTGGGAGAGCGCGCGACAGGCACGCACGCGCGACGTGACGGTCGTGCTCGCACGCGACGCGGCGCACGTCGCCGACCAGATGCAGGCGCGCGGCTTTGCAGGCGGCGCGCAGCCGGCCGGCTGGCCGCGCAACCTGAACGTGCTGGCGATGCCGCCCGCGGCCGAGCCGGCCAACGGTGACCACACCGGCACTGGCGCCGGCGCAACCGCGGACGCCCCGCGCCGCGCGGCACCGGGCCCGTTCGCACGGCTGACCGGCGGCCTGCGCGCGCTGAAGCGCTACGGCTTTCGCGCGCGCTCGCTGTATTTCGTCGAAGGCGCGCAGCGCTGGTTCAGCTGGGACGACCCGATCGCGCTCGCCGACGAGGCGCACGCACTCGCCGACTGGTGCCGCACGCGCCGGATCGCGCTGGTGCTGCTGCTCGATCCCGAAGCGACCCGTGCGGGCGGCGCCCTGCGCACCGACGATGCGCCGCTCGTGCGCGATGCGGATCGCACGCCGCGCAGCGGTTTCCACGGTATCTGCTCGGGCGTCGCGCAGTTGCAGCGCACGCACGGCGAGCTGCTGTGGGTCGTCGATTTCTGGCGGGCGGGCGACACGCTCGCGGCCGGCGAAGTGCGGCCGCTGCGCTTCGCGCCGGGTGGCCGGCTGTCGGCGCACGTCGACGGCGGCGCGACCGAGCCCGCGCACCGGATGAAGCTCGCGAGCGACGAGGATCGTGTCGTCGTCAGCCGCGCGGTGCTCGAAGGCACGAACCGCGTGCCGGACGGCTGGGAGATCGTCGAGGACAACGCGGCCGTCGTCGCCGCCTGCGCGCATGCGCAGGCCGCCACCGCGGTGCTCGTGTTCCGCTCGCATGCGCAGCTCGAAGCGTTGTGCGCGGACGTGCACGCGCTGCGCCGCCAGTGCGGCGGTGCGCTGAAGATCGCGGTCGTCGAGCGCGGCGAAGTGCTGCGCCAGCAGTTCGAGATGCTCGTGCTGAGCGTCGGCGCGAGCCGCGTCGTCGCGCGCGACCTGCCGGTCTCGCGGATGCAGGCCGCCGTGCACGCGTTGCGCGGCCAGCTCTATGCGCGGCCCGTCGCGGCCGACTATCGCGCGGCGCTCGCGGCCGCGCTCGGCGATTCGGTGCTCGGCTACCTGCCGGTTGGCGCGTTCTGCCTGCGGATTCGCGCGGTGCTCGATCGCGGCGCCGTGCTCGCGCTGCCGCACACGCTCGCGAAGATCACGCTGCTGCCGGGCGTGTCGCACGTCGACGCGCTGCGCCATTGCAAGCCGCGCCGCGCGGGCGACGTCGTGACGGCCGATGCCGCGCACCTGTACGTGTTCCTGTTCGCGTGCGAACCGGCCGATGCGGAGGACGCGCTCGCGCGCATCTTCGACGTGCCGGTCGACACGCTGTCCGATCGCGTCGTATGCCTCGGCCACGGCAGCATCGACACCGAGCTCAATGCGCTGAAGGCGGAGAACCGGCGCGCGCCGATCGCCGACTACAGTGACCTGTTCGCGGCCACACCGCCGGCGGGCGCGACGCGCCAACCGTCCGTTCGCACCGACCCCGGCGCGGCGTTGCCCGACGCGAGCGAAGTGAGCGGCGCGATCGACGCAATCGATACGATCGTCGCGCTCGAGGCGATCGGTGCGACACCGGCGGCCGCGGCTGTCGGTGCCTCGGCGCCGGAGCCCGTCATTCCCGCCGCGCGCAAGCGCAGCGCCGTCCGCAGCGCGATGCCGCTGCGCAAGGAGGGAGTCGCATGATTGCCGAAATCGTCATCGGTTTCATCGTCGGCATCGTGATCGCGGTGCCGGTGTGGATCGTCGCGCAGCACCTCGGCATCGGCCGCGGTTTTCATGCGCCGCGCGGTATCGACCGGCGCGACGCGGTGCCGTGCGAACTCGTGCCCGTCGCGCTGCGCGGGCGGCTGCTGCCCGATGCGGCGCGCGGCGAGCATAGCGGCGAGGCGGCCCGATGAGGACGATCGCCATTGCGTCGACGACGGGCGGCGCGGGCCGCACGACGCTCACGGCCGCGCTCGCGGTGCTGCTCGCGCGTCGCGGCCGGCCGGTCGTCGCCGTCGAATTCGATGCACAGAACCTGATGGGCGCGACGCTCGGCCTCGATTCGCTGGCCGAGCATGGCCTCGCGCAGAGCCTGCTCGGCGGCGGCGAGCCATGGCATGCCCATACGTGGCGTAACGCCGACGGCGTGCTGTTCGTCCCGTACGGGCAGGTCGACGCGGCCGGCGCCGCCGCGTGCGATGCGCGGCTCGCGGCCGATCCCGCGTGGCTGTCGCGCGCGCTCGACGAGATTGCGCTGCCGGCCGACGGCGTCGTGCTGATCGACACCGCGCGCTATCCGTCGACGCAGACCGAGCAGGCGATTCGCTGCGCGGACCTGACGCTCGTCGTCGTGCCGCCCGAGCCGACCGCGTGCGCGACGACGGCCGCGCGGCTCGGTGCGCTGCGGGCCGGCGGCGGCGAACTGCAGATCGTCGTGAACCGGCTGAATCCGGCGCGCGACATGCAGCGCGACGCGCTCGGCATGCTGCGCGCGGTCGCGGGGCCGGCGTCGATGCTCGAGCAGCGCATCCACGTCGATGCGGCCGTGCCCGAAGCGCTCGCGCGCGGCAGCTGGATCTTCGACGATGCGCCGTATTCGCAGGCGTCGCACGACCTGAACGGCGTCGCGAACTGGGTCGATACGTGGCTGGCGGCGGGCGCCGCCGGTCGCCGCGGAGCGGCGCGATGAACGCGGGCTTCGCGCTGCGCCTGCGTGCGCTCGGCCGTCGTGCGGCCGACTGGCTCGCACGCGGCATCGGTTTGCCGGCGCAGCGCACGCGGGTCGACTGGATCGTGCGGCTGCTCTTCCACGCGCCGCCGCCGGGCCGGCCCGATCACGTGCGCCGCTGGGTGCGCGTCGCGTCCCTTCGGCTCGCGCAGGAGTGGGGCGTGCTGCAGCCGCTCAGCCCGCGCGAATGGCTGTGGCGCGCGATCGTGCGGGCGCCGCGTGCGGCGGACAGCCGGCCCGCGCGCGATCCACTCGCGTGGTTCGACAAGTATGTCGTGCCCGTCTATCTGGCCGGGCGCGCGGTCGGCCGGCGCATCGACGCGCTGCTCGCGCGCCTGCCGTGGGTGCGCTGGGGCGGCTGGCTCGATGCGCGCGCGAACGGCGTCGGCCGACACCGCTGGCTCGCGCCGCTGCTGCTGGTGGCCGGCGCGCTGCTGTGGGCCGCGGCCGGGATGTCGCCGCTGATGCCGGGCGCGCAGTTCGCGTTCTTCGCGATCGTCGCGGTGCTGGCGCTCGCGCTGCGCCGCCTGCCGGGCCATCTGCCGACGCTCGCGCTCGCGTCGCTCGCCCTGCTCGCGACGGTGCGCTACATGTGGTGGCGCACCACGCAGACGCTCGATTTCCGCAGCCCGGTCGAGGCCGTCGCCGGCTATCTGCTGTACGGCGCGGAAGCCTATACGTGGATGATCCTGCTGCTCGGCTTCGTGCAGACCGCCTGGCCGCTCGACCGGCCGATCGTGCCGCTGCCCGACGATCCCGACACCTGGCCGACCGTCGACATCTACATCCCGACCTACAACGAGCCGCTGTCGGTCGTGAAACCGACCGTCTTCGCCGCGCAGAGCATCGACTGGCCGACGGCCAAGCTGCGCGTGTATCTGCTCGACGACGGCAAGCGTCCCGAATTCGAGGCGTTCGCGCGCGAGGCGGGCATCGACTACGTGACGCGCGACGACAACCGCCACGCGAAGGCCGGCAACATCAACCGCGCGCTGCCGAAGACGCAGGGCGAATACATCGCGATCTTCGACTGCGATCACGTGCCGACGCGCTCGTTCCTGCAGACGACGATGGGGGTGTTCCTGCGCGACCCGAAGTGCGCGCTCGTGCAGACGCCGCACCATTTCTTCTCGCCCGATCCGTTCGAGCGCAACCTCGGCACGTTCCGCGAGATCCCGAACGAGGGCAACCTGTTCTACGGCCTCGTGCAGTCGGGCAATGACCTGTGGAACGCGACGTTCTTCTGCGGCTCGTGCGCGGTGCTCAAGCGCAGCGCGCTGGAAGAGGTGGGCGGCGTCGCGGTCGAGACCGTGACCGAGGATGCGCACACGGCGCTCAAGCTGCACCGGCGCGGCTATACGTCGGCATACCTGCCGACCGTGCAGGCGGCCGGCCTCGCGACCGAAAGCCTCGCGGGCCACGTGAAGCAGCGCACGCGCTGGGCGCGCGGGATGGCGCAGATCTTCCGCATCGACAACCCGTTCCTCGGGCGCGGGCTCGGCCTCATCCAGCGGATCTGCTACGGCAACGCGATGCTGCACTTCTTCTACGGGATTCCGCGGCTGGTGTTCCTGACGATCCCGCTCGCGTACCTGTTCTTCCACCTGTACTTCATCAACGCGTCGGCGCTCGCGCTCGCGAGCTACGTGATCCCGTATCTCGTGCTCGCGAACGTCGCGAACTCGCGGATGCAGGGGCGCTACCGCCATTCGTTCTGGGCCGAGGTCTACGAATCGGTGCTTGCGTGGTACATCGCGCTGCCGACCACCGTCGCGTTCTTCAGCCCGAAGCACGGCAAGTTCAACGTGACCGACAAGGGCGGCAAGATCGACGAAGGCTACGTCGACTGGTCGACGTCGAAGCCGTATCTGGTGCTGTTCGGGATGAACGTGCTCGCGATCCTCGCCGGCCTGTGGCGGCTCGTGGCCGACCAGGGCGACGAGGCGTCGACGATCCTGATCACGCTCGGCTGGACCGTGTACAACCTCGCGATGCTCGGCGCGGCGCTGGCCGTGGCGCGCGAGACCAAGCAGGTGCGCGTCACGCACCGGATCGCGATGCGTGTGCCGGCCATGCTGCTGCTCGCCGACGGCTCGACGGCCGCGTGCTTCACGAGCGACTACTCGACCGGCGGCCTCGGCCTCGAAGCGGTGCCGGGGCTCTCGCTCGCCGTCGGCGACACGCTGACGGTGTGCGTGACGCGCGGCGACCGGCCGTTCCCGTTCCCGGTGCGCGTGAGCCGCGTGACGCCGACTCATGTCGGCGTGAGCTTCGACGAACTCACGCTCGAACAGGAGCGCCAGCTCGTGCAATGCACGTTCGGCCGCGCGGACGCGTGGCTCGACTGGCACGAAGGCCAGCGGGTCGACACCCCGCTCGGCGGGCTGAAGGAAGTGTTGCGGATCGGCCTGGACGGCAACGTACGGATGTGGAAGGGTGCGGCGCGCGGCCTGCTGGCCATGCTGGCGCCGAAACTCGATCGGGCGCGCGACTGACGCGGCGCTCATCATGGAGTGGGTTAGATGACGTTCTGGAATCTGTATTTCATCCTGAAGTTCGCGCTGTTCGCGACCGGGCACCTGCAGCCGTTCTGGCTCGCGAACCTCGCGTTCGCGGTGGCGCTCGCGGCGAGCGCACCGATCCGGCGGCGCGCGTGGCGCATCGTCCGGCAGGTCGTGGCGATCGCGATCGCGGTGCCGCTGCTCGCACGCGAGATGCATGCACCGCCGCTCGCCCGGCTCGCCGAAGCCGCGCGCGAAGTGAGCACGTTCCGCCTCGAGTACTGGATGGAGCTGCTGCCGCGCCTGCTGCCGCCGGTGCTGTTGCTGACGGTGGCCGGCGCGCTGATCGTCTACTTCATCGTCAATCGCTGGCTGCGCGTCGCGACGTTCGTGCTGGCCGTGCTGGTCGTGATGCCGTTGTGGCAGGCCGGCAGCGGGCTGATGGCGCGCGTCGTCGCACCGCTTCCGCAGCAGGCGAGCGCCACGGGCACGACGCTCGCCGGCCAGCCGGAGGATCACAACGCCGCGCTCGCGACGTTTCGCACGCAGGAATCGCAGCGGCAGGTCGCGTTCGGCCACCTCGGCAACGATCCATCCGCGCAGTTCGACGTGATCGTGCTGCACATCTGCTCGCTGTCGTGGGACGACCTCGATGCCGCGAAGGTACGCAACCACCCGATGCTGAGTCACTTCGACTACCTGTTCAATAACTTCAGCACGGCCGCGAGCTACAGCGGCCCGGCCGCGATCCGCGTGCTGCGCGCGAGCTGCGGGCAGGAGGCTCACGCCGATCTGTACAAGCCGGCGCCGCAGCAGTGCTACCTGTTCTCGCAACTGGCGAGCGCGGGCTACAAGGTGCAGTCGCTGCTGAACCACGACGGCCACTTCGACAACTTCCTGCAGGTGATCCACGACAACATCGGCGTGCCCGACGCGCCGCCCGTGTCGAACGCGGCCGCGCCGGTCGCGATGCACGCGTTCGACGGCTCGGAGATCAAGAGCGACTACGCGACGCTCGCGAACTGGTACGCGCAGCGCGCGTCGGTGCCGGGCCCGGTCGCGCTGTACTACAACACGATCAGCCTGCACGACGGCAACCGCGTCGTCGGCAGTGCGCTGACGAGCATCGACTCGTATCCGCAGCGCGTGACGAAGCTGATGGACGACTTCGATCACCTGGCCGACCTGATCGCGCAATCGGGCCGCCGCGCGGTGATCGTGTTCGTGCCCGAGCACGGCGCTGCGCTGCGCGGCGACAAGTACCAGGTCGCGGGCCTGCGCGAGATCCCGACGCCGCGCATCGTGCACGGGCCGGTCGGCGTGCGGCTCGTCGGCTTTACCGGCAACCACGGCGCGACGACCGTGATCGACCAGCCGACCAGCTTCCTCGCGCTCGCGCAACTGCTGTCGAACCTCGTGTCGAACAGCCCGTTCAAGCCGGGCACGACGCTCGCACAGTACGCGGCCGACCTGCCGCGCACGCGGATGGTGGGCGAGAACGAGGGCACGGTGACGATGCAGACGGCCGCGGGCTACTCGGTGAAAACTCCGGATGGCGTATGGATCGACGAACAGTAATGCTCCCCGCCGACAGCGACGATGCGCGCCTGTCGCAACCGAACGACGTGCTCGGCCTCGCGCGGCATCTGCCCGCGCTCGATCCCGAGCGTTACGTCGACGAGCAGGCGCGCCGCGCGTTCATCGAGTCGCTCGACCGGTGGCCGACGCTCGCGAAGCTGATGGGGTTGAAGCGGTAAACGTACGACGGCCGGCATGTGTGCCGGCCGTCGCTTGGCCTGCCTGCGGGCGAACCCGCTTGCCGCGCGTTGTGATCTTACTGCGCCTTGCGTTCCGGCTGGCGCGTCCACTCGTGTTCTTCGCCCGGCACCTTGCCGAAGGTCTGGTCGGCCCACGCCGCACGGGCTGCATCGATCTTCGCACGTGCGCTCGACACGAAATTCCATTCGATGAACCGCTCGCCCGGCAGATGCGCACCGCCGAGCAGCATCACGCGGGCGCCGTTCGTGCTCGCGAGCGTCACGGTCGCACCCGGTTCGAGCACGGCCATCGTCGCGGCGGCGAGCGGCGTGCCGTCGATCGAGAGGTCGCCGTCAACGAGGTACACGCCGCGTTCCTCATGTTCGGCATCGAGCGCCAGCGTGCCGTTTGCCGTGAATTGCGCGTACGCATAGAGCGTGGGCGAGAACACGGCGACCGGCGACGTGAGCCCGAACGCGGTACCCGCGATCACGCGCACGCTCGCACCGTCGCGCGTGAACGACGGCAGCGTGTCGGCCGCATGATGGACGAACGCGGGCGCGGTGTCTTCATGCTCGACCGGCAGTGCGACCCAGGTCTGGATTCCGTGGACCGGCTGATCGCGCGGCCGGTCTTCGTCGGGCGAACGCTCCGAATGCACGATGCCGCGGCCGGCGGTCATCCAGTTCACGTCGCCCGGCACGATTTTCTGCCGGAAGCCGAGGCTGTCGTGGTGCATCAGCGAACCGTCGAACAGGTAGGTGACGGTCGCGAGGCCGATGTGCGGATGCGGCAGCACGTCGATGCCGCGGCCGGCCGGCAGCACGGCCGGCCCCATCTCGTCGAAGAAGATGAACGGGCCGACGAGGCGGGCGGCGCGCGCGGGCAGCACGCGGCGCACGACGAGGTTGCCGATGTCGCTTTCGCGCGGCGTGAGCAGGGTCTTGATCGAGGCGGACATGGTGGGGCTCTGGTAGTCGAGGCGGGGCGCGTCAGGCGATCGCCGTGTCGATGGCGATCGGATGCGTGAGGATCTTGTGCACCGGGCACGCGTTCGCGATCTGCAGCAGCCGTTCGCGCTGTTCGCCGGACAGGTCGCCTTCGAGCGTGATGCGGCGCACGATCGTGCTGCCCGCGCTGCCCGATTCGTGCGCGAGCTTCACGTGCACTTCGGTGAGCGGCCAGCCCTTGCGCTGCGCGTACATTTTCAGCGTGATCGCGGTGCACGCGCCGAGGCTCGACAGCAGCAGCGTGACGGGCGCGGGCGCCGCATCGCCGCCGCCGAGCGACGCCGGTTCGTCGGCGCGCCACTGGTGGACGCCATCGCTGAAGTGGACGAGGTAATCGACCGAGCCGATGCTCGCTTCGACGGACAGTTCGCTCATTGCAGTTCCATGTGAAAAAAGGGGAGGCCGGCGGCCGGGCCGGGCGTCACGGTTCGAGCAGCCGCTGCAGCCGCAGTTCCTCGAAATCGAGTTCCGATTCGATCCGGTGCAGCACGGCGTCGTCGACCTTGCCGTCGCGATGCAGGTCGAGCAGCGCGCGGCGCGACACGCCGACGAGGTCGAGTTCGACGCGCAGCATGCGCGAGCGCACGTTGGCCGGCTCGGCACCGTGGCGATGCGCGCGTTCGTTGAAGGTGACGCGGTTCCGGTATTCGGCGAGCAGGCGGTCGAGCGACGGCCGCTCGAGGGTCGAGCCGCGCTGTTCGAGCGCGTCGAGTTCGGCGAGCGCCGCGCCGAACGCATGGGCGCGCACCGCATGCTCGGACATCGTGTGCCGCGCGGCCGGGCGCAGCTTCAGCACGCGGATCAGCGGCGCAAGCGTCCCGCCCTGCACGACGAGCGTGGCGATGATCAGCAGGAACGTGCTGAACAGGATCAGGTCGCGGCCCGGGAAGTTGGCGGGCAGCGCGATCGCGGCCGCGAGGCTCACGACGCCGCGCATGCCCGACCAGCCGAGGACGACGGCTTCGCGCCACGACCACGGTGCGTGGCCGGCGCGCGGCGCGCGCAGGCGGCCCGGCAGCCACATCGCGACGAACACCCACACGATGCGCGCGGCGATCGCGGCGGCGGTGGCGGGCAACGCGACGCGCAGGCCGGCCATCAGCACCGCGCCTTCGTGGTTCACGCGCGCGAGGATCGCATGCAGCGCGAGGCCGATCAGGATGAACACGAGCGCGTCGAGCACGAACACGATCGCTTCCCAGGTCGCTTTCGCCTTGATCCGCATGTCGGCGTCGAACACGCGATGCTGGCGCACGCCGAGCACGAGGCCGCAGGTGACGACCGACAGTACGCCCGAGCCGTCGACGGCTTCCGCGATCCCGTAGCTGCCCCATGCCATCGCGAAGGTCACGACGATGCCGAGCATCGGGTCGCGCAGGCGCGGCAGCACCCAGCTCATCGCATGGCCGCACGCGAGGCCGACCGCGATGCCGATCAGCGTGAGCGAGAAGAACAGGCCGGTGGCGCTCGCGGCCGTGATCGACACGGCGAGCGCGGCCGACACGGCCATCTGGTACAGCAGCAGGCCCGACGCATCGTTGACGAGACTTTCGCCTTCGAGCACCGCGACGAGCCGCGCGGGCAGCGGGTGGCGCTGCAGGACCGCCTTCGCGGCGACCGCATCGGGCGGCGACACGATCGCGCCGAGCGTGAAGCACGCGGCCCATGGCAGCGCGGGGTTCACCGCATGCACCGCGAACGCGACCGCGACGGTCGTGAACACCACCGCGCCGAGCGCGAGCGACGCGATCGACGCAAGCTCCTGCCGGAATTCCTTCCACGCGGTGTAGAACCCGCTCGACATCAGCAGCGGCGGCAGCACGGCCGCGAGCAGCAGCGCCGGGTCCATGTCGGGCACGCGCTTGCCGAAGACCGCGACGACACAGCCGCCGAGCAGCAGCACGACGGCCGGTGGAATCGAGATCCGTTCGGCGAGCCACGTGAGCGCGCCGGCACCGCAGATCAACAGCAGCAGGTAATGAAACAGTTCGACGTTGGTCATGCGTGGCCGGTGCTGAACGATTGCGTCACGACGGCTTGCGGTCGTTCGTGGCGCCGCCGGGCAGCGCGCCGAACATGTGCTGGCTGCACTTCGCGTCGCGCCATGCGGTGTTCAGCCGGTGGCCCGCGAGCATGCGCCGCGCGACCGGCAGGATCTGTTCGCCGGCGAGCATGCCGAGCAGGCCGGTGAGCGCGATGATCGGCGGCGCCGGCGAATTCACGCCGATCGTGCCGTAGATGGCGCCGGCGAGGATGCCGGCGAGCAGCGACAGGACATAGGCTTTCATGATGGGCGTCTCGTGGTCTCGTGATCGAACGACGGATGGCGACGAGTGCATCGTCGAGGTCTCTCGAAGCGTATCGGGTTTACGTGAAGAAAAAAAGGGCGGATTGCCCTTGGGCGACCACCTATTCTGGAATCCGAGTGATTCCATTTTTTGGGTGTTCGCGTCAGAGGATTGCGGTTTTAATGAATCGAGACGGACGAAGCAGATCAAGCGTCGTACCCAACTCGAATCCTCCCGCGTTCGCGGCGAGGAAAGATTCCCCTTTTCCGTTCCAAGGATGATCACGCCATGAGCAACCCGAAGCTTGAAGTACTTACTCCGCAGAACAGCCAGCTGATCTTCATCGACCAGCAGCCGCAGATGGCGTTCGGTGTGCAGTCGATCGATCGCCAGACGCTGAAGAACAACGTCGTCGGTCTTGCGAAGGCTGCGAAGGCGTTCAATATCCCGACCACGATCACGACGGTCGAGACCGAGGCGTTCTCCGGTCATACCTATCCCGAACTGCTCGACGTCTTCCCGAACCAGAAGACGCTCGAACGCACGTCGATGAACTCGTGGGACGACCAGAAGGTGCGCGACGCACTGGCCGCGAACGGCCGCAAGAAGGTGATCGTGTCGGGTCTGTGGACCGAAGTCTGCAATACGACGTTCGCGCTGTGCGCGATGCTCGAAGGCGGTTACGAGATCTACATGGTGGCCGACGCATCGGGCGGCACGTCGCAGGCCGCGCACGATTTCGCGATGCAGCGGATGGTGCAGGCCGGCGCTGTGCCCGTGACCTGGCAGCAGGTCATTCTCGAGTGGCAGCGCGACTGGGCGCGTCGCGACACGTACGACGCGGTGATGGCGGTCGTGAAGGAGCACTCGGGCGCGTACGGGATGGGCGTCGACTACGCATACACGATGGTTCACAAGGCCGCGCAGCGTACCGCGACGCCGCACGAGTCGATCCCGGCCGTACCGGCGAAGTAACGGGCGACCGGCCGCGATCGTGGCAACGGTCGGCCGCGGCGATCTGCTGTCGCCGGCCGTCGCCCGCTCAGGCTGCCGGCAGTGCCCACGGCGCGTGCGCGAAGTGTTCCGCCAGGAAGTCGAGCAGCACCGTCACGCGCGCGGCGCGCAGCATGCCGGGCGGCGTGACGAGGTTGACGTTGATGTCGGCGATCTTCCAGTCCGCCATCACTTCCTCGAGCTCGCCGCTCTGCATGGCTTCCCACACCAGGAACTCCGGCTGAAGGGCAAGGCCATGACCGGCGATGAGCGAGGGGACGATCACGTCGGCGTTGTTGGTGCGGATGCGTCCGTGCACGTTCACGCCGAAGTCGTCGCCCGAGTTCGGTTGGCGAAAGCGCCAGTGCTCGGGTGTCGGCAGGTTGGTGTAGGTGAGGCACACGTGCTTCTCGATGTCGCGCGGATGCATGGGCCGGCCATGACGGTCCAGATACGCCGGCGACGCGACGAGCGGGCGGCGCACCGCGCACAGACGGCGCGAGCGCAGCGACGAATCGCTCAGCTCGGCGATGCGGATCGCGACGTCGAAGCCGCCGGACACGATGTCGACGATGTGATCGGAGAGCACGAGGTCGATGTCGACGCGCGGATAGCGCTCGAGAAACGCGGGCAGCACCGGCGACAGGTGGCGCACCCCGAACGACATCGGCGCATTCACGCGCACGAGGCCATGCGGTTCGAGCGCCTGCGCGGACGCTTCGCTCTCGATCAGTTCCGCATCGGCGAGCAGCCGGATCGCGCGGTCGCGCAGCAGTTCGCCGGTCGGCGTGAGCGACAGCTTGCGCGACGTGCGGTACAGCAGCATCGCGCCAAGGCGCCTTTCGAGGCGCGCGATGGCTTTCGACACCGTCGGCTGCGTGACGCCGAGCAGGTCGGCGGCTTTCGCGAACGAGCCCGTCTCCGCGACGCGCGCAAAGATGGCCCAGGCTTCGAGATCAGGAAGGTGTTGCATGGTCGGAAAGAGTGGCAGGGAAGCGAAGTGGATACGGCGCGCAGCATGCGGCCGGCGCGAAGCGACTCATTCTAATCCGGTCAGGGAGAAAAATCGTTATGGAATCTTATCTATGGTCGCTGTCGGCCGGCGTACTGGTCGGCGTCGTATACAGCGTGATCAAGGTGCGTTCGCCAGCGCCGCCACTCATTGCGCTGATCGGTCTGGCCGGCATGCTGATCGGCTCGCAGGCCATCGGCTCCATCCGTCACTGGCTCGGCTTCTGACCGCATCGAGGACATATTAATGAGCTCAACTGATAATCAACCGGATCTGATCCTGCACAACGGGCGCATCACGACGCTCGATCGTGCGAACCCCGTCGCCACCGCCGTGGCGATCAAGGACGGCCGCTTCGTCGCGGTCGGCGCCGAAGCGGACGTGATGCCGCTCGCAGGCCGCGCGACGAAGGTCGTCGATCTCGATTGCCGCAGCGTGCTGCCTGGCCTGATCGACAACCATACGCACGTGATTCGCGGCGGCCTGAACTACAACCTCGAGCTGCGCTGGGATGGCGTGCGTTCGCTCGCGGTCGCGATGGAGATGCTGAAGCACCAGGTCGCGATCACGCCTGCGCCGCAATGGGTGCGCGTGGTCGGCGGCTTCACCGAACACCAGTTCGCCGAGAAGCGCCTGCCGACGATCGACGAACTCAATGCGGTCGCGCCCGATACGCCCGTGTTCATCCTGCACCTGTACGACCGCGCGCTGCTGAACGCGGCCGCGTTGCGCGTGGTGGGCTACACGAAGGACACGCCCGAGCCGCCGGGCGGCACGATCCTGCGCGACGCCGCGGGCAACCCGACCGGCCTGCTGCTCGCGAACCCGAACGCGACGATCCTCTACGCGACGCTCGCAAAAGGCCCGAAGCTGCCGTTCGAGTACCAGTACAACTCGACGCGCCACTTCATGCGCGAACTCAATCGTCTTGGCGTGACGGGCGTGATCGACGCGGGCGGCGGATCGCAGAATTATCCCGACGACTACGAGGTGATCCGCAAGCTGCACGACGCGGGCGAGATGACGGTGCGGATCGCGTACAACCTGTTCACGCAGAAGCCGAACGCGGAGAAGGAAGACTTCGTGAACTGGACGAAGAGCGTCAAGTACCACGATGGCACCGACTACTTCCGCCACAACGGCGCGGGCGAGATGCTGGTGTTTTCGGCGGCCGATTTCGAGGATTTCCGCGTCGCGCGCCCCGACTTGCCGGCGCAGATGGAGGACGATCTCGAAGGCGTCGTGCGCGTGCTTGCGCAGAACCGCTGGCCGTGGCGCATGCATGCGACCTACGACGAAACGATCAGCCGCGCGCTCGACGTGTTCGAGAAGGTCAACGAGGACATCCCGCTCGACGGGCTGAACTGGTTCTTCGATCACGCGGAAACGATCTCGGAACGCTCGATGGACCGCATCGCCGCGCTCGGCGGCGGCATCGCGGTGCAGCACCGGATGGCGTACCAGGGCGAATACTTCGTCGAGCGTTACGGCGCGCAGGCGGCCGAGGCGACGCCGCCGGTCGCGAAGATGCTCGAGAAGGGGCTCAAGGTGTCGGCCGGCACCGACGCGACGCGGGTCGCGTCGTACAACCCGTGGGTGTCGCTCGCGTGGCTGGTGACGGGCAAGACGGTCGGCGGGATGCGGATGTATCCGCAGCGCAACCTGCTCGATCGCGAGACCGCGCTGCGCATGTGGACCGAGTATGTGACGTGGTTCTCGAACGAGGAAGGCAAGAAAGGGCGCATCGCGGTGGGCCAGCTCGCCGACCTGATGGTCCCGGATCGCGATTTCTTCACGTGCGCGGAGGACGATATCGTCGATACGACTGCACTGCTGACGGTGGTCGGCGGCCGGATCGTGTGGGGCGCGGGGCCGTTCGCGTCGCACGATGCGCCGATTCCGCCCGCGATGCCCGACTGGTCGCCGGTGCGCGAGTACGGCGGCTACGGCGGCTGGGGCGCGACGCAGCGCAACGGCGCGCCGCTGCAGCGGGCCGCGGCGGCCGCGGCGATGTGCGGTTGCGCAAGCGCGTGCGGCCTGCACGGCCATGCACACGCGAACGCGTGGAGCCGCGCGTTGCCGACGTCGGACGCGAAGGGCTTCTGGGGCGCGTTCGGCTGTTCGTGCTGGGCGGTCTGACATGGCGACCCCGACCCAACACGTCGGCGCCGGCAACCCGGCGTGGGTCCGCGCGCTGCTCGCGCAGCCGTGGGTCCTGCCGCTCGCGCGGCTGGCGCTGGTGTCCGCGTACCTGATCGGCGGTATCGCGAAGGCGCTGGACTTCCATGGCGCGGTCGCCGAGCAGGCGCATTTCGGGCTGCAGCCGGCCGCGCTGTGGGCGGCGCTCGCGATCGCAGTCGAGATCGCCGGCTCGCTGTGCATCGTGCTGGGCCGCTTCACGTGGCTCGGCGCGGGCAGCCTCGGTATGCTGACGCTGGTCGCGATGGGGGTGGCCAACGATTTCTGGAACCGTACGGGCGCCGAGCATTTCATGGCGCTCAACAGCTTTTTCGAGCATCTCGGGCTGATCGCCGCACTCGTGCTCGCGACCGTGCTCGCCGATGCGAAGCGCGTGGACGGCGATGTCCGCGCGTGACCGATTGCACTATTCGATGACACAACAAGGAAACCTGATCATGATGACCATTCGATCCGCACTGTGCGCGCTGACGATCGCGGCCGGCTGCGTCGCGGCGCCGGCGACGTTCGCGAAACCGCCGGTGCCGCCCGCGCCGGTGCCGGTGCTGGCCGTGGGTCCGCAATACGACACGACACACGTGTGCGTGGCGCCGGAAGACTTCGACCGCTTCACCGACAGCTTCGTCGCGACGTTCGGCGGCAAGAAGTCGAAGCAGGGCGTGTTCCAGGTCACGCCCACGCCGAGCCAGACGATGTCGCAGCTCGTGCTCACGCCGGTCGGCACGATCTCGGTGTTCGGCTTCAAGACGCCGATCCCGTATCCGTTCTGCGCGGAGCGCACCGGTTATCTCGTCACCGACATGGACGTCGCGATGAAGACGGCGCGCGCGCACGGTGCAGACGTGATCGTCGACACGTTCCCCGATCCGATCGGCCGCGACGCGATCATCCGCTGGACCGGTGGCCTGAACATGCAGCTCTATTGGCATACCGAAGCGCCGCGCTACGACACGCTGGAGACGGTGCCCGAGAACCGCGTGTACGTGTCGCCGGAAAGCGTGCGCAAGCTGGTGCACGATTTCGTGAAGTTCTCGAACGGCAAGGTGGTATCCGACACCCTCAAGGCGTCGGGCATCGAGATCGGCCGGCCGAACGACACGTATCGCCGCATCCGCATCGAATCGGGCTTCGGCAAGATGACCGTGCTCGTGACCGACGGCCACCTGCCTTACCCGTTCGGCCGCGAGATGACCGGTTACGAAGTGCACGATCTCGCCGCGACGCTGGAGAAAGCCAAGGCAGCCGGCGTGACCGTGCTCGTGCCGCCGTTCACGTCGGACGGCCGTGACGCGGCGCTCGTGCAGTTCCCGGGTGGCTACGTCGCCGAAATCCACGCGAGCGCGGCGCGATGAAGCACGAGGATACGATCCTTGCCGCGGTGGCCGGCTTCGTCGACACGCTGAGCTTCGTCGCGCTGTTCGGGCTGTTCACCGCGCACGTGACCGGCAACTTCGTGCTGATCGGCGCGGGCATCGCGGGCTTCGGCCAGGGTGTCGTGCTGAAGCTCAGCGTGTTTCCCGCGTTCGTCTGCGGCGTGATCGCGAGCAGCCTGATCGCGCGGTCGATGTCCGGGCGGCCCGCCTGGCAGGGCACGCGCACGCTGCATGCGGTGCAGGCCGTGCTGCTGCTCGGCTTCTGCGCGGCCGGCGTATGGGCGACGCCCGTCACGCAGCCCGACAGCCTGCCGGCGCTCGTGGCCGGCATCGTCGGCACGTTCGCGATGGGCGTGCAGAACGCGCATCCGCGCGTGATTGCGCGCGCCGGCGGCGTGCCGAACACGGTGATGACCGGCAACGTGACGCAGGCGATCCTCGACGTCGTCGACATGCTGTCCGCCGGCACGGCCGAGGCCGCGCGCGCGGCGGCGCGGGCGCGCTTCGGCAAGATGCTGCCGGCGATCGTGGCGTTCGCGCTCGGTGCCGCATGCGGCGCGCTCGGGTTCCGCTTCGTCGGGTTCTTCGCGCTGCTCGCACCGGTCGGCGCGCTCGCGACGCTTGCCCTGTGCGCGGCACAAACGGCGGGTACGACCACACAGGAGCGCGCATGATCGAGCGGGGAGGGAGGGGACATCACGGCCGGCACGCGGCGCGTGCCGCGCGCGTGTCGATCGTCGTGGGGCTGCTGTTCGCGGGCGCCGACGCGGCATGCGCGCAAACGGCGGCGGCATCGACGCCGGCTTCCACGCCGGCGCAGGAGCCGGCGCCGGCCGCGTCATCGGCAACGGCAACGCCAACGACATCGGCAACGCCAACCGCCGCTGCCGCATCGACCTGCACGGCCAAGCGCCCCGTGGTGCTGTTCAACCGCTGGCAGGAAGACTGGTCGGTGCTCGCGAATCCGTGCGTGCCGCGCGTACCCCTCGACGGCTTGAAATACCTTCCGCTCGGCAACGATCCGTCCTCCTATCTGTCGCTCGGCGTGAACCTGCGCGAGCGTCTCGAGACCAATGACGCGCCGCTGTTCGGCATCGGTTCAGCGCAATCGGATACGTACCTGATCCAGCGCATCGAAGTGCATGCCGATGCGCATCTCGGCCAGCACTGGCAGTTCTTCGTGCAGTTGCAGGACGCCCGCGCGTTCGGCAAGAACACGGTGTCGCCGGTCGACAAAAATCCGCTCGATCTCGAGCAGGCGTTCGCGACCTACACGGGCGCGCTCGGCGGCGGCACGTTCAAGTTCCGCGTCGGCCGGCAGGAGATGGCGTTCGACTTGCAGCGTTTCATCGCCACGCGCGACGGCCCGAACGTACGGCAGGCGTTCGATGCGGTCTGGGCCGTCTACGAGTACCAGAAGTGGCGCTTCATCGGCTATGCGACGCAGCCGGTGCAGAACCGCAACGCGTCCGATTTCGACGACGTGTCGAATCGCGATCTCACGTTCAGCGGCGTGCGCGTCGAGCGGCAGTCGGTCGGGCCGGGCGACCTGTCCGGCTATTGGTCGCGCTACAACCGCAACAACGCGCGGTTCCTCGACGCGAGCGGTCCCGAGCATCGCGACGTGTGGGACGTGCGCTACACGGGCACGCTGGGGCGCTTCGACTGGGACCTCGAAACGATGCTGCAGACCGGCACGGTCGGCAACGCGACGATCGGGGCGTGGGCCGTCGGGTCGATCGCCGGCTACAAGCTCGACGCGCCGTGGTCGCCGCGCATCGCGCTGCAGGTCGACGCGGCGTCGGGCGACCGGCATCCGCACGATGGCCGCGTGAGCACCTTCAACCCGCTGTTTCCGAACGGCTATTACTTCACGCTGGCCGGCTATACGAGCTATGCGAACCTGATTCACGTGAAGCCGTCCGTGACGCTGAAGCCGTCGGCGAACCTGTCGCTGCTCGGTGCGCTCGGCTTCCAGTGGCGCGAGACGACCGGCGACGCCGTCTATCAGCAGCCGAACATCCCGGTGCCGGGCACGGCGGGCAAGGGCGGGTTGTGGACCGGGATGTACGTGCAGCTGCGCGCGGACTGGACGATTGCCGCGAACCTCATCGGTGCGATCGAGGCCGTGCATTTCCAGGTTGGCGATGCGATCCGCCAGGCGGGCGGGCACAACGCCGACTATGTCGGCGTCGAGCTGAAGTATGGGTGGTGACGGCGGCGCGCAGCCACCCGCACGCGACGTGAAAAAGGGCAGCCCCGTGGGGCTGCCCTTCGTTCGTCCGGGGCGGCGGCGTGGCCGGCCCGTTCGCGGTGACGGCGATGCCGTTACAGGTTCGGCGACAGTTGCAGCGCGTTCGTCAGGTCGCCCATCGGCTGCGCGCCGTTGGCCTTCAGCGCGTCGTCGCGCTGTTGCAGGCCCGCGAGGCGCGGCAGCGAGAAGCGGCGCGTGATGAAGCGCAGGATCGAGCCCGTGTCGTATTGCGTATGGTCGACGAAGCCCTTCTTCGCGTACGGCGACACGATCAGCGCCGGAATGCGGGTGCCCGGGCCCCAGCGGTCGGCATTCGGCGGCGCGGCATGATCCCAGAAGCCGCCGTTTTCGTCGTACGTGACGACCACGACCATGTTCTTCCACTGCGGGCTTGCCTGCAGGTGCGCGATCACGTCGGCGATGTGCTGGTCGCCGGACGTGACGTCGGTGTAGCCCGGGTGCTCGTTCAGGTTGCCCTGCGGCTTGTAGAACGTGACCTGCGGCAGCGTGCCCGCATCGATCGCCTTGATGAACTCGGCGCCGTTCGCGCCGCCGTCGAGCAGGTGCTGCGCGCGGCTCGCGGTGCCCGGCGCCTGGTTCGCGAAGTAGTTGAACGGCTGGTGGTGCGGCTGGAAGTTCGGCGTCGACAGATCGGCACCGTAGATCACGTTCGACGTGCCGTTCTGGCTCGCCTGCAGCGCCTGGCCCCACGCGCCGCTGTACCACGCCCACGACACGCCCGCGTTGGTCATCAGGTCGCCGATGTTGGTCGCCGTCTGCGGCGGCATCGTCGACGGATTGGCCGGGTCGGCGAGCAGCGGATCGCCGCCCGTGGCCGCCTTGTTGCCGCTCGGCTGGTACGCCGGCTGCATCGTGTTGATGCCGTAGAAGTCAGGCGTCAGCGCGCCGTCGTTGACGAACTTCGGCGGCCCGCTCAGCGCCGAGGCCGGCGAGTTCGCGGCGACCTTCAGCGACTTGCCGTCGGCGTTCAGGACTGCGATCTTGCCGGCCGCCGGGCTCTTGTCCGCGTTGGCATAGAACGGCGCGCACGCGCAGATCAGGTACTGGTGGTTCAGGAACGAGCCGCCGAACGCACCCATGAAGAAGTTGTCGGCGAGCACGTACTGCTGCGCGACCTTCCACAGCGGCAGCTTCGACGGGTCGGCGGTGTAGTGGCCCATCGTCAGGCCGCCCGCATCGGTCCACGCGGCATACATGTCGTTCTTGCCGCCGTTGATCTGCATCTGGTCCTGGTAGAAGCGGTGCACGATGTCGCGCGTCGCGATGCTCATCGACTGGTTGAAGCCTTTCGGATCGTCGATCGCGAACGGCGTGTTCGGCAGGTTCGCCGTCATCGCCTCGGTCACCGCCGGCGTGATGCCGGTCGCGGTCAGGCCGCCCCAGATCTTCGGCAGCGTCGCCATCGTCGAGCCGTCGCGATCCTTTTGCACCGAGTTCGCGGCCGTGGCGTTCTGCAGGCCGTTCGCGCCGGGGAAGTTGCCATACAGGTTGTCGAAGCTGCGGTTTTCCGCGTAGATCACGACCACGTTCTTGACGGCCGACAGGCCTTGCTGCGTGACATCGTCGCCGCCGCAGGCGGTCAGGCTGAGCGCGGCCGCGAGGGCGATCGGCGTATAGCGAATCCAGGCGTGCTTCTTCATGCGATGTTCTCTCTTTCGTCGTTTGTCGCGTGTGGGAACCGGGTTGAGGTACGGCCGGCGCGGGCATTGCGAGGCACCGACCGGTTGCGCGCATTATCTGGAACCGATTTGACAGGCGGGTGTAGGGCTGCTTTCAATTGACTGTCGGTGGAACGTCATGCAACGGTCATGGAACTGACATAAGCTCCGGCCGATTGCCCACCGCTACAAGAAGAACGACGATGCCCAGCCTTCTGAAACCCCGCGCGTTCGCGCGATCGTTGACCCCTGCCGCGGCCGCGCTGGCGCTGGCCGCCGGGCTCGCGGCGCTCGCCGGTTGCGATGCGCGGCCCGGCGCGAATACGCCGGCCGCGTCCGTCGTGCCGGCGGCGCAAGCAGCCCCGGCCGCGCCCGCGGTGGCGCCGGCCAGCCAGCCGCAGACGCGCGCGCAGGTATTCGAGGGCGTCAAGCAGATGACGGCGCTCGGCAAGCAATTGTTCTTCGATCCGTCGCTGTCGGGCTCCGGCAAGCTCGCCTGCGCGTCGTGCCATAGCGCCGAGCATGCGTTCGGGCCGCCGAACGCGCTGTCGGTGCAGCTCGGCGGCGACGACATGCACCGCACGGGCTTTCGCGCGGTGCCGTCGTTGAAGTACCTGCGCGGCATTCCGCCGTTCAGCGAGCACTTCCACGATTCGCCGGACGAAGGTGACGAAAGCATCGACGCGGGTCCGACTGGCGGGCTCACCTGGGACGGTCGTGTCGATACCCGCGACGCGCAGGCGCGCATTCCGCTCACGTCGCCATTCGAGATGAGCAGCTCGCCGGCGAGGGTCGCGAAGGCGGTTCGCGCCGCACCTTATGCGGACGCGTTCCGCAAGGCGTTCGGCGACCAGGTGCTCGGCGACGACCAGGCGACCTTCGACGCGGTGCTGCGCGCGCTCGACGCGTTCCAGCAGCAGCCGGCGCTGTTCGATCCGTACACGAGCAAGTACGACGCGTACCTGGCCGGCCATGCGCAGCTCACGCCCGCGGAGTTGCGCGGGCTGCAGCTGTTCAACGACGAGAAGAAGGGCAACTGCGCGAGCTGCCACATCAGCCAGCGCACGCTCGAAGGTGGCCCGCCGCAGTTCAGCGATTTCGGGCTGATCGCGATCGCGGTGCCGCGCAACCGTGCGCTGCCCGTCAATCACGACCCGCGTTTCCACGATCTCGGCGCCTGCGGCCCCGAGCGTACCGACCTGAAGGGCCGCGACGAATTCTGCGGGCTGTTCCGCACGCCGTCGCTGCGCAACGTCGCGCTGCGCAAGACGTTTTTCCACAACGGCGTGTATCACTCGCTCGAGGACGTGATGCGCTTCTACGTCGAACGCGACATCCACCCGGAGAAGTTCTATCCGGTCGTGCACGGCAAGGTGCAGATCTACGACGATCTGCCGAAGCGCTACTGGCCGAACATCAACCGCGAGCCGCCGTTCGACCGCAAGCGCGGCGACCAGCCGGCGCTGAACGCGGCCGAGATCAAGGACGTGATCGCGTTCCTCGGCACGCTGACTGACGGATATCAGCAAACGGCCGCGCCGGCCAAGCCGTAGAGGCATTCATTACAGCACGCATGCTATGCTCGCTCGCTGACGGGCGTGGTGCGTGCCGGATGGCCGGCCCCCGGTTCGCCGGCATGCACCGCGCCGTTCGATCGAACATCCAAGGAGAAAAAACATGTCGATGCGTGCATCCCTTTCCATCGTCACGCGCGTGCTGGCCGGCGCCGCGTGCGCAGCCGCGATGCTGCCCGCCCATGCGCAGAACAACCTGAACTTCCTGAACGACACGCCGATCAGCTACTTCAGCAAGACCGACCGCGCATCGCTGTCCAAGGCGGTCGTGCAGGTGCGCGACGAAGGCAAGGACGGCGAAACCACGACGTGGCAGAGCAGCGGCCGCGGCACGCAGATCGACGCGAAGCTCACGCCGACCACGACCGAGACGGACGGCAAGACCTGCCGCGAAATCGCGACCGAGATCACCGCGAAGGGCCAGACGATGACGCTCAAGCCCGTCTATTGCAAGACGGCCGCGGGCAAGTGGCAGCTGCAGAAGCGCTGAGCACGCGCGTGATGAAGCGGGGCGCCGCGCCGCGCACGGTGTCGTGCGGCGTCGTGATCCTCGATGCGGCCGGCCGCGTGTTCCTCGCGCACGCGACCGATACCACGCACTGGGACATCCCGAAGGGGCAGGGCGAGCCGGGCGAGACGCCGGCCGACGCGGCACTGCGTGAACTGCTCGAGGAAACCGGCATCGTGATCGGCGCCGAGCGGCTGCTCGATCTTGGCCGCTTCGCGTACCGGCACGACAAGGATCTGCACCTGTTCGCGGTGCGCGTGGCCGACGACGAAGTCGATCTCGCGCACTGTACGTGCACGTCGCTGTTTCCGAGCCGTCGCGACGGCTCGATGATCCCCGAGATGGATGCGTATCGCTGGACCGTGCCCGCCGACATCGACGCGTATGCGAGCCGCAGCCTCGCGCGGCTGTTTCGCACGAAGCTGTCGCTCGCGGATTTGCATCGGCGATTGATGGGTGGGTGAACGGGCGCGGCGGCTTCCGCTGCTCCGTGACCGGGCTTCGCTTCAAGGCACGCAACAAAAAACCGGCCCTGGAGCCGGTTTTTTTATGTTCACGCGGCGGCGGCTTGCGAAGCCGCGAGCCGCGTGCGAAGCATGCCGTCAAGCCGGCTTGCCCCAGCTGTCGCGCAGCCCGACGATCCGGTTGAACACCGGCTTGCCCGGCTTCGAATCGACCCGATCGGCGACGAAGTAGCCGTGACGCTCGAACTGCAGGCGCGTTTCCGGTGCGATGTCGTCGTTGCCCGGTTCGATGTAGGCCTGCACGATCTTCTTCGAGTCGGGATTCAGCGCCTCGAGGAAGTTCGCGCCGCCCGCGTCCGGATGCGGCTCCTTGAACAGGCGGTCGTAGATCCGTACTTCGGCCGGCTGCGCATGCTTCGCGCTGACCCAGTGGATGTTGCCCTTGACCTTGTACGTGTTCGCGCCTTCGGTGCCCGACTTGCTGTCCGGGAAGTAGTTGCAGTGCACGGCCGTCACGTTGCCGTCGGCGTCCTTGTCGAAGCCCGTACATTCGATCACGTAGCCGTAGCGCAGGCGCACCTTGTTGCCCGGGAACAGGCGGAAATAGCCCTTCGGCGGGTTCTCGACGAAGTCCTCGCGCTCGATCCACAGCTCGCGCGAGATCGGGAACGTGCGCACGCCGCGATCCGGGTGGTGCGGGTGCACGGGCGCCGTGCATGCTTCCTCGAGATCTTCCGGATAGTTGTCGATCACGAGCTTCAGCGGATCGAGCACGGCGACGGTACGCGCTGCCTTGTCGTCGAGGTCGTCGCGCAGCGCGCCTTCGAAGATGCTCATGTCGATCCACGAGTCGATCTTCGTCACGCCGATCCGCTCGCAGAACAGGTGGATGCTCTCCGGCGTGAAGCCGCGGCGGCGCACGCCGACGATCGTCGGCATCCGCGGGTCGTCCCAGCCGTCGACGTGGCCCTCGGTCACGAGCTGCAGCAGCTTGCGCTTGCTGGTGATCGCGTACGTGAGGTTCAGTCGCGAGAATTCGATCTGTTGCGGCAGCGGGCGCGTGAACATGCCGGCTTCCGCGAGTTCGTTCAGCACCCAGTCGTACAGCGGGCGGTGATCCTCGAATTCGAGCGTGCACAGCGAATGCGTGATGCCTTCGAGCGCATCCGAGATGCAGTGCGTGTAGTCGTACATCGGGTACACGCACCATGCGTCGCCGGTGCGGTAGTGGTGCGCGTAGCGGATCCGGTAGATCACCGGGTCGCGCATGTTCATGTTCGGCGAAGCCATGTCGATCTTCGCGCGCAGCACGTGCTCGCCTTCCTTGAACTCGCCGGCCTTCATGCGGCGGAACAGGTCGAGGTTTTCTGCCGGCGTGCGATCGCGGAACGGCGACGGCTTGCCGCCTTCCGTCAGCGAGCCGCGGTTCGCGCGCATTTCATCGGCGCTCTGGCTGTCGACATAGGCCTTGCCGCGCTGGATCAGCAACTCGGCGAACTCGTACAGCTTGTCGTAGTAGTCGCTCGCGAAGTACTGGTGATCGACCGCGTCCTTGCGCCAGTCGAAGCCGAGCCAGCGCACCGCGTCGACGATCGAGTCGACGTACTCGACGCTTTCCTTTTCCGGGTTCGTATCGTCGAAGCGCAGGTGGCACACGCCACCGTAGTCGCGCGCGACGCTGAAGTTCAGGCAGATGCTCTTGGCATGGCCGATGTGCAGATAGCCGTTCGGCTCGGGCGGAAAGCGCGTCTCGACGCGGCCGCCCCATTTGCCGGTGCGGTTGTCGTCGTCGATGATGTTGCGGATGAAATTGGAAGCCGCGGGGGCGTCGTTGCGTTCGGTGCTCATGCGGATGGCGTCAGGTTGTGTCGGCGCGTCGCGCCGGTTTAATCCCGTGATTCTACCTGACCGGGGTCCGTCCCGCGCGGCTTGCGGCATGACGGGGGCGGGTTTCGACCGATTATCTCGATATTGTGTCGGCTGTAACACGACGTAAATCGGATTGCCCGGGCCGTTTGGCGTTGCCTATGATGGCTTCACCAAATCAATGCCGCCGTTCGGGATGCCGCGCGGCGGGAGGACAAAAAAATCATGATGAAGAAGACCACGTTTATCGTTCGTACCGCCGTGATCGTCGCGGCCCTGTCGCAACTCGGCGCGTGCGCCATGACGCATACGCAGCGCAATGCCGGTATCGGCGCAGCCGCGGGCGGCGCGCTCGGCTACCTGGTCACGGGCGGCCCGCTCGGCACGGTCGCCGGCGCAGCGGCAGGCGGTATCGTCGGCGCGAACGTGCGCTGACCGACAGACATGACGCGAGCCGCCTGCAAAACGGCGGCTTGACGTCCGGTCGCGACGCTGCGCTCAGCGCGTCCCGACCCCACGCACATCCTTCCGGTATCAGACAGGCAGCATCAGGGAGGAACGGGTGTGCGACACTGCGCCGACGCCATATAACGATTTCACTCGTCGACGCACTTTCCATGAGCCGATTCCCCGTTCTCGTCCTGCCGGGCTACGCCAATTCGGGCCCGCTTCACTGGCAGAGCCGCTGGGAGCGTGCCGATGCACGCTTCTCGCGCGTCGCGATGCCCGACTGGGACCGCGCGTTCCGCAACGGCTGGTGTCGCGCGCTCGATCGCGCGGTTGAGGCCGCGCGCGGGCCGGTGCTGCTTGCCGGCCACAGCCTCGGTACGCTGACCACCGCGTGGTGGGCGACGCGCTATGCGCGCCCGGCCGCGCTCGCGAAAGTGCGCGGCGCGCTGCTCGTCGCGCTGCCCGATCCCGACGGTCCCGCGTTTCCGGCCGACGCGCACGGCTTCGGGCCCGTGCCGTATGAACGGCTGCCGTTTCCGACCTGCGTCGTCGCCAGCAGCGACGATCCGTATGGCTCGCTCGCGTTCGCCCGAAACTGCGCGAATGCATGGGGCAGCGCCTTCCACGACATCGGCCCGCGCGGCCACATCAACGCGGACAGCGGGCTCGGCGACTGGCCCGAGGCGCGCGGCTGGCTCGACGCGCTCGCCCGTCACGATTGACCGCTCGATTGATCGCGCGGGGCAAGGCGGCGGTTGAGGCCGCTGCCACGCCGGCCGTCCGCACCCGCACCCGCACCACCCACCGCGTTCAGATCGCCTGTTTCGCCCGCAGCGCGGCGATCTTCGTGTCGTCGTAGCCGAGCATGTCGCGCAGCACGTCGTCGGTCTGCGCGCCGAGCAGCGGCGGGGCCGTGCGTGCTTCGGGCGGCGTCGCGCTCATCCGGATCGGATTGCGCACGAGCTTCGCGTCCGCGCCGCACGGGTGCGGCAGCGACACCTGCATCCCGCGCGCGACCACCTGCTCGTTGTCGAACACCTCGTCGAGATCGTTGATCGGGCCGCACGGCACGCCGGCCGCTTCGAGCGCACCGATCCAGTCGGCCTTGTCGCGCGCCTTCACCATCTCCGCGAGGATCGGCACCAGCGTGTCGCGGTGGCGCACGCGCGACGGGTTCGTCGCGAACCGCTCGTCGTCCGCCAGCTCGGGCCGGCCGCCGGCCTCGACGAACTTGCGGAACTGCCCGTCGTTGCCGACCGCGACGATGATCCACCCGTCGCGGGTCTGGAACGTCTGGTACGGCACGATGTTCGGATGCGCGTTGCCCCAGCGCACCGGCGGCTTGCCGCTCGCGAGGAAGTTGGTGTTCATGTTCGCGAGCAGCGCGACCTGCACGTCGAGCAGCGCCATGTCGATGTACTGGCCTTCGCCGGTCCGGTCGCGGTGCGCGAGCGCGGCGAGCACCGCGACCGTCGAGTAGAGGCCGGTCGCGAGGTCGGCGATCGCGACGCCGGCTTTCTGCGGGCCGCCGCCCGGCGCGCCGTCGCGCTCGCCGGTGATGCTCATGAAGCCGCCGATGCCCTGGATGATGAAGTCGTAGCCCGCGCGGTGCGCGTACGGGCCGGTCTGGCCGAACCCGGTGACCGAGCAGTAGACGAGGTCGGGCTTCACCGCGCGCAGCGCGTCGTAGTCGAGCCCGTATTTCTTCAGCTGGCCGACCTTGTAGTTCTCGAGCACGACGTCGCTCTGCGCGGCGAGCTCGCGCACGATCTGCTGGCCCTCGGGCGTCGCGATGTCGACCGTCACCGAGCGCTTGTTGCGGTTCGCCGCGAGGTAGTACGCGGCCTCGGCGGTATCCGCGCCGTCCGCGTCCTTCAGGTACGGCGGCCCCCAGTGGCGCGTGTCGTCGCCGGCGCGCGGGCGCTCGACCTTGATCACGTCCGCGCCGAAATCGGCAAGCGTCTGCGCGCACCACGGGCCCGCGAGCACGCGGGTGAGGTCCAGCACGCGGATATGGCTCAGGGCACCCATCGTCGAATCGTCTCCTTTCATGGCTCGCCTGGTCGGGCAAGGCCGGTTGGCATGCCAAGCATCTTAAGGCGAATCGGCTGCGCGAGTGGCCCACCCGGCCCGGCGGGAGGGCCGAGCCGCTTTCCGGCGCTTTGCCCGGAAGCCGGCCCCGATCCCGTATAATCGATCGTTTCCGAATCCATGCCGCCGCGCGCCCCGACAAGGGCGCCGGCGTTTGAAGCCGTCTTTGCCAGACTGTCCCCGCACGCCATGAAAGCTGCCGAAATCCGCGAGAAATTCCTCAAATTCTTCGAATCGAAGGGCCACACGATCGTCCGCTCGTCGAGCCTCGTGCCCGGTAACGACCCCACGCTGATGTTCACGAACTCGGGCATGGTCCAGTTCAAGGACGTGTTCCTCGGCACGGACCCGCGTCCGTACTCGCGCGCCACGACGGCGCAGCGCAGCGTGCGCGCGGGGGGCAAGCACAACGACCTCGAGAACGTCGGCTACACGGCGCGCCACCACACGTTCTTCGAGATGCTCGGCAACTTCTCGTTCGGCGACTACTTCAAGCACGACGCGATCAAGTTCGCGTGGGAACTGCTGACCACGGTCTACCAGCTGCCGAAGGAGAAGCTGTGGGTCACGGTCTACCAGGAAGACGACGAGGCGTACGACATCTGGGCGAAGGAAGTCGGCGTGCCGACCGAGCGCATCATCCGCATCGGCGACAACAAGGGCGCGCGCTACGCGTCGGACAACTTCTGGACGATGGGCGACACCGGCCCGTGCGGCCCGTGTACCGAAATCTTCTACGACCACGGCCCGGACGTGTGGGGCGGCCCGCCGGGATCGCCTGAAGAAGACGGCGACCGCTACATCGAGATCTGGAACCTCGTGTTCATGCAGTTCAACCGCGATGCGCAGGGCAACATGACGCGCCTGCCGAAGCAGTCGGTCGACACCGGCATGGGCCTCGAGCGTCTCGCCGCGGTGCTGCAGCACGTGCACAGCAACTACGAAATCGACCTGTTCCAGAACCTGATCAAGGCCGCCGCGCGCGTGACCGAAATCAGCGACCTCACGAACAACTCGCTGAAGGTGATCGCCGATCACATCCGCGCATGCTCGTTCCTGATCGTCGACGGCGTGATTCCCGGCAACGAAGGCCGCGGCTACGTGCTGCGCCGGATCGTGCGCCGCGCGATCCGCCACGGCTACAAGCTCGGCCGCAAGGGCTCGTTCTTCCACAAGCTGGTGGCCGACCTCGTCGCCGAGATGGGCGTCGCGTATCCGGAACTGAAGGAAGCCGAACAGCGCGTGACCGACGTGCTGCGCCAGGAGGAAGAGCGCTTCTTCGAGACGATCGAGCACGGCATGTCGATCCTCGAAGCCGCGCTGGCCGACGTCGAGGCGAAAGGCGGCAAGGTGCTCGACGGCGAGCTCGCGTTCAAGCTGCACGACACCTACGGCTTCCCGCTCGACCTCACGGCCGACGTGTGCCGCGAGCGCGGGATGACGGTCGACGAGCCGGCATTCGACGACGCGATGGCGCGCCAGCGCGAGCAGGCGCGTGCGGCCGGCAAGTTCAAGGCCGCGCAGGGCCTCGAATACACGGGCGCGAAGACTACCTTCCACGGCTATGAAGAAATCGCGTTCGACGACGCGAAGGTCGTCGCGCTGTACGTCGACGGTTCGTCGGTCAACGAAGTGAAGACGGGCCAGGACGCGGTCGTCGTGCTCGACCACACGCCGTTCTACGCGGAATCGGGCGGCCAGGTCGGCGACCAGGGCGTGCTCGCGAACGCCGCGACGCGCTTCGCGGTGGCCGACACGCTGAAGGTGCAGGCCGACGTGATCGGCCACCACGGCACGCTGGAGCAGGGCACGCTGAAGGTCGGCGACGTGCTGCGCGCGGAAATCGACGCGCATCGCCGCGCCCGCACGCAGCGCAACCACTCGGCCACCCACCTGATGCACAAGGCGCTGCGCGAAGTGCTCGGCGCGCACGTGCAGCAGAAGGGTTCGCTGGTCGACGCGGAAAAGACCCGTTTCGACTTCGCGCACAACGCGCCGATGACCGACGACGAAATCCGTCGCGTCGAGCAGATCGTCAACAACGAAATCCTCGCGAACGCGCCGGGCATCGTGCGCGTGATGCCGTACGACGAAGCGGTGAAGGGCGGCGCGATGGCGCTGTTCGGCGAGAAGTACGGCGATGAAGTGCGCGTGCTCGACCTCGGCTTCTCGCGCGAACTGTGCGGCGGTACGCACGTGCATCGCACCGGCGACATCGGCTTGTTCAAGATCGTCGTCGAAGGCGGCGTCGCGGCCGGCATCCGCCGCGTCGAGGCGATCACCGGCGATAACGCGGTGCGCTACGTGCAGGAACTCGACGCGCGCGTGAACGAAGCCGCGGCCGCGCTGAAGGCGCAGCCGTCGGAGCTCACGCAGCGGATCGCGCAGGTGCAGGACCAGGTGAAGTCGCTCGAGAAGGAGCTGGGCGCGCTGAAGTCGAAGCTCGCGTCGAGCCAGGGCGACGAGCTCGCGCAGCAGGCGGTCGAAATCGGCGGCGTGTTCGTGCTGGCCGCGACGCTCGACGGCGCCGATGCGAAGACGCTGCGCGAAACGGTCGACAAGCTGAAGGACAAGCTGAAGAGCGCGGCGATCGTGCTGGCCGCCGTCGAAGGCGGCAAGGTCAGCCTGATCGCGGGTGTCACGCCCGACGCGAGCAAGAAGGTCAAGGCCGGCGAGCTCGTGAACTTCGTCGCGCAGCAGGTTGGCGGCAAGGGCGGCGGCCGTCCGGACATGGCGCAGGCAGGCGGCACCGAGCCGGCGAACCTGCCGGGCGCGCTGGCCGGCGTGAAGGGCTGGGTCGAAGAGCGGCTCTGATCGTCGCGACCGATGCGATGCCGTCTCGTTACGGCATCGTTTGAATCAAGAAAGACCCGATCGGCATGGGCCGGTCGGGTCTTTTTGTTGGTACGCCGGAACGATGCGTGCCGGCCGCCGCACGACGATTCAGGCCGGCACGGTGACCGGCGGCTTCGCCGCACCATCCGCCTGCCGTGCGGCGTCGGTGAGCGCATCGCGCAACGCGGCCAACGCGGCCGACGCATACCCCTGGCGCCACGCGAGCAGCGTATCGATGCCTTCCAGTTCGGGGATCACGTGCGCGGTGATGGTGCCGGTCTCGGGCTGCAGGTCGAGCACCGAACGCGGCGCGACCGCGATGCCGGCACCCGCCGCGACGCACGCGACGATCGCGTGATACGACCCGAGTTCGAGCACGCGCGCCGGCTTGACGCCGTGCCCCGCGTACCACTGCTCGACGTACTTGCGATACGTGCAGCCGCGCTCGAACGCGATCAGCGTCGGCAGGATCACGTCGCGCGGCGTGCGTACCGGCGGGTGGCCGCGCGGCGTGAGCAGCACCAGGTCCTCGCGGAAGACCGGTACCGTCTCGAACGTATCGGGGAGCGTCTCCGGCGCGGGCGGGCGGGCGAACAGCGCGGCGTCGATCTCGAAGTCGCGCACGCGGTCGATCAGCCAGCCCGTCGTGCCCGTCAGCAGCTCGAGCGACACGTCGGGCCACGCGTGGTGATAGCGCGCGAGCACGGTCGGCAGGCGGCTCGCGGCCGTGCTCTCCATCGTGCCGAGCCGCAGCCGCCCGCGCGGCGTGTCCTCGCGTATGGCGTCGCGCGCCTCGTCGGCGAGCGCAAGCAGGCGCTCCGCATACGGCAGCAGCGTATGCCCGGCCGGCGTCAGCACGAGCCGGCGGCCGTCGCGCACGAACAGCGCCGCGCCGAGTTCCTCCTCGAGCTGCTTGATGCGCGTCGTGACGTTCGACTGCACGCGATTGAGCTTGGCCGCCGCGCGCGTCACGCCGTTCTCGCGCACCACGGCCCGGAAAATCGCCAGCGCCGCCAGGTCCATGATTCTCTCCGAGCGATGATTGGATTCTCAATTATTCATTTTTCGAGAACGTTTGGTCAAGCTAGGATGGAAGCATTCCGATTTCCGATCCGGCCGGCGCATTGAACGCCGGTCCTTGCCGCCATGTCCCGCTCCGATGCCCCGACCGCCGCCGCCGGCGCGCCTTTCGTCGATGATGCCGACCGCCGCGCCCGCGCGGCCGCGCTGGCCTGCATGGTCGGCCTCGCGGTCGTGCTCGGCGTCGGCCGCTTCGCGTTCACGCCCTTGTTGCCGCTGATGCTCGCGGACGGCTCGATTGGCCTGAAGGCCGGCGGCTGGCTCGCGTCGGCGAACTACGCGGGCTACTTCGTCGGTGCGGTCAGTTGCGCGGCGCTGCGGGTGGCGCCCGCGCGCATGGTGCGCGTCGGGCTCGTGGCCACCGTGCTGCTTACCGCCGCGATGGGTGTCGGCCACCTGCTGCCGGTGTGGCTCGCGGTGCGCTTCGTCGCGGGCGTCGTCAGCGCATGGACGTTCGTGTTCGTGTCGCAATGGGGGCTGCGCCGGCTGGCCGACCTGCACGCGCCCGAGTGGAGCGGGGTGATCTACGCGGGGCCCGGCGTCGGCATCGTCGTGACGGGGCTGATCGGCAGCGCGCGGGCCGGCCAGCGCGCGGCGTCGGGCTGGCTCGGTTTTGCCGCGCTGTCCGCGGTGCTGTCGGTCGTGATCTGGCGCACGTTTGCGGCCACCCCGGCGCAAGCCGTGCCGTCGGGCGGCGCCGCACCGCAGGCGGCCGCCGCAACCGCGTCGCACCACACGCACCAGCGCCGCCATCGCGCGGACGCCGCATGGCTCGTCGTGCTGTACGGGATGCCGGGCTTCGGCTACATCATCACCGCGACGTTCCTGCCGGTGATCGCGCGCGCGGCGCTGCCGGCCGGCTCGCCGTGGCCCGACCTGTTCTGGCCGATGTTCGGCGCGGCGCTGATCGTCGGCGCGATCACCGCCGCGCGGCTGCCCGGGCACTGGGACAACCGGCTGCTGCTGGCGGCCGGTTGCGCGACGCAGGCGCTCGGCATTGCCGCCGGGATCGTGTGGCCGAACGCGGCCGGCTTCTCGGTCGGCAGCGCGCTGCTCGGCCTGCCGTTCACCGCGATCACGCTGTTCGCGATGCGCGAGGCGCGGCGTCTGCACGGCGAACGGGCTGCCGGGCTGATGGGCTATGCGACCGCGTCGTACGGGGTCGGGCAGATTCTCGGCCCGCTCGTCGCGGCGCCGCTGGCCGCGCGCTTCGGGTCGTTTTCCCCCGCGCTGTGGGTCGCGGTGGCCGCGCTGCTGCTGGGCGCCGCCGGTTTCGCGGCGACCGCCGCGCGCGGGCGCCGGCAACCCTGATGTCGGCGGGGCCGGATCGTCTGCGGCACGGGCAAACTCGCTAGAATGAAGCCTTTCCCGCGCCGAGCGGGTGCGCGGGCAGCCGGCAGGCGGCCGTCCGGCGCCTGCCAGATCCCCATCGATGACCACCGCCGATTACCGCTTTTGCCCGCGCTGCGCGAGCCCGCTCACCGAGCGCGCCGATCCCGACCATGAAGGCGGCCGCATTCGCCAGGCGTGCCCCGACGACAGCTGCGGCTATGTGCACTGGAACAACCCGCTGCCCGTCGTCGCGGCGATCGTCGAGCTCGACGGCAAGATCCTGCTCGCGCGCAACGCGGCCTGGCCCGAAGGCATGTTCGCGCTGATCACCGGCTTCCTCGAGAACGGCGAGACGCCCGAGGACGGCATCGCGCGCGAGGTGTTCGAGGAAACGGCGCTGAAGGCCGAGCACGTGTCGCTGGTCGGCGTCTACGAATTCATCCGCAAGAACGAGCTGATCATCGCGTACCACGTGCGGGCGTCGGGCACGGTCGCGCTGTCGCCGGAATTGCTCGAATACAAGCTCGTCGATCCGCCGCTGCTGCGCCCGTGGCGCGCCGGCACGGGCGTCGCGCTCGCCGACTGGATGCGGGCGCGCGGCCTCGACTTCGAGTTCGTCGACCGGCCGGGGCAGTGACGGGCCGGCCCGTCAGCCGCGTTGCCTCCGCCGTGCCGCGCGCGATCGCGGCGCGGCGTTCCGCTTCTTGCCGGTGCGCCGTGTCCCGCGGCCGCCGCGCGTCGTCCACCTCGCTTCCCTCGTCCTGACCGCCATCGCCATGTCCGACAAGCCGCAACCGCGTCCGCGCGACGCCTATCGCCACTTCCTGCCGATCACGACCCGCTGGATGGACAACGACGTCTACGGGCACGTGAACAACGTCGTCTACTACAGCTACTTCGACACGGTCGTGAACGAATACCTGATCCGCGCCGGCGTGCTCGACGTCGAGCACGGCCAGACGATCGGCCTCGTGGTCGAGACGCAGTGCAACTACTTCGCGCCGCTCGTGTTCCCGCAGTCGGTCGATGCAGGATTGCGGGTCGTGAAGCTCGGCACGTCGAGCGTGCGCTACGAGGTCGGGCTGTTCGCGCAGGGCGAAGCCACGCCCGCCGCGCAGGGGCACTTCGTGCACGTGTACGTCGATCGCGGCACGCGCCGGCCGGTGCCGCTGCCCGACGCGCTGCGCGCCGCGCTCGAGCCGCTCGCGGCCTGACGGCGCGGTGCACGCGTTCGTGCTCCAGGCCTTCAACGGCCTCAGCTACGGCTTGCTGCTGTTCATGCTGTCGGCCGGCCTCACGCTGATCTTCAGCGTGCAGGGCGTGCTCAATTTCGCGCATGCGAGCTTCTACATGCTCGGCGCGTACGTCGGCTACAGCATCGCGGCCGGCGCGGGTTTCTGGCCCGCGCTGGTGCTTGCGCCGCTCGCGGTCGGGCTGCTCGGCGCCGGCTGCGAACGCGTGCTGCTGCGCCGCGTGCAGGCGCGCGGCCATACGAGCGAACTGCTGCTGACCTTCGGCCTCGCGTACCTGATCGGCGAGGGCGCGAAACTCGTGTGGGGCCTCGCGCCGTTGCCGGCGCCCGTGCCGGCGCTGTTCGACGGCGCGCCCGTGACCGTATTCGGCCTCGCGCTGCCGCGCTACCGGCTGTTCATGATGGGGATGTCCACGGCGATGCTGGTCGCGCTCGGCGCGCTGCTGCGCGCGTCGCGCATCGGGCTCGTCGTGCGCGCGGCGCTCACGCACCGTGCGGCCGTCGAGGCGCTCGGCTACGACGTGCCGCGCGTGATGACGGCGCTGTTCGGCGCGGGCACCGCGCTCGCGGCGCTGGCCGGCGTGATCGGCGCACCGCTCGCGGTGATCGAACCCGCGCTGGCCGAAACGGTCGGGTCGGTCGTGTTCGCGGTCGTCGTGATCGGCGGGCTCGGCTCGCTCGGCGGCGCGTTCGCGGCATCGCTCGCGGTCGGCTTCGCGCAGACCTTCGCGGCCGCGAGCGACACGTCGCTGCGCGACCTCACGGAATGGGCCGGCATCGCGCTGCCCGACAGCGTGGCCGCGGTGTCGATCGCGCAGCTGGCGCCGCTGGTGCCGTACCTGCTGCTCGTCGCGGTGCTGGTCGCGCGGCCGCGCGGGCTGTTCGGCGAGCGTGCCGATGCGTAACCGCATGCTCGCCGGCGTCATGCGCTGGTCCCTATTCGCCGCATGCGTCGTGCTGCCCGCGTGGCTGTGGCCGCATGGCGCGGTGCTCGGCTATCTCGCGCAGACGGCCGCGCTCGTCGTGCTCGCCCTGTCGTACAACCTGCAGCTCGGCACGACCGGGCTGCTGTCGTTCGGGCACGCGGCGTTCGCGGGCCTCGGCGCGTTCGCGGCCGCGCACTGGTTCAACCACTTTGGCGGCCCGCTGCCGCTGTTGCCACTCGTCGGCGGCGTGGCCGGCGCCGCTTTCGGCTTCGCCGCCGGGCTGCTCGCGACGCGCCGCTCGGGCACCGCGTTCGCGATGATCACGCTCGGGCTCGGCGAATGCGTCGCGGCCGCCGCGTGGAGCGTGCCGGCCTGGTTCGGCGGGATCGGCGGCGTGCCGATCGACCGCGCGAGCGGCACACCGTGGGGCGGCTGGCATTTCGGCGCACCGGTCCAGGCGTATGCGGTGATCGCCGCGTGGTGCCTCGCGTCGGCGTGGGCGATGCACGCGCTGACACGCACGCCGCTCGCGCGGCTCGCGAATGCGGTGCGCGACAACCCGGTGCGCGTTGCCGCGCTCGGGTCCGATCCGCGCCGCGTGCGGCTCGCGATGGTCACCTGCGCATCGTTCTTCGCCGGCGTCGCCGGCACGCTGACGCTGATCGACGTCGAGATCGCGACGCCCGACAGCGTATCGATGGCGCGCTCGGCGACCGTGCTGATCGCCGCGGTGATCGGCGGCACCGGCGCGTTCTTCGGGCCGGCGGCCGGTGCGGCCGTCCTCACGGTGCTGAGCCTCGTCGTCGCGGGCGTGTCGCGCGCGTGGGCGCTGTATCTCGGCGTGCTGTTCGTCGCGGTCGTCGTGGCCGCGCCGCGCGGGATCGCCGGGATCGTGCCAGCGCTCGCGCAGGCATTGCGGCGCGGCGCGCCGGCGGCCGAGCGGTGGCGCATGCTGTGCGCGGTCGGCGCGTGCGTGTTCTGGGGCGTCGCTGTCGTCTGCGCGGCCGAGCTCGGCTACGCGTGGCGTTTCGCGCAGGACGACGGCGCGGGCTTTGCATTCGGCGCCTGGCGCATCGACGCCGATACGCCGGCCGGCTGGGCCGTCGCGGGCTCGGCGTTCGGCATCGGCACGCTGCTGTGGGGCTGGCGCGCGCGGCTCGCGCCGGGCCGGCAGGCCGGCCAGCGGGAGGAAGGGCGATGAACGGCAACGCGATCGCGCTTCACGGCGTGGTGCAGCGCTTCGGCGCGCAGACGGTGCTCGACGGCGTCGAACTGAGCATCGCGGCCGGCGAGCGTCACGCGCTGATCGGGCCGAACGGCGCGGGCAAGTCGACGCTGTTCGGCGTGATCGCCGGTGCGGTGCGGCCCACGCGCGGGCGCGTCGTGCTGCACGGCGTCGAGCTGCGCGGGCGCGGGCCGGTCGTCGCGAGCCGGCTCGGCATCGGTCGCAGTTTCCAGCAGACGAGCGCGTTCGCGCGACTGACCGTGTTCGACAACCTGCGCTGCGCGGCGCTGCATGCGCCGGCTGAGCGGCGGCGCTGGTGGAACCGGCTGCGCGAAGCGGCGTCGGTCGATCTCGCGGCCGCTCGCGTGCTGCACGACATCGGCCTCGATGCACACCGCGACACGCTGGCCGGCGAACTGAGCTATGCGGAACAGCGTGCGCTCGATCTCGGGATCGCACTCGCGAGCGGCGCGCGCACGCTGCTGCTCGACGAGCCGACGGCCGGGATGAGCCGCGCGCAGGCAGCGCGGATGATCGCGCTGATTCGCGCGACCACGCAGGGGCGCACGGTCCTGCTGATCGAACACGACATGGATGCGGTGTTCGGTTTCGCCGAACGCATCACGGTGCTCGTGCGCGGCACGGTGGTCGCGACCGGCGCGCCCGATGCGATCCGCACCGATCCGGCCGTGCGGGCCGCCTATCTGGGCGAGGGCGGCCCATGAGCGCGTTGCTCGACATTCGCGATCTGCGCGCGTGGTACGGGCTGCAACCCGTGCTCGACGGCGTCGATCTCGCGCTGGCGCCGGGCGAGACGCTCGCGCTGCTCGGCCGCAACGGCTCGGGACGCTCGACGCTCGCGAAGGCCGTGATGGGGCTCGTGCGCACGGCCGGCTCGGTGCGCATCGGCGGCGCCGAATGCGTGGGGGCACGCACATTCGAGATCGCGCGGCGTGGCGTGGCTTACGTCGCCGAAAGCCGCGACGTGTTTCCGCTGCTGACGGTACGCGACAACCTGCGGCTCGGGCTGCGCGGCGCCAGCGGCGCGGCCGAACGCGCGGCGCTCGAACGGCTGTTCGAGCGCTTTCCGTTGCTGGCCGCGCGCGCGGACGTGAAAGCGGGGCGGCTGTCGGGCGGCGAGCAGCAGGTGCTCGCGCTGGTACGGGCGCTGGCCGGCCAACCGCGCGTGCTGATCGTCGACGAACCGGCCGAAGGGCTCGCGCCGCTGGCCGTCGACGAAGTCGGCGCATGCCTTGCCGCGCTGCAGGCCGACGGCGTCGCGATCGTGCTGATCGAGCAGCGGCTGCAGTTCGCGCCGCGGCTCGCGCGGCGCGTCGCGGTCATGGGGCGTGGACGGATCGTCTACGACGGTGCGCTCGACGGCCTGGGCGGCGAGGTCGCGAACGCATGGCTGAGCGCCGGCTGACGGCGCGCGAGCGATTGTTCGGAAAACGCTGCCAGTCAATTCGTGTCGAGCCGCTTTATCGTCGCCGCACCGCACAGTAAATTGCCAGCCATACCGGTCGCACATCGACGCAACGAGCAACGACGCGGCAACCGGCACCCTCCATCGAAAGTCTTGGACTGAGGAATGAGATCATGAGCAAGCTGGCAAACAAGGTAGCGATCGTCACGGGCGGTTCGAAGGGCATCGGCGCGGCGATCGCGAAGGCACTGGCCGCGGAAGGCGCGTCGGTGGTCGTCAACTACGCGAGCAGCAAGGCGGGCGCCGACGCAGTCGTCAGCGCGATCGTCGAAGCCGGTGGCCGCGCGGTCGCGGTCGGCGGCGACGTGTCGAAGGCAGCCGACGCGCAGCGCATCGTCGATACGGCGATCGACACGTACGGGCGTCTGGACGTGCTCGTCAACAATTCCGGCGTGTACGAATTCGCGCCGATCGAAGCGATCACCGAAGAGCACTACCGCCGGCAGTTCGACACGAACGTGTTCGGCGTGCTGCTGACCACGCAGGCAGCGGTCAAGCATCTCGGCGAAGGCGCGAGCATCATCAACATCAGTTCGGTGGTGACCAGCATCACGCCGCCCGCGAGCGCGGTCTACAGCGGCACCAAGGGCGCGGTCGACGCGATCACCGGCGTGCTCGCGCTCGAACTCGGCCCGCGCAAGATTCGCGTGAACGCGATCAACCCGGGGATGATCGTGACCGAGGGCACGCACAGCGCGGGCATCATCGGTTCCGATCTCGAAGCGCAGGTGCTCGGCCAGACGCCGCTCGGCCGCCTCGGCGAGCCGGACGACATCGCGTTGGTCGCCGTGTTCCTCGCATCGGACGATGCGCGCTGGATGACCGGCGAGCACGTCGTCGTGAGCGGCGGGTTGAACTGACCGGATCGTGCCGCGCCGACGGCACGCGTGTTGAAGTGGTGAAATCCGGCGGACGCCGCGTCGAGCTTGCTTCGGCAGATCGCGCTGCGGGCCGCCGGTTGCCGTGCGATCCACGACATTCGATGGACGAATGCGGCACGGACACGATTCCTAGAGGCCACCCTCTGATCCCGCATCGCACCGCGGCATAAAACTGTCATGCGACGTGCGTGGCAACGGTGCATGCCGCCTGCCGCGCGTGACTGAAGTCATCCCCCCGAATGCTCCTCGACTGCCCGCCGCGCAAGGCTGACGGGCGTTTCTCGTGCATCGCCGCCGTATCGACGGGTGCCGGTCCGGTGCGCGCCGCGCATGCCACCCATTCAAGTTGCGAATGTGTGCATCGCAACAATTCATTTCATCCGCGGCGCGCCGAGCGGTATGGTGAACGCACGTTCGACATTCATCGACCGATGCACATTCACCACGCGAAGGCGCCATGAAAACGACTCACGATCGATCCGGGCACGCGGCACGTCCGACCGCCGGTGGTCCGCCCGAAGGCGGCGACGACCGACGCAACGCAGGTCTGCGCCTGCCGGCGAAGCTGGTCGGTCCGATCGTGCTCGGCACGCTGCTCAACGCGCTGAACTCGTCGATGATCGCGGTCGCGCTCGTGAGCATCCAGCAGGCATTCGCGCCGCACGGCGCCGCGCAGGCGCGCATCGATACGCTGTGGCTCGTGTCGGGTCTCTATCTGGCGACGGCCGCCGGCCAGCCGACGATGGGGCGACTCGCCGATCGCTTCGGGGCGAAGCGGATCTTCTGTATCGGCCTCGCGATCGTGCTGGTCGCGTCGTCGCTCGCGCCGTTCGCGCCGACGCTCGGCTGGCTGATCGCCTCGCGCGTCGCGCTCGGCATCGGCACGTCCGCCGCCTATCCGGCCGGCATGGCGATGATTCGTGCGTGGTCGCAGCGGCACGCGAACGGCGCGACGCCGACGGGCGGCCTCGGCGCGATCTCGATCGCGGCACAGGTGGCCGTGGCGTTCGGCCCGCCGCTCGGCGGCGCGCTCGTGCAGTTCGCCGGCTGGCGCGCGATCTTCTGGATCAACGTGCCGATCGTGCTGGCCGCCTTCCTGTTCGCGTGGCTGTGGATCCCGGCCGACCCCGTGCGTCGCGGCGCGCACGCACGCGACACGCTGAAGGAGCTGGACTTGCCGGGCGTCGTGCTGTTCGTGCTGACACTCGCGAGCCTGCTGCTGTTCCTGCAATCGGTGACACGCGAACCCGACTGGCTGCTGCTGGCCGCGACGCTGGTGCTGGTGCCGCTCCTGATCCACCGCGAGCGCCAGGCCGCGGCGCCGCTGATCGATATTCGCATGCTGGCGGACAACCGTCCGCTGCTCGGCACGTACCTGCGCTGCGTCGGCACCTATGCGGTGTTCTACGCGATCTTCTACGCGCTGCCGATGTGGCTGCAGGAGGCGCGGGGGCTGTCGGCCGCCGATGCCGGCCTCGTGATGCTGCCGGTCGCCGGTATCGGCACGGTCACGACGATGCTCGCGACCCGCATCGTGCACCGTCACGGCCCGCGCCCGGTGCTGGTCATCGGTTCCGCGATGCTCTGCATCGGCAGCGTCGTGATGAGCCTGATGACGAGCAGTCTGCCGATCGCGGCGATCGTCCTGCTGTCCATCGTGTTCGGTATTCCTAATGGTTTCAACAATCTCGGCAACCAGGCCACGCTCTACCAGAGCACGCCGCACGACCGGATCGGCACGGCCTCGGGGCTGTACCGCACCGCGCAGTACGTCGGCGGCAGCCTGTCGTTCGCGCTCGTCGGTCTCGCGCTCGGTCATCCGGCGAGCGATCACGGCCTGCGCGAGCTTGCCGTCGTCCTGGCGGTCATCAGTGTGGTGCTGTTGCTCAATGCCGTATCGAGCCGGCACCTCGACGCCGCCGTTTCTTCCGTTCCACAACAAAAGTGAGGGTTTTACATGTCCATTCCGACGCTCAATCGCACCGCCGCGCTCGTCGCCATCGATCTGCAGAACGGCATCGTCTCGCTGCCGGTCACGCCCTATACCGGTGCGCAGGTGGTCGCGAAGACGGTCGAGCTGGCGGCGGCTTTCCGCGCGCTGGGGCTGCCCGTGATCTACGTGCACACGAGCTACCTTCCTGACGGCGGCGTCGCGCTGAAGGTGAAGACGGATGCGCCGTCGTCGCCGCCGAATCTCGATCCCGAATGGAGCGCGTTCGCGCCGGCGCTCGGCGTGCAGCCGTCCGACATCGTCGTGACGAAGCATCAGTGGGGCGCGTTCACCGGCACCGACCTGGACGTGCAGCTGCGCCGCCGCGGCATCACCGACATCGTGCTGACGGGGATCGCGACCAACATCGGCGTCGAATCGACAGCGCGCCAGGCATACGAAAACAACTACAACGTCGTCATCGTGAGCGACGCGGTCAGCACCTCGTCGGCCGATGCGCAGACGTTCGCGCTGACCCAGATCTTCCCGAAGCTCGGGCAGGTCGCCGCGGCGGCAGACGTGGAGGCGGCACTCGAGCAGGCCCAATCGCGCTGAAGCCGGCGAATCGTTCGGCGCGCTGTTGCAAACATCAATCGCTTACCGAGGAATGACGATGATCAAGACCGATGCATGGGTTCTCTACGCGGGACCGGAACCGACCCGACAGCAGCCGCCCGTCGCGGGCGAGCTGCGCCGCGAAACCTTTGAATTTTCCAGTCTCGAAGCCGACGAGGTGCTCGTCGAGCCGCTGTACGGATCGTGGGAAGCGAACCTCGACCACGCGCTGTCGCGCAACCCGGTCGATATCTGCCGCCAGCGCCGCGAGGACAAGATCGTGCTGGGCAACGGCGCGCTGGTGCGCGTGCTCGAGCGCGGCAGCGCGGTCAGTGCGCTGAAGGACGGCGAGATCTGCATGGTGATGCCGTTCGGCAAGCGCGACGAATACGGGTTCGCCGAACTCGTCTACGCGTACGACGCGCCGGGCACGATCGGCGTGATGGCGCAGCGCACCAAGATGCGCGCCGACAACCTGGTGCCGGTGCCGACCGACAGCCGCCACTCGCTGCTGCAATGGGCGACCTACGGCCGCTACTTCACCGCATGGGACAACTGGAAGGTCGCGTCGGCGTGCTGGCGTTCGCAACTGCCGGACGTCGATCCGGCCGACAACCTGGTGTTCGGCTGGGGCGGCGGCACGACGCTTGCCGAGCTGCAGCTGGCGAAGCGCGAGGGCTTTCGCGTCGCGATGACGGCGAGCAACGATCGCCGGCTCGAGGAACTCGCGAAGCTCGGCATCACGCCGGTCGACCGCCGCAAGTTTCCGGATCTCGCGTATGACGAGGCGCGCTACCGGGCCGATCCGGAATATCAGGCACGCTACCGGGAGTCGGAGCGCGTGTTCGCCGACACGATCGCCGAGCTGAGCGGCGGCCGCGGCGTCTCGATCTTCCTCGACAATCTCGGCGGCGCACTGTATCGCGCGACGATGCGCGTGACGGGCCGCACCGGCATCGTCGCAACCGTCGGCTGGAAAACCGGGATGCGCCTGTGGAACCTGCGCGCGACGGAGTGCATCAACCGCCGCCTGCACATCCACACGCATGCGTGGCGTTACGACGACAGCATCACGATCCGCGACTTCCAGGAGTCGACCGGCTGGATCGGCCAGGAACCGACCGAGATCTTCGATTTCGACGACGTGCCGAAGCTGGCGTCCGATTACCTGAACGGGAAGATCGAGACGTATTTCCCGATCTATCGGATCAACGCGGTCTAAGCCGCGGGTCGCGCGCCGTGCCTGCCTCGTCGCACGATGATTAGTCATGCAGACGATGGCGGCGCATGGCGCGCCGTGCAATCCATCTTGCAGGAGAAGGCCATGGCCTCTGTGGAAACCGGGGAAGTCGACGCCGACACGGCGTCGGACAGCGCCAGCCGCGCGCCGCTCGGCGGCATTCGCGTGATCGACGCCGCGACGCTGTTCGCCGGCCCGCTCGCGGCGACGATGCTCGCCGACTACGGTGCCGACGTGATCAAGGTGGAGCATCCGACGGGCGATCCGGCGCGCAAGTACGGCGCGCGCCGCGATGACGTCCCGTTGTGGTGGAAAGTGGTCGCGCGCAACAAGCGCGCGGTCACGCTGAATCTCGGCACGGCCGACGGCCAGCGGATCTTCCGCGAGCTGGCGGCGCAGGCCGACGTGGTGGTCGAGAATTTCCGGCCCGGCACGCTGGAGCGCTGGGGGCTCGGCTACGACGTGCTGTCCGCGATCAATCCGCGGCTCGTGCTCGTGCGGGTGACGGGCTTCGGCCAGTTCGGCCCGTATGCCCGCCGCCCCGGCTTCGGCACGCTCGCGGAGGCGATGAGCGGGCTGGCGGCGGCGACCGGCGAGGCGGACGGGCCGCCGCTGTTGCCGTCGTTTCCGCTGGCGGACACGGTGGCGGGGCTGACCGCCGCGTTCGCGATCATGACGGCGCTGAAGGCGCGCGATCGCACGGGACGCGGGCAGGTGGTCGATCTCGCGATCATCGAGACGATGCTCGCGGCGATGGGCGCGCAGGTCGCGAGCTACGACCAGACGGGGCGCGTGCCCGAGCGCACCGGCAACCGCTCGCCGAACAATTCGCCGCGCGGCGTGTATCGGACGTCGGATGGCAAGTGGGTCGCGCTGTCGACGTCGGCGCACAGCATCGCCGAGCGCGTGATGCGGCTCGTCGGCCGCGCCGACCTGATCGACCAGCCGTGGTTCGCGAACGGCGTCGAGCGCGCGAAGCATGCGGACGAGCTGGACGCGGCGGTGGGCGGCTGGATCGGGCAGCGCACGCGCGCCGAGGTGCTCGATGAGTTCGAACGCGCGGAGGCGGCTGTCGCACCGATCTACGACGTGGCCGACGTGCTCGACGATCCGCAGTATGCGGCGCTCGGCTCGGTCGTCTCGGTGGCCGACGCCGAACTGGGCGCGTTCCGCACGCACAACGTGCCGTTCCGGCTGTCCGACACCCCCGGCGCGATCCGCTGGGGCGGGCCGTCGCGCGGCGCGCACAACGATGAAGTATTCGGCGCATTGGGACTGGAACCGCAGGACCTGGCCGATTTGACCGAACGAGGTGTGATTTGAAACAGAGCGCAACCTGCCGCAGCTATCTGTACGTGCCTGCGCACAAGACGCAGGTGGTCGAGAAGGCCTACGCGAGCGACGCCGATGCGATCGTGCTGGATCTCGAGGACGCCGTGCCGGCGAGCCACAAGATCGACGCCCGCAAGGCCGCCGCCGCGATCCTCGCGGGCCGCCCGCCGAAGCCGACCTACGTGCGCGTCAACCCGATCGGGAGTCCATGGTGCCGCGACGACGTCGAGGCGATCGCACTGCCCGCGCTGCAGGCGCTGCGCCTGCCGAAGTGCGATTTTCCCGCGCATATCCAGGAAGTCGCGGGCTGGCTCGATGCGCTCGGCAGCGACGCGGGGATCCAGATCCTGATCGAATCGGCGTATGGCGTGGAGACGGCCTACCAGCTCGCGACCGCGTCGCCGCGGCTGGAGCGGATCGGGCTCGGCGAAAGCGACCTGCGCGCCGACCTGCGGATCGGCGTCGACAACTTCACGCTCGAAGTGTGTCGCGCGCGCTGCGTGGTGGTGTCGCGCGCGGCCGGGCTGAACGGGCCGATTCAGACGGTTTATCACACGCTGAACGATCTCGACGGTCTGAAGGAGTCGACGTTGCGCGCGAAATCGATGGGGTTCGTCGGCCGCTTCGCGATTCATCCTTCGCAGATTCCGGTCATCAACGCGGTGTTCACGCCGTCGGACGAAGACATTCGCGCGGCCGAGCGGGTGCTGGAGGCCGTCGCTGCGGCGGACGGCGAATCGTCGGTGTTCGTGCTGCCCGACGGCCGCGTGGTGGCGCCGCCACTGATCGCGAACGCGCGCGTGACGCTCGCGCTGGCGACCCATCTCCGGCGCGACGGAGCACCGGCATGAACGCGCCCGACACGCTTTCCGCACCGGCCGCGGCCGCCGGGCCCGTGAGTCCGGACGGCATCGTCGGCGCGCTCGGTCGCTTCGCGGCGGCGGTGCGCAACGATGGGCTCGACCGCACGCTGCGCGTCGAGGCCGCCGCGCGCGTGCTCGACCTGGTCGGCAACAGCCTGATCGCGCACGACGAACCGGTCGCACAGTCCGTGCTGCAGGTCGCGCGGCGCTGGGCCGGCAACGGCCCCGCGACCGTGATCGGCGCGCCCGACCGGCTGCCCGCCGCGAGCGCCGCGCTCGTCAACGGCACGCTTGCGCACGCGATGGATTTCGACGACTCGCACATGCTGTCGGTGCTGCATCCGAGCGCGTCGGTGATTCCGGCCGCGCTTGCCGCCGCACAGGCGAGCGGCGCATCGGGCACGGCGTTGCTCGATGCGATCACGGTCGGCACCGAGATCTGCATCCGGCTGGGCGTGGCCGCCTACAACCCGCAGATCGGCAATTCGGTGTTCTTCGAGCGCGGCCAGCATGCGACGTCGATCTGCGGGACGGTCGGCGCCGCCGCGGCCGCGGCGATGCTGCTCGGGCTCGACGCCGCGCAAATCGCCGCCGCGCTCGGCATTGCCGCGAGCATGGGCGCGGGCCTGCTCGAAGCCAATCGCACCGGCGGCTCCGTGAAGCGGATCCACTGCGGCTGGGCTGCGCATGCGGGCGTGAGCGCGGCGGAACTGGCGAGCGCGGGCGTGACCGCGCCGCCGACCGCGCTCGAAGGCCGCTTCGGCTTCTTCCGCGCGTGGTGCGGCGAGCTGGCCGACGTCGACGCGGTGCTGCGCGAACTCGGTGTCGACTGGGAGACGAGCCGGATCATCTTCAAGCCGTATCCGTGCAACCACTTCACGCATCCGGGCATCGACGCGGCATTGCAGTTGAAGGCGCAGGGCGTGACGGCCGACGACGTGGTGTCCGCCGAGCTGCGGGTCGCGACGTCGACGCTGCGCACGATCGGCGAGCCCGCCGCGCTGAAGGCCAACCCGCCGGACGGGTACGCGGCGGCGTTCTCGGGGCCGTACACCGTCGCGGCCGCGCTGCTCGGCGGCGGCGGCCTCGGGGTCTGGTTCGACGATTTCGACGACAAGCTCGTGCGGGATCCCGCGCGCCGTGCGCTGGCCGCGAAGGTGCGTTGCGTCGGCGATCCGTGGTGCGACGAGCGGTTCCCGCATTTCCTGCCCGCCGTGCTGCGGGTGGAACGGCGCGACGGACAGGTGCTCGAGGCGCGCGTCGAGTCGAGCAAGGGCACCAATGCGCGGCCGCTGACCGAACAGGAACTCGTCGCGAAGTTCGTGCTCGCGGCGAGCTCGACGATCGGCCTGCCTCGCGCGCTCGAACTGCGCGACGCGGTGCAGGCGCTCGCCGACGACGCACCGCTCGACGGGCTGGCGGCGTTGACGTCCGGCGCGCATGCGAACCTGGAAGGAGGAGATCCATCTTGAGCACACCCCGCTGGAACAAGCGGCCGCCCGGCTCGAACTGGGGCGATTTCGGTCCGGACGACCAGAAAGGGCGGCTGAACTGGCTGACCCCGGACAACGTGCGGCAGGGCGTCGCCGAGGTGCGCGAAGGCCTGTCGTTCTCGCTGAGCCTGCCGCTCGACGTGCCGCGCGGCGGCGGCCTGAACGCGCGCCGCCGGCCGCCGGCGATCATGCCGGCGTTGCTGGGCGGCAAGCCGTACTTCGGTTATCGCGCGGATGAACAGGTTGCAAACGCAACCGACGTGGTCTGCGACGATTCCTTCTGCATGCATTCGCAGTTCTCGACGCAATGGGACGGTCTCGCGCATGTCGGCGGCGTATTCGATGCGGACGGCGACGGCGTGCCCGAGATCGTGTTCTACAACGGCTTCCGGATGGGCGAGCATCTGCGGGTGCCGCAGGAAGGCGACGCCACCGGCGGCGCGCGCGCACTCGGCATCGAGGTGATGGCACGGACCGGCGTGCAGGGGCGCGGCGTGCTGATCGACCTGCGGCATCACTTCGGCGATGCCCGCACGAAAGTCGGCTACGCGCAGTTGATGCGCGTGATGGAAGAAGACGACGTGCGTGTCGAGCAGGGCGACATCGTCTGCATTCACACCGGTTTCGCCGATCTGCTGCTGAACGACGAAAGCGGGTCGCCCGCGACCGTCGCGAGTGCGTGCGTGCTGGACAGCAGCGACGCCCGCCTGCTGCAGTGGATCGACGAGTCGCGGCTCGCCGCGCTCGTGGCCGACAACCATGCGATCGAGGAACGGCCGCAGCAGGCGCAGCCGCTCGCGCAGCCGGGTGCGCTGATGCCGCTGCACGAGCTGTGCCTGTTCAAGCTCGGCATCCACCTCGGCGAGCTGTGGCATCTGACGCCGCTCGCGAACTGGTTGCGTGCGCATCGGCGCAACCGGTTCCTGCTGACCGCGCCCCCGCTGCATATACGGGGCCTGGTCGGTGCGCCGGTGAATCCGGTCGCGACGGTCTGATACGCGGGCAGGCAGCGGCTCGTGCACGATGGCCGGAGCGAACCGTTTCCACCATCGATGGCTGATTTCGATTGACTCGTTTTTCAGAAAAATTCCTGGAAAACGAGTCATTTAAATCAAAAACCGAATCAATGGCGGCAGGTATATAAAAAATATTGAAACGTCAAGATTGGACTATTCTCGTTTATTGCACTAAATATCAGGGGAATTCCCCATTGCGATAATCGCGAGCCGGGGAGGGCGATTAACCCGTTTAGTGGATGGTCACAATCATGAATCTACGTTCGATCGACCTGAACCTGCTGGTCATACTCGATGCACTGCTGACCGAGAAACAGGTGACACGGGCCGGCCTGAAGGTCGGCCTGACGCAGCCGGCCGTCAGCAATGCGCTGTCGCGCCTGCGGTATCTGTTCAACGACGAGATCCTCGCGCGCGGCGCGACAGGGCTGGAACTGACCCCGCGCGCGCAGGCGCTGATCTCGCCGGTCCGGAAAATCATGCAACAAATCGAAGAATTGTTTGAATCGGATTATCAATTCCATCCTTTTACATCGGAACGTCATTTCACGGTCCGCATGTCGGATCTGACCGAATTGCTTCTGCTGCCCGCATTGCTGCGGCGCATGCGCACGGCGGCGCCGAATATCAGCCTGGACGTCGTGCATCCGAGCGCGGCCAAGACGGCCGAAGCGCTTGAGGCAGGGCGGCTCGACATGGCGATCAGCGCGGGCCTCGAGCATTCCGGCACGCTGTCGTCGGAAACCGTGTTTCACGACCGGCTGGTCTGCATGCTGAGCCGCAACCATCCCGACGCGGACAAGCCGCTGACGCTCGAACGGTTCCTCGCGCTCGACTTCCTCAACGTATCGATCAACCCGGTCGACCACAGCCTGATCGACAACCTGCTCGCGAACATGGGCTGCAAACGCCGCATCGTGCTCAACGTGCCGCACTGGCTCGTCGTGCCGAACATGCTCGATGCGCTGCCGTACGCGGTGATCATGTCGGAGCGGCACGCGCTGAGCCTCGGCGATCCGCGCCTCGTGATCCGCGAACTGCCGCTCGCGATGGAGCCGGTCACGTGGTCGCTGTACTGGCATCACCGGTACGATGCGAGCAACGCGCACGGCTGGATGCGTCGCATGATCATCGCGGTCGCGGAGTCGCTCGAGGACGACGTCGCGGCGGACGCGTTCAGCGTCGGCTGAGCGTGAAGCCGCGTGGTGCCGGACGTGCACGGGTCAGCCCATGACGAGCAGCGGTGGCAGCGTCGCGACGTCGGGCTGTTCGTCGAGCCGCCACAGATAATCGAGCGCGGCACGTGTCCGTGCCGCGCTCCAGTGCGGCCGGCAATTCTTCATGAACTTCGCTTCGTAGTCGTCGCGCTGCATCGGTCGCGTCGGCGACCCCGGCAGGTCGTCCACCTGCTTTGCATGAATCGCGCCGTCGTCGCACACGGCCGTCACGCGATTCGGCGCATGCGCGGGATAGCGGGCCGTCAGCGCCGGATCGGCACTGACCGTGATGGCTCCGATCAGCGCGCGCAAGGCCGGATCGCGCAGCGCGGCGCTCGCATAGCTTCGGGTCGTGATGTCGCCGTCGAGCATCGCCCGCGCGACGATGTAAGGCAGGCTGTGATCGGCGGTCTCGTGGGTCGACGGCGCCCATTTCTCCGGATCGCGGCCGGCCGTCACGTAGCCGACTTCGGTCGTGTGGATCTCGATGCGGCGGATGCGCCGCAGGTCGCCGACCTGGGCGGCGACCGCGAGCGCGGCCGGAATCGCCGTTTGCGTGAGCCCTTGCGCGGGATAGAGCTTCACGAAGCATCGGCCGATCCGGAACGTGCCGCCGCGCCCGCCGAATTCGCCCGTATCGAGCGTGAACGGCCCGGATACCCGCTCGAAGAACCCGGCCGCCCCCTCGAAGATCGGCGCGGGGCCGGTGAGACCGGCGCGGGCGAGTTCGGTCGAAAACACCGCGTTGCGCGCCGCGTCCGCGTCGGCGAGCGCCTTCCAGTTGGACAACTGCTGCACCCGTGTCTGGTTCAGCGCGAGATGGCTGTTGATCGACAGGTTGACCGCCTGCACGAGTTGCGGCGCGCTCAGGCGCATCAGTTTCCCCGTGGCGAGCGCGACGGCGGGCAGGCTGTAGCAGGTGTGGTCCCAGCCGCGCGGGCTGATGGCGGCGGCGTCCATCAGCCGGCACGCGATTTCGTACGCGATCGCGATCGACAGGATCAGGTCGCGGCCAGTGGCGTGCTGCGCTTCGGCGACCGCGAGGCACGCGGCGACGTTGTCGCTTGGATGGCCGGTCTCCTTGCCGGCATACGCATCGTTGAAATCGAAGTAGCGCAGCGCCGTGCCGGTGGCGAATGCGGCGAGATCGGGGTTCGTGCGCCGGTCCGTCCCGATCACGGTCGCGACGCCGCCGGGCGAGGCGAGCGCCGCATTGCGCGCGATGCGCACGGGCGGCTCGTCGTACGCGGCGATCGCGCAGCCGAGTGCGTCGATCAGATGCGCCTTGATCGTCTCGACGGTCGCGGCGTCGAGGTCGCGATACCGCAGCCCGGCTGCGTAGTCGGCGAGCTGCCGCGCGAGTTCGGGCCGGTCGGTGTCGCGCAGGTCGGCACGCACGGTGCCGCTGGCGGCAGGTGACGCGTCGGCGCGGGCGCGCATCACGGGCAGCGTCAACGCAGCGCCGGTCAGGGCGGAAAGGAAGTGGCGGCGGTTCATGGTTCTGGACTCCGAAAGTTGGGGGGCGGCGATGTCAGAACGCCTTGCGCAGGCCGAGCGCGACGCCCGCGCTGCCCGAGCGATCGGCGGCGAGCGAGTAGTGCAGGAAGCTGTAGTTGTCGTTGTCGAAATCGAGCGCGGCGCGATGCGCGTAGCCGCCCGCCAGGTACAGCGTCACCGTCTTCGACACGAAGTAGTTCAACTGCAACGTGACCTGTTGCGGATTGACGGGACGCGACGCCGGCGCGGGTGCATGGGCAGGATTCCGCGCACGGATGTGTTCGTAATAGACCGCGCCGATCACCTGCAGGAAATCGGTGACGGCGTAGCGGACGCCGGCCCACCAGAACGTGAAATGCGTCACGACCGACGGCGCGGCGATGTCGCTGCGCGCGTGTTCGACACCGGCCAGCAGTTGGGCGCGGCCGAGCGGCACGAGCGCGGAAGCGGCGTAGCGGCGGAAATGCGCGAAGCCGCCGGGCTGCGGGGTGTGGACGTCGTCGAACGCCGCGGCGAACGAGAACGCGTCGCCGGCATAGTCGAAGCCCGCGCCGTACGCGGCGTTCGACTGGAACGCGCCCGCCGTGCCGCCGAGTGCGTAGTGGGTTTCGAGCGTCAGCGCGCCGAGCTTCGCCAGATATTTGACGACGTTGTTCTCGCGATAGTTGATGCCGACGATCGCGCCGTCCGGCTCGTACAGCGTCGAATAGGCGCCCGTCGGCGAATAGCGCTCCATGATGTCGAACAGCGTCGTGTACTGGCGGCCGAGCCGCAGCGCGCCCCAGCGGTCGTGCTGCAGTGCGACCCACGCGGAGCGGTCGAAGCCGCCCGAGCCGGCACCGGTGCCGTTGGTCAGGTTGATGCTGCTTTCGACGCGAAACGCCGCCTGCCAGCCGCCGCCGAGATCCTCGACGCCCTTCAGGCCCCAGCGCGAACCGCTCTTGCCGCCCGACGCCATCCGCACGAGCGATGCCGATGATTTGCCGTCCGGCGCGGCCTGCCCGGTGAGGAATTCGGTGTAGACGTCGGCGACGTCATACAGCGTGAGGCTGGTTTGCGCGCAGGCGCCGGCCGATACGAGGCCCAGTCCGCACAATGCGGACATTCGCTTGCCCATGGGGCTGTCTCCTTGTTTGGGGTTGTTGTTCTTCATGCGCCGCGCGGGTCGAGAGGCGCACCGCCGCAGCGCTATCCGGGGCGGACGGCGAACGGGGCGTGCCGCGCCGGGCCGCTCGCGCGCGCCGGGCGACGTACGCGGGCGAGGCCAGGCTGCGGGATCGCGCGGGGGGACGGGCGCATCGCAGGCTCGTCGCGCGGGTCAGCGTGCGCGCGTGCGTACGGCGGCGTCGCGCGCGAGCACGCGTGCCGCCTGGGCGACGCCGGCGGCGTCGACCATCCGGCCGTCGATGCGCAATGCGCCGCGGCCGTTGGCACGCGCGTCGTCGTAGGCGGCGAGCACGGCGCGTGCGTCGCGCACCGCATCGTCGTCGGGGCGGAACGCGCGGTTCAGCGCATCGACCTGCAGCGGATGGATGCAGGTGGCGCCCGCATAGCCGAATGCCGCGGACGCGTGGGCGATGCGCTCGAACGCATCGAGATCGCGCAGTTCGTCGAGACCGTCGACCAGGCCGAGCGGCAGGATGCCGGCCGCTCGCGCGGCGATGATCAGCAACTGCTTCGGCACCCGCAGCACGTCGGCGCCGGTGCCGCTTTCGCAGTTCAGCGCGAAGTCGCCGCCGCCGAGCATCATCGCGACGACGCGCGGCGACGCGCGCGCGATTCGGTCCATCGCCTGGAACGCGCGCGGCGTTTCGATGATCGCGACGATACGCGTGCTGCCGGGCGCGGCACCGGCTTCGTCCTCGAGCGTGCCCAGCAGTTCGTCGATCGCCTCGACGTGCGAGCCGCCACGCACCTTCGGCAGCACGACGCCGTGCACGCCGGCCCGCACGGCCGCACGCAGGTCCGGCACCAGCAGGTCGAGCGGGCCGTTGGCGCGGACCAGCACGTCGCAACCGGCGCCGCGCAGCATCGGCACGGCGTCGGCGAGGCCGGCGCGGGCGTCGGGCTTGCATGCGAACGGGACGCTGTCCTCGAGGTCGAGGATCAGCGCATCGGCTGCGCTGGTCGCGGCTTTTGCGACGAAACGGGGGACGTGGGCGGGGACGTAGAGGAGCGAGCGCCAGACCGGTTGGGAAGCAGAATTCATCGTCGTTCTCATAAAATAAAAGTCACTTTCATTTTTGTGACTGATTGGCGCATTCGTCAAGATTATCGTTAACGCCTATAAATAACGGGAATTGAAAGAAGATGAACGATCTGTGCCATGCGAAATCATGTTGATGTCATCGGCTCCCTGCGTATAATGAAAGCGACTTTCATTTTTATGATCCTGGGCGAGGCGGGTCGCCGGTCGCCCGGCACAGCGTGAGGCGGACATGAGCAAGGTGGAGACGAACAATCCGGCGGAAGGCGGCGTGGCCGCGGTCAATCGCGCGCTGACCGCGCTTCTCGCTTTCTCCGGCGCACCCGGCGGGCTGATGCTCGCGCAGGTCAGCGACGCGACCGGGCTCAACATGAGCACGCTGCTGCGGATGTTCGAATCGCTCGAACAGTTCCGCTTCATCAAGCGTCTGCCCGACGGGCGCTACGTGCTGGGGCCGGCCGTCTTCCAGCTCGGCGTGATGTACCGCGAGTCGTTCCAGCTGCGCGAGCACGTGATGCCGATCCTGTCGACGCTGTCGGCGCAGACCGGCGAAACCGCCGCGTTCTACGTGCGCGAGGGCGACCAGCGCGTCTGCCTGTTCCGCATCCAGGCCCAGCGCGCGGTGCGCACGCATCTGCGCGAAGGCGACCGTTTTCCACTCGACGTCGGCGCGGCCGGGCGCGTGCTGCTCGCGTTTTCCGGCACGCGCGGCGGCGAGTACGAGAAGACGGCCGAGCAGGGCTACACGGTGTCGATTGCCGAGCGCGATCCGGAGAGCGCGGCGATCGCATGTCCGGCGTTCGGCGTCGGCCGCGTGCTGAGCGGGGCGATCTCGCTCGGCGTGCCGCGCTATCGCTTCAACAAGAAAGTGCTGGCCGATTACCTGCCGTACGTGCAGGCCGCCGCTGCCGAGCTGACGCATGCGCTCGGCGGCGACCTGCCCGCGACGGGTGCGCCGTTCCCGGCGGCCGACCAGCTTGGCGCGCTGCTCGAATAGCGCAGGCGCGCGGCGCGCGCATCCCTGACCCACCGACAGACACCTACCAGGAGACAGTCATGTCCGTACCCGACACGCAGGCCGCCCGTGCGGCCGGCGCGCATCGTCGCGCGCCCACCGGTCCGATCCGTCAGAAATCGTTCGACGCAGGCGCGGGCGGGCCGCTGTCCGGCGTGCGCGTGGTCGACCTGTCGCGATTGATGGCCGGCAACATGCTGAGCGTGCAGCTCGCCGACTTCGGCGCGGACGTCGTGAAGGTCGAAAGCGAGCGCGGGGATACGCTGCGCGCGGTCGGCGCGGGCGGAATCAGCACGAACTGGAAGGTGTACGGACGCAACAAGCGCAGCGTGTGCGTCGATCTGCGTTCGCCGCAGGGCGTCGACATCGTGCGCCGGCTGGTGCGCGACGCGGACGTGTTCGTCGAGAGCTTCAAGCCGGGCGTCGCGGAGCGGATGGGGCTCGGGCCCGACGACCTGCTCGCGATCCGGCCGGAACTGGTGATCGCGCGGATTTCCGGCTGGGGGCAGACCGGCCCGTATCGCCACAAGCCGGGCTTCGGCACGCTCGCCGAAGGCTATGCGGGCTTCGCCGCGATCAACGGGTTCGCCGATCGCGAGCCGGTCCTTCCGCCGATGTTTCTTGCCGACATGACGGCCGGGATGTCCGGTGCGCTCGCCGTGCTGGTCGCGCTGCATGCGCGCGGGACGCAGCATGCGGCGGGGCAGGTGATCGACGTGTCGTTGTTCGAGCCGCTGCTGTCGATTCTCGGGCCGGCCGCGGCGAACTACGTGATGACCGGCGAGATCAAGCCGCGCACCGGCAGCCGCTCGACGAACACCGCGCCGCGCAATGCGTATCGCACCCGCGACGGCAAATGGCTGTGCCTGTCGAGTTCGACGCAGGCGATGGCCGAACGGTTGTTCCGCGCGATCGGCCGCGCGGACCTGGTGGACGATCCGCGCTATGCCACCAACGTGCTGCGCGTGCGGCATGCGGAGGCGCTCGACGCGATCGTCGGCGAATTCATTGCCGCACGCGATCTCGACGCCAATCTGGCCTTCTTCGAGGAAGCGGGCGTGACGGTCGGGCCGATCCAGGACATCGCGCAGATCGTCGCGGATCGCTACGTGATCGAGCGGGAGGCGCTGGTCGAGCTGCCCGACGACGACGTCGGCAGCCTGCCGATGCACAACGTCACGCCGCGCCTGTCGGGCACGCCCGGCGCGTTCCGCCGGCCCGCGCCCGCGCTCGGCGAACACAACCGCGAGATCCTCGAGCCGCTGCTCGGCGAGCTCGAGTACGCGCGGCTCGCTGCGCTGGGCGTGATCCGTTCGCGGTAAGCGGAGCGCGCAACGACGGAAACCGGATGCACCGGACATTGCATGGAGGAGACACCATGAATCCGCGTTGGACCCATCGGCCGCCCGGCTCGAACTGGGGCGATTTCGGCCCGGACGACCAGAAAGGGCGCCTGAACTGGCTGACGCCCGACGCCGTGCTGCGCGGCGTCGCGGAAGTGCGCGAAGGCCGCGTTTTTTCGCTGAGCCTGCCGCTCGACGTGCCGCGCGGCGGCGGACTGAACGCACGGCGGCGTCCGCCGGCGATCATGCCGGCGCTGGCGGGCGACAAGCCTTACTTCGGCTATCGCGCGGACGAACAGGTTGCGAATGCAACCGATGTCGTGTGCGACGACGCGTTCTGCATGCATTCGCAGTTCTCGACGCAATGGGACGCGCTGTCGCACGTCGGCTCGCTGTTCGATCCGGCGGGCGACGGTGAAAAGACCCGGGTGTTCTACAACGGCTACCGGATGGGCGAGCATATCCGCGTGCCGGAGGCCGGTGCGCCGGAAGGCGGCGCACGGGCGCTCGGCATCGAGGTGATGGCACGGACGGGCGTGCAGGGGCGCGGCGTGATGGTCGACCTGCGCCGTCACTTCGGCGACGCGCGGCGCAAGGTCGGCTTCGACGACTGGATGGCGGTGCTGCGCGCGGATGACGTGAGCGTCGAGCGCGGCGATATCGTATGCGTGCATACGGGCTTCGCCGACCGTCTGCTGGAAGCGGCCGCGCGCGGCGAGACCGGTGCGCCGCACGCCTGCTGCGTGCTGGATGGTGCCGACGCGCGCCTGCTGAACTGGATCGACGCGTCGGGGCTCGCGGCGCTCGCGGCCGACAACCACGCGGTCGAGGAGCGCCCGCGCGACGCGCAGCCGTTCGCTCAACCAGGTGCGCTGATGCCGCTGCACGAGCTGTGCCTGTTCAAGCTCGGCATCCATCTCGGCGAACTGTGGCACCTGACGCCGCTCGCGGACTGGCTGCACGCACATCACCGCAGCCGCTTCCTGCTGACCGCGCCGCCGCTGCATCTGCGCGGGCTCGTCGGCTCGCCGGTCAATCCGGTTGCCACCGTGTGATTGCCACGCCGCGCGGCCGGCGCCGCGCCATCACCGCCGTCCCGCGCGCCGCGCGGGCGACCACCGAGGACACGCCATGTCTGACACCCTTGCGGCATCGCTCGCCGCGCGCATCGATCGCCTGCCCGCGACAGCCGGTATCTGGAAGCTCGTGCTGTGCCTGAGCGTCGGCGGCTTTTTCGAGGTCTACGACCTGTTCCAGATGACCTATCTGCCGCCCGGGCTGATTCGCGACGGCATCTTTCACACCGGCGCGCGCGGCGTGCTCGGCATGTCGGACCAGGGCGCGCTCGGCGCGGCGACGTTCATCGGGCTGTTCATCGGCGAAATGTTCGTGTCGCGCCTGGCGGACCGCTACGGGCGCCGCGCGCTGTTCACCGGTGCGCTGCTGCTCTATACCGCGGCGAGCCTGATGATGTGCGTGCAGTCGGGCGCGCTCGGCGTGCTCGTGTGCCGCTTCGTCGCAGGCTGCGGCGTCGGCGCGGAGCTGATCACGATCGGCGCGTTCCTGACCGAGCTGGTGCCGAAGGCGGTACGGGGCCGGGCGTTCGCCGTCTGCTTCGCCGTCGGCTACCTGGCCATGCCGGTGCTGGCGCTCGTGTCGTGGCTCTGGGTGCCGCACGATCCGCTCGGCTGGTCCGGATGGCGCTGGGTCGTGCTGCTCGGCGGAAGCGGGGCGGTGGTCGTCTGGTGGCTGCAGTCGCGCTTGCCGGAGTCGCCGCGCTGGCTCGTCGGCGTGGGCCGGCAAGCCGAGGCCGAACGCATCGTGCGGCAACTCGAGCAGGTGGTGGAGCGCGAATCCGGCCGGCCGCTGCCCGCGGTCCGGCTACCGGCTGCCGCCACGCCACTTGCGCCGGGTGCGCCGTCGATGTGGGGGGCGCGATACCGCGGTCGCACCGCGATGCTGATTGCATTCAACGGATTCCTGAGCATCGGCTTTTTCGGCTTCAGCCAATGGCTGCCGACGCTGCTCGCCGCCCAGGGCGCAACCGTCGCGAAGAGTCTCGGCTATGCGTTCGTGATCGCGTTCGCCTATCCGGTGTCGCCGCTCGTCGCCGGCCTGATCGCGGACCGGATCGAGCGGAAGTGGCTGATCGTCGCGTCGGCGTTCGGCGTCGCGCTGTTCGGCAGTGCGTTCGCGATGTCGGCGCAAGCGCCGTTCGTGATTGCATTCGGCCTGCTCGTCACGCTGTCGAGCACGGTGCTCGCGAGCAACGGCACCGCGTACCAGTCGGAACTGTTTCCGACCGCGATCCGCGGGCGCGCGCTCGGCTTCGTGCATTCGATCGGCCGACTGACCGGGGCCGTCAGCAGTTTCATCGTCGTGCTGCTGCTCGAGCGCGCGGGCGTGTCGGCGGTGTTCGCGCTGATCGGCGGCAGCATGCTGATCGTGATGCTGTCGATCGGCGCGTTCGGGCCGCGGACCAACAACCGGTCGCTCGACGATATCCCGGACGAGGCGGCCGACGCCGCCGTCGCGCAACGGCCGGGGCGCTCGCTCGACGTGTTGCCGCCGCGCCGTTCGTGACGGCTGGCGGCGTGATGGCGCAACGGCGGCTACGTGCTCATCGCAAGCGCGTTCGCGCCGACGTGCCACTGCAGGCTCTCGACGACGAGCGCGTGATTGTGCTCGGAGTCGAGCCCCGCGATCGTCATCGCGCCGACGATGCCGGCTCCGGCGATCCGCAGCGGCACGCCGCCGCCGTCGAGCGCATAGTCGTGATCCGACAGCCCCTGCGACTGCAGCGACCAGCCGGCGCGGCGAAACCGCTCGCCGACCGCGAGCGAACTGAGGCCGAAGCGCAACACCGTGTTCTGCCGCCGGCGGATCGCGTCGCTGTCGCCGGCGTCGCTGCCGTCGAGCGCGCAGTAGAACAGCGGCGCCTGCTCGCCGACGATGCTCACCGCGATCGGCAGCCCGCGGCGCGACGCAAGGTTGACAGCGATTTCACCCATCCGGCGGGCGACGGCCGCATCGAAGCGCGGCAGCGCCGGGTTCGACGCGTCGTCGTCGAAGGGATGGGGTTCGAGGCGAAAGAGGGTCGTCACCATGGCGGCTCCGTGGCGTCGCCGGCGCTGGGTGCGCGTGCCGGGCGTCGCATCGTCGCGGGCCGCGCGCGGGCCCGTCTTTCCATCAGCGCTTCGGGGCGTCGAGCATCCACTCGTGCGCGGGATCGTTCTTGAACGCCCACGCGCGGCTCGGCCCGGCCATCACGTTCAGGTAGTACAGGTTGTAGCCGTGCGGCGCGACCACCGGGTGGTAGCCGCGCGGCACCATCACGACGTCGTGGTCCTCGACCGCGCACGCTTCGTCGAGGCTGCGGTCGTCCGTGTACACGCGCTGGAACGCGAAGCCTTGCGGCGGATCGATCCGGTGGTAGTAGGTTTCCTCCAGCGACGTTTCTTCCGGTGCCGCGTCGCGGTCGTGCTTGTGCGGCGGATAGCTGCTCGAATGGCTGGCCGGCGTGACGACCTCGACCACGAGCAGCCGGTCGGCCGCCGGGTTGTCACCCATCAGGATGTCGCACACGTAGCGCGTGTTGGTGCCTTGCCCGCGTACCGAGCGGCGCATCCGCTCGCCGTCGAGGCGTTGCACGCGCTTGTCGCCGCTCGCGTACGGCGCGGTGCACAGCGCGACTTCCGCATCGCGCGTCGCGACCAGCTTGACCGTCTTGCCGCCCGGCACGTACAGCGCGTCCGGCGACACGTCCTCGAACACGCTGTCGCGCTTGCCGAGCGCGTCGTAGGTGGCACCGTCGACCTCCGCACGCACCGTGCCGGTGAGCACGACGACGCACAGCTCGCGCGCGCCGGTGTCGAGCGTTTCGGTGTCGCCGGCCTTCAGGCGCAGCGCACGGAAGCCGACGTGCTTCCAGCCGGCCGATTCGGGCGTGACGTTGCAGATCTCGCGGTCGGCCGCGGCCTTGATCAGCAGGGGAGAAATCGTCATGGGGTGGGGCTCCGCAACAGGGTAGGGCTCATGCGTTCACGCGTTCATACGTTCACGCGCTCAACCGGTCGACGATCGCGCGCAGCGATTCGTAACCCTTCTTCGCATACGCATAGCTCGGCGCGACGGCCGGATCCTGCTCGGCCTCGACGACGAGCCAGCCTTCGTAGCCGGCGTCCTTCAGCGTACGGAGCGTCGCCTCGTAGTCGAGCGCGCCGTCGCCCGGCACGGTGAAGGTGCCGTTGATCACGCCGTTCAGGAAGCTCCAGCCGTCGTTGCGCGCCTGCGTGACGACCTGCGGCCGCACGTCCTTGCAATGGACGTGAACCACGCGCGACACATGCTTCTTCAGCAGCGTGACCGGGTCGGCCGCGCCGCCGAAATACGCGTGGCCGGTGTCGAACAGCAGGAACACTTTCGACGGGTCGGTGAGCGCCATCAGCCGGTCGACATCGTCGGGCGACTCGACGTACGCGCCCATGTGGTGATGGTACGCAAGCTTGATGCCGTACGTGTCGAGCAGGTGCGCGCCGAACGCGTCGAGGCGCGCCGCGTAGCGTCGCCAGGCTGCGTCGTCGACGAAGCGCGGGCGCTTCGCGACCGGCGTGTCGATGTTGCCCTGGATCGTGCCCGCGCATTCGCCGTACACGACAACCTTCACGTCGTTGTACTGCAGCTTCGTCAGGTGCGCGCGGCAGCGCTCGATCTCGGCGGCGACCGCATCGTCATCGCTCATGCCCGGCTCGACCTCGGCGAGGAAGCCCGAATACCAGCCCGACACGCACACGAGCCCGAACTCGGCGAGCTTCGCCTTCAGCTCGGGGCCGGTCTTCGGAAACTTGTTGCCGAGCTCGAAGCCCGCATAGCCGATTTCGGCGCCTTCCGTCAGTGCCGTTTCGAGCGGCGTCTCGCCGCCGAGCGACGGCAGGTCGTCGTTCATCCACGACAGGGGATTGATACCGATGCGGACGTTCCAGCTCATGACGTGCTTCCTTGGTTCGAATGTGTTTTTCGCGGGGAGGGATCGTGGGTCGTGCGTGCCATCAGCGCCGCTGCCGGGTCTTCGCATCGAGATACGCGCGGTGCGCTGCATCGACGCCGGCGCGTTCGGATACTTGCGGCACCGCGACTTCCCACCATGCGCCGCCGTCGTCGGTCGTGCGGCGGTGCGTGGTGTCGATCACGAGCACCTGGCTCTTCGTCGCCGCGCGGGCGCGCTTCATTTCGCTGCGCAGCTCGCCGATGTCGCGCACGTGCACGGCTTCGGCGCCCATCGCGCGCGCATGCATCGCGAAGTCGATCGTCGAGTGCTCGCCGCCCTCCGGCACGCAGTCGTCGAGCATGTTGTTGAAGCTCGCGCCGCCGCAATTCAGTTGCAGCCGCTCGATGCAGCCGTAGCCGCGGTTGTCGAGGATCACGACGATGAGCTTGCGGCCGAGCATCACCGACGTCGCGAGTTCCGCGTTGAGCATCATGTACGAGCCGTCGCCGACGATCACGATCACTTCGCGTCCGGGCCGCGCGAGCTTCGCGCCGAGGCCGCCCGCGACCTCGTAGCCCATGCACGAGTACGCGTAGTCCATGTGGTAGTTGCCCGGCACGCCGCTGCGCCACAGCTTGTGCAGCTCGGCCGGCAGCGTGCCGGCCGCGCACACGACGAGGTCGTCGCGCGCGCTGTCGCGGCCCGCGTCCGCTGCGGAGTCGCGCACCGCGCCGATCACTTCCGCGTCGTACGGCAGCGTGTCCTTCGGAATGCGGGTCGTGAGCTCGGTCACGCGCGCGTTCCAGGCGGTGGCCTGGTCGCGGTTGCTGGCGGTCCACGCCGGATCGGCTTGCCAGCCGGCCAGCGCGGCCGACAGCTGGCCGAGGCCCGTGCGCGCATCGGCCACCAGTTGACGGCCGCGTTTCTTGCCTGCGTCGAACGGCTGCACGTTCAGGCTCAAGAGCGTCGCATGGCCGTAGAGCGCATGCGAGCCGGTCGTGAAATCCTGCAGCCGCGTGCCGACCGCGAACACCACGTCGGCCTGCGCGGCCGCGCGATTCGCGGCTGGCGAGCCCGTCACGCCGATCGACCCGAGATTCAGCGGATGGTCCCACGCGAGGCTGCCCTTGCCGGCCTGCGATTCGGCGACCGGCACGCCATGCGTATCGGCGAACGCGCGCAGCGCATCCCACGCCTGGCTGTACAGCACGCCGCCGCCCGCGACGATCAGCGGCTTCTTCGCGGCCTTCAGCACGTCGAGCGCATCGGCGAGTTCGAGCGCGTCGGCCGGCGGCCGGCGCATCCGGATCACCGGCGGCGCGAAGAAATCCTCGGGCCAGTCGTATGCGAAGGTCTGCACGTCCTGCGGCAACGCGAGGCACACGGGGCCGCACTGCGCGGGGTCGGTCATCACCTGGATCGCGCGCGGCAGCGCGACGAGCAGTTGCTCGGGCGACGTGATCCGGTCGAAGTAGCGCGTCACCGGCCGGAAGCAGTCGTTCGCGCTGACGTCGCCCTGTTCGAAATCCTCGACCTGCTGCAGCACGGGGTCGGGCAGCCGCGACACGAACACGTCGCCGGGCAGCAGCAACAGCGGCAGCCGGCCGACGTGCGCGAGCGCGGCCGACGTCAGCATGTTGGTCGCGCCGGGGCCGATGCTCGACGTCGCGGCCATCATCCGCTGGCGGAAGTTCGCCTTCGCGAACGCGACGGCCGCATTGGCCATCCCTTGCTCGTTGTGCGCGCGGAAGGTCGGCAGGCGGTCTTTTTCCGCGTGCAGCGCCTCGCCGAGCCCGGCCACGTTGCCGTGGCCGAAGATCGCGAACACGCCGCCGCAGTACGGCAGGATCTCGGTGCGGCCGTCGGGCTGGACGACTTCGGCGCGCAGGGCGGCCAGGTAGCGCACGAGCGCCTGGCTGACGGTCAGTCTCACGGTAGAGGTCATGTCGGTCGGTGAAGAGGAAAGGGTCATCGCGGGTGTCGCGTCAGGCCGCGGCGGCGCGGGCGGCCGCGGCACGGCGGCCGAGCCACGCGTCGACCAGTTGCGCGAAGTTGCCGGCGACTTCGTCGATCAGCGCCTGGTCGTCGATCCGGCCGGCGAACCAGTTCAGCGACGCATCCGCCCACAGCGTGCGCCCGACCATGAAGCCCTTGACGACCGGGTTGGTCGCCGAGCGGAAGCTGTCGACCAGGTATTGCAGCGGCTGGTTCAGCCCGAGGATCACCGCGCCCCGGCAGTGCGGGTCGCGCTCGGCGATCAGTGCGGCGAGCCGCGTCCAGCCGTCGGCGGTGAGCGGCGTGAGCTTCCACCATTCGGGCTTCACGCCGAGGTTGTAGAAGCGCGCGATCGTGCGCAGCACCGCGTCGTCCTCGGTGCCGGCCGGCGTGACCGCGCGCGGCGGAATCATTTCCAGCAGCAGTTCGTTGCCGCTGGCGCGCGTGGCTTCCCACAGCTCCAGCACGCGCTGCTCCTGTTCGACGCGCAGGTCGACCGGGTCGTCCGGGTGATAGTGCACGAGGCACTTCACGACCTGTTCGGTCGGCCAGTGCGTGAGCGACGAGCCGACCGAGCGCGTTTCGTCGAAACGCAGCGGCCGCGAGCCCGGCAGCTCGACCGGGCGGCCGACCCACCAGCCGCGTCCGGTGGCCGACGCCAGCGCGTCGCTGCCGTAGCCGCCGCCGTCGATCAGCACGCCCACGTGGCCTTCGATCTGACGATCGCGCTCGACCTGTTCGACCGCGCGCACGAGCAGGCGCTTCAAGGTCTTGATCCGCGCTTCGTCCGCGCCGGCCTGCACCGCGAGTTCATAGAACTGGCTGCGATGGTCGAACGCCATCACGCACAGGTCGTCCCATTCGCGGCGCGGCACCGTCACGCGATGCAGATGCGCGAGCGTGTGGTCGGCGTCGACCACCGGATTGCGGCTGCCGTCGAACCAGTGTGCCAGCTCGGCCGGCGTCGGCATCGCGGCGGAGCATGCATGGCGCGACACGACGATCGCGCCGCACGCGTTCGCGATGCGCGTCGACTCGGCCCAGTCGCGGCCGCGCAGCAGCCCCGACAGCAGACCCGACAGGAACGCATCGCCCGCGCCGAGCACGTTGAGCACTTCGACGCGTTCGCCGAGATAGGTCGGCGCATCGTCGATGCGGGCTGGAACGTCGCCTTCGATCACGCAGCAGCCGAGCGCGCCGCGCTTGACGACCAGCGTCGCGTTCGTGATCTTGCGCACCGCCTGCAACGAGCCGATCACGTCGTGCGGCACGCCGCCGGCGATCAGGAATTCCTCTTCGGTGCCGACCAGCAGGTCGAATTCGCCGAGCACCTGCTGCAACTGCCGCGTCACCTGCGCGTCCGGCACGTAGCGGTTTTCGCCCGCGCCGCGCGCGGTCAGTCCCCACAGCACCGGCCGGTAGTCGATGTCGAGAATCCGCACGACGCCATGGCGGCGCGCATAGCCGAGCGCGGTCAGCGACGCCTCGCGCGTGCCCGGCGTCGACAGGTGCGTGCCGGTGATCGCGAGCGCGCGGCAGCCGGCGATGAAGTCCTCGCTGATCTCGTCGGCGCGCACGGCCATGTCCGCGCAGTTCTCGCGCACGAACAGCAGCGGGAACGTGTCGCGGTCCTTCAGCCCGAGCAGCACCAGCGCGGTGAGGCGCTCGCGGTCGGTCTGCAGCTGGCTCGTGTCGCAGCCTTCGCGCTCGAGCGTCTCGCGCAGGAAGCGGCCCATCTGCTCGTCGCCGACGCGCGAGATCATCGCGGTCTTCAGCCCGAGCCGGGCCACGCCGAACGCGACGTTGCCGGACGAGCCGCCGAGATACATCTGGAAACTGCGCGCATCTTCCAGGCGGCTGCCGTACTGCTGCGCATAGAGATCCACGGCCACGCGGCCGAGGCAGGCGAGATCGATGGGGCGGTCACTCGGAAAGGTCAGCAGGCTCATATCACGTGTCACGCTCGCGGCCGGCGGTCGGCGATGCCGGCGGATTAGGGGACCGAACCTCGGGCGACGATTCGCACCGTGTGGGGCACGACGCGGGACTGCCTGCCGCAAGGAATCGGGCTACGGAACGGAGTCTAGACTTTTTGGAAATCCAGTTCCCTAGGTGAAATCACGTAGAAATAAATTTCCAAATTTTCGAGGAAGTGATCTACAGTTTCATCCGGATGCTTCAGTCCGTATCGGATTCGATCGGACTCGGCCCGGCGGCGCGCAACGCGCCGTCTTCCGCCCCCCGGAGATGAGGAGACAGATTGATCATGAAGACCAAGCTGATGGCCGTCGCGGCCGCCGCGATCCTGGCTGCGCCGCTCGCGCATGCCGAGAAGATCGGCGTGACGATGGCGTCGTTCGACGACACGTTCCTGACCATCCTGCGCAACAGCATCGCCGATTCGGCGAAGAAGGACGGCGCGACGGTGCAGATCGAGGACGGCGGCAACGACGTCGGCAAGCAGTTGAGCCAGGTCCAGAACATGATCGCGCAGAAGGTCGACGCGATCATCGTGAACGCGGTCGATACCGACGCGACGCCGAAGATCACCAAGATGGTGACGGCCGCGAAGATCCCGCTCGTGTACGTGAACCGCAAGCCGGTCGATTTCGACAAGCTGCCGGCGGGCGTCGCGGTGGTTGCGTCCGACGAGAAGCAGTCGGGCACGCTGCAGGCGCGCCAGGTGTGCAAGCTGCTCGGCGGCAAGGGCGACCTCCTCGTGCTGATGGGCGAGTTGTCCAACGAATCGGCGCGCGCCCGCACGAAAGACATCGAGGACGTGATCGCGACGAAGGATTGCGCGGGCATGAAGATCGTCGACAAGCGCGAAGGCAAGTGGAGCCGTACGCAGGGCCAGGACATCACGATGAACTGGCTCAGCTCCGGCACGAAGTTCGACGCGATCATCTCCAACAACGACGAGATGGCGATCGGCGCGATCAACGCGCTGAAGGCCGCGCGCAAGCTGACGCCGAAGACGATCGTCGCCGGCATCGACGCGACGCCGGACGGCCTCGCGTCGATGAAGAGCGGCGAGCTGAAGGTGTCGGTGTACCAGAATGCATCCGGGCAGGGGCAGCAGGCCGTCGCGGCCGCGCTCAAGCTCGCGAAGAAACAGCCCGTCGACCGCTACGTGAACGTGCCGTTCGAGCTTGTGACGCCCGAGAACATGGCCCAGTACGCGAAGCACTGACCGGTGATCCGTTGAATGGCGCGGGCCCGGCACGACCGGGTTCGCGCACGACTTGTCGAGGAACGTCCATGTTTACAGCCAGAGTCGCACGCCCGATGGCCGGCGACGATGCGCGGGCCGCTTCGTCCGGCTCGACCGGCGCGTCGGCCCCGCCGGCTTCTTCCGCGGCCGACTGCGTGCTCGAGGTGCGCGGTGTCGGCAAGTCCTTTCCCGGCGTCGTCGCGCTCGACGGCGTGCAGTTCCGCGTGCGCCGCGGCACCGTCCACGCACTGATGGGCGAGAACGGCGCGGGCAAGTCGACGCTGATGAAGATCATTGCCGGCGTCTACACGCCCGACCAGGGCGAGATCCTGATCAACGGCGAGCCGGTCGTGCTGAACGGCCCGCTCGACGCGCTCGACCGCGGCATCGCGATGATTCACCAGGAACTCAACCTGATGCCGTACATGACGGTCGCGGAGAACATCTGGATCCGCCGCGAACCGAAGAACCGTTTTGGCCTGATCGATCACGCCGCGCTGCGCCGCCAGACGGCCGAGCTGTTCGAGCGGCTGTCGATCGACATCGACCCGGAAACCGACGTGCGCACGCTGACGGTCGCGAGCCGCCAGATGGTCGAGATCGCGAAGGCCGTGTCGTTCGACTCCGACGTGCTGATCATGGACGAGCCGACTTCCGCGCTGACCGACAAGGAAGTCACGCACCTGTTCCGGATCATTCGCCAGCTGCGCGAGCAGGGCAAGGGCATCGTCTACATCACGCACAAGATGAACGAGCTGTTCGAGATCGCCGACGAGTTCTCGGTGTTCCGCGACGGCAAGTACATCGGCACGCATGCATCGAGCGACGTCACGCGCGACGACATCATCCGCATGATGGTCGGGCGAGAGATCACGCAGATGTTCCCGAAGGAAGAGGTGCCGATCGGCGACGTCGTGCTGTCGGTGCGGAACCTCGGCGTCGACGGCGTGTTCCGCGACGTGAGCTTCGAGCTGCGCGCGGGCGAGATCCTCGGCGTGGCCGGCCTCGTCGGCTCGGGGCGCTCGAACGTCGCGGAGGCGCTGTTCGGCGTCGTGCCGGCCACGTCGGGCGAGATCCGCATCGACGGCAAGCCGGTGCGCATCACGACGCCCGCGCAGGCGATGAAGCACGGGATGGCCTTCCTCACCGAAGACCGCAAGGACACCGGCTGCTTCTTGAATCTCGACCTGCTCGCGAACATGGAAGCGGCGGTGCTCAGCCACCGCTACGTGAAGTTCAACTTCGTGCGGCAGGCGCAGCTGAAGCGCGACTGCGAGGCAATGAGCCGCATGCTGCGCGTGAAGTCGCCCGGGTTGCACGAGGAAATCCAGAACCTGTCAGGCGGCAACCAGCAGAAGGTGCTGATCGGCCGGTGGCTGCTCACGCAGCCGCGCATCCTGATCCTCGACGAACCGACGCGCGGCATCGACGTCGGCGCGAAGGCCGAGATCCACCGGCTCGTCAGCGCGCTCGCCGGCAAGGGCGTCGCGGTGCTGATGATCTCGTCGGAGATGCCGGAAGTGCTGGGAATGAGCGATCGCGTGATGGTGATGCACGAAGGGCGCATGACCGGCATCGTCGATCGCAAGGACGCCGACCAGGTCCGCATCATGGATCTCGCGTCGCGCTGAGCCGAACCAAGATTGGAGACAAAGCAATGGGCAACCTGAACCCGGTCGCGGATGCGCAGACCATGACCCTCAAGACGCGGCACACGAAGTGGCCGCCCGAGCTGAGCATCTTCCTCGTGCTCGTCGGCATCAGCCTGTTCTTCGAGATCGTCGGCTGGATCGTCGTCGGCCAGAGCTTCCTGTTCAACACCGAGCGGCTCGAGATCATCGTGCTGCAGATGGCCGTGATCGGCATCATCGCGGTCGGCGTGAACCTCGTGATCATCACCAGCGGGATCGACCTCTCCTCGGGCTCGGTCGTGGCCGCCGCGGCGGTCGTGTCGGCCAGTCTCGCGCAGGTGTCCGACTTCCCGCGCGCGGTGTTTCCGCACCTGACCGACCTGCCGATCATCTGGCCCGTGCTCGCCGGCGTGTGCGTCGGGCTGCTGGTCGGCCTGCTGAACGGCTCGCTGATCGCGATGACGGGCATCCCGCCGTTCATCGCGACGCTCGGCACGATGGTCGCCGCGCGCGGCTTCGCGAAGTGGTTCACCAACGGGATGCCGGTGTCGATGCTGACCGATCAGTTCGCCGCCATCGGCGCCGGTGCCAACCCGGTGATCATCTTTCTCGTGATCGCCGCGATCTTCCACGTCGTGCTGCGCTATACGCGCTTCGGCAAGTACACGTATGCGATCGGCGCGAACCGTCATGCGGCGGTCGTATCGGGCATCAACGTCACGCGCCACCTGATCTTCGTCTACGCGATCGCGGGTCTGCTGAGCGGGATCGCCGGCACCGTGACGGCCGCGCGCGCGATCTCCGGCCAGTCGGGCATGGGCGTGATGTACGAGCTCGATGCGATCGCGGCGGTCGTGATCGGCGGCACGTCGCTGTCGGGTGGCCTCGGCCGCGTGACGGGCACCGTGATCGGCGTGCTGATCCTCGGCGTGATGACGTCGGGCTTCACGTTCATCCGCATCGACGCGTATTACCAGGAGATGGTCAAGGGCGCGATCATCGTCGCGGCCGTGATCGCCGACCAGTACCGCAACAAGAAGAAGCGCCGCTGACCCTTCGTGCATCGCCGGGCGGGTGCGGCACGTGCCGCCGCCTGCGTCCGGCACCCGCTACCCGCCATCGTCGAGGATATTCGATGAAGATCGCGCTGGACCCTTACATGATTCGCCACCTGCCGCTCGACCGCCTGCCGCACGCGGTGGCCGAGCTCGGCTACGACCAGATCGAGCTGTCGCCGCGCAGCGACTTTCTCGACTGGTGGGTGATGCCGCGCGCGACGCGCGAGCGGATGGCCGCGTTCCGGCAGGCGATGCGCGCGAGCGGCGTCGGCCTTGCGTCGCTGCAGCCGATGTATCGCTGGGCGAGCCCGTTCGAGGACGAGCGGCAATGGGCGGTGCGCTGCTGGAAGAAGGCGATCGAGGTGGCGGTCGAGATGGAGTGTGCGCTGATGGTGTCGGAGTTCGGGCGCGGCGCATCGCCCGAGCGCTCGGTCGGCGAACGGCCGGGCGCGAACCCGAAGGAGTTGTGCGAAGCCGCGTGGTTCCGGTCGATGGACGAGTTGCTGCCGATCCTCGAGCGCGAACGCATCGTGCTGTCGGTCGAGCCGCATCCGGAGGACTGGATCGAGCAGCTGCAGCCGGCGATCGACATCGTCACGAACCTCGGCTCGCCGTCGCTGAAGCTGTCGTACATCGCGCCGCACACGTTCTACTACGGCGACGACATGGCCGCGATGATCGCGCAGGCCGCGCCGATCCTCGCGCACGTGCGCGTGGCCGACACCTTCGACCATCGCAAGAGCAGCCAGCTGCGCTACATCGTGAACCCGCCGGGCTCGAACCAGATCCGCGTGCACCAGCATCTCGACATCGGGCAGGGCGAGATCGACTGGGACGTGTTCTTTCGCGCGCTCGGCGCGGCAGGCTTCGACGGCGTGATGTCGTCGTGCGTGTTCGCGTGGGAGGACCGCGCGGAAGCATCGTCGCGCTACATGCGCGACACGATCCAGCGCTACGTCGATCGTCATTTCGATCGTACCGCGCGCTGACGGATGACTGACCGGTGCGGCGCGTGCCGCACCGCCAATGAACGACTGGAGACTGTTAGATGACCTTGCAAATCGGCGTGATCGGCTGCGGTGCGATCGGCCAGGACCATATTCGCAGACTGACCCGCACGCTGTCCGGCGCGCGCGTCGTGGCCGTCAACGACATCGATCCGCGGCAGGCGCGCGACGCGGTGGCGAAGTATGGGCTCGACGCGGAGATCTACGGCGACGGCCACGAGGTGGTCGCCGCCGCCGACGTGCAGGCCGTGCTCGTCACGTCGTGGGGGCCGACGCATGAAGCGTTCGTGCTCGACGCGATCGCGCACGGCAAGCCGGTGTTCTGCGAGAAGCCGCTCGCCGTGACCGCCGAAGGCTGCATGCGGATCGTCGAAGCCGAAGTCGCGCACGGCAAGCGGCTCGTGCAGGTCGGCTTCATGCGGCCGTACGACGAAGGCTATCGCGCGCTGAAGCGCGTGATCGACAGCGGCGAGATCGGCGCGCCGCTGATGCTGCATTGCGCGCACCGCAACCAGTCGGTCGGCGAGCGCTACACGACCGACATGGCGATCACCGACACGCTGATCCACGAGCTCGACGTGCTGCGCTGGCTGCTCGGCGAGGACTACGTGAGCACGCAAGTCGTCTATCCGAGGAAGACGCGCCATGCGTCCGCGCATCTCGCCGATCCGCAGATCGTGCTGCTGGAAACCGCGAGCGGCGTGCGCATCGACGTCGAGATCTTCGTGAACTGCCAGTACGGCTACGACATCCAGTGCGAGGTGGTGGGCGAGCAGGGCATCGCGAAGCTGCCCGATCCACCGGCCGTGGGGCTCAAGCATGCGGCGCGGCAGTCGGTCGAGATCATGACCGACTGGAAGGAGCGCTTCATCGCGTCGTACGACGTCGAGCTGCAGGCGTTCATCGACGGCGTGCGCGCGCATGCGCTCACCGGGCCGTCGGCGTGGGACGGCTACGCGGCGGCGGTCGCGGCCGACGCCTGCGTGCGTGCGCAAAAGAGCGGGGCGGTCGAGCCGATCGCGATGGCCGAACGCCCTGCGTTCTATCGCGGCTGAACCGCAGCCGCCTACCTGCCGGACTGACCGACATGACGATGAAGATGGGTTGCGCACCGTGCTGCTGGGGTGTCGACGACGTGAAGAACCCGCACCTGCCGCCCTGGCGGCAGGTGCTTGCCGAAGCCGCCGAGGCCGGCTACTCGGGCATCGAGCTCGGGCCGTACGGCTACATCCCGCTCGAACTCGACGTGGTGAGCGCGGAGCTCGAGCGGCAGCGCCTGAGCATCACCGCCGGCACGATCTTCGACGATCTGGTGTCGCCGGAGAACCTGCCGAACCTGTTGCGCCAGACGCGCGAGATCTGCGCGCTGATCACGCGGCTGCCGAAGCTGCCCACGCAGGACGGCCAGCGCTACGCGGCGCCGTACCTCGTCGTGATGGACTGGGGCCACGCCGAACGCGACTACGCGGCGGGCCACGGCGAGCGCGCGCCGCGGCTGTCGGACGAACGCTGGGCGGCGATGGTCGACCACATCCGGCAGATTGCGACGATCGCGCGCGACGAATTCGGCGTGCGCACGGTGATCCATCCGCATGCGGGCGGCTACATCGAGTTCGCGGACGAGATCGACCGGATCGTCGCCGACGTTCCGGCCGACACGGCCGGCCTCTGTCTCGACACGGGCCACCTGTACTACTCGGGCATGGATCCGGAAGCCTGGCTGCGCCGCCATGCGGCGCGCCTCGACTACGTGCATTTCAAGGACATCGACGCGGCCGTGTACGACGCGGTGATGGGCGAGCACATCGCGTTCTTCGCCGCCTGCGCGCGCGGCGTGATGTGCCCGATCGGCACCGGCGTGCTTGACTACCGGTCGATCCGGCAGGCGCTCGACGACATCGGCTACGCGGGATACATCACGATCGAGCAGGAGCGCGACCCGCGCAATGCCGGCACGAGCCTGCGCGACGTCGCCGCGAGCCGCGCGTTTCTCGCATCGGCCGGCTTCGCGTGATCCGCCGCACCACGCACCCTCTGAACTGAACACGGACCAGGAACACCCTCATCATGATTGACGGACAGATTCTGCTTGGACATTCGATTCGCTGGGGCATGGTCGGCGGCGGCCTCGGCAGCCAGATCGGCTACAGCCACCGGTCGGCCGCGCTGCGCGACGGCAGCTTCCAGCTGGTCGCGGGCGCGTTCGACATCGATCCCGAACGCGGCCGCCAGTTCGGCGTGAAGCTCGGCGTCGCGGCCGAGCGCTGCTATCCCGACTACGCGACGATGTTCGACGCCGAGGCGCGCCGCCCGGACGGCATTCGCGCGGTATCGATCGCGACGCCGAACAATACGCACTTCGAGATCTGCCGCGCGGCGCTGAACGCGGGGCTGCACGTGGTCTGCGAGAAGCCGCTGTGCTTCACGACCGAGGAGGCCGAGGCGCTGCAGCGGCTGTCGGTCGAGAAGAACCGGATCGTCGGCGTCGCGTACGGTTATTCCGGACACCAGATGATCGAGCAGGCGCGCGAGATGATCGCGCGCGGCGATCTCGGCGAGATCCGCATCGTGCAGATGCAGTTCGCGCACGGGTTCCACAGCGAGGGTGTCGAGGCCGCGAGCGCGGCCGCGCGCTGGCGCGTCGACCCGAAGTTCGCGGGCCCGAGCTACGTGCTCGGCGACATCGGCACGCATCCGCTGTACATCTCCGAGGTGATGGCGCCCGAGCTGAAGATCCGGCGCCTGATGTGTTCGCGGCAGAGCTTCGTGAAGAGCCGCACGCCGCTGGAAGACAACGCGTTCACGATCATGGAATACGACACGGGTGCGGTCGGCTACGTGTGGTCGAGCGCGGTAAACGCGGGCTCGATGCACGGCCAGAAGGTGCGCGTGATCGGCTCGAAGGCGAGCGTCGAGTGGTGGGACGAGCATCCGAACCAGCTGCGCTACGAAGTGCAGGGGCAGCCGGCGCAGGTGCTCGATCGTGGGATGGGTTATCTGCATCCGCATGCATTGCGCGAGGATCGCATCGGCGCCGGGCATCCGGAAGGGCTGTTCGAGGCCTGGTCGAATCTGTATGCGCGCTTCGCGCTCGCGATGGATGCGGCCGACCGCGGCGACGTCGCGGCACTGAAGAACATCCGCTATCCGGACGTCCATGCGGGCGTGGAAGGCGTGCGCTGGGTCGAGAACTGCGTGCGCTCCGCCGATGCGGGCGGCGTGTGGGTCGACTATCGTTGAACCGGCGGCATGGGCCGGCCGCCGCGCGCCCGTCGCGCAAGGCTTTGCGCCGTCGGCCGGCGTTGGTAGACACCCTAATCTTTACGACGCCGCGAGCGCGTTGGACAATCGCTTCCAGTGTTGCCGTGGAGCGTAGGCAAGTGATGATCGAGCGCGTGGGAGCGAGTACGCGGCGCGGGCCGTGCCGCAAACGTGATTAAATTCGCCCTTCATGCATGTATCCAGGTGAGCCCCGGGCCGCGTTCGTCAACATCGCGCGCACGTCGGGGCCGTCAACTTCGCGCTATCCGATGAGTTCATCCGAGAAACCTCCCGCCACCGTCGAGCAGTTCCTGCAGCACCTGACGCAGGAATACGACGGTCTCAGCAATCGCCTGAAGGTGATTGCGCGCCACGTGGAAACGCATCGGGACCAGCTTGGCCTGGAGGGCATCCAGTCGCTCGCGGAAGCGTGCGGCGTCCAGCCGTCGGCCGTCGTGCGCTTCGCGAAGCACTTCGGCTTTTCCGGCTTCTCCGAGATGCAGAAGCTGTTCCGCGAAGGGCTCGCACAGCAGATCGCGCCGGGGCGCGCGTACAACCTGCGGCTACGTGACGTGATCGAAGCGGGCTCGTCGAGCCTGCAGCCCGAGCAGATCGCCGACGAATTCATCAAGGGCAGCATCGCCGGGATGCAGCAGCTGCGGCAGACGCTCGATTCGCAGGCGCTCGCGCAGGCCGTCGACTTGCTCGCCGAGACGCAGGCGATCTGGATCGCGGGCTCGCGGCGCGCGTTTCCGATTGCGGTCTATCTCGACTATGCGCTGCAGCACACCGACAAGCGAATCGGGCTGTTCAGCGCGCTCGGCAGCATGCATCTCGGGCAGATCCGTTCGGTGCGCGAGGGCGACGTGATGATCGTCATCTCGTTCATGCCGTATGCGGAGGAAACCGTGCAGGTCGCGCAGCAGGCCGTGCAGCGCGGCGCGCGGCTGATCGCGATCACCGACAGCCGGATGAGCCCGCTGGCGCGGGAGGCCGAGGTGACGCTGATGGTGCAGGACAGCGCGACGTTCGGCTTCCGCGCGTTGACGGCCACGATGGGCCTTGCGCAGAGCCTGTTCGTCGCGCTCGCGTACCGGCTCGAACTGTCGTACCTGCCGACCGCCGACGGCGCGCACGGCACGCAGGCCGGCTGACGCCTCCTGCCGGTGTTGCTGGTGTGCCGCCCGCGCGACAGCGCAGCGGGCGGTGTACCGTCAGGCGGTTACTTCGCGGTCGGCATCGCGAATTCGGCGCCCTTGCCGATGCTCGACGACCAGCGCTGCATCACCGACTTCTGGCGCGTGTAGAAGCGCACGCCTTCCTCGCCGTACGCGTGCATGTCGCCGAACAGGCTCTTCTTCCAGCCGCCGAAGCCATGCCACGCCATCGGCACTGGAATCGGCACGTTGATGCCGACCATCCCGACCTGGATGCGCCGCGCGAACTCGCGCGCGATGCCGCCATCGCTCGTGAAGCACGACACGCCGTTGCCGAATTCATGCGCGTTGATCAGGTCGACCGCTTCGCCGAAATCCTTCACGCGCACGCAGCCGAGCACGGGCCCGAAGATTTCTTCCTTGTAGATGCGCATGTCGGGCGTCACGTGATCGAACAGCGTGCCGCCGGTGAAGAAGCCGGCCTCGCGGCCCGGCACACGCAGCCCGCGGCCGTCGACGACCAGTTGCGCGCCTTCGTTCACGCCTTGCTCGATATAGCCTTCGATGCGCTTGAGTGCTTCGCCGGTGACGATCGGACCCATCTCGACTTCCGGCGACATGCCGTCGCCGATCACCAGCTTGCGCGCGCGCTCGGCCACCAGCGGCACGATCTGGTCCGCGATGTCGCCCACCAGCACCGCGACGCTGATCGCCATGCAGCGTTCGCCGGCCGAGCCGTACGCGGCGCCGATCAGCGCGTCGACGGCCTGCTCGAGGTTCGCGTCGGGCATCACGACGAGGTGGTTCTTCGCGCCGCCGAGCGCCTGCACGCGCTTGCCGGATTGCACGGCGCGCTGCTGCACGTAGGCCGCGATCGGCGTCGAGCCGACGAAGCTGACGGCCTGCACGTCGGGGTGGTCGAGCAGCGCGTCGACCGCGCCCTTGTCGCCCTGCACGACGTTGAACACGCCGGCCGGGAGACCTGCCTGCGTGAGCAGGTCGGCGATGAACAGGGCCGCCGACGGGTCGCGCTCGCTCGGCTTCAGCACGAACGTGTTGCCCGTCGCGATCGCGACCGGGAACATCCAGCACGGCACCATGCACGGGAAGTTGAACGGCGTGATGCCCGCGACGACGCCGAGCGGCTGGCGCATCGTCCAGTTGTCGATGCCGGTGCTGACCTGGTCGGTGAAGTCGCCCTTCAGCAGTTGCGGCACGCCGCACGCGAATTCGATGATGTCGATGCCGCGGGCGACTTCGCCTTGCGCATCGGAGAACACCTTGCCGTGCTCGGCCGTGATGATCGCCGCGAGGGTGTCGCGGTGCTCGTTCATCAGTTGCAGGAAGCGGTGCAGCACGCGCGCGCGGCGGATCGGCGGCGTCGCGGCCCAGTCCGGGAACGCGGCGTGGGCGGACGCGACGGCCTGCTCGACTTCGTCGTTGCCGGCGAGCGCCACGCGGCGCACCGCGCGGCCGAGCGCCGGGTTGAGGACGTCCTGGAAGCGGCCGCTGCGGCCGGCGACGGGCGCGCCGTCGACATAGTGGCCGACGTCGGCGTCGGAGGTGTACGCGGGAACCGGATTCATCGTGTCTCCTGGGGGATCGGGTGAGGGTGGACAGCACCCAGTCTAGGCAAACGGGCAGGGCGGGAGAAGGCCGCGCAGCTTGATTCACTGTTCAGAATTCTGAATAATCGCCGGATGAATCAGCAAAATGTCCAGGCGCTCTGGCCGCATATCCATTCGCTGACGGTGCTGGCCGCGGCCGGCAGTTTCACGGCCGCCGCGCAGCGGCTCGGCATCAGCAAGGCCGCGATGAGCCAGCGCATCGCCGATCTCGAAAAGGCGGCCGGCGTGCCGCTCGTGCGGCGCACGACGCGCAGCGTGCGGCTCACCGACGCGGGCCAGACGCTCGTCGACAGCACGCGCGATGCGTTCGAGTCGATCGGGCAGCACTTCGCGCGCGTGAAGGACCTGGCCGGCGAGCCGCGCGGCCTGCTGCGCCTGACGGTGCCGGTCGCGCTCGGGCGCCAGCAGGTCGTGCCGCACCTGCCCGATTTCCTGCGGCAGCATCCGGGCGTGCAGATCGAGCTCGACCTGTCGGACCGGCTGCATTCGCTGACGCAGGAGGGTTTCGACCTCGCGATCCGCCATACGACCACCGCGCCGCAGACCCACGTTGCGTGGAAGCTGTGCGACACGCGCTCGCTGCTCGTCGCGAGCCGCGACTATCTCGACGCGCGCGGCGCGCCGCGGCACCCGAGCGAACTCGTCGAGCACAGCTGCCTGTGCTACCTGCGCGACAACGAGCCGGCCGCCTGGAGCTTCGAGCCGCACGGCCGGCGGCGCGAGCGCGTGAGCGTGCCGGTGCGCGGCAGCTTCGCGGCGAACAACAGCGAGGCGATGCGCGAGGCCGCGCTCGGCGGGCTCGGCATCGCGCTGCTGCCGGATTTCAGCGCGCAGCGCGATCTCGACGCCGGCCGGCTGGTCGCGCTGCTCGACGGCTGGCGGCCGTCGGGCGCGTTCGGCGACCACATCTTCGCGATCCGTCCGTACAGCCCGGTCGTGCCGAGCGCGGTGCGCGCGCTCGTGCGGCACCTGCGCGAACGGCTCGCGGGCGGCTTTTCGGGCACCTGAGCCCGGTGTCCGCGGGCGTCGGGCTGCTGGCGGCCCGGGCAGGCGCGGCGGCGCTGCGGTAAAATCACGGCTTCTCTCCGCGCCTTGAATGGCGCGTCATTCGAAGGTCGACAGCCGATGCAGATTCACAAGGAAGTGGACGCGCGCGGGCTCAATTGCCCGTTGCCGATCCTGCGTGCCAAGAAAGCGCTCGCCGATATGGAAAGCGGGCAGATCCTCAAGGTGCTCGCGACCGATCCCGGCTCGCAGCGCGATTTCGCCGCGTTCGCGAAGCAGACGGGCAACGAGATCGTCGAATCGACGACGCAGGACAAGACCTTCGTGTTCCTGATGCGCCGCCGCTGACGGCCCATATCGCGGTGCCGGCAGCGCCTGGCGCCGGTCACACTTTTCTGACAATTCTTAAACCTCGCTGCGTGATCGGCTGCGTATACTGACCCGGCCGGTCGTCCGCTCCCAGCGGATGCGCCGGCCACGGTACGTCGTACGGCGGGCACGGGGGCCATGCCTGATGCTACCGTCGTACAACGGGGAGAGGACATGTCCTTCAGACCAGGGACCATTCGAAGTCCGTCCGGAGCGGAACGCAGCGTATCGGGACTGAGCCGTATCGAGCTCGACCCGCAACAGGATCGCCACGCGCGTGCCGCGCTGGAGGCCTACGCTGATTCCGCCGCGGCCGAGATGCCGTGGCTGGCCGAGTGGCTCGACGAACGCCTGCGCGATGCCGCGCAGGACGACGGCTCGGGCCTGACCTACTGCGGTGCGACGATCGAGCGCGTGTTCGATCTGGCGCAGGCGTGGGCGGCGAGCCAGCCGGACTACGCGGCCGCCGCGTGGGAGCGCGTGCGCGGCCAGCTGCAGCGGATGCTTGTAAAACCGGCGCGTCCGGAGCCGCTGTCGCATCGCGTACCGGCCGACGACGTCGCCGAGCCGGTGGCGGGCATCGCGGGCGCCGATTAGACGCTCGATTGCGCGGCAGGAAGGATTATTCGAAGAAAAGACGGTAGTCCGCGCAATTTATTGGCGAATTTCATACTACTATGATGAAATCGCCGGTTCGTCCGTGCCCCGTTTTTGAGATATTTGCCGGGGTCGCCGGTTTGCGCAGGTGACGCGAGCGGCGAACGACGGCCCGCCGGCCGGTATCCGGAAGCCGCGCACGTGCTGCGCGGCCGGGTGGGGCGGGGAGCTGAACAGGACGAATCGATTTCGATTTGCGGGGTGCTATGAGAATTGCTGTACTGGATGACGATCCGGCCCAGACGGATTTCGTCAGTCAAACGCTGACGGCCGTTGGCCATACGTGCTACGCGTTCAAGGAAGGCAAGGCCCTGAAGAAGCGCCTGCAGCGCGAGACGTTCGATCTGCTGGTGCTCGACTGGAACGTGCCCGACATGTCCGGCGAGGAAGTGCTGAAGTGGGTGCGCGCCAATCAGACCGAGCACAGCCTGCCGATCATCTTCATGACGAGCCGTGACGACGAGGCGGGGATCACGCAGATCCTCAACGCCGGCGCCGACGACTACGTGGTCAAGCCGGTGTCGGGCCCGATCCTGCGCGCGCGCATCGGCTCGCTGCTGCGTCGCGCGTATCCGGTCAACGCCGAGGCCACCGTTCGCGAATTCGATCAATTCCGTTTCGACGTGAACCTGAAGCAGGCCTACGTCGGCGACAAGGCCGTGAGCCTCACGCAGAAGGAATTCGAACTCGCGCTGCTGCTGTTCCAGCACCTCGACCGGCCGCTGTCGCGCGCGCACATTCTCGATCTCGTGTGGAAGCAGGCGACCGACATCCCGTCGCGCACGATGGATACGCACATCTCGATGCTGCGCACCAAGCTCGGGCTGCGGCCCGAAAACGGTTATCGCCTCGCGCCGATCTACGGCTACGGCTACCGGCTCGAACGGGTCGGGCAGGGAGAACCGGAGTGACCACGGGAATCACGCAGCGCACGGCGAACCTGCGCACGGTCGCGCGGCGCGCAGCCTGCGCGGTCGCGTTTGCGTTCGCCGCGCAGCATGCGGCGGCCCAGCCGCCCGCGGCGGCGGGCAAGATGGTCGTCTACCGCACGCAGGCGGGCGACACGCTGTACGACGTCGCCGCGCGCTATCTGCAGGGCGCGGACGACTGGCAACTGCTGCAACAGATCAACGGCGTGCCCGCGCCGAAGCACCTGCAGCCCGGCATCGCGCTGAAGCTGCCGGTGGCGCGCCTGCGCAAGGAAAAGCTGACCGCGCGCGTCATCGCGGTGCAGGGCACGGCCGAACGCGCGTCCGGCGATGCATTTGCGCCGCTCGCGAACGACGCGACGCTCGCCGAGGGCGATCGCGTGCGCACGGGCCCGAACGGCTTCGTGACGCTCGAGCTCGCCGACGGCACGCACATGAGCCTGCCGCCCGACAGCCAGCTCGACCTGAAGGCGCTGCGCCGCACGGTGCTGACCGGCACGCTCGATCGTGAGTTCGAACTCACGCGCGGCTCGGTCGACAGCGAGGTCACCCATCTGAAGAAACGCGACGACCGCTTCCAGATCCGGTCGCCGTCGGTCGTGGCCGGCGTGCGCGGCACGCACTTTCGCGTGAACTACGACGCGGTCGGCAATGCGTCGACGCGCGTCGAAGTGCTCGACGGCACCGTCGGCGTCGCGGGCGGCCGGAAGCCCGCCGATCCGACGCTCGTGCATGCGAATTTCGGCAGCGTCGCGACGTCGTCCGGCGCGGTCGGCGCGCCCGTCGAGCTGCTGCCCGCGCCGGCGCTCGCGCATCCCGACAAGGTGCAGGACGAGCCCGAGGTCGCCTTCGACGTCGCGCCGCTCGCCGACGCGCATGCGTACCGCGTGCAACTCGCGCACGACGCCGGGCTGCTCGACCTGTTCCGCGAAACGCGCACCGATTCGCCGCGCGCGGTTTTCCGCGACGTCCCGAACGGGAACTACTTCGTGCGGGTCGCCGCGATCGACGCGAACGGTCTCGAGGGCCGGCCCCGAACGTACGCGTTCGAACGCCGCGTGATGGGGCTCGACGCAAGCGCGTCGCCCGGCGCCGGCGGCTACGAGTTCCGCTGGTCGCCGAACGGGTCGGGCAAGAATGCGCGCTACCGGTTCGTGCTGTCGCGCTCGAAGGACCTGAGCGCGCCGGTCGTCGACCAGGTCGGCCTGCATACGCGCCAGATCACCGTCGCGCACCTGCCGCCGGGCGACTATTTCTGGGCCGTGACCGTCGAGGAGTTCGAGGGCGGCAAGTTCTACGAGAAGACCAGTCCGGTCAGCGCGTTCACGCTGTCGCGCTGATCCGCGGCGCATGAAACCCGATTCCGTTTCTCCGCGGCGGCACCTCGGCCGCCGTTTCCTGATCGAATGGATCGCGATCGGCTGCCTCGGGATCGCGGTGATCCTCGCGTGCACGCTCGGCCGGCTGTCGGCGAGCGTCGACGGCCTGATCTACGACCGGCTGCTGATGCTGCGCAGCCTGCCGCTGTCACCCGACGTGGTCGTCGTCGACATCGACAACCAGAGCGTGTCCGCGCTCGGCCGCTGGCCGTGGTCGCGCGACGTGCATGCACGGCTGCTCGACACGCTGGCGCGCGCGCAGCCGGCCGCCGTCGTCTACGACGTGCTGTTTACCGAACCGTCGCCGGAAGATCGCGCGTTCGCGGACGCCATGACCCACGTGCCGATCTTCCTGCCGGTGCTGCTGAGCCCCGAGCAGGCGGACGGCACGCGCGCGGTCGATCCGCCGGTGGCCGCGCTCGCGGCGCGCGCGGTCGGGCTTGGCCACATCAACCTCGAAGTCGACCGCGACGGCATCGTACGCAGCGTGGCGCTGTACGAAAGCGACGGCCGCGTGCGCTGGCCGCAGCTGATGGTGCCCGTCTACCGCGCGATCCTGGGCGGCCAGCTGCATCCGGTCGGCGGTGCGCCCGGCGCGCATGCGCACGACCTGTCGCGCGACGCGACCAGCGAGGGCCGCTACCTGATCCCGTTCAGCCGCAACACGCCCGCGTATCCGACGCTGTCGTTCGACGACGTCCTCGAAGGGCGCGTGAAACCCGACGCGCTGCGCGGCAAGATCGTCGTCGTCGGCGTGACGGCGTCGGGGCTGTACGACCGCTTCGCCACGCCCGTATCCGGCGAGTTCGGGCCGCTCGCCGGCGTGTATATCCATGCCAACGTGCTCGACATGCTGGCGACCGGCAGCGCGATCTCGCCGGCGTCGCGCGCCGGGCTGTTCGTCGCGTCGCTGCTGCCGCTCGCCGTGCTGCTGGGCGGCTTCCTGATGCTGTCGCCGTGGCGCGCGCTGCTGCTGACGCTGAGCCTGGCCGCGCTGGCCGTCGTCGCGAGCATGGCGCTGCTGTTCGAGGCGCGCATCTGGCTGTCGCCGGCGCCCGCGATCTTCGGGCTGATCGCCGTCTACCCGATCTGGAACTGGCGGCGTCTGGAAATGACGATGTCGTATCTGCGCCGCGAGCTGCAGCGGCTCGCCGACGAGCCGCACCTGCTGCCCGAGGCGCCGCGCACGCGCAGCGTCGGCGGCGACGTGCTCGAGCGGCAGATGGCGCTGATGGCGCAAGCCGCGCAGCGCGTGCAGGACATGAAGCGCTTCGTGTGGGACAGCCTCGACAGCATGCCCGAGCCGATCTTCGTGACCGACCTGGCCGGCACCGTGCTGATCGCGAACCATGCGGCCAAGCGCTACGGGTCGCGCCTGTCGCTGCCGCTGCCGGAAGGCCGGCCGCTGCGCACCGCGCTCGGCGAGCTGACCTTCATGAAGACCGTCGACGGCAACGCCGAACACGACGCGGCGATCCGCGAACACTGGCCGGCCGCACTCGACCCGACGCTCGAGGCCGAGCACGACGCGATGGCGCGCGGCATCGAGGTGCGCGATCGTGACGGGCTCGACCATCTGCTACGCTACGCGGCGTGTACGAACGCGCAGGGCCGCGTGACGGGCTGGATCGCCGGCCTCGTCGACGTGACCGAACTGCACGCGGCCGAGCGGCAGCGCGAGGAAGCGCTGCACTTGCTGTCGCACGACATGCGCTCGCCGCAGTCGTCGATTCTCGCGCTCGTCGAGATCGAGCGTGACCGTGCCGAGACCGACGCGATGCGCGGGCTGCTCGCGCGGATCGAGCGCTATGCGCACCGCGCGCTGTCGCTGGCCGACGAGTTCGTGCAGCTGGCGCGCGCGGAGTCGCAGGTGTACCAGCTCGAGGTGACGAGCCTCGTCGACGTGCTGATCGATGCGAGCGACGAGGTGTGGCCGCAGGCGCAGGCGAAGCACATTCGCGTCGATACCGACGTCGGCACCGAGATGTGCTGGGTGCGCGCGGACCGCTCGCTGATCACGCGCGCGTTCGTGAACCTGCTGAACAATGCAGTCAAATACAGTCCGTCCGATACCGTGATCACGTGTACGCTGGCGGTCGAGCACGCGTCGAAACGGATGTTCTGTACGATTCGCGATCAGGGATACGGCATTGCGCCGGAAGATCAGCGGCATCTGTTCGAGCGTTTCAAGCGATTCCATGCCGGCGAGCGGCCCGAAATCTCGGGCTCCGGGCTCGGCATGGCATTCGTGAAGACGGTCGTCACGCGCCATGGGGGCAGCGTGTCGGTCGACAGCGAGGTGGGTGTCGGCACCGCGGTGACGGTGTCGCTGCCCGCGATCGACGAGCCGTCCGCCTGACAGGGCCGGGCGCGACGGCAGGCATTTGGGGAAAGCCATGAGAAAGGAATGGGCAGCGACCGCGCTGGCGGCGTCGCTGTTGACGGGTTGCGCCGGCGTGACGAGCGGCGTCAGTGCGGTCGGGCAGCCGAACGCGTTCGCATCCGGTGCGCACGGCTACGATTTCGTGCGGACGGCCGCGCAGGCCGATGATGCCGAATACCGGCAGATCGAGACGCTCGTGCGTGACGAACTCGCGCACCGCGGCTTCGATGCGAAGCCGCTCGCGGCCGCGCGCTACCGGCTGTCGATCGCGTATGCGACGCAGCCGGCCTCGGTCGCGGCGCGCGCCGACGGGTGCGGGGCCGCGAGCAGCGCATGCGTGACGGTCGACGGGCCGGCGCCGTTCGCGCTGCCGTTCATGGGCCGCGTGTATCGCCATGTGCTGACGTTGCGCTTCGTCGACGCGAAATCGGGCGCCGACGTCTACCGGGTTTCGGCCGCGCTGCGCGATCGCGATCCCGGCACGCAGCAGGCCGCGCCGGCGCTCGTGAAGAGCGCACTCGCGAAGGTGCCGTTCGGCGACGGCGGCGGCTGGCTCGTCAAGACGAAAAAAGACGACGCGGGCGGGATGCCGGGCGTCGTCTCGGTGAAGCCGGCCGAAGCGCGCTGAGCGTCGGCCGGTGAGGTGAGGGCGGGCTCGCCGGAGCGGGCCCTTGCCCTTGCCGCGTTCAGGCGGCCGGGTGTGCGCCGTCGCGCGTGCGCAGGTACGCGTCGAACTCCGCGCCGACTTCCGCGTGGCGCAGCGCGAATTCGACCGTCGCCTTCAGGTAGCCGAGCTTGCTGCCGCAGTCGTAGCGCGTGCCCTGGTACTTGTAGGCCAGCACTTGCTCGTCGGCGAGCAGCGCCTGGATCGCGTCGGTGAGCTGCAGCTCGCCGCCCGCGCCGGGCTTCAGCGCACGCAGGTGCTCGAAGATCCGCGGCTTCAGGATGTAGCGGCCGACCACGCCGAGGTTCGACGGCGCGACTTCCGGCGCCGGCTTCTCGACGATCGCCGACATCTTGACGATCGACTCTTCCCACTCCTTGCCGTCGACGATCCCGTACGACTTCGTCTCCGACGGCGGGATCTCTTCGACGCCGATCACCGAGCTGTGATAGTGGTCGAACACGTCGACCATCTGTTTCATCACGGGCGGGTTGCCGTCGAGCAGGTCGTCCGCGAGGATCACCGCGAACGGGTTGTCGGCCACCAGCTTTTCCGCGCACAGCACCGCATGACCGAGGCCGAGCGCTTCCGGCTGGCGCACGTAGAAGCAGTCGACATGGCTCGGCTTGATGCTGCGCACCAGTTCGAGCAGCTTTTCCTTGCCGCGCGCCTCGAGTTCGGCCTCGACCTCGTACGACTTGTCGAAGTGGTCCTCGATCGCGCGCTTGCTGCGCCCGGTGACGAAGATCATCTCGGTGATGCCGGCGGCGATCGCTTCTTCGACCGCGTACTGGATCAGCGGCTTGTCGACGACCGGCAGCATTTCCTTGGGGCTCGCTTTCGTTGCCGGGAGGAACCGCGTGCCGAGACCAGCAACGGGGAACACTGCCTTGGTAACTTTCAACATGATCGAACCTTTATTCCTGTAATCGACTTGTCAGATAGTCTATGTTCACGTCCCCATTATAGTGAACGCAAACGACCTTACCCTTTGTTACGCAGGCAACCGATCGAGCTGCGCGCGCAGTTTGTCCAGCGTGCTCTGGAATTCCGCGACGCGCTTCTGCTCCTGTTCGACCACGGCCGGCGGCGCTTTCGCGACGAACGCCTCGTTGCCGAGCTTGGCATTGCACTTCGTGAGCTCGTTCGTCAGGCGCGTGATTTCCTTCGACAGGCGCTCGCGTTCGGCCGCGACGTCGATCTCGACCTTCAGCACCAGCTTGTTCGGCCCGACGATCGCGATCGGCGCGCCGTGCGCTTCCTTGTCGAGCGTCGCTTCGTCCGCGAGGATCTGCACCTCCGACAGGCGCGCGAGCGCCTGGACGTACGGCGCGAACGAGCGCAGGCGCTCGGCATCGCCGGCTGCGAGCAGCGGCACCTTGGTGGCCGGCGACAGGTTCATCTCGCCGCGCAGGTTGCGGCACGCGTCGACGATCGCCTTCAGGTCGGCCGCCCACTGTTCGGACACCTCGTCGATCTTCTGCAGGTTCGCGACCGGGTACGCCTGCGTCATCAGCGACGCTTCGCCTTCGGCCTTGCCTTGCGGATAACGGCCCGCCAGCGGCGCGACCTTCTGCCAGAGCGCTTCGGTGATGAACGGGATGATCGGATGCGCGAGGCGCAGCACCGTCTCGAGCACGCGCAGCAGCGTGCGGCGCGTCGCGCGCTGCTGTTCCGGCGTGCCGTTCTGGATCTGCACTTTCGCGAGTTCGAGATACCAGTCGCAGTACTCGTCCCACACGAACTTGTAGATGCCGCTGGCGATGTTGTCGAAGCGGTAATCGGCGAAGCCCTTCGCGATGTCGGCCTCCGTGCGTTGCAGCAGCGACACGATCCAGCGGTCGGCCGCCGAGAAGTCGAGGTAGCCGCCCGGGCCGCAATCGCCCGCGCCGCAGACTTCCGGCTTGTCGCTGCCGCAGTCGTGGCCTTCGCAGTTCATCAGCACGAAGCGCGTGGCGTTCCACAGCTTGTTGCAGAAGTTGCGATAGCCTTCGCAGCGCGCGAGGTCGAAGTTCACGTTGCGGCCGAGCGTCGCCATCGACGCCATCGTGAAGCGCAGCGCGTCGGTGCCGAACGCGGCGATGCCGTCCGGGAATTCCTTGCGCGTCTTCTTCTCGATCGTCGCGGCCTGCTTCGGGTTCATCAGGCCCGTCGTGCGCTTCGCGACCAGCGTGTCGAGGTCGATGCCGTCGACGATGTCGATCGGGTCGAGCGTGTTGCCCTTGCTCTTCGACATCTTCTGGCCTTCCGCGTCGCGCACGAGGCCGTGCACGTAGACGGTGTGGAACGGCACCTTGCCCGTGAAGTGCGTGGTCATCATCACCATCCGGGCGACCCAGAAGAAGATGATGTCGAAGCCCGTGACGAGCACCGACGACGGCAGGAAGTGCTTCAGTTCAGGCGTTTCGTTCGGCCAGCCGAGCGACGAGAACGGCACGAGCGCCGACGAGAACCACGTGTCGAGCACGTCTTCGTCGCGCTTCAGCGCACCCGTGTAACCCTTCGCGGCAGCCTGCGCGCGCGCTTCTTCCTCGTTGCGCGCGACGAACACCTCGCCGTTCTCGCCGTACCACGCGGGAATCTGGTGGCCCCACCACAGCTGGCGCGAGATGCACCAGTCCTGGATGTTCTCGAGCCACTGGTAGTAGGTGGTCGTCCAGTTTTCGGGGACGAACTTGATCTGGCCGCTGCGCACGACGTCGAGCGACGTTTCCGTGATCGACTTGCCCGGATTGAACGTGCCTTCCGGCGCCGGCTTCGTCATCGCGACGAACCACTGGTCGGTCAGCATCGGCTCGATCACGACGCCCGTGCGGTCGCCGCGCGGCACCATCAGCTTGTGCGGCTTCACCGAGTCGAGGAAGCCTTCCGCGTCGAGGTCGGCGACGATCGCCTTGCGCGCGTCGAAGCGGTCGAGGCCGCGATACTGCTCGGGGCCGTTGTCGTTGATCTTCGCGTCGAGCGTCAGGATCTCGATCGGCGCGAGCTTGTGGCGCTGGCCGACCTGGTAGTCGTTGAAGTCGTGCGCGGGCGTGACCTTCACGACGCCCGTGCCGAACTCGCGGTCGACGTAGTCGTCGGCGATCACCGGGATCTCGCGGCCCGTCAGCGGCAGCGTGACGAGCTTGCCGATCAGGTGCGCGTAGCGCTCGTCTTCCGGGTGAACCATCAGCGCGACGTCGCCGAGCATCGTTTCCGGGCGCGTCGTGGCCACGGTCAGCGAGCCCGAGCCGTCGACGAGCGGGTAGCGGATGTGCCACAGGTGGCCGTTTTCCTCTTCGCTCACGACTTCGAGGTCCGACACGGCGGTCAGCAGCACCGGATCCCAGTTCACGAGGCGCTTGCCGCGGTAGATCAGGCCCTGTTCGAAGAGCGTGACGAACACGTCGCGCACGGCGGCCGACATCTTGTCGTCCATCGTGAAGTATTCGCGCGACCAGTCGGGCGATGCGCCGAGGCGGCGCACCTGGCCGGTGATCGTCGAACCCGATTTTTCCTTCCATTCCCACACGCGCTCGACGAACTTCTCGCGGCCGAGGTCGTGGCGCGACACACCCTGCGCGTCGAGCTGGCGCTCGACGACGATCTGGGTCGCAATCCCCGCGTGGTCGGTACCGGGCACCCACAGCGTGTTCTCGCCGAGCATCCGGTGGTAGCGGGTGAGGCCGTCCATGATCGTCTGGTTGAACGCGTGGCCCATGTGCAGCGTGCCCGTCACGTTCGGCGGCGGCAACTGGATCGAGAAATCGGGGCGGGCCGGATCGAAGGCCGGGGCCGCGTAGCCGCGCTTTTCCCACTCCGGCCCCCATTGGGACTCGATGGTGTGGGGCTCGAAGCTCTTCGCAAGCGTGTTGTCGCTCATGTTGGAAATCTGCCGAAAAATGCGTGAATTGGATGCCGAATCTGACAATTATATAGACGCGTCTATATCGAAGGCGAGTTGTCGATGTCGACGCACCCATATTTGCCGGGCATTAGCTGACCCGCGTCGGGGCGCTCCGCTGCCGTCGCGGCAGGTTTGAGCGATCGCGAACGGCAAGCTTCCCGTCGGACTTATAATGTCGGGTCCGCATTTTTCTCGCCCGTTCGCTGCCGCTCCATGCCCGATCTGCTCGCCAATCTGAACCCCGAACAACTCGCCGCCGTCACGTTGCCGAACGAACCGGCGCTGATCCTTGCAGGGGCGGGCAGCGGCAAGACCCGCGTGCTGATCACCCGCATCGCGTGGCTGATCCAGCAGGGCTACGCGTCGCCGCCCACCGTGCTCGCCGTGACCTTCACGAACAAGGCCGCGCGCGAAATGATGGCGCGCTTGTCGGCGATGATGCCGATCGACACGCGCGGGATGTGGATCGGCACGTTCCACGGCCTGTGCAACCGGATGCTGCGCACGCACTGGCGTGACGCCGGCCTGCCGCAGACCTTCCAGATCCTCGATACGGCCGACCAGCTGTCCGCGATCAAGCGGCTGATGAAGGCGGCGAACGTCGATGACGAAAAGTACCCGCCGAAGAACGTGCAGTACTTCATCAACAACGCGAAGGAGCAGGGGCTGCGTCCCGACAAGGTCGACGCGTCCGACAACTTCAACCGCAAGTTCGTCGAGCTGTACCAGGCGTACGACCAGCAGTGCCAGCGCGAGGGCGTCGTCGATTTCCCCGAGCTGCTGCTGCGCTGCTACGAACTGCTCGCGTACAACGCGCCGCTGCGCGCGCACTACCAGGCGCGCTTCCGGCACATTCTCGTCGACGAGTTCCAGGACACCAACAAGCTGCAGTACGCGTGGCTCAAGATGCTCGCGGGCGGCGAGAACGCGATCTTCGCGGTCGGCGACGACGACCAGTCGATCTACGCGTTCCGCGGCGCGAACGTCGGCAACATGCGCGACTTCGAAGACGAATTCCGCGTGCGCAACCTGATCAAGCTCGAGCAGAACTACCGGTCGCACGGCAACATTCTCGACGCGGCGAACCAGCTGATCTCGAACAACGCGCACCGCCTCGGCAAGAACCTGCGCACCGACGCGGGCCACGGCGAGCCCGTGCGCGTGTACGAAGCGAGCACCGATTCGCAGGAAGCCGGCTGGATCGTCGAGGAGATCCGCTCGCTGATCAACACCGGGATGGCGCGCAGCGAAGTGGCCGTCCTGTACCGCAGCAACGCGCAGTCGCGCTCGATCGAGCACACGCTGATGTCGTCGGGCATCCCGTACCGCGTGTACGGCGGCCTGCGCTTCTTCGAGCGCCAGGAAGTGAAGCATGCGCTCGCGTACCTGCGCCTGATCGACAACCCGAACGACGACACCGCGTTCGTGCGCGTCGTGAACTTCCCGACCCGCGGCATCGGTGCGCGCTCGATCGAGCAGCTGGCCGACGCCGCGCGCCTGTACGGCTGCTCGATGGCCGCCGCGATCCCGTACGTGACGGGCAAGGCCGGCACGAGCCTCGGCGGGTTCGCGAACCTGGTCGCGAAGATGCGCGCCGACACGCAGCACATGAACCTGCCCGACACCGTCGAGCACATCGTGCGCGCCAGCGGCCTCGCCGATTTCTACCAGGGCGAGCGCGAAGGCCAGGATCGTCTCGAGAACTTGCAGGAACTCGTGAACGCGGCCACCGCGTTCATCGCCGAGGAAGGCTACGGGCTCGACACGCCGGCCCGTTCGATCCCGCTGCGCGCGGGTGCGATCGCGGCGCCCGAGCTCGGCGCCGCGACGGACGATCCGGCGGTCGACGTGCTCGACCCGGTATCGCCCGCCGATCCGGCGCAGAACCCCGACACGATGACGCCGCTCGCCGGCTTCCTGTCGCATGCATCGCTGGAGGCCGGCGACAACCAGGCGCAGGCCGGGCAGGACGCCGTGCAGCTGATGACGGTGCACGCGGCGAAGGGGCTCGAATTCTCGGCCGTGTTCATCACGGGCCTCGAGGAAGGGCTGTTCCCGCACGAGAACAGCGTGCTCGAATCGGACGGCCTCGAGGAAGAGCGGCGGCTGATGTACGTCGCGATCACGCGCGCGAAGGAGCGGCTCTACCTGTCGTTCGCGCAGAGCCGGATGCTGCATGGCCAGACGCGCTACAACGTGCGCTCGCGCTTCTTCGACGAACTGCCCGAGCACGTGTTGAAGTGGCTGACGCCGAAGGTCGAGGCCGGTTCGCGCTGGGGCGGCCGGTCGGACAACGCCGGGTACGGGCGCGACTGGTTCGCGCGGCCGAGCGGCGGCAGTCGCGAGCAGATCGTCGACCCGGCCGTATCCGCGCCGCTGCCGGCGTTCGCGGACAAGCAGCGCGCCGCCGATGCCGGCTTCCGGGTCGGCCAGCAGGTGTTCCACACCAAGTTCGGCGAAGGCACGGTCACCGCGCTCGAAGGCAACGGCACCGATGCGAAGGCGCAGGTGAAATTCAAGCGGCACGGCGAGAAGTGGCTCGCGCTCGCGGTCGCGAAACTGCAGGCGGTGGAATGATGGGCATCGACCTCGATGTGACGCCTGCGGCTCGTCCGCTCGGTATTCTGGCCGCGTTGCCCGAGGAACTCGGCGACCTGATCGCGGCGATGCGCGCCGACGGCGCGATGAAGACGGTCACGCTCGGCCGTCGCGATTATCACGTCGGTACCGTGCACGGCGCGGCCTGCGTCGTGACGCTCGCACGGGTCGGCAAGGTCGCGGCCGCCGCGACGGTCAGCGCGCTGATCCACGTGTTCGGCGTGGCGGGCGTCGTGTTCACCGGCGTCGCGGGCGGCGTGTCGCGCACGGTGCGCGTCGGCGATGTCGTCGTGGCCGATACGCTGCTGCAGCACGATCTCGATGCGTCGCCGCTCTTTCCGCGCTACGAGGTGCCGCTGCTCGGCATCACGCGTTTCGCGACCGACGCGGCGCTGACCGCCAGCCTGCGGGCGGCGTGCACGCAGTTCGTCGAGGAAGAGGGCGCGCAGTTCGCCGCGCGTTTCGGCCTGGCCGGTGCGACGCTGCATGCGGGGCTCATCATCAGCGGCGACCGCTTCGTGTCGAGCGAGCGCGAGGTCGTCGCGCTGCGCGATGCGCTGCCGGATGCGCTCGCGGTCGAGATGGAAGGCGCCGCGATCGCGCAGGTGTGCGCGGAGCACGACGTGCCGTTCGCGCTCGTGCGCACGATCTCCGATACGGCCGACGATCATGCGACGCAGTCGTTCTCGCACTTCCTGTCGGCGATCGCGAGCAGCTATTCGTCGGGCATCCTCAAGCGATTCCTGACGCTGCATGCGACGACGGCGGCCTGAAGCCGCCGCCGTTTTCTTCATTCCTTCATTCGAGCCGTTCGACCGGCCGCGGCGCGCACGCCGCGGCCGGTGCGTCACGCCTGCTTGCGCCGGCTGCTTTCGAGGTTCGGCAGGAACACGGTGAGTACGCCGATCAGCGGCAGGAACGAGCACACCTTGTAGACGAACGGGATGCTCGTCGCGTCCGCGAGCTGGCCGAGCACGGCCGCGCCGACCCCGCCGAGGCCGAATGCGAAGCCGAAGAACAGGCCCGCGACCATCCCGACCTTGCCGGGCATCAGCTCCGTCGCATAGACGAGGATCGCGGCGAACGCCGACGCGAGCACGACGCCGATGATCACGGTCAGCACGCTGGTCCAGAACAGGTTCGCGTACGGCAGCAGCATCGTGAACGGCGCGACGCCGAGGATCGACACCCAGATCACGTACTTGCGGCCGATCCGGTCGCCCACCGGCCCGCCGATCAGCGTGCCGGCCGCCACGGCCGCGAGGAACACGAACAGGTGGATCTGCGCGGCCTGCACCGACAGGTGGAACTTGTCGATCAGGTAGAACGTGAAATAGCTGTTGATGCTCGCGAGGTAGAAGTACTTCGAGAACACGAGCAGCACCAGCACGCCGATCGCGCCCAGCACGCGGCCGCGCGACAGCGTCGGGTGGCCGGCCGCCGCGGCCTTCTTCTTCATCGACGGATGCTTCTTGTACCAGTGGCCGATCTGCGTGAGCACGATCATCGCGACGAGCGCGGCCGCCGAGAACCACGCGATGCTGTGCTGGCCGTGCGGAATGATCACCAGTGCGGCGAGCAGCGGCCCGAGCGCGGAGCCCGCGTTGCCGCCGACCTGGAACACCGACTGCGCGAGCCCGTGCTGGCCGCCCGACGCCATCCGCGCGACGCGCGACGACTCGGGATGGAACACCGACGAGCCGCAGCCGACCAGCGCCGCGGCCACCAGCAGCATCGGGAAACTCGGCGCGACCGACATCAGCAGCAGCCCCGCGAGCGTGAAGCCCATGCCGACCGGCAGCGAATACGGTTTAGGACGCTTGTCGGTATAGAGGCCGATGAGCGGCTGCAGCAGCGACGCGGTGATCTGGTAGGTGAGCGTGATCAGGCCGATCTGCGCGAACGACAGCGCGAACTGGCTCTTGAGCATCGGATAGATCGCGAGGATCAACGACTGGATCATGTCGTTGAGCATGTGCGAGAAGCTGATCGCGCCGAGCACCGGGTACACGGTGCGGGCGACGGGGGGCGTGGATGGCTGGGCGGCGGCTGCGCCGGCGGAGCCGGTGTCGAGGCTGGTTTCCATGTGAGAGCTGAACGAGTTGAGGTGGTGGGCGCGCTCTGCTGGGGATTGGCGCGTCTTGAATCGTTGCTGCGTCAAAGAAGTGTAATGTGGCGTATCGAGAATGTCCGGACAACTTTTATCGTGAATCGGACATTCATCTGATGGATCGTGAGGTGCGCGTTTTTTTGACCGGGTATAACGCTGGCGGCGCGCCTGCCCGTCACGGGAGGGCGCGCCCGGGGCCGGTGCGTGGTTTCCCGGACTCAAGAAACGGCGATGGCGGCCGTAGAACGACCCAATGACAACAGGCGCGCCGCGCCCGGCACCGGCTATCCGCCGGGGCGGGCGCAGGACGCGCGGCAAGGCCAGCCATCGCGGGAATGCCGGGACCGACCTTTCCGGCCGCGTGATCAATACGGGGATAGTTCGATGAAAGCAGCATCTTTGCATCCACAGCCGGGTGCGGCCGCCGCCGCACCCGACGTTGCCGCCGGCCGTGCCGCACGGCGCCTGCGCGCGGCGCGTCGCGAGCGCCGGCAGTGGACCGTCAAGGCGACGTTGCGCGCCGCCTTCGCGATCCTGCTCGCCGGCACGCTGGCGATCGGCATGTTTTCGCTCTGGCAGATCAGCCGGCTGAATGCGTCGATCGCGTCGGTCTACGAGCAGGGCCACGTCGCGAGCCGCGCGGCCGCGGAGGTCCGGGCCGAAGTGCTGCGCGCGAGCCGTGCCCAGAAGATGCTGCTGACCGCGACCACCGCGAAGGAGCGCGACGAACTGGGCGCCGACGTGGGCGCGGGGCTCGCGTCGATCGGCCAGGCGCTCGGCACGCTGCAGCGCTACGCGGATCCGGCCGATGCCGACGATTCGGCGCGGCTGCACGCGTTCTCGACGGCGGTCGGCACCTGGAGCGCGCATCTGCGCGATTTCGTCGAACTCGTGCGTGCGCAGCCGCTCGACCTGTCGCAGATGAACTGGCAGGTCGGCACGCAGGACGTGTCGCTGCTGGTCGAAACCGGCAAGCTCGAGAAACTCGTCGCCGAACTCGTGAAGACGCGCGGCGCGAAGTCGAAGGCGACGCTCGATGCGTCCGCCACCATTTTCTCGTCGTCGTTCGCGATGATCGCGGCGATGACGGTTGCGCTGATCGTGCTCGCGATCGTGATCGCCGAGCGCGTCGTGCGCCGTCTCGCGTCGCAGCTCGGCGGCGAGCCCGCGCACGCGAAGGCGATCGCCGCGGACATCGCGCGCGGCGACCTGACGCGACCGATCACGCTGGGCCGGCACGACCGCGACAGCATGGTGCGTGCGCTGGCCGAGATGCAGACCGGGCTCGCGGCGACCGTCGGCGAGATCGCCGTCAGCGCCGAGGCGATCGCGGCGGCGTCGGGCGAGATCTCCACCGGCAACCTCGACCTGTCGAAGCGTACCGAGCAGCAGGCCGTCGCGCTCGAACGCACCGCGGCCAGCATGGAGCAGCTCACGTCGACCGTACGCCAGAACGCCGAGAACGCGCGGCAGGCGAGCGCGCTCGCGGCCAATGCGTCGGCCGTCGCGGAGACGGGCGGGGAAGTCGTCGGGCGTGTGGTGGCGACGATGAGCGAGATCGACGACAGCGCGAAGAACATCCGCGACATCATCGGCACCATCGAGGGGATCGCGTTCCAGACCAACATTCTCGCGTTGAACGCGGCGGTCGAGGCGGCGCGCGCGGGCGAACAGGGGCGTGGCTTCTCGGTGGTCGCGGGCGAGGTGCGGTTGCTCGCGCAGCGTTCGGCGACCGCGGCGAAGGAGATCCGCGAGCTGATCGGTGCATCGGTCGAACGCGTCGCGAATGGCGCGACGCTCGCGCACGACGCGGGCCGCACGATGGGCGACGTCGTGCGCGCGGTGAAGCGCGTGACCGACATCATCGGCGAGATTTCGGCGGCATCCGACGAGCAGAGCGCCGGCATCGACGAGATTGGCCGCGCGGTCACGCAGATGGACGCCGGCACCCAGCAGAACGCAGCGCTCGTCGAGCAGGCGGCCGCCGCGGCGAATGCGCTCGACGAGCAGGCGCAGGCGTTGAAGTCACTGGTCGGGCGCTTTCGCATCGCGGCCTGAGCGTGCCCGGCCGTCCCGCGTTTACGACTTCTTCTGCTTGTCCGGATCGATGATGACCGTGCAGGTCGTGCCCGCCGACAGCACCACGTCGGCCGGCACGTCGTCGATCTTGATGCGTACCGGCACGCGCTGCGCAAGGCGCACCCAGTTGAAGGTCGGGTTCACGTCCGCGACGAGGTCGCGGCTCTGCGGGTTGTCGCGATCGTAGATGCCGCGCGAGATGCTTTCGACGTGGCCCTTCATCACGCCGCCGCTCATCAGCCGCATCTCGGCCGGCGCACCGATCTTCACGCGCGGCAGCTTGGTTTCCTCGAAGTAGCCGTAGACCCAGAACGAGTGGCTGTCGACGATCGCGAGCTTCGCCTGGCCGGCCACCGCGTAATTGCCCTTGAAGGTCTGCAGGTTCGTGATGTAGCCGTCGACCGGCGCGACGACGCGCGTGCGCTCGAGGTTGAGCTTCGCGGCATCGAGCGCGGCGATCGCCTGCTGGTACTGCGCATCGGCGCTCGACGCGCTGTGCGCGGCGTTCTCGCGGTTTTCCTTCGACACGACGAGCGCATCGAGATCCGCGCGGCGGGCCGCGTCGTCGCGGCGCATCTGCAGTTCCGCGCGGCGGGCGGCGACGGCCGCCTGCGCCTGCTCGACCGCGATCTGGTAGTGCGACGGGTCGATCTGCATGATCAGGTCGCCTTTCTTGACGAGCTGGTTGTCATGCACGGGCAGCTCGACGATCGCGCCCGACACGTCCGGCGCGACGTTGACGATCTCGGCGCGCACGCGCCCGTCGCGCGTCCACGGATCGTCCATGTAGTGCACCCACAGCGAGCGCCCGATCAGGATCGCGACGAGAAGAATGATGGCGGTCGCGACGAAGCCGAAGAGTTTTCTGAGAATCATGATGGTTCGGAATCAACGGTAAACGGCAAGACTCAGTCCGCCGCAAATGCAGACGAGAAGGCAGGCCCGGAACAGCGACGGGTGCCAGACGAGTCGGTAGAGGCCCGTGTAGGCGAGCAGGCGGTCGACGGCCCAGGTCGCGAGCGCGCCGAGGACGAACATCAGCACCACCGTGGGCATGTAGGCATCGAGAATGGCGATTTCACGCGGCATCATGACGAGGCTCCTGGTTGGGGACGCACGGGGCGGTTGCGGTTGAGCGCGGCGAGCGGCGATTCGGGATCGAGCAGGGCCGTGCGCACGAAATGCAGGTGGCTCAGGATCCGCTGCAGCCGGTGGCGTTCCTCGCGCGTCGGCGTGAACGCGTCGAGCGTCTGCCGGGTCGCGTCGATCGCAGCGTTGACCGCGGCGAGCGTGGCGTCGAAGCGTTCGGTGTCCGGCCGGGCGAACAGCGACGACAGCGCGGCGCGCATCGTCTCGATCGCGCGTCGCCACGGCGTCGTCGGCGCATAGCGCGGATCGGACGGCAGCGTGGCCAGCTCGTGGCGCAGGTCGATGGCCGCGTTGCCGGTTTCGAGCACCGCGAACATCCAGCGCAGCGCGTCGCGCTGCACGTCGGGCTGGTCGGCCGACAGCGTGTGCGCCTGGTACATCAGGTCGCGCGCGCCGCTCTCGAAGCGCGTGCGCAAGCCGGCGAGCCGCGCATGGCAGGCCGCGACGGCCTGGTGGCGCAGGTCGGCGAGCAGCCGCTTCTTGAGCCACGGCGCGGTCGGCGGGAACAGCACGGCGAACGCGATCGCCGATACCAGCATCGACAGCAGCAGCGCGAGCGCGTCGTTCATGAAGCTCATCGGATCGTAGTGCGTGATGCTGTCCGGGCCGGCGAGGAAGCAGAAGAAGATCAGGTAGCCCATGCCGTAGCCCGCGAGCTTCGGCTTCAGCGTCATGTAGATGCCGATCGCGAGCAACGGCGCGAGCGCCGCGCACAGCAGCCAGAAGCCGTCGATCCGCGGGTAGATGCCGAACATCAGCAGGAAGCCGGTGCAAACGGCCAGCGCCGTGCCCATCCCCATCTGCGCGGCCATCGCGGTCGGGCGCGGTGCCGACGACGCGAGCGCGCAGGTCGCCGCGGCGTTCAGCACCAGCATCACGCCGCTCGGCCACGCGGTCTCGATCCAGAACCAGCCGAGCGCGAGAATCACCGTCGCGGTGCGGATCCCCGCGATCGTGGCGGCCGTCCGGTTGGTGCGCGGCTCGTAGCGCTCGATCCAGCGTTCGCGCTCGTGCGTCGCGGTCGCGAGCGACGCATAGGTCGCCGCGTATTCCTGCAGGTCGGTGATGAAGCGGTACAGCAGCTCGGCGGCCGTGTCGAAGTCGAGCAGCGGGAAGCCGGGCTGCGTTTCGAGCTCCGCGCGCGTCGCGCGGATGCGGCGCGGCAGCGCGTCGCGCCACGCGAGCAGTTGCTCGGCCGAGTGCGCGGCGTCGATCGACGTGCGCACGGGTTCGCCATGGCGCGTGAGCAGCGGTGCGATTTCGCGGAAATACGGCTCGATCGCATCGATCGCGGCCTGCGCACCGGCCGCGTGCAGCCGGTTCATCAACTGATGCAGCGCGTGAAAGCGGCTCGACGCGCTCATGAACTCGCTGTTCAGCCGCGCGAGCCGGCCGCTGCGCATGCGCGTGTCCGGATTCTCGAACACGGCCATGCTGCGCGCGGCCTCGAAGCCGACCACGTCGGCGACGAAGCGCGTGTGGATCGTCTCGATGTGCGCGCGGTCGAGCTGGCCCGACAGCGCCGATGCGACGTAGTCCACGAAGCTGCCGAAGCGCTTGCGCACCGTCGTGCGCATCTGCTCGCCGGTGTACTGCGGAAACACGAGCGCGCTGACGACACCGGCCGACACGATCCCGATGATGACTTCGGAGACGCGCGTCATCGCGCTCATGAAGGCACCGTCCGGATGCTGCGACGCGGGCAGGCCGATCAGCGCGGTCGTATAGCCGGCGAGCAGGAAGCCGTAGCTGCGGAAGTTGCGGTTGCGCGCGGCGCCGGCGGTGCACAGCGCGATCCAGATGGCGATCGCCAGCAGGAACAGCTGCGGCTGCTGCGGGAACAGCCCGACGAACGTGAGCGTCGCGATGAGCCCGAAGATCGTGCCGGCGACCCGGTAGAAGCTCTTCGCGAGCACGGCGCCGCTTTGCGGCTGCATCACGATGAAGACGGTCGTCATCGCCGTCTTCGGTGCCGGCAGGTCGAGCCGCATCGACACGCCGAGCGCGATGAAGGTCGCGAGCAGCGCCTTGAACAGATAGAGCCACGCGGCGCCGTCGGTGCGGGCCCAGTCGCCGAACGCGGCGGCCCAGGCCGCGAACGGGCCGCCGGCGGGTGTGGAAGCGGGGGAGGAGGCTGACATGGCGGCTCTCCGCGTTACCGTGCGGCCGGCACGCCGGACGCACCGGCGGCGGCCACCTGCGCGGGCCGGGCGACGGCCGCCACGGGCTTCGCGCCCGACGCGGCGGCAGGCGCGGCTGCGCCGGTGGCGGATTCGTCATGCGGCGGATGGTCGCCCCGCACATCGGTACCCGTCTCGACCCCACCGCCGAGCGCGGCCATCAACTGCGCATGCGCGGCGAGGCGTTCCGCATCGATGCGGGCGGCCGTTTCCTGCGCGCGCAGCAACTGCTGCTGCGCGACCAGCACGTTCACGTAGTCGGTCAGCCCGCGGCGGAAGCCTTCGCGCGACAGCTGGTAGCTGCGGTCGTTGGCGGCCACCGAGCGTGCGGCGTCCTTCTTCTGCGTATCGAGCGAACGGATCCGCACGACCTGGTCGGCGATGTCCTTCAGCGCGCCGACGATCGTCTGGTTGTAGCGCTCGACTGCCTGGTCGTAGCCGGCATTCGCAGCGCCGAGCTGCGCACGCAGCCGGCCGCCTTCGAAGATCGGCAGCGACAGCGCGGGGCCGGCCGTCCAGCCGCCGTTCATCGCGCGCAGGAAGTCGGTGAATGGCGCGGTCACGCCGAAGCCGCCGACCGTCGCGAGCAGGTCGATGTTCGGGTAGAACGACGCCTTCGCGACATCGATGCCGCGCGCCTGCGCGTCGACCGTCCAGCGCGCCGCGACGACGTCGGGGCGGCGGCCGAGCAGGTCGGCCGGCATCGCCGACGGCAGGCCGGCCGGTGCGTCGAGCGACAGCTGCGGCCGCTTGATCGCATCGCCCGCGCCGGGGCCCTTGCCGGCCAGCGCGGCGAGCTGATGCCGTGCGAGCTGGATCGCTTCCTCATAGCTGTCGATCTGGCGCTCATAATCGGGCAGCGTCGATTCCGCCTGGCTCACTTCGAGCTGCGTGCCGAGGCCGGCCTGCAGCCGCTTGTGCGCCAGATCGGCGAGCGAGCGCTGGCGTTCGAACGTTTCGTGCGCGAGGTCGAGCAGCGAATAGTTCATCGACATGCCGACGTACGCACGCACGACGTTGACTTCGAGCTCGAGCTTGGCCGCACGCGCGTCGGCGGCGGTTGCATGCGCGGTGTCGAGTGCGCGCTCGGTCGCGTTCTTGTCCTTGCCCCACAGGTCGAGGTGGTACGACAGGCCGAGCGTGCCGGTGTTGTTCCAGGTATCGGTGTTCGCGAGCGGGCCGGGGCCGTAGTACACGTTGTCCGGCCAGTGCTGGCGCATCAGCGACAGGTTGCCGTTGATCTGCGGCAGTTCGGCCGAGCGGGCCACGCGCGCCATCGCCTGCGCTTCGCGCACCCGTGCCTCGGCGGCCGCGAGCGTCGGGTTGCCGGCCTGGGCGTTGGCGATCCAGGCGTCGAGTTGCGGATCGCGGTAGGCGCGCCACCAGTCGGCCGCGGGCCAGCCTGCGTCACGGTCGGCCGCGCGGATGGCGGCGCCGGCGTCGAGCGCGTTCGCCTCGATGCGGGCCGACTGCGGCTTGTTGTCGCCCATGCTCGCGCATCCGGCCATTATTAATGAGACTGCAAGAACCGCCAGTGCGAGCGTCCCTTTTGTCGCCGGAGACTGCACGATTTTCTCCCTTTCGGATATAGATGAGTCGGATGCGATTATATTTTTCAGTGATTCCTGAATAAATGGACAAGGGTGCAAGGCATTTTTACGAATCCTGAGACAATACTTGTTCGTCTCTGTGCAACAATCCGTCCGGATTCAAACGGGTAATGGGATGGATACGTTACAAAACATGCGGGTGTTCGTCCGCGTGGTCGACGCGGGAAGTTTTACCGCGGCCGCCCAGCAGATGAATTCGACTACCGCCTACGCGTCGCGCGCGGTCTCGGATCTCGAGGCGCACCTGCGCACGCGTCTCCTGAACCGCACGACGCGCCGGATCGCGCTGACCGAAGCCGGCGAGCGTTATCTGCAGCGCTGCGAAGAGATCCTCGCGTATGTCGACCAGGCCGAAGCCGAGGCGGGCGACGCGCATGCGCGCCCGTCGGGCAAGCTGAAGGTGCATTGCTTCACGAGCCTCGGCCAGCACTACCTGGTGCCGGCCATCGCGCGCTATCGCGAGCGCTACCCGGACGTGCACGTCGAGCTGACCCTCGCGCAGCGGATGCCCGATTTGCTCGACGAGGGGTATGACGTCGCGATCGTCGTCGGCCGCGACCTGCCCGATTCGGGGCTCGTGTCGCAGCGGCTCGGTGTGAGCTACAGCGTGGTGTGCGCGTCGCGCGGTTATGTCGAGTCGCACGGCGTGCCGCAGCGGCCGGCCGACCTCGCGCAGCACGTGTGCCTCGGGATGATCGCGCCGGGCTTTCACTTCGACGAATGGGCGCTGTCGGGGCCGAACGGCGACGAGGTCGTGCCGGTCACGGCGCCGCCGTTTCGCGTGAACGTCGCCGAGGCGCTCGCGGTGGCCGTGCGGGAAGGGATGGGGATCGGCGGCCTGCCACTCTATTCGGCGATCGGCTGGCTGCGCAGCGGGCACATCGTGCGCGTGATGCCCGAGTACCGGTCGCACGTGATGAACATCTACGCGCTGTATCCGTCGCGCCAGTACCTCGACGCGAAAATTCGCACCTGGGTCGATTTCCTGCGCGACGAACTGCCGGCCACGCTCGCCGCCGACGAAGCCGCGCTCGAGCAGTACACGCGTGCGACATGACAGCGCGGTTGACCGCGATCTGACGAGATTTGTCCTTCAGGCAACATTTTTTTACGAACGCGTGTCAGACAGTTTGATACTGTGAGAATTAACGAGATACGCAACCCCGGAGTAGCAATGGATACGCACCTGATGATCGGCCTTGGAGTCCTGCTGGGCGCGGCCGCGGCCGCCGCGGCGACCCGCGACCTGCTGCGCGCGATGAAGGCGAAGGCGCAGATGAAGCCGGTGCCGGTGCGGGTGCGCGAGCAACGCCGCCCCGGCCGCTGATCCGGCCGTCACGCCCCGGGTTGAAAAAGGCCGCGCAACGCGGCCGCGCGGGCCGGCGTTCAGCCGAGCTCGACGACCTTGTCCCACGTGAACGCGGTATTTTCCAGTTCGCCGGTGCGCCGGTGGATGTAGCCGCGCGGGTTGCACACCACGCGCGTGCCGCCGTCCGCCACATAGTCGAATGACGTATGCGTGTGGCCGTGGAGCCACAGATTGACCGGCGGCCGCACGAGCTCCGCCATGTCCGTTACGAATCCCGCCGACGCAAGATCCTCCGCATAGCGCTCCGCCAGCGAGCGCCGGTGCGGCGCATGGTGGGTCACGACGATCGTCTGGCCCGCGAACGGTGTGGCGAGCTGCGCTTCGAGCCACGCGCGACTGCGTCGATGCAGCGCGATCGCGTCCGCCGGCGAGAAATCCCGCTCCGGCGTGCCCGGCGCCGCATGCAGCGCCGCATCGTGCGGCCAGGTCACCTGGATCAATCCCTTGAAATCGAGCATCACGCGCTGCCCGGCCTCGATCGAACCGGCAACGCTGGCTTCGTCGGCGCCGAACAGCGAAAAATCGGCCCAGAGCGTCGTGCCGAGCACGCGGTAGCGCTGCGCGGGATCGACGTAGACGTCGTTGTTCAGGTAATGCACGTTGTCGAGCGCCCGCGCCGCATCGCGCATCGCCGACTCCAGCGCGCCGAATTCCCCGTCGTAGTACTCGTGGTTGCCCGGCACGTAGATCACCGGCACCGCGGGATCGAACGTTTCGGCGGCCCAGCGCAGGCCTTCCGCGTGATTGTGGATGTCGCCGGCGAGCACGACGAGATCCGCGTCGGCATGCGGGATCACGTCGGGCAGGTTGCTTTCGAGATGCAGGTCGGACAGGACGCGGACTTTCACGGGCGGGGCTCCGGAGTGGACGGCTTCAGCGCAGGACCTTGCCGGGATTCATCAGGCCGCGCGGATCGAGCGCGGTCTTCAGCGTGCGCATCAGCGCCGTTTCGACCGGCGACTTGTAACGCTGCGCGTCGTCGATCTTCAGCTGGCCGATGCCGTGCTCCGCGCTGATCGTGCCGTGGTGGCGATGCACGTTGTCGTAGACGATCCGGTTGATCGGCGCCTGGAACGCGGCCAGGAACGCTTTCGGGTCGCCGCCTTCGGGCATCTGCACGTTGTAGTGGAGATTGCCGTCGCCGAGGTGGCCGAACGTGACCATCCGCGCGCCCGGCGCGGCTTGCTGGATCGCCGCGTCGGTCTCGTCGATGAAGCGCGCGATCGACGAAATCGGCACCGCGATGTCGTGCTTGATGTTGAGCCCCTCGTCGGCCTGCGCGAGCGGGATGTGTTCGCGCAGGTCCCAGAACGCGCGCGACTGCGCGAGATTCTCCGCGACCACCGCGTCGACCACGAGCCCGGCCTCGAACGCTTCTTCCATCAGTTTCTCGAACAGCGCGCGCGCATGCGCTTCGCTTTCGTTGTCGGACAGTTCGAGCAGCACCGTCTGCGCATGCGTCTGCGCGAACGGGTAGCGCAGTTGCGGGTAGTGCTTGCCGACGAGCTGCATGCAGAAGTCCGACATCAGCTCGAAGCCGGTCAGCAGCGGCCCGGCCGCGCGCTGCGCGAGGGCGAGGAAATCGAGCGCCGCGTGCGGCGATTCCAGCGCGGCGAGGGCAGTGACCTGCGCGGCCGGCAGCGGATGCAGCTTCATCACGGCCGCCGTGATGATCCCGAGCGTGCCTTCCGCGCCGATGAACAGGTCGCGCAGGTCGTAGCCCGTATTGTCCTTGCGCAGCCCGCGCAGGCCGTCCCAGATTTCACCTTGCGGCGTCACGACCTCCAGCCCGAGACACAGCTCGCGCGCGTTGCCGTAGCGCAGCACCGCCGTGCCGCCCGCGTTGGTCGACAGGTTGCCGCCGATCGTGCAGCTGCCTTCCGCCGCGAGGCTCAGCGCGAACAGCCGGCCGCCTTCGCGGGCGCGCGCCTGCACGTCGGCGAGGATCACGCCGGCTTCGACGGTGATCGTGTTGTTGTGCGGATCGAGCGCGCGCACGCGGTTCAGGCGCGCAACGCTCAGCACGGCCTGGCTGCCGCTCGCGTCGGGCGTGGCGCCGCCGGCCAGGCCCGTGTTGCCGCCTTGCGGCACGAGCGCGATGCCGTGTGCGTTGGCCAGCTTGACGAGCGCGGCGACTTCGGCTGTGTTCGCGGGCTTCAGCACCGCGCACGCGGCACCCTTGTAGCGGCGGCGCCAGTCGGTCAGGAACGGTTCGGTATCGTGCGGGTCGGTCAGCACATGATCGGCGCCGATCGCGTCACGGCACGCGGAAACGAAAGCTTCGGAGGACATCATCACCTTGTCGCGTAAGGGTCAGGACGCGGCGCGCGACTTTTTCGCCGCGCGCTTGAACGGCGCGACGTACGCCAGCGCCGCCACGAAGAAGACGACGGCGAGCGCGGTCTCGCACCAGCCGAGCGTCGCGGACAGCCCGCGATCGGACATGCCGCGCACGACGCCTTCGGCGAAATAGACGAGTATCAGCATGCTCGCCCACTGCATCGTATAGATGTTACGCCGCCAGACGCCGGGCAGCGCGAGCGCGAGCGGGATCGCCTTGAGCATCAGCGCGGAGCCGCCCGGGCGCAGCGGCGCGAGCCACAGCTCCCACGCGAGCGACAGCGCGATCAGTGCGACGAGGCACGCGGTGGCGATCAGCGCGTGGCGCGGCCGGGCCGTGACGGCAGGGCGGGCGGGGGCGTTCATGCGGTCTCGGCGGCCTGGGCGCTGGACAGGGCGGCCGCCGCGCGCGCGAGCCGCACGCCGAGCGCGGCCGCGAGCGCCTTTTCGTCCGCCGACAGCCCGGCGGCTGCCGAGCGATCGTGCTGCGCGACGTGCGATGCGCCGTAGGGCGTGCCGCCGGTGCGCGTCGTGGTGAGCGCGGATTCCGTGTACGGAATCCCGACGATCATCATCCCGTGATGGAGCAGCGGCAGCATCATCGACAGCAACGTCGATTCCTGGCCGCCGTGCAGGCTGCCCGTCGACGTGAACACGCAGGCCGGCTTGCCGGTCAGGGCGCCCGACAGCCATTGCGGTGTGGTGCCGTCGAGGAAATACTTGAGTGCGGCGGCCATGTTGCCGAAGCGGGTCGGCGAGCCGAGCGCGAGGCCCGCGCATTCCTCGAGATCCCGCAGTTCCGCGTACGGCGGGCCGTCGGCGGGGATGTCGGGGGCAGTGGCTTCGCAGACGGCCGACACGGGCGGCACGGTGCGGATGCGGGCCTGCATGCCCGGCACGCTGTCGATGCCGTTCGCGATCGCGAGCGCGAGATCGCGCGTGGCGCCGTGGCGGCTGTAATAGAGGACGAGGATGTCTTTCATGGGGCGACGGAGCCGCGTGCGGCCGCGCGCGTGCCCGGTGCAGTCGGCCCCTGCTGGAATCGAGCGGCTATTATAGGGGCTGAAGCCGTCGCGCAGCGCGGCGGCGGCGCGCCGTCGGGCGCGCGGCATCAAGAAGGAGAAGTCGTTTGCCGAAGTTGAGCGTCGATCTCGACACCATCAAGCGCCTCGCGCAGTTCGCGGCCCGGCGCAGCGCCGAGGATCGCATCCCGCAAGTGGCGGGCAGCCTCACATTCACGACGATGCTGGCGCTCGTGCCGCTCGTGACGGTCGCGTTCGCGCTGTTCACCGCGTTCCCGATGTTCGCGTCGTTCCAGATCTCGCTGCAGGGGTTCCTCGCGGATCACCTGATGCCCGCGCAGTTCAACGTCCAGATCTTCAAGTACCTGAACCAGTTCGCGTCGAAGGCGAAGGGGCTGACGACAGCCGGCCTGATCGTGCTCGTCGTCACGTCGGTGATGACGATGATGACGATCGAGTCGGCGTTCAACCTGATCTGGCGGGTGCGCAAGCCGCGGCCGTTCGCGCAGCGCGTGCTCGCGTACTGGGCGCTGATCACGCTCGGCCCGTTGCTGTTCGGCGTGAGCCTGTCGATCTCGTCGTACCTGTTCACGCAGTCGCTGGCGTTTACCGGCGCCGCGCCGTCCACGTCGATCGTCGAGTGGCTGCTCGCGCTCGTCTCGCTGCCGCTGACGGTGCTCGCGTTCACGCTGCTGTACGTATACTTGCCGAACTGCACGGTCGCATGGCGCGACGCGGTGATCGGCGGGCTGTTCGCGGCCGTCGCGTTCGAGCTCGCGAAGCGCGGCTTCGGCTACTACGTGCGGCGCATTCCGACCTACACGGCCGTCTATGGCGCGTTCGCGGCGCTGCCCGTGTTCCTGTTGTGGGTGTACCTGAGCTGGTTCATCGCGCTGCTCGGCGCGATGGTGGCGTCCGCGCTGCCGGCGATCCGCGTCGGCCAGTTCCACCGCATCCACTACCCGGGCAGCGACCTGCTCGACGCGCTGGAAATGCTCGCGCGGCTGGCCGAAGCGCGCACGGCCGGCAAGCGCGGCTACACGGCGATGCGGCTCGCGACCATGTTGCGCTGCGACATGGAAACCGCGCAGCGCCTGCTGACGACGATGGAGGAGCGGGAATGGATTGCGCGGCTCGACGGCGGCGAGACTACGCCGCGCTACATCCTGCTCGCGAATCCGGAGCAGCTGACGCTTGCGCAGCTGTTCGACGTGCTGGTGATCGACCGCACGGAACTGACCTACCAGCTGCAGCGGCGCCGCAGCCATGTCGACGGTGCGGCGCTGCTCGCGGTGCTGTCGAGCGACCGCTTCGACGTGTCGCTCGCGACGCTGATTGCCGCCCACCGGCTTGCGGGGGCGCAGCCGACGGCGATGCCGGGGCAGGCGCCGGGCGCCGTGCCCGATCCGCACGCGCGGCCGCCGCGCCCCGCGTGAGCGGGATGCCCGGCCGCGTTATAACGGGATCTTGCCCGTACAGATATCCTTGAACATCACCCAGTCGCCCATCAGGCTGTAGATCGGGTGCCGGAACGTGGCCGGGCGGTTCTTCTCGAAGAAGAAGTGCCCGACCCACGCGAAGCTGTAGCCGCAGACGATCGCCGCAGGCAGCCACAGCCAGTCGCCGGTCGCGACCGCCATCGCGACACAGCCGATCACACCGAGCGAGCCGACGAAGTGCAGCCGCCGCGACGTCCGGTTCTGGTGTTCATTCAGGTAATACGGGTAGAAATCGGCGAAGCTGGCGAATTGCTCCGAATGCGTATGCGCCATGGACGTCTCCTCTGGCCGCTGTTCATGGGGCCATTGTGCTGCCGGTAGTCCGCTTCCGCAAGCGGGGGCGGCGGCCCGCCGCGCGGGCCCGCGCTTTCCTTTTGACAGGCTTTCCGATAGGATCGAAAGAGGTTTTGCATTCAAGCATGAGGGGACTACGATGCGCGTCAGCGATATTCTGAAAGTGAAGGGCAACACGCTGTTTACGGTGACGCCCGATAAGCCGCTGCGCGAAGCGGTCGATACGATGGCCGAACACGACATCGGTTCGCTCGTCGTGATGGAGTACGGCGATCTCGTCGGGATGCTGACGTTCCGCGAGATCATCCTGCGTCTGCACGTGAACGGCGGCGCGATCGGCGACGTGCAGGTGCGCAAGGTGATGGACGAGCCGCTCACGTGCACGCCGGAAACGGACGTCAACGAAGTGCGCCGGATGATGCTCGAGCGCCATGCGCGCTACATGCCGGTGCTCGACAAGAAGGTGCTGATGGGCGTCATTTCGTTCTACGACGTCGCGAAGACGGTCGTCGAGGCGCAGAGCTTCGAGAACCGGATGCTGAAGGCATACATCCGCGACTGGCCGGAATCGGAAGCCGAAGCGCACAAGTCGTGAACCACGCCGCGCCCGTCGCCGTCACGCGCGGGCGCCGCCACCCGGCACGCGGCGGCGCAGGTTGGTCCTGCGCCGCCTTTTTTTCAATGACCACACGAGGCCCGCGCAGCGCTGCCCAGACGGCGCGCGCGTATTCCGCATGAGCGATCAAACGCAAGCCACTTCCAGGCGGCGTGACGAACGGCGCGCGCACGCGTCGCAGTTCGACCTGCTGCGCGAGCGCCGTTTCGCGCCGTTCTTCACGACCCAGTTCCTCGGCGCGCTGAACGACAACGTCTTCAAGATCGGCTTCACGTCGCTCGTCACCTATCACACCGCGCGGTTCGCCGGTGTCGATGCGAAGACGGCGGCCTTCCTGATTTCCGCGATCTTCATCTTGCCGTTCGTGCTGTTCTCGGCGACGTCCGGCCAGATCGCCGACAAGTACGACAAGGCGACCCTCACGCGTTTCGTGAAGACCTTCGAGATCGTGCTGATGCTGGTCGGCGCGGCCGGCTTCGTCACGCACAGCGCGCCGCTGCTGTATCTGTGCACGTTCATGATGGGGATGCACTCGACGCTGTTCGGGCCCGTCAAGTATTCGTACCTGCCGCAGCATCTCGGCGAGCACGAACTGGTGGGCGGCAACGGCCTCGTCGAGATGGGCACGTTCATCGCGATCCTGATCGGCACGATCATCGGCGGTGCGGCCGCGGGCATCGAGGGCAACGGCGAGCGCGTGCTCGCGGTGAGCGTCGTCGTCATCGCGCTCGCGGGGCGGTGCGTCGCGCAGCGCGTGCCGTCCACGCCGGCGCCGCAGCCCGATCTCGTGATCAACTGGAATCCGGTCAGCGAGACCTGGCGCAACCTCGGGCTCGCCCGGCAGAACCGCACCGTGTTCCTGAGCCTGCTCGGCATCTCGTGGCTATGGTTCGTCGGCGCGACGTTCCTCACGTCGTTCTTCAATTTCGCGAAGGACGTGCTGTCCGCCAGCCCCGACGTCGTCACGGTCCTGCTCGCGACGTTCTCGGTCGGTATCGGCCTCGGCTCGCTGTTGTGCGAACGCCTGTCGCAGCGGCGCGTCGAGATCGGCCTCGTGCCGCTCGGTTCGATCGGCATCAGCGTGTTCGCGATCGAGCTGTATTTCGCGAGCCATGCGCTGCCGTCGCCCGGCCATCTGCTGTCGGTCGGCGAATTCCTGGCCGGCGCGCGCCACTGGCGCATCCTGGCGGACCTGTTCCTGCTCGCGATGTTCGGCGGCTTCTACAGCGTGCCGCTGTACGCGCTGATCCAGAGCCGCAGCGCACCGACGCACCGCGCGCGGATCATCGCCGCGAACAACATCCTGAACGCGCTGTTCATGATCCTGTCGGCCGTGATGGCGATGGGGCTGACCAAGGCCGGCGTCGACATCCCGGGGCTGTTCCTCGTCACCGCGCTGCTGAACGTGATCGTCGCGACGTACATCTACCTGCTCGTGCCCGAGTTCCTGCTGCGCTTCGTCGCATGGGTGCTCGTGCATACGTTCTACCGGATTCGCCTCGTGCACGCGGAGCGGATTCCGGCGGAAGGGGCGGCCGTGCTCGTGTGCAACCACGTCAGTTACGTCGATGCGCTCGTGCTGGCCGCCGCGAGCCCGCGCCCGATCCGTTTCGTGATGGACCACCGGATCTTCAAGACGCGCTTCGCGAGCTGGGTGTTCCGGCATGCGAAGGCGATCCCGATCGCGCCGCGCCACGAGGATCCCGCGATGCTCGCGCGCGCGTACGACGCATGCGAGGCCGCGTTGAAGGAAGGCGAACTCGTGTGCATCTTCCCGGAAGGCAAGCTGACGAAGACGGGCGACATCAACACGTTCCATCACGGCATCACGGAGATCCTGGGCCGCACGCCGGCGCCGGTGATCCCGATGGCGCTGCGCGGGCTGTGGGGCAGCTATTTTTCGCGGCATTCCGATGCGCGGATGCCGCGGCCCATCAAGCGCGGCGTGATGAGCCGGCTGACGCTGGCGGTCGGCGAGCCGATCCCGGCGTCGGTCGCGACACCCGAAGTGCTGCAGGCGGCAGTCACCGAACTGCGCGGCGCGCGGAAGTAGGCGGGGCGGGCCCGGCGGCATCGCCCCGGGCCGTCATGGCCGCCGTGAACGGGCCCGTTCGACCGGAACGGCGCGGGTCGGCAAGCGACGCCCAAGGCCGTTCCCGTGGCCGCCCGGTGTGGTCCGAACGGTTCACACGGCCCGCGTGCCCGGGACGGCTGGCATAATAGCGGCTTACCTCTTTTTCTCGACCGGCAAACGATCGACCTGCCTGCGGCCCGGGCAGCGCATCGGTTTGTCCATTTCTCTTTGGGCGGTTCCATCATGTCCGGCAATACCCTCGGCACGCTTTTCACTGTCACGACCTTCGGCGAATCGCACGGTCCCGCGATCGGCTGCGTGATCGACGGCTGCCCGCCGGGAATGGGGCTGACCGAAGCCGACATCCAGGTCGAACTCGATCGCCGCAAGCCCGGCACGTCGCGCCACGTGACGCAGCGACAGGAGGCCGACGAGGTCGAGATCCTGTCGGGCGTGTTCGAAGGTGTGACGACCGGTACGCCGATCGCGCTGCTGATCCGCAACACCGACCAGCGCAGCAAGGACTACGGCAACATCGTCGAGACGTTCCGTCCCGGCCACGCCGACTATACCTACTGGCAGAAATACGGCATCCGCGACTATCGCGGCGGCGGCCGCTCGTCCGCGCGCCTGACCGCGCCGATCGTCGGCGCGGGTGCGGTCGCGAAGAAGTGGCTGCGCGAGCGCTTCGGCGTCGAGGTGCGCGGCTACATGAGCGGCCTCGGCGAGATCGACGTGCCGTTCGTCGACTGGTCGCACGTCCATGAGAATCCGTTCTTCTCGCCGAATGCGGCCGTCGTGCCGGAGCTCGAGGCGTACATGGATGCGCTGCGCAAGGATGGCGATTCGATCGGCGCGCGCATCGACGTCGTCGCATCGGGTGTGCCGGTCGGCTGGGGCGAGCCGGTGTTCGACCGTCTCGATGCGGACATCGCAAAGGCGATGATGAGCATCAACGCGGTGAAGGGCGTCGAGATCGGTGCGGGCTTCGACAGCGTCGCGCAGCGTGGCTCGGTGCACGGTGACGAGCTGACGCCGGGCGGTTTCGTCGGCAACCACGCGGGCGGCGTGCTCGGCGGGATTTCGACGGGGCAGGACATCACCGTGTCGATCGCGATCAAGCCGACGTCGAGCATCCGCACGCCGCGCCGTTCGATCACGAAGGCCGGCGAGGAGGCGACGGTGGAAACGTTCGGCCGCCACGATCCGTGCGTCGGCATTCGTGCGACGCCGATCGCGGAGTCGATGCTCGCGCTGGTGCTGATCGACCATGCATTGCGCCATCGCGCGCAGTGCGGCGATGTAGAGACGCCGACGCCGAAGATCGCGGGCAGCGCGACCTGACGCAAGCGGGCGGGGCGCAGCGCGTCTCGCCGGCAGTTGCGCGGAGCATGCAAAACGGGGCGCTGCATCAAGCAGCGCCCCGTTTCGTTTACGGCACCCAAAAAAGCGCGCCGCTCGTGGCGGCGCGTTCCGGCCATTACATGTTCGGGTAATTCGGCCCGCCGCCGCCTTCCGGCGTGACCCACACGATGTTCTGCGTCGGGTCCTTGATGTCGCAGGTCTTGCAGTGCACGCAGTTCTGCGCGTTGATCACCAGGCGATCGCTGCCGTCGTCGTTCTTCACGAACTCATACACGGCCGCCGGGCAGAAGCGCCCCTCCGGCCCCGCGTACGTGCGCAGGTTCACGTTCACCGGCACGTTCGCATCCTTCAGCGTCAGGTGCGCCGGCTGGTTCTCCTCGTGGTTCGTGTTCGAGATGAACACCGACGAGAGGCGATCGAACGTCAGCTTGCCGTCCGGCTTCGGATACTCGATCGGCTGGCATTGCGACGCCGGCTTCAGCATCTCGTGGTCCGCGTGCTTGTGATGCAGCGTCCACGGTACGTTGCCGCCCATCACCTTCTGCTCGAGCCCGACCATCAGCGTACCGAGGTACAGCCCCTTGGCCATCCACTGCTTGAAGTTGCGCGCGCGGTACAGCTCCGTGTACAGCCACGACTGCTTGAAGGCATCCGGGTATGCATTGAGCTCGTCGCTCTGGCGGCCGGCCTGCACCGCGTCGAATGCGGCGTCGGCCGCCAGCATGCCGGTCTTGATCGCCGCGTGGCTGCCCTTGATTCGCGACGCGTTCAGGAAGCCCGCGTCGTCGCCGATCAGCGCGCCGCCCGGGAACACCGTCTTCGGCAGCGACAGCAGCCCGCCGGCCGTGATCGCACGCGCGCCGTACGACACGCGCTTGCCGCCTTCCAGGAACGCGCGGATCGACGGGTGCGTCTTGTAGCGCTGGAATTCCTCGAACGGCGACAGGTACGGGTTCGTGTAGCCGAGGCCCACCACGAAGCCGACCACGACCTGGTTGTTGTCCATGTGATACAGGAACGAGCCGCCGTAGGTATCCGACTTCAGCGGCCAGCCGGCCGTGTGGATCACGAGGCCCGGCTTGTGCTTGGCCGGGTCGATTTCCCACAGTTCCTTGATGCCGATCCCGTAGGCCTGCGGATCCGCGTTCGCGTCGAGCTTGAACTTCGAGATCAGCTGGCGGCCCAGATGGCCGCGGCAGCCTTCGGCGAACAGCGTGTACTTCGCATGCAGTTCCATGCCGAGCTGGAAGTTCTCGGTCGGCTCGCCGTCCTTGCCCACGCCCATGTTGCCGGTGGCGACGCCTTTGACCGACCCGTCGTCGTTGTAGAGAATCTCGGCGGCCGGGAAGCCCGGGAAGATCTCGACGCCCAGCGCCTCGGCCTGCTGTCCAAGCCAGCGCGTGACGTTGCCCAGTGAAATCACGTAGTTGCCGTGGTTCTGGAAGTTCGCGGGCAGCGCCCAGTTGGGCGTCGTGACCGCGCTCTTCTCGGACAGGAACAGGAAGCGGTCTTCCGTCACCTCGACGTCGAGCGGTGCACCGCGTTCCTTCCAGTCGGGGAACAGCTCGTTGATCGCGCGCGGGTCCATCACCGCGCCCGACAGGATGTGGGCGCCGATCTCGGAACCCTTCTCGAGCACGCACACGCCGATCTCGGTGCCTTTCTCGGCGGCCAGCTGCTTGAGCCGGATCGCCGCCGACAGCCCGGCGGGGCCGCCGCCGACGATTACGACGTCGTATTCCATCGATTCGCGCGGGCCGTACTGCTCGATGAGGCTTGCGGGGGTCATTGGCGTTCCTCTAACCGTTAGAATGCTTTTATTCGGGAGCGTATTGTCTGCGAAACGAAACGCTTGCCGCAACAGCATGCGGCTAGATTAGCACGATCGTTCTATTTTAGTGCTAGGGTAATGCCGCTCGGACCATGTTGCTCGTGGCGGCGAAACGATATCGAAAGGGGAAGTGCAAATGGGTCGGTCGATCAATCTGGAAGGCAAGGTTGCGCTGGTCACGGGCGCGTCGAGCGGCCTTGGGCAGCGCTTTGCGCAGGTGCTGTCGCAGGCCGGTGCGAAGGTCGTGCTCGCGAGCCGTCGGGTCGAGCGCCTGAAGGAGCTGCGTGCCGAGATCGAGGCGGCGGGCGGCGCCGCGCACGTCGTGTCGCTCGACGTCACCGACGTCCAGAGCATCAAGGCGGCGGTCGCGCATGCGGAGACGGAAGCCGGTACGATCGACATCCTCGTGAACAATTCGGGCGTCTCGACGATGCAGAAGCTCGTCGACGTGACGCCGGCGGATTTCGAGTTCGTATTCGACACCAACACGCGCGGCGCGTTTTTCGTCGCACAGGAAGTCGCGAAGCGGATGATCATGCGCGCGAACGGAAGCGGCAACGGCAAGCCGCCGTGCCGGATCATCAACATCGCGTCGGTGGCCGGGTTGCGCGTGTTTCCGCAGATCGGGCTGTTCGCGATGAGCAAGGCCGCGGTCGTGCAGATGACGCGCGCGATGGCGCTCGAGTGGGGGCGCCACGGGATCAACGTCAACGCGATCTGTCCGGGCTATATCGATACCGAAATCAATCATTATCTGTGGGAAACCGAGCAGGGCCAGAAGCTGCAGTCGATGCTGCCGCGCCGGCGCGTCGGCAAGCCGCAGGATCTCGACGGGCTGTTGTTGCTGCTCGCGGCCGACGAGTCGCAGTTCATCAATGGCTCGATTATCTCCGCCGACGACGGCTTCGGCCTCGCCTGAGCGGACGACATACCGCCACAAAGAAGACTGCAATGAGTGATTATTCCCCCGTTTTTGAGATGTCGATGCCGATCCGCTGGGGCGACATGGACGCGTTCGGCCATGTGAACAACACGGTCTATTTCCGCTACATGGAGCAGGCGCGGATCTCGTGGTTCGAGGCGCTCGGCATTGCCGGCGGCAACGGCGAGGGGCAGGGGCCCGTCATCGTCACGGCGTCGATGGAATTTCTCAAGCAACTGCACTATCCGGGCGACGTGATCGCGAAGATGTCGGCTGCAAAACCCGGCCGCAGCAGCTTCGACACGGGTTTCGAGCTGACGCGCGCCGACGATCCGCAGCATGTCTATGCGCGCGGCAATGCACGCTGCGTGTGGGTCGACTACGCGCTCGGCAAGTCGGTGCCGCTGCCCCAGTTGCTGCGCGCCACGATCGAGCGCGCGCTCGCGGCGAAGGTCGGCTGAGCGTCGAGTCGGCGCGTCCGGGCCGGCACAAGGTCGCCGGGGCGGCACGCCATACCCGTTGTTTCCGGAATCGGCCGCCATGTGCGGCCGATTGTCATCCGGGTGCCGTCACTCACTGCCCGAGCAGGCGCTGCAGCAGCTCCGGCGTATTGTTGGTCCCGTACTTGCGCATCAGCCGTGCGCGGTAGATGTCGACCGTACGCGAGCTGATGTCGAGCACGCGCCCGATCTGCTTGCTGGTCTTGCCGGTCGCGAGCTGCGCGGCGATCTCGCGCTCGCGCGGGGTCAGTTCGACGGCGACCCGGCGCGTCGCGCTCAAATCCTCGAAGGTCCACACGCCCGCCGCAAGCGGGGCGGTGCGGTCGATCGCGCGGCCGGTGACGTGGCACCAGAACAGCTCGCCGTCCGCCCGTTTCATGATTCTGTCATCCGAGTAGATGCCGTTCGCGGCCATCACGCGCGCGATGCGTTCGCCGATGCGCTGGAATTCGTCCGTCGACGGGTAGAGCACCTCGTACGATTTCCCGATCAGGTCGGCCCGCGCGCAGCGGAAGATCGACGCGAGCGCGTCGTTGCAGTCCTCGATCACGCGGTCGCGCGACAGCACGAGGCCGAGCGGCGCGAGGAGGAAGGCGGTTTGGTAATCGAGAGCGGGCATGGCGCAGGCAAGCGGAGGCAAACGCTTATGTATTTTTGCGTATTGTGCCGCATCCGCGCCGCATCGTACCCTTTCAGGCATCTCGTGGCGGTTTGCCGCGGTATAAAAACAGCGCGCCTCGACGCAGGCATCGCCGTGCATGCATAGAATGATGCGGCGGGCTTGCGGGCCACGTGGGCGCGTGAACCGGTTTCGCTGGTTTCCATAGAGGAAGGGACAACTGATGAACAAAGTCTATCCAAGCGCGGCTGCCGCGCTGGAAGGGATCGTCCGCGACGGACAGACCTTCGCGGTGGGCGGCTTCGGCCTGTGCGGGATTCCCGAGGCGCTGATCGCGGCGTTGCGCGATACGGCCGTCAAGGGCATCACCTGCATCAGCAACAACGCGGGCGTCGACGGTTTCGGCCTCGGCCTGCTGCTGGAAACGCGCCAGATCAAGAAGATGATCTCGTCGTACGTCGGCGAGAACAAGGAGTTCGAGCGCCAGTACCTGGCCGGCGAACTCGAGCTCGAATTCACGCCGCAAGGCACGCTCGCCGAAAAGCTGCGCGCGGGCGGTGCGGGCATCCCGGCGTTCTTCACGAACACGGGCTACGGCACCGTGATCGCGGAAGGCAAGGAAACGCGCCAGTTCGGCGATCGCCACTACGTGCTCGAGTCGTCGCTGACGGCCGATGTCGCGCTCGTGAAGGCTTGGAAGGCCGACAAGTCGGGCAACCTGATCTTTCGCCGCACCGCGCGCAACTTCAACCCGATGTGCGCGATGGCCGGCAAGATCACCGTCGCCGAGGTCGAGGAGATCGTCGAGAACGGCGCGCTCGATCCGGACCACATCCACACGCCGGGGATTTTCGTGCAACGCATCGTGCTGAACGCGACGCCCGAAAAACGCATCGAACAACGCGTCGTACGCGCGAAAGGAGACTGACATGGCCTGGAATCGTGACCAGATGGCCGCGCGCGCGGCGAAGGAATTGCAGGACGGCTTCTACGTGAACCTCGGCATCGGCCTGCCGACGCTCGTTGCGAACCACGTGCCGGAAGGTGTCGAGGTGTGGCTGCAGTCGGAGAACGGCCTGCTCGGCATCGGCCCGTCGCCGACCGAAGACGAAGTCGACGCCGATCTCATCAACGCCGGCAAGCAGACCGTCACGACGCTGCCGGGTTCGTCGATCTTCTCGTCGGCCGATTCGTTCGCGATGATCCGCGGCGGCCACATCAACCTGGCGATCCTCGGTGCAATGCAGGTCAGCAAGCAGGGCGATCTCGCGAACTGGATGATCCCCGGCAAGATGATCAAGGGGATGGGCGGCGCGATGGATCTCGTCGCCGGCGTGAAGCGCGTCGTCGTGCTGATGGAGCATGTCGCGAAGGGCGACCAGCACAAGATCCTCGAGGAATGCAACCTGCCGCTGACGGGCGTCGGCGTGGTCGACCTGATCATCACCGATCTCGGCGTGATCGAAGTGACGCCGTCCGGCCTGAAGGTGCTTGAACTCGCCGACGGCGTGAGCGCCGACGAGATCCAGGCGAAGACGGGCGCGCCGCTCGACATCAGCGCGGTCGCATAAGGTTCCGCGCGTACGCGCAGCGTCGACGCCCTGCATGCCGGACGACGGCATGCGGGGCGTTTTTCATGGTGTCCTCCGTCAGGCCGATCGTCGGGTGCCCGACGAGCGGACCCGTGCGGCTGAAGCGGTTTACAATCGTTTGCATCGGGCGTCGCAAGCGTTGCCCTGCGCGTCGCCCCCGTTCGACAGGATGCCAACGATGCCAACGACCCCAGCGAATTCCCAGGTTCCTCGCCAGCGGCGCGTGCAGTGTGCGAACGCTGCCGGCCTTCACCACGTCGCCTATACCGAGTGGGGCGATCCCGCCAACCCGCGCGTGCTGGTCTGCGTGCATGGGCTGACCCGTTCCGGGCGCGATTTCGACCGGCTCGCCGCGGCGCTGTCCGATACGTATCGCGTCGTCTGCCCCGATGTCGTCGGGCGCGGCCAGTCGGACTGGCTGGCCGATCCGCGGCTCTATGCGATCCCGCAATACGTGTCCGACATGGTGACGCTGATCGCGCGGCTCGACGTCGAATCGGTCGACTGGTTCGGCACGTCGATGGGCGGGTTGATCGGCATGGCGTTCGCGGGGCTGCCGGGTTCGCCGCTGCGCCGGATGATCGTCAACGACGTCGGCCCGCGCATCGAACCCGAGTCGCTCACGCGCATCGGCGAATATCTCGGCGTGCAGCCGCGCTTTGCGACCCGGCAGGAGGGCATCGACTATCTGACGTCGCTGTCGCTGCCGTTCGGGGCGCTGACCGCCGACGAATGGCGCGAGATCAACGGGCCGCTGCTGCGCGAGCTGCCCGAAGGGGGCTGGACGGTTCGCTACGATCCGCGCATCGCCGAACCGTTCAAGGCGACGACGCCCGAATTGGCGGCGCTCGGCGAGGCCGCGCTGTGGCGCGCGATCGAGACGACGAACGCGTCGTTGCTGGTCGTGCGCGGCGAGACGTCCGACCTGCTGTCGCGCGAGACGGTGGCCGACATGGAGCGTCGCGGCCGGCATGTGACACACGCCGAGATCCCAGGGGCGGGCCACGCGCCGGCGTTCATCGACGCAAGCCAGATTGCGCTCGCGTGGCGGTTTTTCGTCGAAGGCGGCGCATAAACGCGTCATAATATGCGGTTCAGCGGCACGCGGGCCGTGCCGCCGCCCGAATCTCCATCCACTTACGACCGGAACATTCCATGGCAGTCATTCGTCACCACGTCGGGGCCCGTCTCTCCGAAACCGCGATCCACAACGGTACCGTGTATCTGGCCGGCCAGATCGCCGAAGACACCACACAGGACATCAAGGGCCAGACGCGCGAAGTGCTCGGCCACATCGATCGCCTGCTCGCCGAAGCGAACAGCGACAAGGCGCATCTGCTGTCGGTTCAGATCTACATCTCGGATCTGGCGAACTTCGAAGGCATGAATGCGGAGTGGGATGCATGGGTCGCGCACGGCAACACGCCGCCGCGCGCCACCGTCGAGGCGAAGCTCGCGGATCCGGCACTGCTCGTCGAGATCGTGGTCGTCGCTGCGCAGCGGAGCTGAACTGAACGCAACCCGACGATGATCGCATCCCGCCAGGCCGAGTAATGACCGAGTCCGTTTCCGCCTCCCCCGTCGCGGCGCCGTCGTTCGACGACGTGCTCGCGTTCGTGCGCGAGCGGGCCGGCGACGTGCGCCTGTCGTCGGGCGAACTGCTCGCCGATCACTCGGCGGGCACGGCGTCGATCATGCGCACGCTGAATGTCGATCCGTCCGCGATGCAGGCGGCCGCGCTATTCGTGCTGACGCCGCACCTGAGCGACCCCGAGCGCGAGCTCACCGAGCGTTTCGGCGACGAAGTGGCGCGGCTCGTGTCCGACGTGCGCAAGCTGTTGCGGCTCGGTACCGTCAGCCTGCGTGCCGCGCAGAACGCGGGGGCCGACGCGGGGCGCGATGCGGCCGAAGAGCGGCGCACGCAGATCGAGGCGCTGCGCAAGATGCTGCTGGCGTTCGCGCAAGACATCCGCGTGGTCCTGATCCGGCTCGCGTCGCGCTTGCAGTCGCTGCGCTACTACGCGGCCGCGAAGATCGACCCGCCGCCCGACGTTGCGCGCGAGACGCTCGAGATCTACGCGCCGCTCGCGAACCGTCTCGGCATCTGGCAATTGAAGTGGGAGCTCGAGGATCTCGCGTTCCGCTTCGAGGATCCCGTCACCTACAAGCGGATCGCGAAGCTGCTCGACGAGAAGCGCATCGAGCGCGAAGCGTACGTCAAGCAGGCGATCGACCGATTGCAGCAAGAGCTGGCGGATGCGCACATCCAGGCCGACGTGAGCGGCCGGCCGAAGCATATCTACAGCATCTGGCGCAAGATGCGCGGCAAGGAACTCGACTTCTCCGAGCTGTACGACGTGCGCGCGTTTCGCGTGATCGTGCCGGACATCAAGGATTGCTACGCGGTGCTCGGCATCGTGCATCACCTGTGGCAGCCTGTGCCGAAGGAATTCGACGACTACATCTCGCGGCCGAAGCCGAACGGCTACAAGTCGCTGCACACGGTCGTGATCGGCGACGATGGCCGCGCGTTCGAAGTGCAGATCCGCACGCAGGAGATGCACCGCTTCGCCGAGTATGGCGTCGCCGCGCACTGGCGCTACAAGGAAGCCGGCGCGCGCGGCTACGGCGGCCAGTTCTCGGCAAGCGACAAGTACGACGAGAAGATTGCATGGCTGCGCCAGCTACTCGCGTGGAAGGATGACGTCGAGGACGGCGCGGAAAAGTCGGGCGACAAGGCGTGGGCGCAATTGCGCGAGACGTCGCTCGACGACGATCACATCTACGTGCTGACGCCGCAGGCGCGCGTGATCGCGTTGCCGCAGGGCGCGACGCCGGTCGATTTCGCATACCACCTGCACAGCGAGCTGGGCCATCGCTGCCGCGGCGCACGCGTCGACGGCGCGATGGTGCCGCTCAACACGCCGCTCGCAAACGGCCAGACGGTCGAGATCGTCGCGGTGAAGGAGGGCGGGCCGTCGCGCGACTGGCTGAACCTGCAGCTCGGCTATATGAAGAGCCCGCGCGCGCGTCAGAAAGTGCGGGCGTGGTTCAACTCGATCGAGCAGGAAGAAAACGTCGCGCATGGCCGCGCGCTCGTCGAAAAGACGCTGCAACGCGAGGGCAAGACGTCGGTCAGCCTGGACAATCTCGCCGCGAAGCTCGGCTTCAAGTCGCCCGAGGAGTTGTTCTCGGTCGTCGGCAAGGAAGAGTTCAGCCTGCGCAATGTCGAGCACGCGCTGTCCGATGCGCCGCCGCCCGAACCGGCGCCCGAGGCGCCTGCCGATTTCGAGAAGCGCAGCAGCGGCGCGAGCGTGGCGCATGGCGCGTCGACCGGTGTGCTGGTCGTGGGCGTCGACGCGCTGCTGACCCAGCTCGCGCGCTGCTGCCGTCCGGCGCCGCCCGATCCGATCAGCGGTTTCGTCACGCGCGGCAAGGGGATGTCGATCCACCGCACCGATTGCCCGACGTTCCGCAGGATGGTCGAGCGCGCGCCGGAGCGCGTGCTGCAGACGACCTGGTCGGCCGACGTGCTCGGCGGGCGCGGTGCGTCCGTCTATCCGGTCGATCTGATGATCGAGGCGAGCGACCGGCAAGGGTTGCTGCGCGACATCTCCGAAGTGTTCGCGCGCGAGAAGATGAACGTGGTGGGCGTGAAGACGCAGAGCCGTCGCAATGCAGCATTCATGCAGTTCACGGTCGAGGTGTCGAACTCGGCACAGGTGCAGCGCGCATGCACGCTGCTCGGCGAAGTGCAAGGCGTCGTGCGGGCGGGGCGGAAGGCCTGATGTGGGGTTCGAACACCGTTATTTTGCTGCGGCCGCATAAAAATACTTGCCAAGCGGGTAACGGCTCCATATAATCTTAGCTTCACTAGGCTCGTAGCTCAGCTGGTTAGAGCACCACCTTGACATGGTGGGGGTCGTTGGTTCGAGTCCAATCGAGCCTACCAACGAATTGAGAATGCCCGGTCTCCGGGTGTTCGATGCAGCAAATAACTCAACGCGAACAAGGCGAATACGGTTATGACACCGCGAACGTTGACCGAAACCTTTTCGGAGCGACGCTAGTCGAGGAACCCTTTCGCCCTTTCAGTTTGAGTGAAGTATCGAATGCGGCCCCTCGAAAGCGGGGCCGCATTTTTTTTGTCGCGACATTTTCCCGCGTGATTTTTATATCGCGTACCTGGTCTGCCGCCCACTGTCGGCATCACGGAGATTGCTATGGTTTCGATACGCTTGCCTGACGGCTCAGTTCGACAATACGAGCATCCGGTGACAGTTGCCGAGGTTGCAGCCTCGATCGGTCCCGGCCTTGCGAAGGCTGCGCTTGGTGGCAAGCTCGATGGCGAGCTCGTCGATACGTCGGCCGTGATCGACCGCGATGCGTCGCTCGCGATCGTGACCGACAAGGACGCCGACGGCCTCGACATCATCCGTCACTCGACGGCGCACTTGCTCGCGTACGCGGTGAAGGAACTGTATCCGGACGCGCAGGTGACGATCGGCCCGGTGATCGACAACGGTTTCTATTACGACTTCTCATACAACCGCCCGTTTACGCCCGAAGATCTGGAAAAGATCGAAAAGCGCATGCAGGAGCTCGTGAAGAAGGACGAGCCCGTGACGCGCCGAGTCGTGTCGCGTGACGAAGCGGCGGGCTACTTCCGCAGCATCGGCGAGAAGTACAAGGCCGAGATCATCGAGTCGATTCCGCAAAGCGACGAAATCAAGCTGTATTCGCACGGCGGCTTTACCGATCTGTGCCGTGGCCCGCACGTGCCGTCCACCGGCAAGCTGAAGGTGTTCAAGCTGATGAAGGTCGCCGGCGCGTACTGGCGCGGCGATTCGAAGAACGAGCAGCTGCAGCGCATCTACGGCACGGCCTGGACGAAGAAGGAAGACCAGGATCAGTACCTGCACATGCTCGAGGAAGCGGAAAAGCGCGACCACCGCAAGCTCGGCAAGCAGCTCGACCTGTTCCACATGCAGGAAGAGTCGCCGGGCATGGTGTTCTGGCATCCGAAGGGCTGGGCGCTGTGGCAGCAGGTCGAGCAGTACATGCGCCGTCGCGTGAACGAAGCCGGCTACCTCGAGATCAAGACGCCGATGATCATGGACCGCTCGCTGTGGGAAGCGTCGGGTCACTGGCAGAACTACCGCGAGAACATGTTCACGACGGAGTCGGAGAAGCGCGACTACGCGATCAAGCCGATGAACTGCCCGGGCCACGTCCAGGTGTTCAAGCACGGCCTGCGCTCGTACCGCGACCTGCCGCTGCGTTACGCGGAATTCGGTTCGTGCCACCGCAACGAGGCGTCGGGCGCGCTGCACGGCCTGATGCGCGTGCGCGGCTTCGTGCAGGACGATGCGCACATCTTCTGTACGGAAGACCAGTTCATCTCGGAGTCGATCGCGTTCAACACGCTGGCGATGAGCGTGTACAAGGACTTCGGTTTCGATCACATCGACATCAAGCTGTCGCTGCGCCCGGAGCAGCGCGCGGGTACGGACGAAACCTGGGATCGCGCCGAGCAGGGCCTGCGCGACGCGCTGACGGCGTGCGGCCTCACGTGGGAAGAGCTGCCGGGTGAAGGCGCGTTCTACGGTCCGAAGATCGAGTACCACATCAAGGATGCGCTCGGCCGTTCGTGGCAGTGCGGTACGCTGCAGCTCGACATGGTGCTGCCGGAGCGCCTCGGCGCCGAGTATGTCGCAGATGACAGCAGCCGTCGCCGTCCGGTGATGCTGCACCGTGCGATCGTCGGTTCGATGGAGCGTTTCCTCGGCATTTTGATCGAGCACCACGCTGGTGCGATGCCGGCCTGGCTCGCGCCGTTCCAGGCAGTTGTGCTCAATATCGCCGAAAGTCAGGCCGAATATGCGCAATCTCTGGCCCAATCGTTGCAAAAACAAGGGGTTAGAGTGACGGCCGATTTGCGCAATGAGAAGATTAGCTATAAAATACGCGAGCACACGCTGGAAAAGGTGCCTTATCTCCTCGTCGTGGGGGACAAGGAGCGTGATGCGCAAACGGTAGCCGTGCGTGCCCGTGGCGGCGTCGATCTTGGCGTGATGCCGGTCGAAGCCTTCGTTGAGCGTTTGCAGGAAGACCTGCGCTCGTTCAAGTAACCGCCCTGGCAGCGCGGCTCGTTTTTTTAATTTTTAGAGGAAACGTAACATCGCTACTGATAAGTCGTCGCACCGCATCAACGGTGAAATCACTGCGCCGGAAGTGCGCCTGGTCGGGATCGAGAACGAACCGCTCGGTATCGTAAAACTCGCTGATGCTTTCCGTAAATCGGAAGAACTGGATGTTGACCTGGTGGAAATCGCGCCGCAAGCGGTTCCCCCGGTTTGCCGTCTGATGGATTACGGCAAGTTCAAGTACCAGGAGTCGAAGAAGCAGCACGAAGCGAAGCTGAAGCAGAAGGTCATCCAGGTCAAGGAAGTCAAGTTCCGCCCGGGTACCGATGACGGTGACTACAACGTCAAGCTCCGCAATCTCGTGCGCTTCCTCGAAGAAGGCGACAAGACGAAGATCACGTTGCGTTTCCGCGGCCGTGAAATGGCTCACCAGGAAATCGGTATGCGGATGCTTGAGCGTCTGCGCACGGATCTCGAGGAAGTCGGCCAGGTCGAGCAGATGCCGAAGATGGAAGGGCGCCAGATGATCATGGTGCTCTCGCCGAAGAAAAAGAAGTAACGGGCCCGCGCGCGTCGCGCGCAGGTTCGCAGAGGTTCGGCGCGTTGCCCGGTCAAGGCGGCGCGCCAACAATGACGGCGGCTGCGCAAGCGGTTCGCCGTACACAAGTGGACTGGGTTTCGAAGGGCGGGTCAAGGGCGCAAGCCAACCGCACACCCATCGCCATCTAATAAACTGGAGTTGTTCGTCATGCCTAAGATGAAGACCAAGAAGAGTGCTGCAAAGCGCTTCGTGGTGCGTCCGGGCGGTACCGTCAAGCGCGGTCAAGCCTTCAAGCGTCACATCCTGACCAAGAAAACCACGAAGAACAAGCGTCACCTGCGCGGCGCAACGGCAGTTCATGATTCCGATCTGAACTCCGTCCGCGCGATGCTGCCGTTCGCGTAACCCCTAACTGATACTCTAAGGAGAGAAACATGCCTCGAGTCAAACGTGGGGTAACCGCACGGGCCCGCCACAAGAAGATCATCAACCTGGCCAAGGGTTATCGCGGCCGCCGCAATAACGTCTACCGCATCGCCAAGCAGGCGGTGATGCGCGCTGGTCAGTACGCGTACCGCGATCGCCGCAACAAGAAGCGTGTGTTCCGCGCACTGTGGATCACGCGTATCAACGCGGCAGTTCGCCAGCACGACATGACCTACAGCGTGTTCATCAACGGCCTGAAGAAGGCGTCGATCGAACTCGACCGTAAGGTTCTGGCCGACATGGCGGTGTTCGACAAGGCTGCTTTTGCTGCGATCGTCAAGCAGGTGAAAGCCGCCGTTGCAGCCTAATTGCGAAATTAGCACTGCGTGGTTAGTTGCAGCGAGGTTCCGGTAGTCTCGGCCGCTGCAGCGAAAACGGGGCTCTTCCGAGCCCCTTTTTTGTTTGGTGGGCGATTTCGCTCGCCAAGACCGAATGACGTTGGAAATGATGGGATCTATGGATCTGGACCAGATTGTCGCCGACGCGCAGCAGTCCTTCGAACAGGCTGCCGACATCACCACGCTCGAAAACGAGAAAGCACGATTTCTCGGCAAGTCGGGTGCGCTGACCGAGTTGCTGAAGGGCCTCGGCAAGCTCGATCCCGAAGCACGCAAGACCGAAGGCGCACGCATCAACGTCGCGAAGCAGCAGGTTGAAGGCGCGCTGACCGCCCGCCGCCAGGCACTGGCCGACGCGCTGCTGAATCAGCGCCTCACCGCCGAGGCGATCGACGTGACGTTGCCGGGCCGCGGCGCCGGTGCAGGCAGCCTGCACCCCGTGATGCGCACGTGGGAGCGTGTCGAACAGATTTTCGGCTCGATCGGTTTCGATGTGGCCGACGGCCCCGAAATCGAGACCGACTGGTACAACTTCACGTCGCTGAACAGCCCGGAGAACCATCCGGCGCGTTCGATGCAGGACACCTTCTACGTCGAAGGCAAGGATGCCGACGGCCGCCAGCTGCTGCTGCGCACGCACACGAGCCCGATGCAGGTGCGTTACGCGCGCATGAACCGTCCGCCGATCAAGGTGATCGCGCCGGGCCGCACGTATCGCGTCGACAGCGATGCGACCCACTCGCCGATGTTCAATCAGGTCGAGGGGCTGTGGATCGACGAAAACATCAGCTTCGCCGACCTCAAGGGCGTCTATACCGACTTCCTGAAAAAATTCTTCGAGCGCGACGACATTCTCGTGCGCTTCCGTCCGTCGTATTTCCCGTTCACGGAACCGTCGGCCGAGATCGACATGATGTTCGAGCAAGGCAAGAACGCGGGCAAGTGGCTCGAGATCTCCGGTTCGGGGCAGGTGCATCCGACCGTGATTCGCAACATGGGCCTCGATCCCGAGCGCTACATCGGCTTTGCGTTCGGCAGCGGCCTCGAGCGCCTGACGATGCTGCGCTACGGCGTCCAGGATCTCCGGCTGTTCTTCGAGAACGACCTGCGTTTCCTGCGCCAGTTCGCGTAACGCCGCGCGCCGCGCCGACCTGTGCCCGTGCACGCCCCGACGGACGTTTCCGAGGGGCCCGGGCGTCGATCTAACCTGTTTCGAACGTAGACATCCATGCAATTCCCTGAATCCTGGTTGAGAACCTTTGTCGACCCGCAGCTGACGACCGACGAGCTGTCGCACGCGCTGACGATGGCGGGGCTCGAAGTCGAATCGCTGAGCAAGGCTGCGCCGCCGACGTCGAAGATCGTCGTCGGCCGCGTGCTCGAAGTCGTCAAGCATCCGGATGCGGACAAGCTCAATGTCTGCCAGGTCGACGCCGGCACCGGCGCGACGCTGAATATCGTCTGCGGCGCGCCGAACGTCGCGCCCGGCATCAAGGTACCGGTCGCGCTGGTCGGCGCGGAACTGCCGCCGGCGGAAGAGGGCGGCAAGCCGTTCGCGATCAAGCTGTCGAAGCTGCGCGGCGTGGAGAGCCAGGGGATGCTGTGCTCGGCGCGCGAGCTGAAGCTGTCCGACGATCACAGCGGCCTGATGGTGCTGCCGGAAGACACGCCGGTCGGCCAGGACATCCGCGAGACGCTCAATCTCGACGACACGATCTTCGAAATCAAGCTGACGCCGAACAAGGCCGACTGCCTGTCCGTGTTCGGCATCGCCCGCGAGACGGCCGCGATCACCGGCGCACCGCTGACGCCGGTCGACATCCGCCCGGTGCGCGTCGAACTCGACGAAACGCTGCCGGTGCGCATTGCCGCGCCCGATTTGTGCGGCCGCTTCTCGGGTCGCGTGATCCGCGGCGTGAACGCTCATGCGAAGACCCCGCAGTGGATGGTCGAGCGCCTCGAGCGCTCCGGCCAGCGCAGCGTGTCGGCGCTCGTCGACATCTCGAACTACGTGATGTTCGAGCTCGGCCGTCCGTCGCACGTGTTCGATCTCGACAAGATCCACGGCGGCATCGAGGTGCGCTGGGGCAAGCGCGGCGAATCGCTGAAGCTGCTCAACGGCAACACGGTCGAACTCGACGAAACGGTCGGCGTGATTTCGGACGACCGTCAGGTCGAAAGCCTGGCCGGCATCATGGGCGGTGACAGCACGGCCGTCACGCTCGATACGACCAACATCTACCTGGAAGCCGCATTCTGGTGGCCGGACAGCATCCGCGGCCGCGCGCGCAAGTACAACTTCTCGACCGATGCGGCGCATCGCTTCGAGCGCGGCGTCGACTACGCGACGACCGTCGAGCACGTCGAGCGCATCACGCAACTGATTCTCGAGATCTGCGGCGGCAAGGCCGGCCCGGTCGACGATCAGTCCGTGAACCTGCCGCAGCGCGCGCCGGTGAAGATGCGCGTGTCGCGCGCAAACCGCATCATCGGCGTGCAGATCGGCGCCGACGAGATCGCGAGCATCTTCACGCGCCTCGGGCTGCCGTTCGAGCGTGAAGACGACGCATTCCTCGTCACGCCGCCGTCGCATCGCTTCGACATCGAGATCGAGGAAGACCTGATCGAGGAAGTGGCGCGCATCTACGGCTTCGAAAAGATCCCGGCGCGTCCGCCGGTCGCGACGAGCGAAATGCGCGCGACCAACGAGACGCGGCGTTCGATCCACGACATCCGTCACGCGCTCGCCGCGCGCGACTACGCGGAAACCGTCAACTTCAGCTTCGTCGATGCGGAGTGGGAGCAGGATTTCGCGGGCAACGACCAACCCATCCGTCTGCTGAACCCGATCGCGAGCCAGCTGTCGGTGATGCGTACGACGCTGTTCGGCAGCCTGATTTCCGTGCTGCGCCACAACCTGAACCGCCGCGCGGATCGTGTGCGCGTGTTCGAGGCTGGCCGCGTGTTCCTCGCCGATACGGCGGCGAAGGCCGGCGAGCTGACGGTCGAGGGCTACGTGCAGCCGAAGCGCGTCGGTGCGCTTGCCTACGGTCCGGCGCTCGACGAGCAATGGGGCACGGCAACCCGCGCGGTCGATTTCTTCGACGTGAAAGGCGATCTCGAGGCACTGCTCGCGCCCGCAACCGCACGCTTCGTGAAGGCAGAGCATCCGGCCCTCCACCCGGGACGCAGCGCGCGCATCGAAGTCGATGGCCGTGCGGTCGGCTGGGTCGGCGAACTGCACCCGCGCTTGATGCAGAAGTACGAGCTGCCGCACGCGCCGGTGATGTTCGAGGTGGACGCGGACGCGCTGATTGCACGTGCGTTGCCCGCGCCGACCGACGTATCGAAATTCCCGCCGGTTCGTCGCGATATCGCCGTTGTCGTCGATCAGGCGGTCGAGGTTCAGGCACTTTTCGACGAAATGAAGAAGGCGCTTGCCGAAGAGGCCTGCCGATTCGTTCAGAAGGTTGTACTCTTCGACGAATTTCGTGCAAAATCAAATACTTCCGGTGGTCTTGCCGCGCACGAGAAGAGCCTTGCCTTCCGCGTGACGCTGCAGGACGCGGCTGGCACGCTGCAGGATGAGGTCGTCGATCAGGCGATCCAGACGCTGGTCGAGCGGATGGCTCGCGCCGGTGCGCGCCTGCGCGGCTAAGGAGGAGGTCCGCCCGCTCGCGGGCGGCCTTTTCCGATCGTAAGTTTTGATTTAACGCGCTGTATGGCAGATATGAACGACATGACCTCGAGTGAATTCGAAGCCCTCCTGACGGCGCAACGCAGCGCCATGAACCGCGACGCTTCGGCGCCGGCGTCCACCGAGACGCCCACGCTGACGAAGGCGGAACTGGCGGAGCTGCTGTTCGACAGCGTCGGGCTGAACAAGCGTGAAGCGAAGGACATGGTCGAGGCGTTTTTCGAGGTGATCCGTGACGCGCTCGAAAACGGCGAGAGCGTCAAGCTGTCGGGGTTCGGCAATTTCCAGTTGCGCGACAAGCCGCAGCGCCCGGGCCGCAATCCGAAGACGGGCGAGGCGATTCCGATCGCGGCCCGCCGGGTGGTAACCTTCCACGCGAGCCAGAAGCTGAAGGCGCTGGTCGAAAACGGCGCGGAGTAAGCCCCGCGCACTGACGTCTCCGCGCGGCCGCCGCGCACCCTTTACCGACGGTTAACCGACGATGACCACTACGGTTGAGAAAGTCGTCTTGCCTCCGATTCCCGCGAAGCGTTACTTCACGATCGGTGAAGTCAGCGAGCTGTGCGGGGTCAAGCCGCATGTGCTGCGTTATTGGGAACAGGAATTCACTCAACTGCGGCCGGTGAAGCGGCGTGGCAATCGTCGGTATTACCAGCACCACGAAGTGCTGTTGATCCGGCGGATTCGCGAGTTGCTGTACGAGCAGGGATTCACGATCAACGGCGCGCGCAACCGGCTCGATTCGCCGGCCGGCGAGCGGGCCGCGGCAGCACCCGTCGAGCCGGAGGCGCAGGCCGCCGATGCACGCCCATCGGGCAAGCCAGGCACGACCGTCGACGTCATTGCATTGCGGCAGGCGCTGCTCGACGTGCTCGACGGACTGAAGCACGACTGAGTGCGAAGCGCGAAGAATGAAATGAAAAGCCCGGTTGGCAGCGTGCCACCGGGCTTTTTTTATGCGTGCCGCGTGCGTTTCAGCGTGACGCGAGCGGGTTCTTCTGCCCCATGTCGACGACCAGCGTACCGTCCGGCAGCATCCGCACCGAGCCCTGCGCGACCTGGCTGCGGTAGCCGTACAGGTCGAAACGCATCGGGCCGGCCTCGGCCGAATTCCGGATCAGCGCGCGCACGTTCAGTTCGAGCACGTTGAACATCTTCATGTCGCCGCCTTCCATCCACATGTAGCTCGGTGCATCGATCTGCGGCCGTTGCGCCGCGGGCGCGCCTGCCATGCGCCTGAACGTGAGGCGCAGCCCGTCGCGCTCGACCGTTGCCTGTCCGAGCTTGCCGTTGAGCACGGGGGGCGGGAATACCGTGTACTGGTCGAGCACGAGCGTGTCGCCACGCAGTTCCGCGCCGCGCCGCTGCAACGGCGTCAGCGAAGCGAGCTCGATGCCGAGCGAACGCAGCAGCTTCGCCTGCGGGATGCCGAGCACCGACACCTGGGACGGTTTGAATGCGAGATGCCGGTCGTCGAGCACGGACAGCGTGCCCTTCATGTCGGTCGGCAGCCAGACGCCCGGCACGTGGTTCCACAGCTTGATGCCGCCCTGGACGCGCAGGTTCGTGCCATCCGCGCTCAGTTGCAGGTCGTTGAGCGAGCGGGGTGAGTAGTCGAGCAGATAGTTGTTGAAGAGCGCCGACATCGCCTTCCACGACTCGACGACGGTGCCGCCGAGAATGCGGATGTCGTACTGGTTCGGATCGTCGAGGTCGACGGGTTCGCCGGGCCGCTTCGATACGAGCTCGACGTCGAGGTCCTCGACGTGAAAGCCGATATCCCCGGACAGGTTGAAGTCGACGTTGCGCAGATGGATCGTCGGGTTGCGGTTCGACACGTGCCGTTCGTTGAATGGCGTGGTCGACGTGCGCCGCATCGCGACCTTCTGCATGCCGGGGCGGGCGGGGTTCGCCGCGAGTGCGTAGGCTTCCCAGTGCTGGCGTATGTCGCGCAACGCACTCTGTTGCGCGGCGAGGAAGCTGTCGTTCAGGCGCGCGGTCGCGTTGCCGAGCAACGCGCCGCTGGCCGGGCCCGCATACGACGGCATCCGGATCGCCATCGCGCCGCTTTCGTCGAAATTGAAGTAGCCGGCCGACACCTGGTCGCGATAGTGATACAGGTCGAACACGAAAGTCTGGTCACGTTTCGTGGAATCGACCGGACCGATCAGGATGTCCGCGTTCATCGGCATCGAGCGCATGAACTTCACGTCGCCGCCGCGAATGTACATCGCTTGCTGCGGCGCGTTCGCGGGCATCGCGAAGCCGGCATGCGTGCCGTCGTCGAGCTTCAGGTCGAGCCCGGCCGGCGTCACGCGCAGCGCGGTGATCGTGAGTTTCAGGCGCGGCGGCGGCATCAGCTTGTCGACCGACATCACGAGGTCGTCGCCGGCGAGTTGCGCGATCGGCGTCTGGACTTTCAGCAGGTCGGCCATTTTCACGTTGGCCGCGCGCATCACCGGCTGCGCGTTGATGCCCGATACGCGCACGCCCGTCGGATGGAACACGAGCTGGCTGCCGTCACGGATCGCGAGCGTACCGGTCAGCGAGAACGGCACCCAGCCGTCGCGCTGCATCTCGCCTTGCAGGTGGATCACGCCGTCGCCGGCCGACACGGCGAGCTTGCGCAGCGGCGCGTTGCGGTAGCCGAAGATGTATGTGTTGAAGAGGGCGGTGAGCTTCGCGTCGTCGAGCGTGACCGTGCCTTCATGCACGTCGATCTGGAAACTGGTCGGATCGTCGAACACGATCGGCGCGCCGGCTTGCGTCGGTACCAGCGTGGCCGACAGCTGATGGATGAAGAAGCCGAGGTTGTTGACGATGCGGAAATCGACGTCGCGCAAGAACGTCATCGCGCCGTTCTGGCCCGAGTCGCGCAGCGTGAACGGGCGCGGTTGCGTGAGGCTGATCGATGCGAGCGACGGCACGGTGCGTGCGACCTGCTGCTCGCGGGCGAGGCGTTCGGCCTTGGTGCGTTCGATCTTTGTCGACGCGGCCGACGTGTTGCCGTCACGCTGCGCGGATGATTCCGCGCAACCGGCACACAGCAGCGCGAGCGCCAGCACACCGCAGCCGAACACGCGGGGCGTCGTGGGCGAGCGGGGGCGGGCCGCGCGTGGCGGGCCGGAAATCCAGTCGAAAATTGCCAAAGGCGAGCGATGGCCGCGCCGGACCGCATTCCGCATCGTCTGTCTCCATGTCTTGTCGTGATCGACGGCGGCGCGCGCCACTGCACGGCGCGAGCGTCGATGCCGTGCAGTGTGGCATAGCGCGCTAGAGCGGCGTTACCAAACAACGGGCGCCGGGGTGCGGCCGTCCGGCGGGCTGCGGGACAATGGATTCGGGGTGGTTGGGCGGCCGGATCAAACGGTCGTTTGGTTTGCGCGGCCCGTCGTCGGCGAATGTTGCTGCGACCGGGAAAATGCGCCGCAGCCTTGGCCGATGCGGGTTTCGCCGAATGCAACGGGCAGCGGCCGCGGCGGTCGAAGCGGGGATGCGATCCGGCCCCGTCGCAGCGGCCGCGGGGCGGTCAGACCAGCATGTGCCGCCGGATTGCGTTCAGCGTTGCCTGGTCGAGTTGCAGCCCGTTTGCGATATATGACGTCATCGAGCCGTACGACGCGGCGACCTGGTCGAATGCCGCCTGCAGATAGTCGGTGTGCGCGCCTTGCAGCGCGGTCATCATGTCTGCCGCATTTTGCCCGCCGGCTTTCTGCGCCTGGGCGACCGAAGCGGCGATTTCCGATGCGCTATAGACGTTCGTCAGCAGATAGTCGGCGAGTATCGTCTGCTCGGACGCGCCCAGGATCGTGTGCAGGATGGCGGTTGCCCAGCCCGTGCGATCCTTGCCGGCCGTGCAGTGGAACACCAGGTTTTCGCCGGAGCCGGCGAAGCCGGTGAAGAGCGCGTGATAGCTGGCATGCGCGGTGTCCGACATGACGAACGCGCGGTACATGCTCAACATGAATGCCGTCGCGGTGGCGCCGGTGGTCGGGATCGGATCGATGCTGGCAGCCCCGAGCACGTTGAGGTCTTGCCAGGTGGCGCCCGCCAGCGGCACATCCGGTTGCGTCTTGATCTCGGCGGGTGTGCGCAGGTCGCAGACCTGCCTGATGTCGAGCGTGCCGACGGTGGCGATGTCCGCGGCCGACAACGCGAGCGCGGATGAACGATAGAGCACGCCTTTTTTCATCTTCGCGCCGCTCGTTGTCACGTAGCCGGTTCCGTCCGGCCCGGCCGTGTCGCGAAAATTCGATGCGGAACTCAGCCGAGGTGTCGTGACCGGCGCGACCGAAATCGAGTCGCCTCCGCATGCCGACAGAAGCGATGCGCTTCCCAGCGCCACGCCTATCGTGCCGGCGCCCAGCCGGAGAAAATGTCGACGGGAAAATTCGTTTTTCTGATGCATTCAATGCCCTGTGTCGAAGACGGTTACAAGAGGTCGCGACTGCGGTGGTGACCGAAGTCGCCCCTGTATCACGCGACGCGGCAAAGCCGGGGCGGGCCGGATCGATCGGCATGCAGTCGGACGGTTCGCCCATGCGCATCGATCTCGCGCCGGGTAACCGCACGGTAGCGATTTGCGTCGAACCGGCCATCGTCCTTTTCGATTAGGTCGGAATGCGGGTTGCCGGGGTCGGCTGCGCGTTGTCGACAGGTAGGATCGGCGGCAGCAGCGAGGTAAGATCGGCATCAGTGGCTGTATCGACCAAAGCACAGTAGCCATCACGGGGAAACGTCATGGATCTCAAGGAAGTCGACGTATTGGGTGCGGGCGTGGGCGATCACTGGTACTACGCGTCGAAGGCGAGTGCGATCCGTCGGTTCCTTGGGGTGCCTGGTGCAAACCGGATACTCGATGTCGGTGCAGGCTCGGGCTTCTTCTCGAAGCACTTGCTGGAGCGTACGCAGGCGACGGAGGCGTGGTGTGTCGATACGAGCTACGCGGACGATACCGACGGCGAAGCGTCCGGCAAGCCCATCCACTTTCGGCGATCCATTGATCGATTCGACGCCGATCTCGTGTTGCTGATGGACGTGCTCGAGCATGTCGACGACGATGTCGGTCTGCTCACGCAGTATGTAAAGGGTGCGCCTTCGGGTAGCCGCTTTCTGATCACGGTTCCCGCGTTCCAGTTCCTCTGGAGCGGTCATGACGATTTTCTCGAACACAAGCGCCGATATACGCTGGGCAGTCTCGAGGACGTGGTGCGTCGCTCGGGGCTCGACGTCGAGCACGGCGCCTATTATTTCGGTCTCACGTTTCCGCTTGCGGCAGCGTTGCGGCTCGGCGAGCGGGTGCGTCGGCAGCCGAGCGAGCCGGCGTCGCAATTGCGTCGTCACCATCCGTTCGTCAACGGCGTGCTCAAGTCGATCTGTCGGATCGAGTTACCGATATTCCGTTTCAACCGCGTCGCCGGGCTGACGGTCATCTGCGTGGCGCGCAAGCGGTGAAGGCGAGGCGGAGTCGGGTGGTTGGTGCGCAATTCGTCCATGCCATGCGCGTCGTTGCTCGCATCGGCGCCTTCACGCCAAAAAATTTCACAAGAATATCCACAAAATGCATGCGACCCGTTCTAAATCGGAAAACTGTCTGTTATAATTTTTTTCTTTCGGGGCGTAGCGCAGCCTGGTAGCGTACCTGCATGGGGTGCAGGTGGTCGGAGGTTCAAATCCTCTCGCCCCGACCAGACAAAAAACCCGCGTCAGCTCAAGCTGACGCGGGTTTTTTCTTGCCGGTCGCTTTTTTGCACATCGCGGCGCGGCCCCGGTAAAATGCAAGGTTGATCCACGGAAAGCGCCGTGATTTAGCGGAAGAGGATTCCCCGAACATGACTGATCTTCGTCTTACCATGCGGTTCGCTGCAGTGCTCGCCACCGGCGCGCTCGTCGCCGGTTGCGGTACGTCGTCGCCCACGAAAGTGGACTACAAGAGCGATTCGAAATCGAAGGAAGCGTCGCTCGCAGTGCCGCCCAACATGCTCGACGAGACGGCCGATCAGCGTTCGCTGCCGCCCCAGGGCGGCGCGACTTCCCTGTCCGCGCTTCAGCAGGTCCAGCAGGCAGCGCCTGCGCTGGACACCGTTGCTCCGGCCGTCGCCGGCATGCATATCCAGCGCGACGGCACCGAGAGCTGGCTCGTGATCGACGGCAAGCAGCCCGCCGCCGTCTGGCCGCAGGTTCGCCGCTTCTGGCAGGAGCAGGGCTTCCTGCTCGTCGTCGACCAGCGCGACAAGGGCGTGATGGAAACCGACTGGAACGAAACCCATCCGCAGATCAACGACGGCCTGATCCGTAGCGTGATCTCGAAGGCGATGGGCAACTCGTACGTGACGGCCGAGCGCAACAAGTACCGTACGCGCCTCGATTCGGCGCCGAATGGCGGCACCTACGTGTTCATCAGCCAGAAGGGGATGCGCGAAGCAATCACGGGCTCGAACAACGATTCGAGCAAGTGGGAACCGAAGCCGAATGATCCGGCGCTCGAGACCGAATACCTGAAGCGTTTGATGGCGGTGCTCGCACAGAACGAGCAGCGCGCGAAGAACGGCGAGCCGCCAATCGCGAACATCAAGGACAACACGGTACCGGTGGCCAAGGACAAGAAGGCCGACGACGCATCGTCGAAGGCTGCTGCAGCGATTGCCGCGCAAAACGTCTCCCGCACGTCGGCGCAAGGCACCGATGCGGCCGATGCTGCCGTCCCGACGGAAGTCACGCTCGGCGAGCCATACGACCGGTCGTGGCTGCACGTCGGTCTCGCGCTCGATCGTGCGAACTTCACCGTCGACGATCGTGATCGCACGAAGGGCCTGTATTTCGTGCGCTATGTCGATCCGAAGGATCTGACCTCGGCCGAGCAGGGCTTCTGGAGCCAGTTGTTCCACGGCAAGAAGGAAAAGCAGGCGAAGCAGTACCGTGTCAACGTGAAGGCACTCACGGCCGACCAGACGCGCATCGCGGTCGTCGACGATGCGGGTGTGATCGATACGTCGTCGCCGGCTCGCCAGATCATGGGGCTGCTCGTGAATCAGCTTCGCTGATCTCGGCGTTTCTCCGCATCAATGAAAAGCCCGCCACATGGCGGGCTTTTTTCATTGCCGCTCGCGGGTGCGCATGTGTGCTGGAGTTTCGCTCCCTCCTCGTGACGTTACGTAACATCCGCGCGTTACGGCGGCAAAACCCATGTCGCATCGTCGAAGGTCAAAAATTTATCCTTTTAAATCAACGGGGTGGTCGGTTCGTGGTGGCTGGCACGCAACCTGCTTTATATGTTGGAATTGTTGAAACAGGGAGGATGGCGTCAGATGCCGGGGGTGCGCCGCGAGCGCCCGATCATCGGTATCGACGTCTTCGAATGCCGACGCGACAAGCGTCGGCGCAACGGATGACGATCCGCGCCAGCGTGCGGATCTCGATGGCCCCGTCGCCTATCCTCGTAGGGCGACGGTTTCGCCCGCGCTTCTCTGAAGCGCGGGCTATTTTTTTGGGGCCGTCGTGTGACGCCGTGCTGGCGCAGCCGCTGCACGATTCGCGTATTCTCGGACTTTTCCAGACGAAGGGGGGGAGCGGGAATGGCGGAAATTGCAGTGGTGGCGCTGATCGTGGCGAAGCCGGGCGCGGAGGAGAAGTTGCGTGCCCAGCTCGAAGGGATCGTCGAGCCGACCCGCAACGAAGCGGGAGCGTTGCAGTACGACCTGCATCGGGACTTGAAGGAGCCGGCGCGATTCGTATTCGTCGAGCGCTGGGAAAGCGAGGAGGCGCTGGCTGCTCATGCGCGTTCCGCGCACATTCTCGCTTATCGGGAAGCGGCCGCGGACTGGATCGAGCGTTCCGAAATCCGCGTGCTGTCGAAGCTCGTCTGAGCCGGGCAGGGCGACCGGACGTGTCCGGTCGCGGGATGCGTCAGTGCGACGTGTTGGGTACGTCGAGGATCAGGATGATCGTCCAGTCGGCGTCGCCGTCGTGATGGTACTGGCGTTCGGCGACGATGAACGGTTGCTGCTTGCCTTGCGGGCCGAGGAAAAGCACGTCGCCCTCCATCGGCAGGCACTCGATCGGCGGCAGCGCGAGGAACGCGTCAGCCGAGCCGCGGGGCATCAGTTGCTTGATCTGGCGAGTGGCGGCTTCGGTCCACTCGATGTCGAGTTGAATGTTGCTCATGCTGTCCTCCGCACCGGGGTGCGCACGGGTGGAAAATTTCGGTGCGCGACTTTAGCACAGCGCACGGGCACCGCAACCAAAAAAGCCGAACCCGGTTGCCCGGATTCGGCTTTTCACTTGTGCGGTGCCGCCGAACTTACTGGCTGGCAGCGTCTGCGGCCTTGGCAGCCTTCTTGCCGGCCTTCTTCGCAGCTGCCTTGTGGTGAGCAGCCTTCTTGCCGTGGTGATGCTCTTCCTGCACCGCCGGCTGAGCGGCTTCAGCCGCTTGCTGCTGCTGCAGCGCCTGTGCGCGCTGCTCGATCTCGGAGATCTTGGCCGGATCGGTAATCGTCTTGATTTCCGTGCTCTCTTGCGCATACGCTGCGCCAGTCAGCGCCGACATCGCTACCAGGATAGCCAGGGACGTCTTCTTCATTGCTTTACCTCCGCTAAGTGGTGATGAACCCGAGTGTTGCCGTTTTGTCTGGCGACTGCAATCGAGTGCGTGTCGAGTGTAACAAAAGTGACGGATCAATGTGCACCGGATCGTGGCGCGACGCAAGGCCCCGTTGAAGTCGCGCAACACTTCGCACGCTTCGTCACGCGGCTGCCATCGACGTCGCCGCCGTCATTTGCGCTCCGGTTTCCCCGGAACCGTCAGAACCACCCGAGCCATCGATAGACATGGAACTGCACGATGCCGACCAGTTCGTGCAGCGCCTGCTCGGCGTTGACTACATTGCGCCAGCGCGGCAGCCAGCCTGTTTGTGCACGCCGGCGATTCGCATAAACGGGCTGCGGATCGATCCCGAAACGGTGGAAATCGAGCAATGCGCGGCGCATCTGATATGAGGAAGTGACGAGAATGCGTGCGTCGTCATACTGGGAGCGTAGTATAGACGCAGTGAATTTCGCGTTTTCGTAGGTTGTGCGGCTATCCGGTTCCAGAACGAGGTCCGCGGGCGCGACGCCTTCGGCGACGAGTTGGCGCCCGTAAACGGCAGCCTCGGTTTCGCCGTGATGCTGCGGGTCGCCGCCCGACATCACTACGGTGCAGCGCTCGGCTTGCTGCCGGCAGGTGCGGTAGAGCGCTGCGACCTTGTGGATACGGGCGGTTCCGTCAGGTGGCGGCCGCAGCCCGGCGTCGGTGTGCTTCGTCCCTGCGCCGATGAGAATCAGTGTGGTCCGTCCATGCATGTCCGGGTGCTCGACGGGGGCGACGCCCGCCTCGGTCCAGGCGATCAGCGGCGCGGCGAGCCAGCCTGTCGCGAGCAGCCAGAACAGCGCAACGGCGGCGATCGAGATGATTCGTCGCCGTTTGCGGCAGAGCATGAAACAGATGAAGAGAAGTACAAATGAATCGAACAGAATCAATTTGATTGGGGTATGGTGTCTTTTTATGGACGGCTGACGATCCGGCCCTGACGCGACGCCGAACGTCGGCGTCCAGAATCGGTGGCGGTATCGGCGGGCGGAGACACCGCCCGGCGCGCCGCTTCGCATTGTCGCTGCACTTTAAGAAAGAATCGAGATGGCCACGTATTCCAACGAAGCGGTGCTCGACGCATTGAGACGAGTGCAGTACCGCCAGGTACCGTGGGCACGCCGCCCGGGCGTGTTCGAGTATCTCCGTTCGCTCGGGCTGATGGACACGGTCAGGCAGAAAACCGTTGCCCCCGCACCGGGCTTCCATGCGCCGGTCGACATTGCCGTGCTGACCGAAAGCGGTCGAGCCGAATTCTCGCGCCTCGAGCGCGACGAGAAATTACTTTCCTGGACCGATCGCCGCATGGCCGACTACGCATTGAGCGAAGCGAGTGCCGTGGCGATTCTCGAAAGCCGCCTGTAGCGGTCGATCATCCCGCCTTGCGCATTGCCGTGCGGCTGGCAATGCGCCAAAAAAAAGCCCGTATCGCGAGGATACGGGCGTACCGGATACTTTTGCTGTTGCCACGCTGTGCTCATGGCAACGTTGTGACTCGTCGCATGCGGCGCAGTTCCCCGCCGCGGGCATTTTCTTTGGCGAAATCCCGAAATTGGCAGGACTACGGATGACGCGGTACGTCGGTCGGCTGCGAGCCGATGCGCGCTCGCGCGTTGCTGGCGATGTCGCCGCGCAGGTCGCCACGCGGCACGGTTTGCCGGTTGGGCGGATTGGCGGACGGCGGCTGGCGGAGAGTGTTCCGATGATCCTGCTGGCGATGGGGCGGCTTCACGCGATCGTCGGCGTGGGCTGGAGCTGACAACGCCACGGAAATGACAATGCCGCATGCAACGAGCAGTGACATTGGTTTCATGGCGGGGCTCCCTTCAAGCCGTCGACGCGGCCTGTTGATATTTCGCTAAGGTAAGCGTGGGAGTGCAGGCTTGCTGTAAATTTTGGTAAATAGATGTATCGCGGCACGACAACGGTAATCGACGGCAACGCGGGCGTCGCGAACAGGTCGCGTCGCTGAAAGAAACCGGGCGGCCGAAGCCGCCCGATCGAGTATTCGTTATGCCATCTTGACGGGCGCGCGCCAGGATTCCGGATTGGTCCAGAAGGCGCCGCGCAGCCGGTCGCGGCTCGGCGGTGCGGGCGGCTTCGCGGCGCTTGCGCCGATGCGCCCGCGTAGGGAGATCTGCCGGCCGCTCGTGCCGAGTCGCTTCACGATTTCGGCGAGCGTGCCGTCCGCCTGCCATTCGTCGAAGCGACGGCGGCAAGTCGGCGGCGACGGATAGCGGCCCGGCAGCTTCGACCAGCCTTCACCCGTCGACAGCACCCACAGCACGGCGTTCACCACCGAGCGGGCTTCCACGCGGGGGCGGCCGCGCCGCTCACTCCGTGCGGGTTCAGAGCAAAACAGACCCTCGACCAGCGCCCACTCGTTATCTCTCAAATCGTCGAACAGCATCATGTCCTCACCTCAGCGAAGCTAACTCCGGTGCGCTGCCCTGCGCCGCGCACTCTTCAGGCACTCGATCGTCGAGTGCCGGGTGGGGGCGTACGGTTGGCCGGCAGCGGCGTTTCTGCTCTTCCGTCCGACCAAACCTGCGCCCTGTGCGCCAGGTAATGCACGAAGCGTGCCATGTCGGAGGTAATTCCCTCGAGAGCCGCTTGGCAGCGAGCTAACGGCTAAGTCAGCTAGGGGCGTATAAGACGCCAAAATAACCCGCCAGCAAATCGGGACAATCACCAATCTTGTGCAGCTCGCCCGCACCACGTGCGTTCGCGGATGTATTGCACCGCAGCGAAACATGGGGGCAGGTGCGTGATTCGCACATCGAAGCCGGATTCGCGCATTAAAATCGCGCATCGATATCGACGATTGATGAGGTCCAGAAATGAACGTCACGCTGCGCCAGCTTCGCGTCTTCATCGAGGTCGCGCGGCTCAAGAGCTTCAGTCGCGCGGGTGACGAGATTGGGCTCACGCAGTCCGCGGTCAGTCGCTGCGTGCGCGAGCTCGAGGCCGAGCTCGGGCTGAAGCTGATCGATCGTACGACGCGCGACGTGCAGTTGACCGATGTCGGTGGGAACCTGATCGCGAGCGTGTCCCGTCTGCTCGACGATCTCGACGACACGCTGCGCGAGATTCGCGAGATCGGCGAGCAGCGCCGCGGGCGCGTGATCGTCGCGGCCAGTCCGACGATCGCATGCCGGCTGATGCCGCGCGTGGTTGCGTCGTGCGAGCGCCAGTTTCCGTTCGTGACGCTGGGTTTGCGCGACGACGTGCAGAGCGACGTATTGCGCAAGGTGAAGTCGAGCGAGGTCGATTTCGGCGTCGTGATCGGTCCGCTCACGGTGGCCGATCTCGTCTGCGAATCGTTGATGACCGATTCGTTCTGCCTGGTCGCACGCGCCGACCATCCGCTCGCGGCGCGTGCCGAGGTGCCCTGGACGGCGCTGGACGGCGAGCGCCTCGTGCTCCTCGATCATGCATCGGGAAGCCGGCCGCTGATCGACGCCGCGCTGGCCGCTCATCATGTCAACGCGACGGTCATGCAGGAGCTCGGGCATTCGGCGACCGTGTTCGGACTCGTCGAGGCCGGCGTCGGCGTGAGCGTGCAGCCGTGGCTGTCGCTGCCGCTACCAGCCGGCTCGACGCTCGTCGCGCGGCCGCTCACGCCACGCACCGAGCGCACGGTCGAACTCGTGCGCCGCCGCGACCGGTCGTTGTCGCCCGCCGCGCAGGCGATCTGGGAACTCGTGCGGCAGATGCCGGCGAGGGCAGAGGACCTCGACTGACGCGGATCGACGTGCGCCGGCCCTGCTTGCAGGCCGGTACACTACGCGGATCGTGTTCCTCGAAGGTGGTTCTCGATGGTGCATTCCGCAGATTCTCTTCCGGTGGCCGGTTCGCCGGCGGCCCGCGACGCCGTGCACGCGTTGCGTCCGTCGCTGATCCGGGAAGTGGCGAACGCCGGCTTTGGCGTGCCGGACATGCTGCCGTTCTGGTTCGGTGAATCCGATCGCGTGACGCCGGACTTCATCCGGGACGCCGCCGCGGCGGCGCTGCGCGATGGTGCAACTTTCTACACGCACAACCTCGGCACTGCGCCGCTGCGCGACGCGATCGCCTCCTACGTCAGCGCCCGTCACGGTGCGACGGCGGCCGACACCGTGGCCGTGACGAGTTCGGGCGTGAGCGCGCTGATGCTGGCCGCGCAGATGTTGGTCGGTCCGGGCGAGCGCGTCGTCGCGGTCACGCCGCTGTGGCCGAATCTCGTCGAGATTCCGAAGATCCTCGGGGCGCAGGTCGAATGCGTACCGCTCGGCTATGGCGATGCGGGCTGGCAGCTCGATGTCGAGCGGCTGCTGGCGGCGCTGACGTCCGATACGCGGATGCTGCTGATCAACTCGCCGAACAATCCGACCGGCTGGACGATGTCGCGCGACGACCAGCAAGCCGTGCTCGCCCATTGCCGCCGCCACGGCATCTGGCTGGTCGCCGACGAGGTGTACGAGCGGCTCGCTTTCGACGCAGGCGGCGCGGACGGCGCGCCATCGTTCCTCGACATCGCGTCACGCGACGAGCGGGTCGTGGTCGTGAATTCGTTTTCCAAGGCATGGGCGATGACGGGCTGGCGCCTGGGGTGGCTCATCGCGCCGGCAGCGGTGATGGCTGACCTGTCGAAGCTCGTCGAATACAACACGTCGTGCGCGCCGGGCTTCGTGCAGGCCGCGGGTGAGGTCGCGCTGCGTGATGGCGAGCCGTTCGTGCGGTCGTTCGTCGCGGCGCTGCGCGATGCGCGCGATCACCTGGTCGCCGCGCTGCGCACCCTGCCGGGTGTCGAGGTCCCGCCCCCGCTGGGCGCGATGTACCTGTTTCTGCGCCTGCCTGGCGCGTCAGATAGCCTCGCGTTCTGCAAGACGCTGGTGCGCGAGGCGGGGCTCGGCCTCGCGCCTGGGCGTGCATTCGGCCCGGAGGGGGAAGGGTTTGTGCGCTGGTGCTACGCGTGCGATCCGGCACGTCTCGACGCGGGTGTCGAGCGGTTGCGGCGGTTCCTGGCACGGGGCGTGGCCGACCGCTGAAGCGGGGCCGGAGCGGGCAAGGCGTGCTGGCGGCACCCCGTTCGGCTCATCTTTACGCACCGGACAATTTTGCGTAATATGGCGCTCAGTCACGCGGTTCCGTCGTTGAGCCGTGCTGTTCCGTCCGGTTTGGGCCTGGCCTGAAGTTGGTTCGCCGCCCCCGGTTCGTGCTCCCATCAATATGACCGATCAGAATCGGGCGAGCGCGTCTTCCGTTCCTTTCGTCTGTTTGTTGATCCGGTTCGTTTGACCACAGGGTCTGGCCTAGCTGCATGAATACCCAAGAGGCGAAGATCGTCCTCGAGACTGCTTTGATCTGCGCGCAGGAACCGCTGAAGCTCGGCGATTTGCGCAAGCTCTTTGCCGACGGCGTGTCGGCTGACACGGTCCGCACGTTGCTCGAAGATCTGAAACAGGATTGGTCCGGCCGCGGCGTCGAACTGGTAGCGCTGGCGACCGGATGGCGTTTCCAGAGCAAGCCGGCGATGCGCCACTATCTGGATCGCCTGCATCCCGAGAAGCCGCCGAAATATTCGCGTGCGGTGCTCGAAACGCTCGCGATCATCGCGTATCGGCAACCTGTCACGCGCGGCGACATCGAAGAGATTCGCGGCGTGACGGTCAATACGCAGGTGGTCAAGCAACTCGAGGATCGCGGCTGGATCGAGGTGATCGGTCATCGCGACGTGCCGGGACGCCCGGCGCTGTATGCGACGACCAAGCAATTCCTCGACGACCTCGGCCTGAAGGCGCTCGATGATCTGCCTGCACTCGAGGAGCCGGCCGCGAACATTGAGGCCGCGCTGCTGGCGCAGCAGGCGATGGATTTCGACGAGGGCTTGCCGGTTGCCGGCGACGCAACGGGCGACGCGCCGCAAACAGATGAGGCATCCGCCGGTCAATCGGCAGGCTTGCCGGATGATCCTGCGGCGGACGTCGCGTCGACGCATGAAATCGCGAGCCGCGATACGCTCGATGCTGTTCGCGGGCAAACGGAACGAATGGAACAGGCTGGCGCCGAAGCAGTGCCAGCCGGTGTGCAGCCCGAGCCGCCGCGCGCGGATTGGAACGAGGAAGATCGCAAACCGGCTGCCGAAGCGGTTGCCGGAGACGGAGCGGAAGCGGCCGGCGACATGCCCGGCGAGGCTGGCCAGGCCGACGCCCCCCGTTCCCGTCCTGCGGACGACGAGATGCTGGACGACACGTCCGACAGTCTCGCCGATGCCGTGCGAAGCGCCAGTGCACCCATCGGTGCCGATGCGCTGCCGGACGACGAAGCAGAACCTGAACAGCGTCGCGCCTGATCGCGGCCAACTTCTTGCCGCGCCCGCGCCGGGCGCGAGACCTGACATTTTGAGGTTGTTTTGACAGATATCCACGATATTGAATCGTCCGCGCCTGCCGTACAGGCAGCGCGTGCCGACGATGCACCGGAGCAGGGTGCTTCGACCGAGGGCGGCGACGAGCGTCCCCGCCGCGGTCTGCGGCGAGGCCCGCGCAGCCTGATCGCGCGGCGTCGCGCGGCGGCCAAGTCGAAGGGCGCCGAAGGCGAGCCGCAGGACGGCGAAGGCGCTGACGCGCAGCCGGCCGAGGCCGCCGAAGCGCAGCAGCCGACGCGTGCGCCGCGCAAGGAAGGTGCGGCCAAGGGTGCTCGCAAGCCGGCAGCCAAGCGCGAAGGCGCGGCCAAGGCTCAGGGCGGCCAAGGCGGCCAGGGTCGTCGCAGCAGCGCGCCGAAGGCTGAAGGCGGCGCGGCAAAGGCGGAGGGCGATGCGTCCCAGGACGAGCTGTTCGCCTACGTGACGTCGCCGGCATTCGATGCGGACAACTCCGCGGGCGGCAGCGGCGTGCGTGCGCCGATGCTGCGTCGCGGCCGTAGCCAGCCGGCGAACAAGCGCGTGCTGTCGCCGGACGACGACGCGCCGAAGCTTCACAAGGTGCTGGCGGAAGCGGGCATGGGCTCGCGCCGCGAAATGGAAGAACTGATCGTCGCCGGCCGCGTGTCGGTGAACGGCGAGCCCGCGCACATCGGTCAGCGCATCATGCCGACCGACCAGGTGCGGATCAACGGCAAGCCGGTCAAGCGCAAGCTGCCGAACAAGCCGCCGCGCGTGCTGCTGTACCACAAGCCGACGGGCGAGATCGTCAGCCACGCGGATCCGGAAGGCCGTCCGTCGGTGTTCGACCGCCTGCCGCCGATGAAGACGGCGAAATGGCTTGCGGTGGGCCGCCTCGACTTCAATACCGAAGGTCTGCTGATGCTGACGACTTCGGGTGACCTCGCCAACCGCTTCATGCACCCGCGCTACAGCGTCGAGCGCGAGTACGCGGTGCGCGTCGTCGGCGAGCTGGCCGAAGGCATGCGGCAGAAGCTGCTGCACGGCGTCGAGCTCGATGACGGCCCGGCGAACTTCCTGCGCATCCGCGACGGCGGCGGCGAAGGCACGAACCACTGGTATCACGTTGCGCTGGCCGAAGGCCGCAACCGCGAAGTGCGCCGGATGTTCGAGGCGGTCGGCTTGATGGTGAGCCGCCTGATCCGTACGCGTCACGGCCCGATTCCGCTGCCGCGTGGCCTGAAGCGCGGTCGCTGGGAAGAGCTCGACGACGCGCAGGTGCGCAAGCTGATGGCGACCGTCGGCCTGAAGGCGCCGTCCGAGGAGAAGGGCAAGCGCGCCGGTGCCGGCCAGGCAGAGCGTCGCCAGCCCGATCCGATGCAGACGTCGATGGGCTTCATCAGCCGTGAGCCGGTGCTGACGACGCACGGGCAGCTGGATCAGCCCCGTCGTGGTGGTGTTCGTCGCGGCGGGCCGGGCCTGCCGGGTCTGAGCGGCTACGGCAGCCTGCCGGTCGCGCCGTCGGGCTACGGTAATCGCGCCGGCGGCGGCCGGGATGGCAACCGTGCGGGCGGAGGCGGGCGCGATGGCAATCGCGCTGGCGGTGGCCGTGGCGATGTCGACGGCAACCGCGCGTCGTATGGCGCAGGCCCCAAGCGCGACGGCGCGGGCCCCAAGCGTGGCGGCGGCAAGGGCGGTAACCGTAACCCGAACGGCAATCGTGCCGAGGGTGCCGGCAACGGCGGCGGCCCGCGCGGCGGTCAGCGTCCGCAGCGCAGCCGCACCCGCAGCCGCTGAGCATTCAGGCATGCGGCGCAAGGCCGCCGGTGTGCCGGCCGGATCGGCATCTGGCGGGTCCAGTCGGTGCGAGGCATTGCGTTTATTGCTTTCGACTGTATTTATGTCACGCGGTGCTGGATGGCCGCTGGCATGACCGATCTCCGGCTTGCCTTCATGGCGCCGGTTGATCGTGCAGCCCGATTTCGCATTTTTGGGCCCGTAAAGGCAGGTGACGCGCTGCTTTTACCGGCTGGCTTGGCGTTTGCGCCAAAAATCGCTATAATCGCGGAGTCGCTGGGCGTACGGATTCAATGTGCGGCTCAGGTGCGACCACCAGTAAGAAGATGGGCGTTCCGCCCATTTTTTTTTGCTGAAACGGTTAGGCATCTCGGGTAGCGCTTCCTGCGCCGGCTAAGGCGCGCGCCCGCGGGTGTAATCGCGAGCGGCGGGCGCGAACACCTGAGAGGACACAGTGCAACTGACGGAACTGATAGAAACCACGGTCACCGGGCTCGGCTACGAGCTGGTGGATCTCGAGCGCACCGGGCGCGGCATGCTTTGCATCTATATCGATCAGCCTGCCGGCATCTCGCTCGAAGATTGCGAAAAGGTCACGCGTCAGCTCCAGCACGTCTTGACGGTCGAAAACATCGATTACGAACGGCTCGAAGTCTCGTCCCCGGGGCTCGACCGCCCGTTGAAGAAGCTGGCCGACTTCGAGCGCTTCGCTGGCAGCGAAGTTTCCGTGACCTTGAAAAAGCCGCTGGACGGGCGCAAGACGTACCGGGGCATTCTGCACGCGCCGAATGGCGAAACGATCGGTTTGGAATTTGAGAGGAAGAAGGGCGAGGCGGCCATGCTGGATTTCACGCTGGCCGATATCGACAAAGCCCGCCTGATTCCGCAAGTTGACTTTAGGAGCCGCAAATAATGAGTCGCGAAGTGTTGATGCTGGTGGATGCGCTGGCGCGCGAGAAAAACGTCGACAAGGATGTGGTGCTGGGCGCCCTCGAGGCTGCGCTCGCGTCCGCTTCCAAGAAGCTGTTCGACGAAGGCGCCGAAATCCGCGTCCATATCGATCGCGAAAGCGGCGAGCACGAAACCTTCCGTCGCTGGCTCGTCGTGCCCGACGAGGCAGGCTTGCAGGAGCCGGATCGCGAGATCCTGCTGTTCGAGGCACGTGAGCAGAAGCCCGACGTCGAAGTCGGCGAGTATGTCGAGGAACCCGTTCCGTCGATCGAGTTCGGTCGCATCGGCGCGCAGGCCGCCAAGCAGGTGATCCTGCAGAAGGTGCGCGACGCAGAGCGCGAGCAGATCCTGAACGACTACCTCGAGCGTGGTGAAAAGATCATGACGGGTACGGTGAAGCGCCTCGACAAGGGCAATTTCATCGTCGAATCGGGCCGTGTCGAGGCGCTGCTGCGCCGCGATCAGTTGATCCCGAAGGAAAACCTGCGCGTGGGCGACCGCGTGCGCGCTTATATCGCGAAGGTCGACCGCACCGCGCGCGGCCCGCAGATCGAGCTGTCGCGTACGGCGCCTGAGTTCCTGATGAAGCTGTTCGAGATGGAAGTGCCGGAAATCGAGCAGGGCCTGCTCGAGATCAAGGCGGCTGCCCGCGACCCGGGCGTGCGCGCGAAGATCGGCGTCATCGCGTACGACAAGCGGATCGACCCGATCGGCACCTGCGTCGGCATTCGCGGTTCCCGCGTGCAGGCCGTGCGCAATGAGCTCGGTGGCGAAAACATCGACATCGTGCTATGGTCGGAGGATCCCGCCCAGTTCGTGATCGGCGCGCTCGCGCCGGCAGCTGTCCAGTCGATTGTCGTCGATGAAGAAAAGCACTCGATGGACGTCGTCGTCGACGAGAACGAGCTGGCTGTCGCGATCGGCCGCAGCGGTCAGAACGTTCGTCTTGCAGGCGAACTGACCGGCTGGCAGATCAACATCATGACGCCGGACGAATCCGCCCTGAAGCAGGGTGAAGAGCGCGACCGGCTGCGTGCACTGTTCATGGCGCGTCTCGACGTCGACGAAGAAGTTGCCGACATCCTGATCGACGAAGGCTTCACGAGCCTGGAAGAGATTGCGTACGTGCCGCTCAACGAAATGCTCGAAATCGAGGCGTTCGACGAGGACACCGTGCACGAACTGCGCAACCGCGCACGCGACGCGCTGTTGACGATGGCCATCGCGAACGAAGAAAAGGTCGAGAACGCAGCGCTGGATCTCAAGAGCCTCGACGGCATCACGCCGGAGCTGCTCGCGAAGCTGGCCGAACATGGTGTGCAGACGCGCGACGATCTCGCCGAGTTGGCTGTAGATGAACTGGTCGACATGACCGGGATGGAAGAGGATGCCGCTAAGGCGTTGATCATGAAAGCACGTGAACACTGGTTCCAGTGAGAAATGACCATGGCGCACTGATTTGATGGCGGCCGTATGGCCTGACCCGATGCTAACCGCAAGGAATCGGTCCTTGCACTAAGAGGAATGAATGGCGAGTAACAACGTAGCCCAATTTGCCGCGGAACTGAAAATGCCTGCTGGTGTGCTGCTCGAACAGCTGCAGGCAGCGGGCGTCCAGAAAGCGAGTGAAGACGATGCGCTGTCCGAAACGGACAAGGCGCGTCTGCTCGATCATTTGCGCAAGTCGCACGGCGCAACCGACGGCGACAAGCGCAAGATCACGCTGACCCGCAAGCATACGTCGGAGATCAAGCAATCTGACGCGACGGGCAAGGCTCGCACCATTCAGGTCGAGGTCCGCAAGAAGCGTACGTTCGTCAAGCGCGACGACGTGAGCGAGGGTGCGGAACAGGGTCAGGCGCAGGTTGCCGAGGCGGACGACGATGCGGAACTGAAGCGTCGCGAAGAAGAAGCGCGCCGTGAGGCCGAGCTGCTCGAGAAGCAGGCGCAGGAGCTTCGCGAGCGCCAGGAACGCCTCGAGCGCGAGGAAGCAGATCGCCGCGCCCGCGAGGAAGCGGCTGAAGCCGAGCGTCGTCGCGCCGAGGAAGAGGCCGCAGTGAAGCGTGCCGCGGCCGAAGCTGCGGCGGCGCAGCAGCAGGCGGCCGCACAGCAGGCTGCTGCAGCCGAGCAGCAGGAAGCGGTCAGCACGCAGTCCGCACAGGACGAAGCACGCGCAGCCGCCGAACGTGCGGCTCAGCGCGAAGCGGCGAAGAAGGCTGAAGACGCTGCCCGTGAGGCGGCGGACAAGGCGCGCGCCGAGCAGGAAGAGATCAGCAAGCGTCGTGCAGCGGCAGAAGCCGAAGCGCGTGCGATCCGCGAAATGATGAACACGCCGCGCAAGGCAGTGGTCAAGGCAGTCGAGCCGCCGAAGCCGGTCGAGCCGCCGAAGCCGGCCGAAGCGAAGGGCACGCTGCACAAGCCGGCAAAGCCGGAAGGTGCGCAGGCGCGTCCGGCCGTGAAGAAGCCGGCCGGTGCGGCAGCGCCGGCTACGACTGCGCCGGCAGGTGCGGGCGACCGTAACAAGAAGCCGGGTGCAGGCAAGGGCGGCTGGCAGGACGACGCGTCGAAGCGTCGCGGCATCAAGACGCGCGGCGATTCGAGCGGCGGTGTCGACCGCGGCTGGCGCGGTGGCCCGAAGGGTCGCGGCCGTCACCAGGACAGCTCGACGTTCCAGGCGCCGACCGAACCGATCGTTCGTGAAGTGCACGTGCCGGAAACCGTATCGGTTGCCGACCTCGCGCACAAGATGTCCGTCAAGGCCTCCGAAGTCATCAAGGTGATGATGAAGATGGGTCAGATGGTCACGATCAACCAGGTGCTGGACCAGGAAACGGCGATGATCATCGTCGAAGAACTGGGCCACCGCGCGGTTGCCGCGAAGCTGGACGATCCGGAAGCGCTGCTCGTCGAAGGCGAAACCGGTACCGATGCGGAGCAACTGCCGCGTCCGCCGGTCGTCACGGTCATGGGTCACGTCGACCACGGCAAGACCTCGCTGCTCGACCACATCCGCCGCGCGAAGGTTGCAGCGGGCGAAGCGGGCGGCATTACGCAGCACATCGGCGCATACCACGTCGAAACGCCGCGCGGCGTCATCACGTTCCTCGATACGCCGGGTCACGAAGCGTTCACGGCAATGCGTGCACGCGGCGCGAAGGCGACCGACATCGTGGTGCTGGTGGTGGCAGCCGACGACGGTGTGATGCCGCAGACGAAGGAAGCCATCGCCCACGCGAAGGCAGGCGGTGTGCCGATCGTCGTCGCGATCAACAAGATCGACAAGCCGGACGCGAATCTCGATCGCGTCAAGCAGGAGCTGGTCGCGGAAGGCGTCGTGCCGGAAGAGTACGGCGGCGATTCGCCGTTCGTGCCGGTTTCGGCGAAGACGGGCGCGGGTATCGACGATCTGCTCGAGAACGTGCTGCTGCAAGCCGAAGTGCTGGAACTGAAGGCACCGGTCGAGGCGCCGGCCAAGGGCATCGTGATCGAAGCGAAGCTCGACAAGGGCAAGGGCCCGGTCGCGACGATCCTGGTGCAGTCCGGTACGCTGAACCGAGGCGACGTCGTGCTGGCGGGTACGGCTTATGGCCGCGTGCGCGCGATGCTCGACGAAAACGGCAAGCCGACGAAGGAAGCCGGCCCGTCGATCCCGGTCGAAATCCAGGGTCTGTCGGAAGTGCCGGGTGCGGGCGAAGAAGTGATCGTGCTGCCGGACGAGCGCAAGGCGCGTGAAATCGCGCTGTTCCGTCAGGGCAAGTTCCGCGACGTCAAGCTTGCGAAGCAGCAGGCCGCGAAGCTGGAAAGCATGCTCGAGCAGATGGGCGAAGGCGAAGTGCAGAACCTGCCGCTCATCATCAAAGCGGACGTGCAAGGCTCGCAGGAAGCACTCGTGCAATCGCTGCTCAAGCTGTCGACCGACGAAGTGCGCGTGCAGATCGTGCACAGCGCGGTGGGTGGCATCAGCGAAAACGACGTCAACCTCGCAACGGCATCGAAGGCGGTCATCATCGGCTTCAACACGCGTGCAGATGCACAGGCGCGCAAGCTGGCCGAGTCGAACGGCATCGACATCCGTTACTACAACATCATCTACGACGCAGTGGATGAGGTGAAGGCGGCGATGTCGGGCATGCTGGCGCCGGAGAAGCGCGAAGTCATCACCGGCATGGTCGAGGTGCGCCAGGTCTTCAAGGTACCGAAGATCGGTGCAGTCGCCGGCTGTATGGTGACGGACGGTATCGTCAAGCGCTCGTCGTCGGTGCGCGTGCTGCGCAACAACGTCGTGATCTTCACGGGTGAACTCGAATCGCTGAAGCGCTTCAAGGACGACGTGAAGGAAGTGAAGCAAGGCTTCGAGTGCGGTATGTCGGTGAAGAACTTCAACGACATCGTCGAAGGCGACCAGTTCGAAGTCTTCGAAGTGACCGAAGTCGCGCGTACGCTGTAACCCTCGCGCATCGGCTCATGGGCGGGGCAGGCTTGGGCCTGTCCCGCCCATTTTCATGGTGGCGTGCCAACACTGGCCGCCGCTTTATCCTGATAAACGGATCACGGATCGATCATGTCCAGGAAACGTACTTCCCCCAATCGCAACGTGCAGATCGCTGACCAGATTCAGCGCGATCTGTCGGAACTCATCATGCGCGAGGTCAAGGATCCGCGCATCGGCATCGTGACCATCCAGAGCGTGGAACTCACGCCGGATTACGCACACGCGAAGGTCTACTTCACCGCGTTGACCGGCGATCCGGACAAGACGCAAGAAGCGCTGAACCACGCGTCGGGTCACTTGCACAACCTGTTGTTCAAGCGCCTGCACATCCATACGGTGCCGACGCTGCACTTCCACTACGACCAGACGATCGAGAAGGCCGTGGAAATGTCGCGCCTGATCAAGGAAGCGAACTCGACGCGCGCGAAGGACGACGACGAGGCCGATTCGGCCGCCAAGGACGACTGAGCTCGACCGGCCTATGACGACTGCAGCACCTCAACGTCCGCGCGTGCCCCGGCGCGTGCTGGACGGTGTCCTCCTGCTCGACAAGCCGGTCGGCCTGTCGAGCAACGATGCGCTGATTCGCGCGAAGCGTCTGCTGCTCGCGAAGAAAGCCGGCCACACCGGTACGCTCGATCCATTGGCTTCGGGCCTGCTGCCGCTGTGCTTCGGCGAGGCGACGAAGTTCTCGCAGGATCTGCTCGAAGCGGACAAGACCTACGAGGCGACGATGCGTCTCGGCCAGCGTACGGCCACCGGCGACGCGGAAGGCGAAGTGATCGAGACGCGGCCCGTCGAATGCGACCGCGCGGCGGTAGAGGTCGCGCTCGTGCGCTTCACCGGCGAGATCGTGCAGGTGCCGCCGATGTATTCGGCGCTCAAGCGCGATGGCAAGCCGCTGTACGAATATGCGCGGGCGGGGCAGACCGTCGAGCGCGAGGGCCGCAACGTGACGATCCTCGCACTCGACCTGCTCGCGTGCGACCTGCCTGACGTGACGTTTCGCGTGTCCTGCAGCAAGGGCACTTACGTGCGTACGCTGGCGGAGGATATCGGCGAGGCGCTCGGCTGCGGCGCACATCTGACGATGCTGCGTCGCACGGGCGTCGGCGCGCTGACGCTCGAGCATGCGGTGACGCTCGATGCGCTGTCCGATGCAGACGAAGCGTTGCGCGATGCGTGGCTCCAGCCGGTCGACGCGTTGCTGTCGACGTTTCCGCTGGTTCGTCTCGATGAAACCAGCGCGAAACGCTTCCTGCACGGCCAGCGCCTGCCGCTGTCAGCGCTCGATCCGATCGATGCGGCCGAAGGCGAGCGTGTACGCGTCTATGACGCCACTCGGCTGCTTGGCGTGGCGCGCAAGGCGAACGGCGTACTGGCGCCGGAACGGCTCGTCGTCACGGCGGCCTGACGCCGCGGCGCGAACGCGCGCCCATTGGAATAAAAAAGCCCGGTCGATGTCGACCGGGCTTTTTGTTTACGTCCAGGCTGCGTGTTCAGTGTGCAGCCGATGCCGCGGCACCTGCATCGCCGCCGCCCGAGCGCTCGGGTTTCGTGATCCAGATCAGCCCGATCAGCAGCACGAAGATTGCCGCCGAGATGTAGAACAGGTCGTTCACGCCGAGCTGCGCGGCCTGCTGCGTGGCCATGTTGTTGATCAGCCCGTGCGCCTGGTCCTGCGTCAGCCCGAGGTTGCCCATCTGCGTGACGGCCTGGTTGAACGTCGGGTTGTAGACGTTCGCCTGCTCGACCAGTTGCGCGTGATGGAAGTTGTTGCGATGGTCCCAGGCCGTCTGGAAGATCGACGTACCAATACCGCCGCACATGATCCGCACGAAGTTCGACAGGCCCGATGCTGCAGGGATGCGGTGGCCGGGCAGGCCGGACAGCGTGATCGACACCAGCGGGATGAAAAAGCCGGCCATCGCGATACCCTGCACGAGCGTCGGCAGCGTCAGCGACCATTCGTCGACGCCCGTCGTGTAGCGCGAGCGCATCCAGAAGCACAGCGCAAACGTCAGGAACGACGCCGTCGAGATGAAGCGCGGATCGGTGCGCGGCAGATACTTCCCGGTGAGCGGCGACAGCAGGATCGCGAACAGCCCGACCGGCGCCATCACGAGACCGGCGTCGGTCGCGGTGTAGCCGATCTGCGTCTGCAGCCACAGCGGCAACAGCACGAGGTTGCCGAAGTACAGGCCGTACCCGATCGACAGCGCAACCGTGCCGCCGGTGAAGTTCCGCATGCGGAACAGCGACAGGTCGACGACCGGATGCTCGGCAGTCAATTCCCAGATGACGAAGAACGCGAACGCAATGACGGCAGTTAGCGCGAGCACGATGATGGTCGTCGACGCGAACCAGTCGAGATCCTTGCCCTTGTCCAGCATGATCTGCAGCGATCCGACCCAGATGACCAGCAGCGCGAGGCCCACGCCGTCGATCGGCGCGCGGCGCACGGCCGACTCCCGGTTGCGATAGATCGCCCACGTTGCGGCGGCGGCGGCGATGCCGACCGGGATGTTGACGTAGAAGATCCACGGCCACGAGTAGTTGTCCGAGATCCAGCCGCCGAGGATCGGGCCGGCGACGGGCGCGATCAGCGTCGTCATCGCCCATAGCGCGAGCGCCATCGGTGCCTTGGCGCGTGGATAGCTCGACAGCAGGAGCGCTTGCGACAGCGGAATCATCGGGCCTGCCACCGCGCCTTGCAGCACGCGCGACCCCAACAGGAACGGCAGGTTGGGCGAGAGACCGCACATCCACGACGAAATCACGAACAGGATGATCGACGCGAGGAACAGGCGCACCTGCCCGAAGCGGTCGGTCAGCCAGCCGGTCAGCGGCACCGAGATCGCGTTCGCGACCGCGAACGACGTGATGACCCACGTGCCCTGGTCGGACGACACGCCGAGGTCGCCCGAGATGGTCGGGATCGCGACGTTCGCGATCGACGTGTCGAGCACGTTCATGAACACCGCGAGCGATACCGCGATCGTCCCGATCACGAGTTGCCCGCCCTGCAAGGGCGGGTGAGAGACAGGAGCCTGTGCCATGTCGGTTGTTTTTCCGGAGTCGGAACGGTTACATCATCTTCGCGACGGCATTCGACTTCGACGCGGCCGGCGCCGATGCGTTGCCGCCTGCGTTCTCGGCGACGATGCGGGCGATTTCGGCGTCGGCTTCGTCGCCGTATTTCGCGAACACGTTGGTCTCGTAGACGGTGTTCGGCGCGTTCACGAGCTGGTCGCCGCGTTCGTCCTTGATGTCCACGTCGACCTGCATCGACAGGCCGATGCGCAGCGGGTGCTTGTCGAGATCCTTCGGATCGAGTTCAATTCGCACCGGCAGGCGCTGCACGACCTTGATCCAGTTACCCGTCGCGTTCTGCGCCGGCAGCAGCGAGAACGCCGAGCCCGTACCGGCCGAGAAGCCGACCACCTTGCCGTGGTAGACCGCCGACGAGCCGTAGATGTCGGCCGTCAGTTCGACCGGCTGGCCGATGCGCATGTGCTTGAGCTGGACTTCCTTGAAGTTCGCATCGACCCACACGGCGTTCAGCGGTACCACCGACATCAGCGGCGTGCCCGGCGACACGCGCTGGCCGACCTGCACCGAGCGTTTCGCGACATAGCCGGTGACCGGCGCGGGAAGCACGTTACGGGCATTCGCCAGGTAAGCGTCACGAACCTTCGCGGCCGCGGCCATCACGTTCGGGTGCGAGGCGATCGTCGTGTTCGCGGTCAATGCGCGATTCGATGCGAGCTGCTGCTGCGCGGCGTCGACCGACGCCTGCGCGGCCTTCACCGCGTCGCGGGCATGCGAGATCTCTTCCTGCGACACGGCGCCCGTCTGCGCGACGGCGAGGCGGCGACGCAGGTCGTCCTGCGCCTTCGACAGGTCGGACTGGCGCAGCGCGACTTGCGCGCGGTACTGGTCGTCGTTGACGAACAGGCCGCGCACCTGGCGCACCGTTTGCGCGAGATTGGCTTCGGCCTGCTGAAGCGCGACTTGCGAGTCGGCCGGGTCGAGCACGACGAGCGGATCGCCGGCCTTGACGGTCTGCGTATCGTCGGCCTTCACCGCGATCACGGTACCGGTGACTTGCGGCGTGATCTGCACGACGTTGCCGTTCACGTACGCGTCGTCGGTCCCTTCATGGAAGCGGGCGACGAGGAAGTAATACAGGCCGTACGCAATGGCCGCGATCACGATGACCGCGACGAGCAGCGTCATCATTCGCTTGCGCTTGCCGTTGTTCTGCGGCTGCGCGCTGGCGGCGTTTTGTTGGTCGCTCATGGCGATTTTCTCCGTCCGTTATTTCGAGTGTCTGCGTAGTGGTGGCGCCGGATCAGTTGGCGGCCTGTTTTGTCGGCTTGTCGGCATCGGGTGCGGCGAGCGGCGTGCCGGTCGCGTCGAACCCGCCACCCAGCGCCTTGATCAGCGCGAGCTGCATGTCGCGGCGGCGCATCTTCAGGTTGGTCACCGTCTGCTCCGAGGCGAGGCGGTTGCTGTCCGCGGTCAGCACCTGCAGCTGCGGCGACAGGCCGGCCTTGTAGCGGATGACCGCGAGGTCATAGGCGCGCGTCGATGCGTCGAGTGCGCGTTGCGCATCGCCCATCTGGCGATCGACCGCGCGGATCGATGCAACCTGCGTCGCGACGTCGTTCAGCGCACTGATCAGCGTCTGGTTGTAGTTCGCCACCGACAGGTCGAAGTCCGCGTAGCGGCCCTTGAGCTGCGCGCGCAGCGCGCCGGCGTCGAAAATCGGCAGATGGATCGCCGGGCCGAACTGCGCCTGACGGCTCGCGAAGTTCAGGAATTTGCCCCAGCCGAATGCATCGAAGCCGAAGCCGGCCGCGAGGTTCACGTCGGGATAGAACTCGGCCTTCGCTTCCTTCACGTCGTGCATCGCGGCTTCGACCTGCCAGCGCGCGGCGACGATGTCGGGGCGGCGCGACACGAGATCGGCCGGCAGGTTGCCGGGCAGCGCGACTTCGCCGCTCGGGTTCACCACCGGCGCGGCGATCTGCAGCCCGCGATCCGGGCCCTTGCCGAGTAGCGCGGCGAGCTGGTAGCGCACCGTCGTGATCTGGCCATCGAGATCCGACAGCGAAGCCTGGGTCGTCGCGATATTGCCGCGCGCCGTCTGGCGTTCGACGTTGGTGTCGAGACCGGCCGACACACGGCCGTCGGTGATCTTGCCGACCGTCTCGCGGTTGGTGATCTCGCGTTGCGCGATGTCGCGCAGCGCATAGAGCTGCGCGAGCGAATTGTAGGTGCGTGCGACCGACGACGCGAGCGTGATGCGCGCCTGCTGCATGTCGGCTTCCGCCGCCTTTTCCTGCGACACGGCGGTGTGCAGGCGTTCGCGGTTCTTGCCCCACAGGTCGAGTTCCCACGACGCGCTCGCGAGCGCGTTGTTCTCGCTGTACCACTGGCCGCCATACGGGGGCGGAAACAGCGCGTTCCCCGAGTACAGCTCGCGCGTCCACGAATAGCTGGCTTCTGCCTTGGGCATCAGGCTCGAACGCGACGATTCGATGTACGACGACGCCTTTGCGATGCGCGCCTGCGCCTGCGCGATCGACGGATTGCCCTGCAGGGCCTCGTCGATCAGCTTCGGCAGCTGCGGATCGCCGAACTGGCTGGCCCAGTCGAGCGCCGGCCACTGGCCGCCCTGGGCCGGGAGGCTCTGGGTGGATTCGAATTGCGACGCGGGGGCGATCTGCTTGTCGCTCTTGATGCCGATGTAATTCGCGCAGCCCGCCAGCGCCAGTGCGGCGACCGCAGCGGCGACGGCGGTGCGGCACGACCCGGCGCGCACGGACAACGGGGAGGATTTCATCGCGCTGATCCCTGACTCGGAATGAATGATGGACACTGCAAGGATTTCCTTACATTAATCTGTCAAAAGTAATTGTTATGGCAACTATTACGTGATGCTGCCGCCGGCGGTTTCGCAGTAGTTACTGAGAATGCGGCGCAGCATGCTCTTCAGGAACCCGACTTCTTCCGGCGTAAACCCGTCCAGCACCTGGTCGAGCACACTGCGGAAAATCGGCGGCAGCCGTTCGGCGAGCGCACGACCTTCGTCGGTCAGCTCGAGGCGCACGACGCGCCGATCCTCGATGCTGCGAACGCGGGACAGCAGGCCACGTTTCTCGACCCGGTCGAGCAGGCGCGTGACCGCGCTCGCGTCGATCCCGTACTCGCGCGCGAGCTCGGCGGCCGTCGAGCATTTGCCGACCGCGATCATGAACAGCATGCTCGCCTGCGTGCCCGTGATACCGAGCTCTTCCTGCGTGCGTTGCGTGACGAGGTTGGTCATCACCGATTTCACGCGCGACATCAGATAGCCGACGCTGTCGTTCATCTGATATGAAGACAGCTGCGAGACGGGCGGTTGGGTGGAAGAATCCGACATAAAACCCTGAAGCTGCAATAGTTGACTAGGCAGCAGTATAGGCACAGTTGCTTGCCGCGGCAAATGTTAATCGAACGGCAAAGGGCGCGCTTTGTGGCCCATAAATCCACTATCACATTAAGGTTTTTGGGCTTGCCAACGGCGCGGGTTTCGGCCGACCGGCGGGTTCCAGGGAAGGGCGTGCCGGCCGCCTGGTGTTGCGTCGCAACGTGTCCGTCAGCTCGCGACATCCGCACGTGCTATAATTTGTGGCTTTCCAAGCTGCAATGCGCGCGCCCGTGAAAAACGAGCGGGCGCTTTTGCGCGTTCAAACGATTTCCAGGTTTCTATGACCCGCGCCCTTCGCAATATCGCCATCATCGCCCACGTCGACCACGGCAAGACTACGCTCGTCGACCAACTGCTTCGCCAGTCCGGCACCTTCCGCGAGAACCAGCAGATTGCGGAGCGGGTGATGGACTCGAACGACATCGAAAAAGAGCGCGGGATCACGATTCTCGCGAAGAACTGCGCGGTCGAGTATGAAGGCACGCACATCAACATCGTCGACACGCCGGGGCACGCGGACTTCGGTGGCGAGGTGGAGCGCGTGCTGTCGATGGTCGACTCGGTGCTGCTGCTCGTCGACGCGGTCGAGGGCCCGATGCCGCAGACCCGCTTCGTCACGAAGAAGGCGCTCGCGCTCGGCCTGAAGCCGATCGTCATCGTCAACAAGATCGACCGTCCGGGTGCGCGGATCGACTGGGTCATCAACCAGACCTTCGACCTGTTCGACAAGCTCGGCGCAACCGAAGAGCAGCTCGATTTCCCGATCGTCTACGCATCGGGCCTGAACGGCTATGCGTCGCTCGACCCGGCCGCGCGCGAAGGCGACATGCGCCCGCTGTTCGAGGCAGTCCTCGAGCACGTGCCGGTCCGCCCGGCGGATCCGGACGCGCCGCTGCAGCTGCAGATCACGTCGCTCGACTATTCGACGTACGTCGGCCGGATCGGCGTCGGCCGCATCACGCGCGGTCGCATCAAGCCGGGTCAGCCGGTCGCGATGCGCTTTGGCCCGGAAGGCGACGTGCTGAACCGCAAGATCAACCAGGTGCTGTCGTTCACGGGTCTCGAGCGCGTGCAGGTCGAATCGGCCGAAGCGGGCGACATCGTGCTGATCAACGGTATTGAAGACGTCGGCATCGGCGCAACGATCTGCGCGGTGGATACGCCGGAAGCGCTGCCGATGATCACCGTCGACGAGCCGACGCTGACGATGAACTTCCTCGTCAACTCGTCGCCGCTCGCCGGCCGCGAAGGCAAGTTCGTCACGAGCCGCCAGATCCGCGACCGCCTGATGAAGGAACTGAACCACAACGTCGCGCTGCGCGTGAAGGACACCGGCGACGAAACGGTGTTCGAAGTGTCGGGCCGTGGTGAGCTGCACCTGACGATTCTCGTCGAGAACATGCGTCGTGAAGGCTACGAGCTGGCCGTGTCGCGTCCGCGCGTCGTGATGCAGGAAATCGACGGTGTGCGTCACGAGCCGTACGAACTGCTGACCGTCGACGTCGAGGACGAACATCAGGGTGGCGTGATGGAAGAGCTTGGCCGCCGCAAGGGCGAGATGCTCGACATGGCGTCGGACGGCCGCGGCCGCACGCGTCTGGAGTACAAGATCTCGGCGCGTGGCCTGATCGGCTTCCAGAGCGAATTCCTGACGCTCACGCGCGGCACGGGCCTGATGAGCCACATCTTCGACTCGTACGCACCGGTCAAGGACGGCTCGGTGTTCGAGCGCCGCAACGGCGTGCTGATCTCGCAGGACGACGGCGCTGCCGTGGCCTATGCACTGTGGAAGCTGCAGGATCGCGGCCGCATGTTCGTGAAGCCGGGTGACGCGCTCTATGAGGGCATGATCATCGGTATCCACAGCCGCGACAACGACCTCGTCGTGAACCCGATCAAGGGCAAGCAGCTGACCAACGTGCGTGCGTCGGGTACCGACGAAGCCGTGCGCCTCGTGCCGCCGGTCCAGATGTCGCTGGAATACGCGGTCGAATTCATCGACGACGACGAGCTCGTCGAAGTGACGCCGCAATCGATCCGCCTGCGCAAGCGCTTCCTGAAGGAGCACGAGCGTCGCCGCGCGAGCCGCGAAGGCGCGGTCGACTAAGCGTTCCGGCCGTTCACTGCATCACGGAAAAGGCTGCCTGCGGGCAGCCTTTTTTGCATCTGCGCAGTGTGCAGTCGGATTGTCTGCAAAACACTGTTCCCGCGGGTCGTGGCAATCCGGCAAAACCCCGTCGCGCGGTGCTTTCAGGCACATTTCGCCGTGAACTCCGGTATCGGTTCTGTGATATGCTGCGCGCACGCAAGTTTTAGGTCCTTCCAAGCAAGACTTGATTCGCAATCCGCTAAACGGTCAGGCCGTGTCGCGGAAGGTTGAGTAACCCGCTATTTCTCGAGAAGCTCGAAGAAAGGTGAGCGTAAAATGTCAGATGTAATGAAGCAGTTTCAGCTGAACTCCTATCTGTTCGGCGGCAATGCTTCGTACGTTGAAGAACTGTACGATGCATACCTCAACAATCCGGCATCGGTGCCGGAGAACTGGCGAGAGTATTTCGACGCGCTGCAGAATGTGCCTGCAACGGACGGTTCGAATGCCAATGACGTCGCCCATTTTCCGATCGTCGAATCGTTCGCCGAGCGCGCGAAGGCCAATGCCTTCATCCCGCGCGAAAGCACGACCAATCTGGCTGCGGCACGCAAGCAGGTGCACGTCCAGTCCCTTATCAGCGCGTATCGCTTCCTTGGCTCGCAATGGGCCAATCTGGATCCCCTGAAGCGTCGCGAACGTCCCGCCATTCCCGAGCTCGAACCCGCGTTCTACGATTTCTCCGAAGGCGACCTCGACCAGACCTACAGCGCAAGCAACCTGTACTTCGGTTTCGACCAGGCTTCGCTGCGTGACATCGTCAAGGGTCTGCGCGACACGTACTGCGGCACGATCGGCGCCGAGTACATGTACATCAGCGACCCGGAACAGAAGCGCTGGTGGCAGGAGCGCCTGGAGTCGACCCGCGCGACGCCGAACTTCTCGGCCGACGAGAAGAAGCACATCCTGAATCGCCTGACGGCCGCCGAAGGCCTCGAGCGTTACCTGCATACCAAGTACGTCGGCCAGAAGCGCTTCTCGCTCGAAGGCGGCGAAAGCTTCATCGCGGCGATGGACGAAGTCGTCCAGCACGCAGGCAAGCGCGGCGTGCAGGAAATCATCATCGGCATGGCCCACCGTGGCCGTCTGAACGTGCTGGTCAACACGCTGGGCAAGATGCCGGCCGACCTGTTCGCCGAATTCGAAGGCAAGCACGTCGACGACCTGCCGGCCGGTGACGTGAAGTACCACAAGGGCTTCTCGTCGGACGTGTCGACGGAAGGCGGCCCGGTCCACCTGTCGCTCGCGTTCAACCCGTCGCACCTCGAAATCGTGAACCCGGTGGTCGAAGGTTCCGCGAAGGCGCGGATGGACCGTCGCGGCGACGAAGACGGCCTGCAAGTGCTGCCGGTGCAAATCCACGGTGACGCGGCCTTCGCTGGCCAGGGCGTCGTGATGGAAACGCTGAACCTCGCGCAGACGCGCGGCTACGGCACGCACGGCACGCTGCACATCGTCATCAACAACCAGATCGGCTTCACGACGTCCGACCCGCGCGATGCGCGCTCGACGCTGTACTGTACCGACGTCGTCAAGATGATCGAAGCGCCGGTGCTGCACGTGAACGGCGACGATCCGGAAGCTGTCGTGCTCGCGATCCAGATCGCGATCGACTACCGGATGCAGTTCCACAAGGATGTCGTGATCGACATCGTCTGCTTCCGCAAGCTGGGCCACAACGAGCAGGACACGCCGGCGGTCACGCAGCCGCTGATGTACAAGAAGATCGCGCAGCACCCGGGCACCCGTGCGCTGTACGCCGAGAAGCTCGTGCAGCAGGGCGTGATCACCGCGGAAGACGCCGACAACTTCGTGAAGGCGTACCGCAAGGCGATGGACGACGGTCACCACACGGTCGACCCGGTCCTGTCGAACTACAAGAGCAAGTACGCGGTCGACTGGGTTCCGTTCCTGAACCGCAAGTGGACGGATGCAGCCGACACGGCCGTGCCGCTCGCGGAACTGAAGCGCCTCGGCGAACGCATCACGACGGTCCCGGAAAACTTCAAGGTCCACCCGCTCGTCGAGCGCGTGATCAACGACCGTCGCAACATGGCGCGTGGCGACCAGCCGCTCGACTGGGGCATGGGCGAACACCTCGCGTTCGCGTCGCTCGTCGCATCGGGTTACTCGGTGCGCCTGACCGGCCAGGACTCGGGCCGCGGCACGTTCACGCACCGTCACGCGGTGCTGCACGACCAGAACCGCGAGCGCTGGAACGACGGCACGTACGTGCCGCTGCAGAACATCGCCGAAGGCCAGGCGAAGTTCACGGTGATCGACTCGGTGCTGTCGGAAGAAGCGGTGCTGGGCTTCGAATACGGTTACTCGACCGCTGAGCCGAACACGCTCGTGCTGTGGGAAGCGCAGTTCGGCGACTTCGTCAACGGCGCGCAGGTCGTGATCGACCAGTTCATCTCGTCGGGCGAAGTGAAGTGGGGCCGCGTGTCGGGTCTGACGATGCTGCTGCCGCACGGCTACGAAGGCCAGGGTCCGGAGCACTCGTCGACGCGTATCGAACGTTTCCTGCAACTGTGCGCGGATCACAACATGCAGGTCGTTCAACCGACGACGCCGGCACAGATTTTCCACCTGCTGCGTCGCCAGATGATCCGCCTGTTCCGCAAGCCGCTGATCGTCGCGACGCCGAAGTCGCTGCTGCGTCACAAGGAAGCGGTGTCGGACCTGTCGGAACTCGCGAAGGGTTCGTTCCAGCCGGTGCTGGGCGAAACCGACGGCGGCATCGACGCGAAGAAGGTCAAGCGCGTGCTGGCATGCTCGGGCCGCGTGTATTACGACCTCGTCGCCCATCGCCGCGAAGCGAAGGCGAACGACGTCGCGATCATCCGTATCGAGCAGCTGTATCCGTTCGCGCACAAGCAGTTCGAAGCCGAAATGAAGAAGTACGAGAACGCGACTGAAGTGGTCTGGGTGCAGGACGAGCCGCAGAACCAGGGCCCCTGGTTCTACGTCGAGCACCATCTGAAGGAAGGCATGAAGGAAGGGCAGAAGCTGGCATACAGCGGCCGTCCGGCTTCGGCCTCGCCGGCGGTTGGCTACTACGCGAAGCACTACGAGCAGCAGAAGGCCCTCATCGAAGGTGCTTTCGGCCGCCTGAAGAGCGCATCGATCGCGAAATAACCGACGGAAGCGGAACGGGAAGGCGCCATGCGCTTTCCCGTCTCTTTTGGCCCGCCGGGCGCGTCGCGCGCCGCACCGGCCGAAGGAATCGCACGAACCTCGTCACACCCCAGATTAAGCATCCAGGAAAATCACATGGCTATCGTAGAAGTCAAAGTCCCCCAGCTTTCGGAGTCGGTTTCGGAAGCCACCATGCTGCAGTGGAAGAAGAAGCCGGGCGAAGCAGTTGCTCAAGACGAAATCCTGATCGAACTCGAGACCGACAAGGTCGTGCTCGAAGTGCCGGCACCGGCCGCGGGCGTGCTCGCGCAAGTGCTGCAGAACGACGGTGACACCGTCGTTGCCGATCAGCTGATCGCAACGATCGACACCGAAGCGAAGGCAGGTGCAGCCGAAGCCGCGGCAGGCGCCGCCGAAGTCAAGCCGGCAGCAGCGCCTGTTGCAGCCGAACCGGCAGCACAGCCGGTCGCCGCAGCCGCATCGTCGACCACCGCATCGCCGGCCGCATCGAAGCTGCTGGCCGAGAAGGGTCTGTCGGCGGGCGACGTCGCAGGTTCGGGCCGCGACGGCCGCGTCACGAAGGGCGACGCGCTGGCAGCAGGCAGCGCACCGAAGGCCGCACCGGCCGCCGCACCGGCGAAGACCGCCGCTGCGAAGCCGTCGCTGCCGGAAGTGAAGGTGCCGGCATCGGCCGCGACCTGGCTGAACGACCGTCCGGAACAGCGCGTGCCGATGTCGCGCCTGCGTGCGCGTATCGCCGAGCGTCTGCTCGAGTCGCAGCAGACCAACGCGATCCTGACGACGTTCAACGAAGTGAACATGGCCCCGGTCATGGAGCTGCGCAACAAGTACAAGGACAAGTTCGAGAAGGAACATGGCGTGAAGCTCGGCTTCATGTCGTTCTTCGTGAAGGCGGCCGTCCACGCGCTGAAGAAGTTCCCGCTCGTGAACGCGTCGATCGACGGTAACGACATCGTCTACCACGGCTACTTCGACATCGGTATCGCTGTCGGCTCGCCGCGCGGCCTCGTCGTGCCGATCCTGCGCAACGCGGATCAACTGAGCCTCGCCGAGATCGAAAAGAAGATCGCCGAGTTCGGCCAGAAGGCGAAGGACGGCAAGCTGTCGATCGAGGAAATGACGGGCGGTACGTTCTCGATCTCGAACGGCGGCGTGTTCGGCTCGATGCTGTCGACCCCGATCATCAACCCGCCGCAGTCGGCAATCCTCGGCGTGCACGCGACGAAGGAGCGTCCGGTCGTCGAAAACGGCCAGATCGTGATCCGTCCGATCAACTACCTCGCGCTGTCGTACGACCACCGCATCATCGACGGCCGCGAAGCCGTGCTGTCGCTCGTCGCGATGAAGGATGCGCTGGAAGATCCGGCACGCCTGCTGCTCGACCTGTAAGCCGAGTTTCACCGCATTGACCCGCACCGCACGGGCGCGCGACACGCGCGGCCCGTGCGGTTGCACAAGAAGAAAGGATTGTCATGTCCAAGGAATTTGACGTCGTCGTGATCGGCGCCGGCCCCGGCGGCTACATCGCCGCGATCCGCGCCGCGCAGCTCGGCAAGACCGTTGCCTGTATCGAGAAGTGGAAGAACCCGGCCGGCGCGCTGAAGCTCGGCGGTACGTGCCTGAACGTCGGCTGCATCCCGTCGAAGGCGCTGCTCGCATCGTCGGAAGAGTTCGAGAACACGTCGCACCACCTGGCCGACCACGGCATCACGGTCGACGGCGTGAAGATCGACGTCGCGAAGATGCTCGGCCGCAAGGACGCGATCGTCGAGAAGATGACGAGCGGGATCGAGTTCCTGTTCAAGAAGAACAAGATCACCTGGCTGAAGGGCCATGGCAAGTTCACCGGCAAGACCGATGCCGGCGTGCAGATCGAAGTGAGCGGCGAAGGTGAAACCGAAGTCGTCACCGCAAAGAACGTGATCATCGCGACGGGCTCGAAGGCGCGTCACCTGCCGGGCATTCCGGTCGACAACAAGATCGTGTCGGACAACGAAGGTGCGCTGACGTTCGACTCGGTGCCGAAGAAGCTCGCCGTGATCGGCGCAGGCGTGATCGGCCTCGAGCTCGGCTCGGTGTGGCGCCGCCTCGGTGCCGAAGTGACGGTGCTCGAAGCGCTGCCGGCCTTCCTCGGCGCAGCTGACGAAGCGCTCGCGAAGGAAGCGGCCAAGCTGTTCAAGAAGCAGGGCCTCGACATCAACCTCGGCGTGAAGATCGGCGAAGTGAAGACGACTGCGAACGGCGTGTCGATCGCCTACACGGACAAGGACGGCAACGCGCAGACGCTCGACGCCGACCGCCTGATCGTGTCGGTCGGCCGCGTGCCGAACACCGACAACCTCGGCCTCGAGGCAATCGGCCTGAAGGCGAACGAGCGCGGCTTCATCGACGTGGACGACCACTGCCGCACGGCGGTGCCGAACGTGTACGCGATCGGCGACGTGGTGCGTGGCCCGATGCTCGCGCACAAGGCGGAAGACGAAGGCGTGCTGGTCGCGGAAGTGATCGACGGCCAGAAGCCGCACATCGACTACAACTGCATTCCGTGGGTGATCTACACGTACCCGGAAATCGCTTGGGTCGGCAAGACGGAGCAGCAGCTGAAGGCGGAAGGCCGCGAGATCAAGTCGGGCAAGTTCCCGTTCTCGATCAACGGCCGCGCGCTCGGCATGAACGCGCCGGACGGCTTCGTGAAGATGATCGCGGACGCGAAGACCGACGAACTGCTCGGCGTGCACGTGATCGCGGCGAACGCGTCGGACCTGATCGCGGAAGCCGTGGTGGCGATGGAATTCAAGGCGGCGTCGGAAGACATCGCCCGCATCTGCCATCCGCACCCGTCGATGTCGGAAGTGATGCGCGAAGCGGCGCTCGCCGTCGACAAGCGCTCGCTGAACAGCTGAGCGCGGTATAAGCGCCGGCCGGCCATCGGTCGGCGCAGCCGTCTCATGACGAAGGCGGGCGGGGATTCCCGCCCGCCTTCGTTTTTTCCGGTTTGCCCGATGAACGTCACCGAATACTACACGCGCGAACTGACCACGCGCGGCTATCAGTCCGATCCCGCACAGCGCGCGGCCGTCGATCGCCTGCAGCAATGTTTCGACGAGTGGGTCGAGTACAAGGCGCGCCGCTCGAACGCATTCAAGAAGCTCATCAATCATCCCGACCTTCCGCGCGGCGTCTACATGTGGGGCGGCGTCGGTCGCGGCAAGAGCTTCCTGATGGACAGCTTCTTCGCGGTCGTGCCCGTGCAGCGCAAGACGCGCCTGCATTTCCACGAATTCATGCGCGAAGTGCACCGCGAGCTCGAGGAGCTGAAAGGGCAGGCCGATCCGCTCGACGAACTCGCACGGCGCATCGCGAAGCGCTACCGGTTGATCTGCTTCGACGAGTTCCACGTGTCGGACATTGCCGATGCGATGATTCTGTACCGTCTGCTCGACCGCCTGTTCAACAACGGCGTGCAGTTCGTGATGACGTCCAACTATGATCCCGACGACCTGTATCCGGACGGCCTGCATCGCGACCGCATGCTGCCGGCGATCGCGCTGATCAAGTCCAAGCTCGACGTACTCAACGTCGATGCGGGCGTCGATTATCGCCAGCGCACGCTCGCGCAGGTGAAGATGTATCACACGCCGCTCGGCGCGGATGCCGATCGCGAATTGCGGCATGCGTTTCAGAAGCTCGCTGCCGTTCCCGACGAAAGCCCGCTCCTGCATATCGAGAAGCGCGAACTGAAGGCGCTGCGCAAGGCGGACGGCGTCGTATGGTTCGACTTCGCGACGCTGTGCGGCGGCCCGCGCTCGCAGAACGACTATCTCGAGCTGGCGAGCCGCTTCCACGCGATCGTGCTGTCCGAAGTGCCGCAGATGTCGCCGCGGATGGCGTCCGAGGCGCGGCGCTTCACGTGGCTCATCGACGTGCTGTACGACCACAAGGTCAAGCTGCTGATGTCCGCGGCGGTGCCGGCGGAGCAGTTGTACATCGAAGGCCCGATGGCCAACGAGTTTGCGCGTACGGTCTCGCGAATCGTCGAGATGCAGTCGAAGGAATACATCGAAACGCCGCGCCGCATCGTCGATACGTCGCTGACTTGAGTGCGATTTCCGGCAATTGACGGAATTCAAACGTCAATTCCGGTCAAATTAAAGCAATCTCAGGGTAATTTCGGATTTGTCTTATATTCATTGTTGAGGTGAGCCGATATCGTTGTGTCATGGTTACTAAGGCTGGAGATATCCATGACACCGTATCGCGATCTGACCGATCAAGAGTGGCGCTGCGTTGCGTCGCTTCTGCCCGAAATGCAGCCGCGCACCGAGTTGCGCGGCCGCCCGTTGGCCAATACGCGTGCCGTCTTGAACGGCGTGCTCTGGGTGATCTACAGTGGTGCAACGTGGTCGGCCATGCCGCGTCGTTACCCTTCGTACCAAACTTGCCATCGTCGCTTCAAGGTCTGGCACGAGACGGGCACGTTGATGAGTGTCATGCGTGAACTCTATGGCGACGCAGGCGTGAATCTGTGCAACGAGTTGTCCACGCGGATGCGCAAGCACACGCAATCGAAGGCGGCGGAAGCACGCAGCAATGCGGCGCCCGCGTATCGCGCACCGGGCAGCTATGCGTCGGACACGCTGAAGCATGCAGCGTGATGTTGATCAGTTCCCGCCACGCATGCACCAAAACAAAATCGGCCTGACGACTTCGTCGCAGGCCGATTTTTTCATTGAGCCGCGCATTTAAGCGCGAGCCGCATTATTGCTGGCGAACCCAGGTCTGCGAACGGCCGAGCAGCGACACGCCGATGTAACCGCGCACGACGAGTTTCTGGCCACCGTCTTCGAGCGTCATCTTGCACTTGTAGACCTTGCCGTTCTCCGGGTCGAGAATGTTGCCGCCGTCCCAGTGGTCGCCTTCCTTCTTCATGGCCTTGATGATCGTCATGCCCTTGATGAGCTGATCCTTGCGTTCGTCCGTGCAGGCGGTGCAGCGGCGATCAGGCGTATCGTTCGCGCCGAGGCCCTTCACGACCTTGCCGGTCAGCGCACCATCACCGTCCTCGGCGATCTGCACGAGCGCCTTCGGCTGATGCGTGTTGTCGTCGATCGTCTGCCACATGCCGATGGGGCTGTCTGCTTGTGCGAACGTGGGAGCGGCGCAAGCGAGCAGTACGCCGGCGACGGCGATGGCACGAAACGGGCGGGTCAGTTGAATCATTGTCGTCCTCCTTGTTTTGCATGTCGTGTTCGATTTGCTCGCACGACCGTCTGCATGGGGCGGGGCATGTTGCGAGCTTCGCCAGAATACGTGAAACAACGCGCCACGTTTGATAGAGGGGACTCTAATCGAAACAGCCCGCGGGCGCGGGCTGTTGGGTGGCCGATCAGTTGAGCTGATATGAGAATGCGGCGTTGATGCGCGGGCTGCGTGACGCGCTTTCGACGGGAGCGTCACCCACCGGCTTCGCGACGTTCAGGTCGAGGCTGTAGAAGCGGCTGTCGGTGAAACGCACGCCGATGCCGACCGACGACATGCGGTTCGGCGACGGTGTGCCTGCGTGCAGGTACACACGCGCCATGTCATAGGCGATGTACGGCGTAACGGACTTCATATACGTCCAGCCCGGCGTGAAGCCGCGGTTGACCTCCAGCGACATCCCCCATCCCGAGTCACCCGACGCTTCGCCCGGCTGATAGCCGAGCGCGTAACGCGTCGAGCCGAACGAGATCTGCTCGGACGTCGGCAGCGAGTCGGGGCTGTATTGCCCGGTCAGCGAAACCGACGTGCCGATCCGGAACGGCCACTCGTTGGTTTGCGTGAAGGTCGCGCCGGTACGGACGAAGGTCAGTGATGTCGGGTCGGCGTACGTGATCGTCGAGCCGTTTGCCTGGGCGGTCTGCGACTTCGATGCGCCGAGGATGTCGAACGCCTTGGCCACGTTGACGCTCAACTTTCGCACTTGCTTCGGCTGGACGTTCGTGTAGTCGAGTTGCAGTTGCAGCACGCGAACCTGCGACCGATTGTTGAGGGTCGCGCCGGTGATCTGGTTCTGGTAATTGTCCTCGTTGTGCGCTGCGTAGCCCGACACCGTGCCGAGCAGGCTGCGCTGGTTGTTCAGCAGTATCGGATAGGATGCCGAAAGACCGAGCTTCTCGTTCTTGACCGTACGCTGGATGTACGACGGCAAGCCAGGATTGTCCGTCGGCTTGCCGCGATAGGTGCTCGCGTCGAGGCGCGTGATCAGGCCGCTGCTGCCCACGGGTATCGCGCCGCTGAATGCGAAATAAGTTTGCTTGTCGCGCCCCGGCGGCGCCAGCGCGGAAATGCTCAGTTGCTCGCCGAACGACGTGAGGCCGTTTTCGGTCGCGGTGATGAGACCCTGGACGCCCGGGTGGTTGAAGTCGATACCGGTGCTGACGTTGAACGGCTTGCGGTCGACCGCGAGTTCGAGCGTCGTGGCGCCGTCGGTGGTTTGCGGCGGCGGTACGTTCGCCTTGACCGTGAGGCCGGGCAACAGGCCGAACGTGTTCACGTAGCGTTCGAACGTCGCGCGGCGCAGCGGGCGATCGGCAGTGATATGCGAGGCGATCGCACGAATCTTCGATTCCATTGCACCGGGCTTGCCGGTGACCTTGACGTCCGACACATAGCCTTCGACAACCGTGATGCGCACGACGCCGTTCTCGAACGTCTGCGCAGGAACGAACGCGAACGACAGCGCGAAGCCGCGATCCTGGTACAGCTTCGTCACGCCGTTGGCGGTTTCGATCAGCTCGCCGATCGTGATGTCCTTGCCGACGAGCGGGGTGAAGCGACGCGAGATCTCGTCGAACGGAACGGATTTCACGCCTTCGACCTGGAATGTGGTCGGTGTCAGGTGACGCGACAGCAACTCCTGCAATTGCGGTGCTTGCGGTGCGACCTGCACGGTCACGTTCGGGCCGGTTTTCGGCGCGTTGATCTGGGGCAGGGAGTCGAGCGGGTTACCGCCGACGCGCGTTTGTGCATGTGCCGTGCCTGCTGCCGCGATGGCGAGCAGCATCATCCATCTGTCGAGTCTGGATTTCATTGTTCTTCCTCGTTGGCCTTGCTCTTCGTCTTCTTTGTAATGCCGGCGCGCGACACCAGGGTGCCGCGCGCCGCGTGCCGCAATGCCGGTTGTGTTTGTACGGCCGCGCCATTCGCTCCGGCTGCGAAGGTGCGACCGTCCTCCTTACTTGCCAACGCTACCCAGCGTACCCAGCAACCCCGTTACCGGTGCCAGCAGCCCCGTCGAGCTGCTGCCCGACGTTGCCGTACCCGTGACGCCGCCAACCAGCGACGTGACCGGTGCGAGCGGGCTCGATCCCCCGGATCCTGCTGCGCCGCCGACTGCTCCGGTGACAGTATTCAGCAAACCGGTGACAGGCGCGAGAGGGTTTGCACTGCCTGCGCCACCCGTTGCGCCACCGAGCGTGCCCGTGACCGTCGACACGAGATTCGTGACGGGGGCGAGCGGGCCGCCGCTGCCGCCCGCCGCACCGCTCAGTGCGCCGGTGACGGTGGAGACGAGGCCGGTGACGGGCGCGAGCGGGCTGCTGCCCGAACCGCCGGTCGCGCCGCCGAGTGCGCCCGTGAGCGAACCGAGCGGCGTCGAGCCGAGACCCGACAGCAGGCCGCCGAGCGGATTCGTCGAGCCGGAGCCTGACGACGTGCCGTTCTGTACGGTCGCCGTCGAGCCGCCGACAAGGCTCGTGATCAGGCCGGGGATCGGTGCCGCGCCGTTCGGGCCGTTCGGGTTGACGAGGCCACCCGCGTTGGTCACGGTGTTGCCGACTGCCGTGACGAGCTGACCGACGTCGCCGACGAGCGGCTGGCTCGACGTGCCGCCCACCTGCTTGCCGGCCGAGCTGATCGCGCCGCCGACCTGGCCGAGCAGGCCCGAGACGGGTTGGCCGAGGCCGGTCGTCGTGCCGACCTGTTGCGTGACCTGGCCGGCGGTGATCACGAGCGGCGTGATTGCCGAGCTGAGCGGTTGCGTGACCTGCTGCACGGCGCCAGACGACAGTGTCGAGCCGATCGTCGTGCCGGCAGCCGTCAAGCCGTTGGCCACCGTGTCGAGCACGGTGCCGACCGGCGTCGTGACGGGCGCGAGCGGCGCGAGCTGGCCGGTGCCGAGTGCCTTGACCGTCGAACTCAGGCCGGACACCGTGTTGCTCGTCGCGCCGACCACGTTGCCGAGGCCCGCGACGGTCGTGCCGACCGGATCCTTGGTCGTGCCGATCTGTCCCAGCCCGTTGCTCACCGCATCGGCGGCTGCGCCGACGATCGTGCCGGTGCTGGAGAGCGTGCTGCCGACACCCTTCGTCACGCCGTCGCCGAGGCCCGGCACGCTGATGTTGCCGACCGTGCTGCCGAGGTCGGTGGCCGTCTGGCCGACCGTGCTGACCACGCCCTTGGTGCCGGTGGACGTACCGCTGGTGCCGCTCGTGCTTGGCGTACCGCTCGTGCTCGGGTTGTTATTGTTGTTGCTGCTGGTCGGCGGCGAGCTGACGCCACCGCCGCCGCAGGCGGCCAGCAGGCAGGCGGCGGCGAAGGCCGTGAGGGGCGCGCGCCACTGGCGCAGGGCGACTGTCGTGAGAGAACGTTGCTGGGACATGATGGACTCCTCGCTGTCTTGTCGATTGATGGATGTTGGTTTACTTGCCGTGCGTGCCGCCGAGCAGGCCGCCGATCAGCGACGTGACGGGCGCGAGCGGATTCGACGACGAACCCGAGTTCGTGACGGCGCCCGTGCCGCCGGTCAATGCCGGTGCGCCGACCGTGCTGGTCACCGTGGACACGACGTTCGTCACCGGAGCGAGCGGGCTGCTGCCGCCTGCACCGCCCGTCGCGCCGCCGAGTGCGCCCGTGACCGCGCCGAGGAGACCCGTGACCGGGGCGAGCGGGCCACCGCTCGTGCCGCCCGTGGCGCCGCCGAGTGCGCCCGTGACCGTCGAGACGAGGCCGGTGACCGGAGCGAGCGGGCCGCCGCTGCCGCCTGCTGCGCCGCCGAGTGCGCCCGTGACCGTGGAGACGAGGCCGGTGACCGGAGCGAGCGGGCCGCCGCTGCCGCCTGCTGCGCCGCCGAGCGCACCCGTGACCGTCGAGACGAGGCCGGTAACCGGGGCGAGCGGGCCGCCGCTGCCGCCTGCTGCGCCGCCGAGTGCGCCCGTGACCGTCGAGACGAGGCCGGTAACCGGGGCGAGCGGGCCGCTGCCGCCGCCTGCTGCGCCGCCGAGCGCACCCGTGACCGTGGAGACGAGGCCGGTGACCGGGGCGAGCGGGCTGCTGGCGCCACCCGTTGCGCCGCCGAGCGTACCCGTGACCGTCGTGAGGAGACCCGTGAGCGGTGCGAGCGGGTTGGTCACCCCGCCGGTGCCGCCCGTGAGCAGGCCGCCGACGGCCTTCACGGTGTTGCCCGTCGACGAGACCGTGTTGCCAAGGCCGGTCGTGACAGGGTTGCCGCCCGCCGACGCGAGCAGGGCGCCGGCCTGGTTCAGGCCGTTGCCGACCGTGCCGAGCAGCGTGTTGACGGGCGCGCCGAGGCCGGTCGCGGTGCCGATCGTCTGGGTCGTCTGGCCGACCATCGTCGTGATCGGCGTGATGGCCGAGCTGACCGTCTGCGTGACTTGCTGGATCGGGCCGGTCGACAGCGCGTTGGTGAGGGTGGTGCCGCCGTTCGATACGGCGCCGCCGAGCGTCGACACGAGGCCGCCGACGGCGCCCGTGACCGGTGCCAGCGGCGTCAGCGGGCCGCTGCCGAGGCTCGAGACCAGATTGCCCGTCTGCGTGACCGCGCCGCCGAGCTGGTTGACCACGCCGCCCGTGCTGGCGAGCGTGGTGCCGAGCGGATCCTTCGTCGCGCCAAGCTGGCCGAGACCGTTGCCAAGGCCGTTGCCCAGTGCGGTCACGGCGCCGCCAACGCTCTGCACGACGCCGCCTGCGGCTTGCGTGGTGGCCGGGTTGACACCCGGCAGCGACTGGTTGGCAATGACGGAGCCGAGGCCCGAGACGGTTCCACCGGCGCTCGTGAGGATGTTGCTGCTGCTTGCGAGGACAGTTCCCACTGGGTTCGACGACACACCCGAGGTGCCGCTCGTGCCCGACGTACCGCTGGTGCCGGAGGTGCCGCTCGTGCCCGAGGTGCCGCTGGTGCCGGAGGTGCCGGAGGTGCCGGAGGTGCCGCTCGTGCCCGAGGTGCCGCTCGTGCCCGAGGTGCCGCTGGTGCCGGACGTACCGCTGGTGCCCGAGGTACCGCTGGTGCCGCTCGTGCCGCTCGTGCCCGAAGTACCGCTCGTGCCGGAGGTGGAGATCGTATCGCCGCCGCCCGAGCTCGAGCCGCCGCCGAGCCCCTGGCTGATGGAGCCGGAACCGCCGCACGCGGAGAGGGAAAGCATGGCTGCAACGGTGGCCGCGATCAGAGTCGTCCGGAACACGCCATGGGGGATAACCTTAATGTCCATTTCGTCCTCGCATTAAAAATGTGTTGTGAACTTCGTTGTGTTGAGTGGTGCGCGGACTACTCTGCAACTGTCGTGCCATTTCGATGCTCGACGGTTCGACAACAGGTTTTAAACGGGGCAATTCCTTGTCGGAAAAGGAGGTTATGGAAATTGAAAGATTGTTGAATCTGTTTAAGGACAGACGAATGAGAACGGTTTCGCGCGTTTCGTAACGTAACGTCACAACATTGGCGTTACGCGTGCGGCGTAACGTGGGGGGCGTGCAGGCTTGGTGGACGAGGCAATTGTTTTACTGGTGGATTAGGTGTGCACATCTAACCTATCGTAAATCCTATGTGTAAGTCGTACCGAAACGCCGTACAAATACGTTGTGCTCCTGGTCATTTTTTTCGATCCGTGTCGTTAAAATAGGTTGGAATTTAAATGGGATCGGATATAGAATCGGCAGCAGATGTAAGCAAATGTACGGTTCGGTACACAACGTTCGAGGAGGGTCACTATCGCGAATGTTAACTTGCATCAAATGTTGAGCCATGCCCCTCGGGGCAATCTATAAAGAAAGTGCACCCGATTGTCGCTACAGCAGATGTGGCGAACAGAGCGGGGCAACCGGCCAGATATGCGAGGACGTATACGTATAAAAGGCCAAAGAACGTAAATACAGGCACGAGGAATAAAATGAAAGCAATGATGATTCGCTTCCTTCGGGAAGAAGACGGGGTTACCGCGATCGAGTATGGTCTGATTGCGGGTCTGATTGCGGCCTTGATCATCGGTAGCGTCACCACTATCGGTACCAAGATCTCGGCGCTGTTCACCACGATTGCCAATACGTTGCCGACCGGCTGATCCTCGTTAGTTCGATGGGTGGCGAGCGGTCCGTTTTCGCGGCCCGCTCGCCCTTACGTCGACATGGTCGGTCGATCGCGATATGGCACATCTTCTCAGTACCAGCATTTTTTTTGCCTGGGCGACGCTCGTTGCCGCCGGTGATATTCGATTTCGGCTTGTTCGAAATACGCTTGTCGTCGTCGGACTCCTGGTGGCGCTTGCCAGTGCATTGGCCAATGCAAATCCGTTTGGTATTTCAGTAGGGCAGGCATTGATCGGCATGCTCGTCGGATTCTTGAGCTTTTTCCCGCTTTTTGCATTTCGCGTGATGGGCGCGGCGGACGTGAAGGTGTTCGCGGTTCTCGGCGCGTGGTGCGGTTTGTCGATACTGCCGTGGCTGTGGGTTGTCGCCAGCCTGGTGGCCGGTATACATGTCCTCGCGCTGATGACGCTGTCCCATACGCCGCTGGGCGCGCTGTGGTCGCGCGGTTCGCCGACGTTCGCGCTCGGTGCGCGGCGGGCGACGCCGTATGCGGCCTGTCTCGTCGCGCCTGCAGCGATATGGCTGGCCTATCTCGTCGTTACCGGGGGGGGGCAATGAAGCGACAGTGCCGGCCGCGGTCGTGGCGGCGTCAGCAGGGGGCGACGGCGGTCGAGTTCGCGCTGGTGTTTCCGCTGTTCTTCCTGATCATGTACGCGATCGTGACGTACGGGCTGATCTTCGCCGTTCAGCAGGGCTTGACGCTCGCGGCGACCGAAGGCGCGCGTACGGCGCTGAATTATGTCTACGAGTCCAACGGGTCGGGGGCGCAGGCGCTGACGGACCGTGCGAAGGCGGCACAGTCGACGGCGGTCGGGCTCACGACGTGGCTGGCCAACGTTCAGATTCCGACGCCGGTGTCGGGGGCATGCAGTTACGACGCAACCATGTATTGTGTGACGGTCACGGTGACGTACCCGTACAAGACCAACCCGCTGGTTCCGTCGCTGCCCCTGCTCGGACTCGTTACGCCGACGCAGTTGACCGGCACGGCAACCGTGCAGATCAACCCGGCCACCATTTTATGAAACGGACGCCGGGCAGCGCACGGTAACAGGTGCAAGCGGCGTTCGCATATCGACATAACAACATTTACGGCACTCGACATTCACCATGGGCAACAACTTGACGAAGATCATCGCCGGGCTGCTGATTGCGCTCGCCGTGCTGCTCGGAATCTATGCGTGGATGCTTGGCCGCGCGCCGGCCCATCCGCCGGCCGCGGCGCCCGCCGTGGCGATGGTGCAGACGGTCCCGGTGGTCGTGGCGACGCGTCTGTTGCCGGCTGGTCAACCGATTCCGGCCGATGCCCTGAAGCTGGCTTCGGCACCCATGATGCCGACCGGCGGCTTCAGCGATCCGTCGCTGCCTGTCGGTCGTATTCCGGCGAACGACATTCTTGCCGCCGCGCCGGTCGTCGAGGGCGGCTTGACGTCGGGGCTGGCGAACCAGGTGGCGCCCGGCGAACGGGCGGTGGCCATCAAGGTCGACGAGACGAATGCGGTCGGAAACCGGTTGCGCCCCGGCAACTTTGTCGACGTGTTCCTGAATTTGCGGCGCGACAACTCGGGGATGGCGCAAACCGGCTCGGAAATTCCCAATTCACAGGCGCGATTGCTGATGTCGAAGCTGCGGATCCTGTCGTTCGGCGACGCGACGCCCGATCGTGACGGCAGCGGCGGCCCGGGCGGCGCGGTACGGACCGCCGTGCTCGCCGTGCCGACGGCACAGGTCGATGCGCTGACGCTCGCGGAAGCAAGCGGCCGGCTGACGCTGGCACTGCGCAATCCGCGCGATGACGAAGTCGCGACGCAGACGGTCGCGATCCGCACGGCCGGTGACCTGACGCCTTCCGGGCAGGCGGCCGCCGGCGTGTGGCTCGATGAACTTTCAGGCGGGCGGGCACGCAATACGCCCCGCGTGCAGGCGCCGGCGCGTGCGCCGCGCGCACCGATCGTCGCGCGCGAAGGCGGGAGCAGTATTGAAGTGATTCGGGGTGGGCGAACCGAAACGGTCGCTTATTGACAACCTAAACACGGTCATCGACAGCAGTAACGGAAGGGAGAAGGCCGTATGACGGTCTCCGACACAATGACAAAAAAACTGATTGCATACGCGATTGCCATCTGGGCCATGACCTTCGCCGTGTTGTCCGGGGCCGCCGGCACAAACGGGTCGATCGATCTGGCGGTCGGCTCGCAGCGACAGGTCGCTACCGGCCGCACGCTGCAGCGGATCGCGGTGGGCGATCCGTCGGTCGTCGACGTGCTGGTCATGAAGGGCAGTCGCGCCGGCAATGTGCTGCTGGTTGCGAAGGCGCCGGGTTCGACGAATGTGATGCTGTGGGAGCGCGGTCGCGACGAGCCGACCGTGTGGAACGTCAATGTCGTCGATGCAGCCGCACAGGCCGTGCTGGACGGCGCGGGACCGTCCGTGAGGGCGTATGGCGGCGCGGCAGTCGTGTCGGGCGCGGCAGCGTCGCTTGACGCGCACGAGCGGGCAGTTGCCGTCGGCAAGCGGATGGGCGGCAAGGATGCGGCGGTGATCGATGCGTCGACGGTCGGCAATCGGAACGTCGTGCAAGTCGACGTCCGGGTCGTGGAATTCAGCCGTTCGGTGCTGAAGGAAGCGGGGCTGAATTTCTTCAAGCAGAGCAACGGATTCGCTTTCGGCGCATTTTCGCCGGGCGGTCTCCAGTCGGTGACCGGCGGGGGGACGGGGGCATTCCAGGCGACGGGCGGCATTCCGATCGCGTCCGCGTTCAACCTGGTGGTGAATTCGGCGGGGCGCGGCATTTTCGGCAATATTTCGATTCTCGAGGCGAACAATCTGGCCCGTGTGCTCGCGCAGCCGACCCTCGTGGCGTTGTCCGGGCAAAGCGCCAGCTTTCTCGCCGGTGGCGAAATTCCCGTGCCGGTGCCGCAGGCGCTCGGCTCGACGGCGATCGACTGGAAGCAGTACGGCGTCGGCCTGACCCTGACGCCGACCGTGCTGAGCCAGCGCCGCATCGCACTCAAGGTGGCGCCCGAATCGAGCCAGCTCGACTTCCAGCATGGCGTCACGATCAACAGCGTCTCGGTGCCGGCGATCACGACTCGCCGCGCCGACACCACGGTCGAGCTCGGCGACGGGGAAAGCTTCGTGATCGGCGGCCTGATCGACCGCGAAACGATGTCGAACATCAACAAGGTGCCGGTCCTGGGCGACCTGCCGATCATCGGCGCCTTCTTCAAGTCGCTGAACTATCAGCAGAACGACAAGGAACTGGTGATCATCGTGACGCCGCATCTCGTTGCGCCGATCGCGAAGGGCGCGCCGTTGCCGACCACGCCGGGCGAATTGTCCGAACAGCGCGATGGTCCGGTGTGGCGGTCGTATCTTGGCGGTATCGCATCACCCGATGCGGCGCCCGGATTTTCGAAATGAATGCGGGACGAGATGTCGCGCGATATGTAACCGGGGGTGTTCAACATGAACGCGAGAACCCTATCGTTGGCTGAGCCTGCCGTGACCGATTATTTCGTGTGCGCATCGCAGCAGGACGAGCATGCCCGCTGGCTGGGCGAGACACTCGTGTCGGCCGGCACGGTGGAAGCCTTGTCGCTCGAACCGGGCGCGCTGAGCCAGCGCATCACGGGGCTCAATCCCGCGATCGTCTTCATCGATTTTTCCCGTGCGCACAGCGCGGCGAGCGCTGCCGCGGCTGCCGTACGGCTGGCCCATCCGGGCCTGCCGGTCGTCGCGCTCGGCACGCTCTCGGAGCCGGAAAGCGCGCTGGCCGCACTGCGGGCCGGCGTACGCGATTTCATCGACGTGTCCGGGAGTGCCGAGGATGCGTTGCGGATCACCCGCGGGTTGCTGGAACATACCGGCACCGAGCCGGCCAACCGGCACGGCAAAGTCGTCGCGTTGCTCGGCGCACGCGCGGGGATGGGCGTCAGCACGCTCGCCTCGAATCTGTCCGTGTGGCTGCACAAGCGCATGGGTTCGGCCGACCCGGAAGGCGGCACGCCTGCATTCGGCGTCGCCGCGCCTCACGCGCGGCAGACGGCGCTGGTCGATCTCGGGCTTCCCGCGGGCGACAGTGCGCTGTTCCTCAACACACGCTGCGAATTCCATTTCGTCGAAGCCGTGCGCAACCTGCGGCGCATCGACCGGACGTTCGTCAATACCGCGCTGACGCGCCACGCGAGCGGCGTCGCGCTGACCACGTTGCCGCCCAATCTCGCCGACCTGCGCGACGTGTCGTACGCCGCATGCGTCGGGCTGTTGAACCGGCTGCGCGCGTTCTTCGACCAGCAGATCATCGATCTCGGCGGATTCACGAACCATGAATTCGTTGCGCAGATCACGGCGGTGGCCGACGAGGCGTGGCTCGTGTGCGACCAGGGCGTCGCCTCGATCGTCTCGGCGGTCGACCTGCTGGAAGGGCTGCGCGATGCGGGCGTCGACATCGGCAAGATTCGTCTCGTCGTCAACCAGTACGACGCGACGCTGAGCCTGACGCCGGCCCAGATCGCGGAACGGCTCGGCATTTCGCACCTGGCGACGCTGCCGGCGCGTCGCGTGGCAATCGGCCAGGCGGCCAACCAGGGGCGGCTGATCGTCGATACGGCCGAACGCGATCCGTATGTGCGTGCCCTCGAGCCGCTCGCAGATCGACTGGCCGGCCCGGTTTCCGCCGGCCAGCGCACCGCATTGGGCTTGTCCGCCCTGAAGCGTTTCATTCAACCTTCGTCCAGGCGATCGTAAGCGATGGCACACGACATCCAATTTGCCGACGGCGCAGCGCCGTTCTCCCAGTCGCAGCAGTTTCACGACATCAAGAATGCCGCGCACGAGCATCTGCTGACGCGCATCGAGGAACTCGGCGCCGAATTCGGCCGTTGGTCGCGCCAGGCGATCAACCAGTTCGTCGATCTGGAAATCGACAGCTTCGTGCGTCTGCGGCGCATTCCCCTGAACGAGACCGAGGTCAGGGCGATTGCGGAGGCGCTGACGAAAGAGCTCGCCGGGTTCGGTCCGATCGAGGACCTGCTCGCCGATCCGCACGTCGAGGACATCCTGATCAACGGCTACAACGACATCTACGTGTCGCGCCACGGCATCCTGGCGAAGCTGCCGATCCGTTTCACCGACAACGCGCACCTGCTGCGGATCGTGCGCCGCATCCTCGCGCCGATCGGCCGACGTCTCGATGAGTCGAACCCGATGGTCGACGCGCGGCTGCCGGACGGCGGGCGCGTCAACGTCGTGATCGAGCCGCTGTCGATCGACGGGCCGGTCGTCTCGATCCGGAAATTCCGCAAGGATCCGCTGAAGCCGGCCGACCTGCTCGCCAACGGCACGTTCAATACGGAAATCGGTACGTTGCTGGAAGCGGCGGTCGAGGCGCGCTGCAACGTCCTCGTGTCGGGCGGCACGAGCTCCGGCAAGACGTCGCTGCTCAATGCGCTCGCGTTTCACATTCCCGAGCACGAGCGGGTCGTGACGATCGAGGACACGGCCGAGCTTTCGCTGAATCACCCCCATGTCGTGCGTCTCGAGAGCCGCCCGGGCGGCTTCGACGGCAACGGCGTCGTGACGATCCGCGACCTGCTGCGCAATACGCTGCGGATGCGGCCGGATCGCATCATCGTCGGCGAAGTGCGCGGCGGCGAGGTGCTCGAGATGTTGCAGGCGATGAATACGGGGCACGACGGATCGATGGGTACCGTCCACGCGAGTTCGCCGCGCGAGTGTCTGTATCGCCTCGAGATGCTGGCCGGTTTCGCGGGTTTCCAGGGAACGGAATCGAGCCTGCGCCGGCAGATCGCGAATGCCATCGACTTCATCGTGCAGATCGGCCGGCTATCGAACGGCCGGCGCCGGATTCTTTCGGTTACCGAAGTGACCGGACTGTCCGACAACATCATCGCGACCCAGGAACTGTATCGCTACGAGGCGCGTGTGACGCCGGAGGGCGAAGAGGTCGACAACTGGGAGTCGCTCGGCATTCATCCGCATTCGCCGAAGCTCGCACGCTTCCGCCAGTCGCTGCAGGCCGCCGGCTTCGGCGGTAGCGGCGGCAGTGGTTTCGGTGGCGGCTTCGGGCGCGGGGGCGGGGGCTTCAATGTATAGCCTGATGGCCGGCGTGCTTGCAATGGCACTGCTTTGCGTGGCCGCCGCGTTGATGCTGTGGCGGCATGGCGAGGCGAAACGCGGCCGAGCCGACGTGCAGCGCTTCATCGACAGCCGCATCGAGCCGGCCGCGCGGGCGGCGGGTGCGATTCAGCGCGACGCGCGGCCGGCGCCGAACGTCGCGGCCGCGTCCGGCGCGGCGCGCGCGCAATCCGCCGCGCCGGCGTCGCGCTGGGCACACTGGCGCGAGATCGCGATGGAATACCTCGCCAACCTGGCGAGTCGTGCAGGGATCGAGGATGCACGCGGCAAGGCGCTTCTCGCGCTATTGGGATTAGCCGCGGTCGGGCTCGTGGCCGGTAACCGGGGCGGCTGGCTCGCTTGCATCGCCGCGCTCGTGTGCGGCGCGTCGCTGCTCGTGTTCTGGCTCGTGTCCCGCATTCAGCGGCGGCGCCTGGCGATCGTGCGCCAGTTGCCGTCGTTCCTCGACGGCATCGTGCGTCTCGTCACGCTCGGCAACAGCGTGCCGGCGGCGTTCCAGGCTGCGCTGCTGACGACGGAGGCGCCGTTGCGCGGGTGTCTGGACCACGTATCGCGGATGTTGCGCACCGGGGTCGAGATCGACCGTGCGATGGGGCATATCGCGAGCGTCTATCAGACCAAGGAGTTCGAACTGGTCGGTTCGGTGCTGCGGCTCTCGGTCCGGTACGGCGGCCGCGCCGACGTCATGCTCGACCGGATGTCGACGTTCATGCGCGACCTCGAGCAGGCCGAGCGGGAGCTGGCGGCGATGTCGTCGGAGACGCGGTTGTCCGCGTGGGTGCTGGTCATGTTGCCGATCGCGATCGGCAGTTTCGTGATCGCGACGAATCCGCTCTATCTCCAGTCGATGTGGAACGACTACACGGGACGTCAGCTGTTGTTCGTCGCCTTCATGCTGCAGTTCGCGGGCGGGATCTGGTTGTACCACATGGCCAAACTCAGGTGACGGCATGACAGCCAATCAACTCGGTTCGCTCGCATTGGCACTCGGCGCACTCGGCGTCGTGCTGCTGGCATGGCTCGCGGTGCGCCGCGCGGGGGCGCAGACGCGCAGCGATCGCACGCTGGCCAGCGCGCTCGAGCGGCGCACCGCGACGCTCGAGGCAGCGGGCGCACGGGCCGCACAGCAGTCCGATGAATCCCGGCCGAATCCGGTCGAGCGCGCTGCCGGCGCCAGGCCGTCGTTCGTCGTGCAATGCCTGGACCGCCTGTCGATGGTCGGGACGCGCCTGCTCGATACCCGTCTGGGCCGGTATCTCGTCGCCGACGAAGATCGGCTGTTGCTGGAGCAGTGCGGTTACGCCGACACGCGTACCCGCGGGCTGTTCCTGAGCGCGCGGCTCGCCTGCGCAATCGTCGTGCCGTTGCTTTTCCTCGTGCTGATGGGCTCGCACCTGACCGGCGCGCAATGGCGGGCCGGCGGGGGCATCGCGCTCGTCACCGGCTTCATGTTGCCGAAGCTCTACCTGCGACGTCGTGCTGCACAGCGCCGGCAATCGGTGATCGACGAACTGCCGCTGCTGGTCGACATGCTTCGCTTGCTGCAGGGTGTCGGATTGTCGCTCGACCAGAGCATCCAGGTCGTGACGAACGACTTCAAGGGAATGATGCCCGTGCTGTCGCTGGAAATGGAAATCGCCCAGCGGCAATTCGCTGCCGGCCGGACGCGCGAGCAATCGCTGCAGCGGCTGTCGTCCGGTTTCGAGAACGAGGATCTGCGTGCGATCGTGCGGCTGCTGATCCAGGTCGACAAACACGGCGGCGCGGTACAGGAGCCGCTCAAGCAGTTCGGTGACCGGTTGCGCGAGGCGCGCCGCGCGATGCTGCGTGAACGGATCGGCAAGCTGACGGTGAAGATGACGGGCGTGATGATCCTGACGTTGCTGCCGGCGCTGCTGATCGTGACGGCCGGGCCGGGAATGATCTCGGTGTTGCGCGCGCTGAGCCAGGCGCAGCCCTGATGCCGGGAAGCCAAGGAAGCAAGATGAGACGCATCGATGAAATCGTGAAAGTGGCCGGCGTGCTGGCAATGGTGGGCCTGCTCGGCGCGTGCTCGGCGTTCAAGGAAAGCGGGTACGGCGTCGGTCCGCAGGCCGAGCGTGCCGCGCTGATGGACGCGGCGGCGCAGAAGCAGGCGGCGCCGGATACGCCTGGCATGTATCTCGGCCTGATCGAGCGGATGCAGTCGCAAGGGCTGTATTACGCGTCGCTGGCGCATATCGACGCATACGAAAAACAGTACGGCGCATCGCCGCAGACGATCCTGCTGCGCGCCGATGCGTTGCGCATGACGGACCAGCCCGCCGCGAGCGCCGCGGTGTATACGCAGTTGCTCAACACGGCGCTCGCCGCGCGCGGCTATCGCGGTCTCGGGCTGATTGCCGGCGGCGCGGGCGATTTTCCGCGCGCCGCGCAGGCGCTGTCGCAGGCCACCGTGCTGGCGCCGACCGATGCGTCGACGCTTTCGGATCTCGCCTACGCGAAGCTGCGCAGCGGCGATGTCGACGGGGCGCGCATTCCATTGATGAAGGCCGCGGAGCTCGATCAGAGCAATCCGAAGATCATCAGCAACCTGGTGCTGTACCTGCTCGCATCCGGCCGGACCCATGATGCGCAGAAGCTGATGGCGCAGCAGAAGCTGTCGACGGACGTTCGCAACGACATCCGCAACGACGCGGCGCGGATCACCGCGGCGGCGCGCACGTGGCGTCGCGCATCCCAGGCGCCGGCTTCGGCGTCGGTTGCCACGCCGATCGGTTCGGGGAGCGTGGTCGACGTGTCGGGCTCGGATGTCGCGAAGCGTCCGTCCCCGGTGGCGAACATCCAGGGATTCGATCCGACTGCGCCGCTGCTGCAGCGGTTTGCACAATGAAAAAAGGCATTGGGGGGAACTGACATGACGAACAACAAGAATTCCGGTCGCGTGGCACGCGTGTGCCAGGGTGTCGCGCTTCTCGTGCTCATGGGGGCCGCTACCGCGGCGTATAGCGACCAGCCGGCGCCCGACGCGTCGGAAATCGGTCACGCAACGAACGCACTGCTGGCATTCCAGCGTGACGGACGTGCGGCCGGGCCGGCGTTGCCGGCACTGGGCGATACCGCGTCGCTGTCCTATCAACGCTATCTCGAATCGTTCAAGCACAAGATTCCGGAATCGATGGGGTCGCCGGTCAGCTCGAGCGGCAACGGATCGTCCGGCGGGCAGGGTTCATCGCAATCGTATTGAGCGGAGCCGCGATGAGCATTGCTCGACATGCATCGAACCGGATGGCCGGACCCGGTCGCGCGTCGCCGCGGCGGCAGCGGGGTTCGGTCGTCGTCACGGCGGCCGTGTGGATCCTGCTGTCGATGGTGATTCTCGGTTCGGTCGATATCGGCAACGTCTTTTTCACGCGCCGCGACATGCAGCGCGTGGCCGATCTTGCTGCGCTCGCCGCGGTTCAGAAGCTGGACGACACGTGTGCGAACGTGACCTCCGTGGCCACCAGCAACGCCACGACGAACGGCTTCACGCTGGACGGCAGCGGCACCACGTCGCTGTCGGCCGAATGCGGTTACTGGGCGCCGTCGGCGACCGGGACGGCGAGCTCCTTCTATTCGTCGAAATCGACGGTGCCGCTCGCGACGCAGTTGAATGCCGTGCGGGTGACGGTCTCCAAGACGCTGCCGTATTTCTTCTTCGGGCCGACCCGCACCGTGACCGCCACGTCGACCGCGAAGGCAACCAACATCGATACCTTCTCGATCGGCGCGACGCTGGCCGCGGTGGGCGGCGTCGGCTGCTCGGGCGCGCCGAGCGGGAACCCCGGCCTGGTGAACGCGCTGCTGGGCTCGTTGTTGCAGGGGCAGGGCGGCACGCCGCTGAACCTGAACCTCGTGTCCTACCAGGGGCTCGCCTGTGCGAACGTCAAGCTCGGCGACATCGCCGTCGCGCTGCAGTCGCTGTCGGTCGGCAACGGTACGATCGGCGGGCTGGTCAATGCCAACGCGTCGGTCGGCACGTTGCTCAACGCGATGGTGGCGGCCGTCAACAAGACGACCACGCTGGGTACGACGCTGCAGACCAGCGCAACCGGCGCACTGACCACCCTCGCCAACCTGAACCTGCTCAGCAACACGGCGCTCAAGGTCGCCAGCCTGACCGGACAGGGCGCGACGTCGCTGCTGACGCTGGGCCTCGCGAACACGCAGGCGGCGGCCGACGCGACCGTGAACGTGCTCGATCTCGTGATGGCGATGGCGCAGATCTCGCAGGCCGGCAAGCCGGGCGTGGTGATCGGCGCCAACGTGCCGCTGACGCTGCCGAACGGCAACTCGGTATCGATCGTCCAGTTGCAGGCGCAGGTCATCAGCCCGCCGACCATTGCGGTCGGCGAAGGCGGGAAGGACAAGAACGGTGCGTGGCGGACGGTTGCGACGAACGCGCAGGTCGGCCTGTATCTCGTCGTCAACCTGGGCGTGAATCCGCTGCCGGTCGTGGTGTCCGCGAACGTGTATCTGCCGCTTTACGTGCAGCTGGGTGCCGGCAGTGCGACGCTGCTGTCGACCAACTGCCTGACATCGCCGAATTCCGCGACGATCACCGCGCAGCCGAGCATCGCCAATCTCTGCATCGGCCAGCCGCCGCTCACGGCCGGCAATCTGCTGAACCTGCCGGCGAACTACAGTTGCTCGACGCCGGCCAAGGTGCTCGACGTGCTGGTTCTGGCCGGCGCCGTGGAGGTGTCCGCGACCGTTTCCAACGTGTCGGTGAATCTGGCCGGCAGCCCCGCAACCAACACGTTCTACGGGCGCGGCGGCAGCGATCCGTCGTACTACTGGACAACCAATACGAACGCGCTGGGTTCGGCCGTGAACAACGCGCTGACGGGATTGCAAAACGCCCAGATCACACCGACCGTGAGTCTGCTGTTCGGGATCGTCACGGTCACGATTCCGCCGAATTTCATTTCATCGCTGTTGTCGGTCCTGACCACCGTGCTGAGCCCGCTTTTGACCGCGCTCGACGGTATCATCGATCCGTTGCTGGACCTGCTCGGTGTCCAGCTCGGTGCCGCCACGGTGCATCAGATGTCGCTGACCTGCGGCGTCGCGCAAACAGTCAGCAATTAGAGAAGCAAGACCACCCGATGAGAACCACGCCCGCATTCGAAGAGCTCGACCTGTACGTCTGGGAAGGCAAGGCGGACATTGTCGACCGCGTCGCCCGGTGCATGGCGAGCTTCGACGTCGAAGTGATCCGCGCCGACAACGCGGAGATCTCACCCGAGCGCGCCGCCTTGCGGCCGTCGCTGGCGATCATCAGCGTGACGATGATCGAAATCGGCGCCGCGTTCCTGCGCGACTGGCAGGCCAATATCGGCATGCCGGTCGTCTGGGTCGGCGCGGCGCGCGATCACGACGCGTCGCAGTATCCGCCCGAGTATTCGCACATCCTGCCGCTCGACTTCACGTGTGCCGAGCTGCGCGGCATGATCGGCAAGCTCGTCACGCAGTTGCGGGCGCATACGGCCGAAACGTCGCATCCGACCGAACTCGTCGCGCACTCGGAATCGATGCAGGCCCTGCTGCACGAAGTCGATACGTTCGCCGATTGCGACACCAACGTGTTGCTGCACGGCGAAACCGGCGTCGGCAAGGAGCGCATCGCGCAACTGCTGCACGAAAAACATTCGCGTTACCGGCATGGCGAATTCGTGCCCGTGAACTGCGGCGCGATTCCCGACGGCCTGTTCGAATCGCTGTTCTTCGGTCATGCGAAGGGATCGTTCACGGGTGCGGTTGTTGCGCATAAAGGCTATTTCGAGCAGGCGGCCGGCGGCACGCTGTTCCTCGACGAAGTCGGCGATCTGCCGCTATACCAGCAGGTCAAGCTGCTGCGCGTGCTCGAGGATGGCGCGGTGCTGCGCGTCGGCGCGACGTCGCCGGTCAAGGTCGATTTCCGGCTGGTCGCGGCGAGCAACAAGAAGCTGCCGCAGCTCGTGAAGGATGGCCTGTTCCGCGCCGATCTCTACTACCGGCTCGCGGTGATCGAGCTGAGCATTCCGTCGCTGGAAGAGCGCGGCGCCGTCGACAAGATCGCGCTGTTCAAGTCGTTCGTCGCGCAGGTCGTCGGCGAGGAGCGGCTCGCTCAGTTGTCCGATCTGCCGTACTGGCTGACGGATTCCGTCGCGGACAGCTATTTCCCCGGCAACGTGCGTGAACTGCGCAACCTCGCCGAGCGTGTCGGCGTGACGGTGCGGCAGACGGGCGGGTGGGATGCCGCGCGGCTGCAGCGGCTGATCGCGCACGCGCGCAGTTCGGCCCAGCCGGTCCCGGCGGAGAGTGCGGCCGAGGTGTTCGTCGATCGCAGCAAGTGGGACATGAACGAGCGCAATCGCGTCATCGCGGCGCTCGACGCAAACGGCTGGCGGCGTCAGGATACGGCGCAGCAACTTGGCATCAGCCGCAAGGTACTGTGGGAAAAAATGCGCAAATACCAGATCTTCGACGAGGAACCCGAGACCCGCGAAAGCGAGTAATTAATGAGATAAAATCGCGCTGAATTACAACGACTCGGGCGGGAATAGAACTTCATGAGCCATATGACGGGGTTGGGAAGGGCGTGCGTATTGCTCGCCCTGGCGGGAGGCATGCAGGGCGCGTACGCGCAAAGTCTGGCGGACAGCGGCGCGCCGGTCGTACAGCAGGCATCGGCGCCGGTGGCGGCGATTCCGGCGATCGATTCGCAGACGTCGCTGCAGCCGCAGGCGGGCGAGTCGACGGGGCCGAGCACGGTCGACGACTTGCAGCGCCAGATCCAGGCGCACACGCTCACGGAAATGCGCACGAGCTACAACGGCAGCTACGGCGCGAGCCTGCTGTTCAACGTGAAGGACGGTGGGTACTTCGTCGCGCTGTTCCAGCAGAAGGCGTTCTGGCGCGTCATCAAGACTTACGACGAAACGCGTGCGGAAGCGATCTATCGCGATTTCTCGCGCCAGGCGGAGCGGCTGGCCGTGAACGAACTGCGGGCGGCGAAGCTGGAATCGCAGAAGGCGCAAATGGACAAGCAGATCGAAGTCACGCAGGATCGCGCGCGGCGTCTGCAGGCCGATATCTCGATCGCCCGCCAGCAGCAGGCGGCGGTCGCGGATCGCCAGAAGAGCGTACGTAACGAGACGGCCGCCTTGCAGGCGCAGCAGGCCGAGCTTCAGTCGCAACTGCGTGCGTTGCAGCAGCAGGTGCGTTCGTTGCAGCGTGAGGCCGATGCGGGCCTGCCGACGACGGCACGCTGAACCCGGCGGCGGTGCGGCGACATGCCGCGCCGGTCGCACCAGTAAAAAGGGCAAGCCGGTTGGCTTGCCCTTTTGCTTTACTGGCCGTCCGGCACGATTCGCCGGCGGCGCGTCACGATGACCGGCCCGCTGCCGCCGCGGGCATCCGACGGCGAGGCGTTGCCGGATGCGTCGCCGGTGTCGCGCGGTGCGCCGTAGCTTTCGCGCGGTTCACGGGGTTCGCGCGGGGCACCGTAGCCTTCGCGCGGCTCACGCGAGCCGTAACCCTCGCGCGGTTCGCGCGAGCCATAGCCTTCACGCGGTTCGCGGGAGCCGTAGCCGCCGTCGCCGCGCGATTCACGCGAGCCGCCGTGCGAGCCGTACGGGCTGTGACCGCCGCCTTCACGGCCGCCGGGGCGCCCGCCGGTGCGCGGCCCGCGGGGGCCGCTGCCGCCCGGGCGCGAGCCGCCCGTGTCGAGCTGGATCGTGGAAATCGCGCGCTTGTAGATGCCTTGCAGACCCACGGGGGTGCGCAGCATCACCAGGTACTGGTCGAACGACTCGATGCACCCCGTCAGACGAATGCCGTTGACGAGATAGATTTCAACGCGCTTACGTTCCTTGCGCGCCGAATTGATGAAGTCGTTTTGCGGATGGGATTCTGCGGGATTGACCATTGAGGTGCGGCAGGAGCCTGCGTCAGAGAATATGTTGTGCGTGTGTGTGGCGTGTTCGTCCACAAGGTGTTTGGCGGGATTCTACCCTGTTCAATCGGGGAGCGCGTAGTCGTGATTGTGTCGAACCGTAACCCACTATAGACGTTCCAGCGCATTTTCGCGATTCGGCCAAACGGCTAACGCCATTTCGTTACGTCGCGTTACGACTCTCGCAAGGCCGTATCACCTGGGTTCGCGCGCGACGTTTACTTTAGTCGCGCGAGCCGGGCGGGCCGGCATATCAGGGATTCAGAACATGAACAAGAGACGATGGGCAGCGTGGGTCGGGAGCGTGGCGTTGCTGGCTTCCGGCAGTGCGATGGCGGGGCATGTCGACCTGTCGGTCGGCATCGGCGTACCGGTCGCGCCGGTCTATGTCGAGCCGGCCCCGGTCTATGTGGCGCCGCAACCTGCCGTGGTCGCCTATCCAGGCTACGGATACGGCTACTACGGCGATGACGACGACGACCGCTATCGCAAGTGGCGCAAGCACTATTACAAGCATTGGCACCGGCACCACGGCGACGACGATGACGATTGAGCCCGAGGCCAGCCCCGCGCGCATCAGAACGCGTAGTCGGGGTTTTTCGGGTCGAATGCGGTGTCGTCGAGCGTCGCCGGGGCGATTTTCTCGATGACGATCCGCTCGAAGATCTTGCCGTCGTTGTCATACGACTCGACGGTCCGGAAATAGGGCGCGTGCAGGTCGAGCCCCAAGATTTCCTTCTTCGCGTAGAACTGCGGTCGCCCGGTCGGTGTTTCGTAGGTGAGCGTAACGACGCGCACGCCGTTGATCGTTCTGGCTTCCACATCGGTCGGCCGCTGCACGCCGGCTTCCAGATATTTCTTCCCTTCGGTCAGGTACAGGTTCGTGATGAATTCGGTGCCCAGATCCTTCACCTGGTGATTCGACTGGGCGCGCGCGAGTGCGCCGTCGATGGCCGTCCATAGCGGAATCTTGCCGAGCAGGCCGCCGAGGTGGCCGTACATCTCGTCCTTGCGCTGCGTCGTGTCGTAGATGGTCTCCTGTCCGGCGTGCGCGCCGCCCGGCAGCCATTTCGCATAGACGCGCAGCGGCTCGCGGGTGGTCTTCACGAGCATGCGGTCGGGCGTATCGGACCATTTTCCGCTGATGCGTTCCTGGCGCACCATCGTGAACTGGTAGGACGGATAGCCGTTGGGACCGTTGCGGATATAGAGCGGCACGGCGAGCGGATCGAGCGCCTTGAAGAGCGCGGTGAGCGTCGCGTCATCGAGTTGCGCGAGCGTGCCGCGCTGCGCGGCCGTGCGCAGCCAGCGCGCCTGTTGCGCGACCGGTTCGCGGGTGACTTTCGAGAGATCGGCCGGCAGCGCGACCTCCTGCGCCGCGCCCGCGGCGCTGGCCGCTTCCTGCGCATGCAGGCCAGTCTGGGCGAGCGACAGCATGCACGCGACTGCCACGGCGGCGGCATGCCGCGCGTGGCGCTTCTTTCCTTCGTTCATCGACGGCGTCTCCCGGGGCGATGGATCGTTCAGCCTTGCTTCGCGGCCTTGATTTTGGCGAGTTCCTCGTCGCGCAATGCGCGGCGCAGGATCTTGCCGACGTTCGTCTGCGGCAGCGCGTCGCGGAACTCGACGAATTTCGGCATCTTGTAGCCGGTCAGGTTCTTGCGGCAGTGCGCGAGCACGTCGTCGACCGTCAGCGCCGGGTCGCGGCGCACGACGAACACCTTGATCCGTTCGCCCTGCACCTCGTCGGGAATGCCGATCGCCGCGGCTTCGCTGATGCCCGGATGCATCACCAGCACTTCCTCGATCTCGTTCGGATACACGTTGAAGCCCGACACGAGGATCATGTCCTTCTTGCGGTCGATCAGGCGGATGAAGCCGCGTTCGTCCATCACGCCGATGTCGCCGGTGCCGAGCCAGCCGTCGGCGTCGATCACCTTGGCCGTCTCGTCGGGGCGCTGCCAGTAGCCGCGCATCACCTGCGGACCATGCACGCACAGCTCGCCCGGTTCGCCGACGGGCGCCCAGGTGCCGTCCTCGCGGCGAAAGCGCACGACGGTGGACGGCGCGGGCAGGCCGATCGAACCGCTGAACGCGGCCATGTCGTTCAGGTCCACGGGGTTCATCGTGACGATCGGGGAGCACTCGGTCAGGCCGTAACCCTCGACGACCGGCCGGCCCGTCACCTGCTGGAAGCGCTCCGCGACCGCGCGCTGCATCGCCATCCCGCCGGCCATCGCGAGCTTCAGCTTCGAGAAATCGCGCTTGCGGAATTCCTCGTTGTCGAGGAACGCGTTGTACAGCGTGTTGATGCCGGTGATCCCGGTGAACGTCTCGTTGCGGATGATCTTCATCACCATCGTCATGTCGCGCGGGTTCGCGATCAGGATGTTGCGCCCGCCGAGCCCCATGAAGATGAAGGCGTTCACCGTCAACGAATAGATGTGATACAGCGGCAGCGGCGTGAGCACGGTTTCGACGTCGCCCGAGACCTGGTCGGCGATCCAGGCCTTCGCCTGCAGCAGGTTCGCGATCAGGTTGCCGTGCGTGAGCATCGCGCCTTTCGCGACGCCGGTCGTGCCGCCCGTGTATTGCAGGAACGCGAGGTCGTCACGCATGATCTGCACCGGCTGCGGCGTGCCGCGCGCCCCGAGCGCAAGCGCCGAGCGCAACCGGATGGCCTGCGGCAGGTGGTAGGCCGGCACGAGCTTCTTCACGTGCTTCAGCACGAAATTGATCAGGCGTCCTTTCGCATTGAAGCCGTCGGCGAGCAGGTCGCCGAGGGCGGTGACGACGATGTTCTTCACCTGCGTTTCCGGCAGCGCGTCCTGCAGCGTGCGCGCGAAGTTCTCGAATACGACGATCGTCTGCGCGCCGCTGTCCTTCAGCTGGTGCGCGAGTTCGCGCACGGTATAGAGCGGATTGACGTTGACGACGATCGCACCGGCCTTCAGCGTGCCGAACAGCGCGACGGGGTACTGGAACGTGTTCGGCAGCATGATCGCGACGCGGTCGCCGGGCTTGATGCCGATGCCTTGCAGGTACGACGCGAACGCGTCGACTTTCCGCGCGAGCGTGCGATAGGTCATCGATGCGCCGGCGCTCACGTAGGCGACGCGCTCGGCGAAGCGGCTCGTGCATTCGTCGAAGAACTGCACGAGCGATGCGTACTGCGTGACGTCGATCTCATGCGGGACGCCGGGCGGGTATGACGCGTACCAGATGCCGTCGGTGTTCGGCGGAAGCTGGGCCGCTGCGGTTGCTGCGGAAGATGACATGACGAGTCTCCGGTCTTTGCTCTCGGCGAGGGCGGGCGCTTCGGCGCCGGCCCGTGCCTCGTGCCGCACGGTCGATCGACGGGGCGCCTCGACGCCCCGCACGACCGCGCGTTTCAATCAAATCGTGAACAGGAAGCCGCGCGTGGCCTCGCGCGCTCAGTTCGTGGAATGCAGCGTCGCCGTATCGACGGCGGTCGCAGCCGACTGCGGCAGCCCGAACGCTTCGCTGGCCCCCGCATCGTCGAGCACGGCCGCGAAGATCGACAGTTGCGCGCTGTCGGGCATCGGCGCTTTCAGCGCGGCGACGATCAGCGACGACAGTCGCGCGATCATCTGCACGTCGTTCATCGTGCGGCCTTGCGAGAACTCGTCGATCAGGCTTTCCGTTTCGGCGCCCGCGAGCGCGCCGGACAGCGCGCCGATCGCGAAATGCAGCCGCCAGCCGAGCTCCGTGCGCGGCAGGTGCGGCAACGCGCGCTGGAACGCGTCGAAGAAGCGGCCAGCGACGCTCGCGTAGTGCGCGGTCAGGAAGTTGCGCACGAACGGCGACGGATCGGTGTACGCACGGCCGATCAGGCGCAGGAAGCCGGGCCCCCCGCGTTCGGGATTGCGCGAGGCCTTCAGCGCCGGAATGAACATCGCGCCGAGCACGTGCTCGCAGGTGATGTGCGTGCCGAGTTGCGCATCGAAGCGGTCGAGGATACCGAGGCGCTCCTGGTTGAGCTGGTCGAGCCGGCGCGACAGCATCGCGTGGATCAACGCCTCCTTGCTGCCGAAGTGGTAGTTGACCGCGGCGAGGTTGACCGCCGCGCGCGAGGTGATCTGGCGCATCGACATCGCCTCGAAGCCATGCTCGATGAACAGGTCCTCGGCCGCATCGAGGATGCGCGCCTTCGTCCCGCCGGTCTGCCGCGTGCCGGATGACCGTGCCCCGGACGGCCGTCCCGCGGATGGCCGCCCCTCCTGACTTACTGCCATGTCCCGCCTCCCATGCCGGTCGCCCGGCCGCGAACTGGTGATTTGTTTGTCTGATTCAAACAGCCGTTTTTATTAAGATAAAAAATCGCGGACGGAGCGGGCAAGCGGGGAATCTGGACAAATTCCTCTAGTTCGATGTGCGAATGCGGAAAGTATCGCGCGTGCCCTCGGCAGGACGGGGTACGCGCGATGATGCGGTGCGGCAATGCGCGGGTTCAGCCGACCGTGCTACGCGTATTGACCGATTGCGTCATGTCGATGCCGCGCCGCTCGCGGCTGAACAGGATCAACACGGCGATCACGACGGCGACGACGCCGGCCACGAGCGCGAGCGCGAAGCCGTAATTGTTGTTGTTCGACACGGCGAGCGAGGCCTGCATCGTCGCGTTGCCCGACGCGAGCAGGTTGCCGAGCTGGTAGACGACGCCGGGGAAGGTCGCGCGGAGCTCGTCGGGCGAGATCTCGTTCAGGTGAACCGGGATCACGCCCCACGCACCCTGCACGGAGATCTGCATCAGGAACGCCCCTGCGGCGAGGGCAATCGGGCCGCTCGAGAACGCCCACAGCGGCAGCACGGGCAGGGCGATCAACGCGGCGATGAAGATGGCGCGACGCCGGCCGATCCGCTCCGAGATCGCGCCGAACGACAGGCCGCCGACGATGGCGCCGATGTTCAGCACGATCGTGATCCACGACACGGTATGCGGATCGAAGTGATGCTGTTCGCGCAGGAACGTCGGATAGAGATCCTGCGTGCCGTGCGAGAAGAAGTTGAACGCGGTCATCAGCACGATCGCGTAGATCGTGAGCTTCCAGTTCTGCTTCAGCGTGGAGCCCAGGCTCGGGCGCGGGCGCTTTTCCATCTGCTTCCATGCCGGCGATTCGGGCACGTGCGCGCGCACGTACAGCACGAGCAGCGCGGGCAGCACGCCGACCATGAACATGCCGCGCCAGCCGATGTACTGGTAGAACAGGCCGAACACGACGGACGCGAGCAGGTAGCCGCTCGGATAGCCGGCCTGCAGCAGCCCCGACACGAAACCGCGCGCATGGGTCGGCACGGTTTCCATCGTGAGTGCCGAGCCGACTCCCCATTCGCCGCCCATCGCGACGCCGAACAACGCGCGCAGCACGAGCAGCGCGGTCAGGCTCGGTGCGAAACCCGATGCGAGTTCGAGCAGCGAGTAGCACGCGATGTTGACCATCAGCGTCGGGCGGCGGCCGAAGCGATCGGCGAGCCGGCCGAAGATCAGGGCGCCGAGCGGGCGCATCGCGAGCGTCAGCGTGAGCGCGAACGCGACGGCGGGAATCGTCGACCCGAATTCGGCGGCGATGTCCTTCAGCACGAACACCATCAGGAAGAAATCGAACGCATCGAGTGTCCAGCCGAGGTAGGCGGCGATCGTGACGTTGCGTTGTTCGCGGGTCCAGCTCATGTCCGAGGTCTCCTCGTTGGCTTGCGCGCTCACGTTGTGGATGCGGATGCCGGCCCGGCTTGCGCGCGGTGCGGGGGCATGGATCGAGTGTAGGCGGCGGCGCCGGACGATGTGGGGCGCGATAACGTCGAATCGGGAATAATCCCTAGGAAATGAACTGTTTCGGAAATGGCAATGCCGTCGCACCAAGCCGGCGACAGGCATCTGTATCATTCCGGAAGGCTGTTTGTAGCTGTTTTGTAATGCGCCCCGATGCGCATCGTCACCGAATCAGGAGTCCCGATGACCGAACGTTCCGCCGCCACGCTGCCCGTGCTCGAGACTGCGCGGCTGTGGCTGCGTCCGCGTGTGCTGGCCGATCTCGACGCGTGCGTCGCGATGGATCGCGATCCCGAGGTCACGCGGCACATCGCGGGCCCGTGGCACGATCCCGTCGAGCATCGGCGCTTCGTCACGCACCGGATCACGTGCGAGTATCCGCCGGGCCTCGGCTACTGGTCGATCTTCGAGAAGGCCGCCCCCGATGCGTTCGTCGGCTGGATCCTGCTGATTCCCGACTATGTGGACGGCGCGCGCGACGTCGAGATCGGCTGGCGGCTGGTGCGTGCGACATGGGGGCGCGGCATCGCGAGCGAAGCGGCGGCGGCCGTCGTGCGTCACGCGTTCGACACCGTGCGCCTGCCGCGCGTGATCGCCGATATCGCCGAGGCCAACAGCGGCTCGCTGAATGTCGCGCGCAAGCTCGGGATGCGTCGCGTGAGTGTCGTGCACGATGGCATTCCTTACATTCGACATCGTCTCGAACGCAACGATCTGCGCGCGTAGCGCGGCGTCGTGCGTGGGCGGGTCGTCGGGCGGTTGTCAGAGATCGTCAACCGCAGGCGTATCGAGGTCATGACGTATTAACGGCTCGCGCGATCAGGAGTATCGTTGCCGGAATTTCGCAACATGGGGTACGACCATGGCTCTCGGCAACGATGTTCACCTGATTCCCGTCAAGCTGGAAGAACTGCGTCCGACGCAGATGACGGTCGGCTATCGCGAAGTCAAGGCGAAGCGCAAGCACTGGAAGGCGCTCAACAAGCGGGCACGCAAGGCCGCGATCGAATCGCACTGGTTCCCGGCCGTGCTCGGCCCGGGCGGGCTGCACTACATCACCGATCACCACCACCTCGGCCTCGCGCTGATCGAGGAAGGCGAGGCACGCGTGAACGCGATGCTGCTGAAGGACCTGTCGTGGCTCGACGACACGATCTTCTGGCGGATGATGGAACACAACCAGTGGGTGCATCCGTTCGGCGCGGACGGCACGCGCCGTGACTATGCGAATCTGCCGAAGGCGCTGACGGGGCTCGTGGACGATCCGTACCGCAGCCTCGCCGGCGAGCTGCGTACGGCGGGCGGCTATGCGAAGGATGCGACGCCGTTCAGCGAATTCCTGTGGGCCGACTACCTGCGCCAGCACGTGTCGCTCGACCAGATCCGCAAGAACTTCGCGAAGGCGCTCGACATCGCACTGCATCGCGCGCACGACCAGGATGCACGCTATCTGCCCGGCTGGTCGGGCGTCATCGCCGTCAAGCCCTGACCGCCTCATGACGACCGCCCCGATCCGCCCCGATGCCGGCCCGCAGCATGCCGACCATTTCGCCGCGCTCGACACGGCCTCGCCGCCGCCCACGCGACGCATCGGCCTCGATGCGCTGGCCGGCCTGTCGATCGCGGGGCTGCTGATCCCCGAGGCGGTCGCGTACGCGGGGCTGGCGAACCTGCCGCCGCAGGCCGGTCTGATCGCGTTGCTGTCGGGGCTCGTCGTCTATGCGCTCACCGGCAGCAGCCGCTTCGCGATCGTGTCGTCGACGTCGTCGTCGGCTGCCGTGCTTGCGGCGACCGTGCTCGCGGAATCGGGGATGGCGCTCGCCGCGCAACTCGCGCTCGCGGCGGCGCTCGTCGCGATGACGGGCGTGCTGTTCATCCTGGCCGGTGCCGCGCGGCTCGGCGGCATGTCGGATTTCGTCGCACGGCCGGTGTTGCGCGGCTTCACGTTCGGCCTCGCGCTGACGATCGTCATCAAGCAGCTGCCGAAGATCCTCGCGATTTCGGTGCAGCACAGCGATGCGCCGCATGTCGCGCTCGACCTGATTACCGGCGCGCCGCACGCGAATCTCGCGAGCGTCGTGCTCGGCGCCATTGCGCTGGCGTTGCTGTTCACGCTCGGGCGCAGCTCGCGCGTGCCCGCGACGCTCGTCGTGATCGTGCTGTCGATCGCGGCCGGCTACGCGATCGACTGGCAGCGATACGGGATCGCGATCGTCGGCCATATCGATTTCAAGCATATCGAGTTCGGCCTGCCGACCCTCGACCGCAACGCGTGGATGCAGACCATCGAGCTTGCGTTCGCGCTGATGCTGATCCTGTACGCGGAATCGTACGGGTCGATCCGCAACTTCGCGCTGAAGCATGGCGACAGCGTGTCGCCGAACCGCGACCTCGTCGCGCTCGGCTGCGCGAACCTCGTGTCGGGCCTGCTGCACGGGATGCCGGTCGGCGCCGGCTATTCGGCGACCTCGGCGAACGAAGCGGCCGGCGCGCAGTCGCGCTTTGCCGGCCTGTGGGCGGCGGGCGTGGTCGCGCTGATCGTCTGGCTGCTGCTGCCGCAGCTCGCGCGCACGCCGGAGCCCGTGCTCGCGGCGATCGTGATCTTCGCGGTCAGCCACTCGCTGCATCCGTCGGTATTCCGGCCGTACTGGGCCTGGCATCGCGACCGGCTCGTCGTGATCGCCGCGCTGCTCGCGGTGCTCGTGCTCGGCGTGCTGCACGGGCTGCTCGCGGCCATCGGCGTGAGCCTGCTGCTGACGCTGCGCAAGCTGTCCGAACCGAACGTCAGCGTGCTCGGCAGGCTGCGCGACAGTCACGATTTCGTCGACGTGGCGAGCCATGCCGAGGCGAAGCCGGTGCCGGGCGTGCTGATCGTGCGGCCCGAGGCGCAACTGTTCTTCGCGAATGCGGACCGGATGCTGAACCGCGTGCGTGCGTTGATGAAGGCTGCGCCGGACGCGCATACCGTGATGCTGAGCCTCGAGGAAACGCCGGATGTCGACAGCACGACGATCGAATCGTTGCGCACGTTCGCGGCGGAATGCACGGCGCGCGGATTGCGGCTCGCGATCGTGCGGCTCAAGGTGCACGCGCTGCATGCGTTGCGCCGCGCGGCCGACGATACGCTGCACGACGATGCGATGTCCGAACTGAGCGTCGACGAGAGCCTGCAACTGCTGCAGGCCCGGATGCCGCCGGACGGCAGCGACGGCACGACCGCCGCGTGACGGGGCGGCGCGGGGGCGCCGCGCCGGTGAGTGCTATGGCGACACTGCGGCGTCGGCGGAACGATCGATCATGTCGGTCACTTCGGCCGCCGTCGGCGCATAGGCGCCTGCCTGTGCACAGGCGACCGCCGCACAGGCGGCTGCGTAGCGCAGATGCTCGGCGGCGGATGCATCGGGACGCGCGAGCTGGCTCGCGAGCCAGCCGCCGATGCTCGCATCGCCGCAACCGACGGTGTCGGCCACGTCGGTCGGGAACGCGGGCTGGAACAGCACGAGGTCGCGATGCAGGAGCTGCATGCCGGATGCGCCGCGCGTGACGAGCATCGCGGCGTCCGGCGCCCACGCGCGCAGTTGCGCGAGCGCGGCGGCTTCATCGAGTTCGGGAAACAGCCCGCGCAGATCCTCGTCGGATACCTTGATCCAGTCGGCGAGCCCGGCCAGCCGGCGCAGCGTGTCGCGATACGACGGCGCGGCCATCGGTGCGCGGAAGTTCGGGTCGAACGAGATCCGCTTGCCGGCCGCGCGCGCCGCTTGCGCCACGTCGATCAGGCGCGACGCGAGCGGCTCGCGCACGACACCGAGCGAACCGACGTGCACGATCTCGGCCGCGTCGAGTGCGCCGGCGGGCAGGTCCGCCGGATCGAACGCGAGATCGGCGCTGTTCTCGCCGATGAAGAAGTAGTGGGGCGGCTGCTTCGACACGACCATCGCGAGCAGCGGCGCGCGGTCGACCTGCCGGATGAAGCGCAGGTCGAGCCCCGCGTCGGCGCTCTTGCGCATCAGCTCGTCGCCGAAGGTGTCGCGGCTGACCGTGCCGGCGAAGGCCGTCGGCACGCCGAGTCGCGCACCGACGCGCGCGACGTTCCAGCATGAGCCGCCGGCGACGCTATGCCAGTGCTGGTCGTCGTCGCGGATGAAATCGGTCAGTGCTTCGCCGAATACGATCAGGCGGGGAAACGTCGTCGTCATGTCGAAACCTTGTGCCGCGGTGGTGTGCGCGGCGATGCAGCGATTGATCTGAAAAGGCGGGCAGTGCGGGCCGTCGCATGCAGCGACGCAGTCCGGCACTGCCCGGTAGCGCGAGCGGACGGGGGGCGCGATCAGCGCGGGGTGCTCCAGCCCTTGTAGCTCTTCACGTTGTCGCGCGTGATGAGCGTCGGCTCGATCAGGATCATCGGATTGGCCGGCTTCTGGCCGTTCATGATGCCGTAGCCGACGTTGACGGCCTGCTGCGCCATCGCCCACGGGTCCTGGCTCGATGACGCCTGCACGAGCGTATTCGACTTGAGCGCGACCTCGATATCGGGCGCGCCGTCGACCGACGTGATCACGATGTTCGGGCGGTTCAGCTGTTTCGCGGCGAGATCGCTGCCGATCGCCTGCGGGTCGTTGATCGTGAACACCGCATCGAGCTTCGGAAAGCGCGTCAGGTAGCCCTGCATCGCGTTCATCCCGCCTTCACGCGAGCCCTTGCCGTCCTGGTCGCTCGACAGCACCTTGATGCCGGCGCTTTTCGCGAGCACGGTCTTGCAGCCGTTGACGCGATCGATCACGGCCGACACCTGCGGGCCGTTCTCGATGATCACGTTGCCCTTGCCGTTGAGTTTCTTCGCGATGTAGTCGCATGCCAGCTCGCCGGCCTTCACGTTGTTGGTCTGCACGGTCGCGTTCGCGCCGGCCGCGGCGACGTCGACCGCGACGACCGTGATGCCGGCCGCCTGCGCCTTCTTCACCGCCGGCTCGATCGCCTTCGGATCGGTCGCGTTGAGCAGGATCATGTCGACGTGCGCGGAGATGAAGTTGTCGATCTGCGTGAACTGCTTGTTCAGGTCGTAGTCGGCCGACACGGCCGTGACCTTCGCATTCGGGTTGATCTGCCTGGCGCGCGCCTCGGCGCCCTTGACGATCGTGACGAAGTACGGGTTGCCGAGCGACCCGACCGTGACGCCGATCGATTTGAGCGGCTTGTCGGCCGCGTGCGCGGCGGAAGCGCCGAAGGCGAGTGCGCAGGCGACGGCGGTCAGGGCGGCTTTGTGCTTGAACATGTCGTGGTGTCTCCGTGAAGTGGCTTGGCGGGCGGGCGCAGGGATCGGCCTGCGCCGCCAGGTTGAATGGACGGGCAGGGGCTCAGGTGCGGGCCGAATCGCGCTGGCGGTAGCGGTCGAGCGCGACGGCGCCGATGATCACGAGCCCCTTGATGATGTATTGCCAGATGTCGGACACGCCGAGCAGCACGAGCCCGTTGGTCAGCACCGCGATGATCAGTGCGCCGATCAGCGTGCCGACGATCGAGCCGACGCCGCCGACGAAGCTCGTGCCGCCGAGGATCACCGCGGCGATCGCGTCGAGTTCGTACGACTGGCCGAGCTGCAGGCCATTGGCCGCATAGAGCCGTGCGGCCGACATCACCGCGCCGAGGCCGGCGAGCAACCCCGACGCCGCATACACGAACAGCTGGATCGCCCGCACGTTGATGCCCGACAGGCGGGCGGCTTCCGGATTGCCGCCGACCGAATAGATGCGCATCCCGAGCACCGTGCGGCGCAGGATGAACCACGAGATCGCGATCACCGCGCACGCGATCACGACGAGCCACGGCACGCCGAGGATCGTGCCGTTGCCGATGAACGCGAACGGCAACTGCGGATTGAACACGGTCGTGTCGTTGCCGATCAGGCGCGCGACGCCGCGCACGGCGGTCATCGCGCCGAGCGTGACGATGAACGGCGGCAGGCGCAGGAACGAGATCAGGCCGCCGTTGATCGCGCCGAACACGAGGCCGACGAGGAGCGCGAACGGCACGCCGAGCCAGCCCCAGCCCGGGATGGTCGACGCGAGCAGCGCCGCGACGGCCGCGGCGGCGAGCACCGAGCCGACCGATAGGTCGATGCCGCCCGTCAGGATCACGAAGGTCATGCCGGCGGCGAGCACGATGTTGATCGACGCCTGCTGCGTGACGATCGACAGGTTCTGCAGCGTGAAGAAACCGTCGGTCAGGAAGCCGAAGCCGATGCACAGGACCAGCAGCACCGGCAGCATGCCGGCGGTGCGGATCAGCGACTGCATGCGGGCGCGTTGATCGGCGCCGCGCAACAGCGGCGTACGGGTGGCCACCGGCTGGGCCGTCGCGGAAGCGAGGTTCCGCTGCTTGGTCGGGTTGATCATTTCGGTAACCTGGATGTAAGAAGGAAATGAAAAGGGCGCGGCTCAGTGCGCGTCGGCGAGTTCGGCCTGCGAGCCGGTGGCGAGCGCGATGATGGCTTCCTGCGTGATGGGCGTCTGCGTGTAGCCGCCGAGTTCGCCGGCGATCTCGCCTTCGCGCATCACGAGCACGCGGTCGGCGACACCGATGATCTCCGGCAGTTCGCTCGAGATCACGATCACGCCCACGCCGGCCCGGGCCAGTTCGTTGATGATCCGGTAGATCTCGGATTTCGCGCCGATGTCGACGCCGCGTGTCGGCTCGTCGAGGATCAGCACGCGCGGCTTCGTTTCGAGCAGGCGCGACAGCAGCACTTTCTGCTGGTTGCCGCCGGACAGCGCGCCGACGTTGACGTTCGCGTTCGGCACGCGGATCGACAGCGACGCAATGGCGTCCCGCGCGCGTTCGGCGCCGCGCGCGAGATCGAGGGCACCGAGCCGCGCATCGCGGTTGCAGACCGAGATGTTGATGTTGTCGCGCACGCTCATGTCGAGGAACAGGCCCTGGCGCTTGCGGTCTTCGGTCAGGTAGACGAGGCCCGCGTCGATCGCGTCGCGCGGCGAGTGCGCGCCGAACGTGCGTTCGCCCACCTTCACGTCGCCGCGCACACGTGGTTCGGCGCCGAAGATCAGCCGCGCGAGTTCGGTGCGGCCTGCGCCGACGAGACCCGCGATGCCGAGCACTTCGCCGGCGTGCAGGTCGAGGCTGCAGCCGCGCACGCGTGCGCCGTCGGCGATGTCGCGGACCGACAGCAGCAGGTGGCCGGGGTCGTACGGTGCGTGTTCCTTCTTGTAGAAGCCGGAGATGTCGCGGCCGACCATCATCGCGACGAGGCGCTCGGCCGACAGCGATGCGCGTTCGAGCGTGCCGACGTATGCGCCGTCGCGCAGCACCGACACGCGGTCGGACAGCTCGTAGATCTCCGCCATACGGTGGCTGATGTAGATGATCGCGAGACCTTCCTCGCGCAACTGGCGGATCAGGCGGAACAGGTGCTCGGTTTCGCGCGACGACAGCGGCGTGGTCGGCTCGTCCATCACGAGGATGCGTGCGCGGGTGTGCACGGCGCGTGCGATCTCGACGAGTTGCTGCTCCGCGATCGACAGCGTGTCGACGAGCGTGTCGGGCCCGAACGATGCGCCCAGCCGCGCGAGTACGTCCTCGCAGCCGCGCGCCATCGCCGCGCGGTCGATCGTGCCCCAGCGCCGGTTGCCGCGCCGCAGTTCGCGGCCGATGTAGATATTTTCCGCGACGGTGAGGTTCGGCGACAGGCACAGTTCCTGGTAGATCACCGCGACGCCTGCATCGCGCGCGGCAAGTGGGCCGTCGATGTCGATGCGGGCGCCGTCGATCAGGATCTCGCCGCCGGCGTCGGCACGGTAGGCGCCCGACAGGATCTTCATCAGCGTCGATTTGCCGGCGCCGTTTTCGCCCATCAGCGAATGGATCTCGCCGGGATAGACGGTCAGGCTGACGTTGTCGAGCGCGCGCACGGCCGGGAACGTCTTGGTGATCCCGCGCATCTCGAGCAACGGGCGGGGCGACTCAGATCGCGACATGGTTGACCTCCTGCGAGTCGGTGCGGGCGCCCTTGAGGATGCCGGCCCGCGGGGAGAAGTTGAAGAACATCGGCAGCGTGGCCGCGCCGATCGCACCGGCGTCGGCGCCGAACGTGCCGCGTACGAGCACCGGCGTGCCGCGCGCTTCGGGCGCGGTGGCCACGAGCGCGGCGCGCAGGCGCGTCGTGACCGCGTCGAGCAGGCCCGCGTCGGTATCGGCGTCGAGCACGACCACCGGCGCGTCGACCACGCACAGCACCGCGCGCAATGCCGGCGCCAGCGCGTCGACGCAATCGTCGATCCATTCGTCGACGGCGGGCAGGCCGCGGGCGATGCACGCTTCGAGATCGGCCCGGTTGTCGACCGTTTCACCGTGATGGCGCAGATGGCGCACCAGCGCATGCAGCGATGCACGCGCGAGCAGGATGTCCCACGGGCCGCGTGGCGGCGGCGCGGAAGCCAGCCGGCTCGGCGGCACGGGAATCACGGCGATGTCGCCTGCATTGCCGGTCACGCCGCGCAGGCAGTCGCCGTCGATCGCGATGCCGCCGCCGATGGCCGGCCCGATGAACAGGTAGACGAAGTCGTCGCACTGCCGGCCGTATCCGTAGAACAGCTCAGCGATCGCGGCTGCGTTGCCGTCGTTTTCGCCGAACACCGGAAGCGACAACGTGCGACCGAGGTCGGCCGCGAAATCGACGTCTTCCCACGCGCGGAACGTGTCGGGTGCGAGGCCGAGTTCGCGCATCCACGCGCCGAGGTTGTAGGGCTGGGCGACGCCGATACCGGTCAGGCGGGCGCGCTCGTGGTCGGGGAGCAGGGCCTGCATCGCGTCGATGTCGTGGCGGACGATCTCGAGCACGTCGGCGGGCGGCGGCAGCAGCGTGTCGTGCGAGCGGCGGCCGAGCACGTCGCCGGCGAAGTTGACGAGCGCCGTTTCGATGCGCATGCGGTCGAGATGGACGCCGATGCCGAACGCACCGCTCGGATCGAGGCGGATCAGCGAGGCCGGCTGGCCGCGCTGGCCTTCGGTGCGGCCCGCGAATTCGATCAGCTTCGCATCGGCGAGCGACGCGATGATGCTGCCGACTGCCGTTCCCGTCATGCTCGCGAGGCGGGCGAGGTCGGCCTTCGACGCGCTGCCTGCGCGGCGCAGCGTCTTCAGCAGCAGGCGCTCGTTGTAACGGCGCACGTTGGCCGAGTTGCTTCCCTGGCCGAAGTGCGGGCTTCTCATGGCGTCTCCTTCCATGGTGCGCTGTCCGGCAGCGCATTAAATAAATCACGTTGATTTATTTAACCGCGCGCACGTCGGCGTGTCAGCCTAGGGAAATCCCGGTTTCGGTGGAGGCGGGACGGTGGTGCGGGGGTGTTCGAAATCGGGGATGGATCGCGGAGATCGAGAAAATCGGGCGCAGAGTGGTTTGTGGGGCGATCCGAGCGCGTCGCGCCGGGTTGTTGCGGGATCATGCCCTTAGGGCTCGCTGGCACCGGTGTGCAAAGCCAAAGCGACTGGTTTGCTCTCTGGGATGGGGTGTGTGTTTCCGGCGCCGGAAATGAAAAAAGGCCGGCTAGAAGCCGACCTTTTTATAAAACAGATGGTGCCCAGGAGAGGACTCGGTCACACAAGCGCGACCCCGGCTGCGCTTGCAAGCGCAGCCTTTCGAGTCCTCGCGCAAAGCGCGCAGGCGCTTTGCTTCCTGGGCCGGAAATGAAAAAGGCCGGCTAGAAGCCGACCTTTTTAAAACAGATGGTGCCCAGGAGAGGACTCGAACCTCCACGATGTTGCCACCGCTAGGACCTGAACCTAGTGCGTCTACCAATTCCGCCACCTGGGCACGTTTCGCTTGTTGCTGCATCGCGAAAGAA